>CACGVZ010000008.1 GCA_902576415.1 uncultured Prochlorococcus sp. | reverse complement strand
TTTTATTTTAATGATTACTTGCCAAGTTACCACCCAAAAGTTGAATATACATAGAGTGATTATTAACTAAATGACTAAAGAGAGAACCTTTATTGCAATTAAACCAGATGGAGTTCAAAGAGGATATGTTTCTGAGATTATTGGCAGATTTGAAAAAAAAGGATTTAAATTGGTTGGATTAAAGCAATTAATTCCTTCAAAAGAACTTGCTCAAAATCATTATGGAGTACATAGAGAAAGACCCTTTTTTGGTGATTTAGTAGACTTTATTTCAAGTGGTCCTGTTGTAGCAATGGTGTGGGAAGGCGAAGGAGTTATTTTGAGCGCTAGAAAACTAATAGGTGCAACAAAACCTCTGGAAGCAGAGCCTGGAACAATTAGAGGTGATTTAGCTATTGATATTGGAAGGAATATTATTCATGGTTCTGATGGAGAAGATACAGCAAAATTTGAAATTGATCTATGGTTTAACGAAGAGGAATTATGTGAGTGGGAAACTTCTGATTCGAAATGGCGATCTGAAAATTAAAATTTAAATCGCAAATCTATCTAAACTAAATTTTTCTAAAAAGCTTTTCTCTATTTCTTTGAGATTTTTATTTTGAACTATTTTCAAAAGAAGATCACTTGTTATTGCAGAAAATAAAACTCCATTTCTGTAATGTCCTGTAGCTATATAAAGATTTTCAATTTTTGATTTTCCAATTATTGGTTTTAGATCTGGTGTGCAAGGTCTAAAGCCCCACCAATGTTCCATTTGTGGCCAATTAATAGCTTCTGGCAATAAAGAGCGAATGCCTTCTTGCAGTTGTTTTATTCCATTAGGAGTATTACCTTGATTAAATTTTGAATCTTTTTCAACTGTCGCTCCAACTATAATAAGTCCATCCTCACGGGGAACTAGATAAGTTTTTGGACCAAAAATAACCCTTTTCAAAAAATTTGTTGGACCTTGTATTGATAGCATTTGTCCCTTTACAGGAAAGACTGGAATCTTATTAAAAATTTTTTTACTCCACGCACCGCTGCATATAATTGCTTTTTCGCAGTTAATTTTTTTTATTTCCCCAGTGGCACATAAAACTGTTGCACCTGTAATTTTGTTTTTTTCGAATGTCAAATCCTCTACTTCTGATCCCTCTTGAAATTCGACTCCATTCAAGGAGCATGCTCTCTCAAGAGCACGCATCAGTTTTCTTCGGTTATCTATTTGACCATCTTGTTCAAAAAGTAAACCATGTTTCCAAATAGAATTCATTCCATTGATTTCTGTTTGAAGATCTTTGTGATTTAAATATTTTCCATATTTATAAGTGGGAAACTCTTCAAGATCTTCTTTGTTTTTAAAAGGAACTACTATGCCACATTTTTTTAAACCGCATTTAATATTACTATCTTGTTCAATACTTCGTATCCACTTTGGAATTAGATTTTGACTTTCTTGGCCAAATTTTAGTAATTCATCTTCGAGCCCTTCGGCATGAGTAGCTAACATTCCTGCAGCAACAAATCCAGCTGATTCATTTCTGTTTTTGCTTAAAACTAAAACTTTGAAGTTATTTCTAGAAAATTCATAAGCAATAGATAAACCTAAAAGTCCACCTCCAATTATTAATATTGAATTTTTGGTTTCTTGTGCCATTTAAAAATTAATATTTTTATTTGTGTTTTGGTCCTCTTTTCCTTTATATCCAATAATATTAATAAAGAGACTTTTAATAATGAACAATTTGGAATCTTGGGAAGCTGTGATTGGTTTGGAAACTCATGTACAGCTTAATACGAAAAGCAAAATATTCACATCTGCGTCAACAGCTTTTGGTGATGCACCTAATACCCATATAGATCCTGTAGTTTGTGGGTTGCCAGGAACTCTTCCAGTTCTGAATGAGACTGTTCTTGAGTATGCTGTAAAAACCTCGTTAGCATTAAATTTAAACGTTGCAGAACATTGTAAATTTGATAGAAAACAATATTTTTATCCTGATCTTCCTAAAAATTATCAAATTTCACAATTTGATGAGCCACTAGCTGAAAATGGTTGGTTGGAAGTTGAAATAATTGAAAAGGACAAAGAACCTTATATCAAAAAAATTGGTATAGAAAGGCTACATATGGAAGAAGACGCCGGAAAACTAGTTCATTCAGGAAGTGATAGATTAGCTGGCTCTAAGTATTCTTTAGTTGATTATAATCGTGCCGGAATAGCACTTTGTGAGATTGTAAGTAAACCAGATATTAGATCAGGTAAAGAGGCATCTGAATATGCTTCAGAGATAAGAAGAACAGTTAGATATCTAGGGGTATCAGACGGAAATATGCAAGAGGGTTCATTACGCTGCGATGTCAATATTTCAGTTAGAAAAGGACCCAATGCTCCTTTTGGCACCAAAGTGGAAATAAAAAATATGAATTCATTTTCTGCAATTCAAAAGGCTTGTGATTATGAAATAGCCAGACAAATAGAAGTTTATGAAAATGGAGGAAAAATTTTCCAAGAAACTAGGTTATGGGATGAAGCTAAGCAATTAACGAAAAGTATGAGATTAAAAGAAGGTAGCAGTGACTATAGATATTTTCCTGATCCTGACTTAGGTCCAATTGAAATAACAAAAGCCCAACAAGAAATATGGTTTAAAGAACTACCAGAATTACCTTCAAAGAAAAGAAATAAATACGTAAGTCAATTTGGGTTGTCTGCATATGATGCAAGGGTAATTTCTGATGAAATAAGCATGGCAAACTTTTTTGAAGAAACAGTAGCAAATGGTGCCGAGGCTAAACTAGCTTCAAATTGGGTTACAAGTGATATTGTGGGCTATTTGAAATCAAACAAACTTAGTTTTAGTGAATTAAAGCTTAGTCCTGAAAATCTTGCTGAAATGATTAACATGATTTCAAAAAATGTAATTAGTGGAAAAATTGCAAAAGAAATTTTACCTGAACTTATTCAAAAAAATATTTCCCCAAAAAAATTAGTTGAAGAAAAAGGGTTGGCAATGATATCTGATTCTTCAAGTATTTCACCAATAATTGATGAACTTATAAATGAACATCCAAATGAAGTTCAAGCATTTAAAAATGGCAAAACTAAGTTACTTGGTTTTTTTGTTGGGCAACTTATGAAAAGAACAAAAGGTAAAGCTGACCCTAAACTTGCAAATAAACTTCTTATGGAAAAATTAAATAGCTAAAGCTTAAAGAAGCTCTTTTATCGTATTGATCCATTTATTTTGATCATCTGAATTCTCTAAAATAATATCTGAGAATTTTCTTTTTTCTTCAAAACTTAATTGAAAATTTATCAATTCATATGCTTCTTTTTCGCTAATTTTATCTCTTGTGATAAGTCTGTTTTTTTGTATTTCTTTAGGACATTTAACTAACCATATTTCAGTGCAAATATCTTCAAATTTTGCTTCAAACAATAATGGAATAGCCAATACTATAGTTTGATTATTTTTGTATTGACTGCATTCTTCTATCATTCTTTCTTTAATTAAGGGGTGAAGTAGTTTTTCAATCCATTCCTTGCTTGCTGAATGTTTAAAAATAATGTTCCTTAAAAGTTTTCTGTTTATTTCCCTTTCTGAATTGCTTTTATTATCAATAATTTTATTTCCAAAATAATCTAAAATTTTTTTATATCCATAAGTGTTTGGTTTGATTAATTCTCTTGAAAAATGATCTGCATCTAATATTGGTATGTTTTTATGTTTTCTTATGTAATTAGTTATGGTTGTTTTACCACTTGCAATACCTCCTGTTAAACCAATCCTTCTTTGGTTGTTTTTTAATTTTTGCAGAATATCCATATAATTAATAATAATCTAATTACTTAGTTTCTTTAGTATTAAAGAGTAGTTAGTATGAATTAAAATACCAAAAAGTTTGAGCCAGTTAGATTCCAATTGGTCGTTTGTTGATGACAGTAAGGTGACACCCAAGGGGTTTCTTTTTGCTGGGATATCTGCTGGTTTAAAAGCTTCTAATAAAAAAGATTTAGCACTAATACTCGCTCCTGAAGGAAGTATTTTTAGTGGGATGTTTACCCAATCAATAGTTCGAGCTTCTTGTGTGGATATTTGTGAGGAAAGGATTAAAACAACTTCAGGTTTGGTCAGAGCAATACTAATTAATTCTGGTCAAGCAAATGCATGTACAGGAAATCTTGGTATTCAACATTTTCAAATTGCTACAGGAAAGATTGCGGAACTTTTAGGAATAAAAGAAGAAGAAGTTTTAATGTGCTCAACTGGTGTAATTGGTGTTCCAATACAAATAAATGATTTAGTAAAAAATTTACCGAATTTAGTTAGTGATTTAAAGGGTAATAATTTTGAAAATGCAGCAGAAGCAATTTTAACTACTGATTTGACTTTGAAAAAAGTGTCAATAGAGACGATTATTCAAGGTAGAAAAATAAAAATAGCAGGATTTGCAAAAGGTTCTGGAATGATTTACCCCAACATGGCTACAATGCTTGCTTTCCTAACCTGTGATGCGGGCATTCAAAAAGAAGAATGGGATAAAATGATTGCTATTGCGGTTCAAAAATCTTTTAATGCAATATCAGTTGATGGAGAGACAAGCACAAATGATTCTTTTGTTGGAATAAATGCAGGAGAGAAAATTGAAAAAAGGTTTTTTCCAATTATCCAACAAGGGATTGATATTGTATGTCAGAACTTGGCAAAAAATATTGCAAGGGATGGAGAGGGAGCCAATTGTTTATTAGAAGTTTTGGTTCAAGGAGCAAAAAATACAGATGATGCCATTATGCTCGCGAAATCTATTTGTAATTCTGCCTTGGTAAAAACTGCGATACATGGTTGTGATCCAAATTGGGGACGAATCATTTCTGCTGCAGGTAATTCTGGAGTTAAATTTAATTTAGATGACGTTGACTTGTATATAGGAAACGCTCACATTTTGGAAAAAGGCAAGTTAAATGAATATGATCCACAAAAAGTCACAGACTATATTAAGTCCAGAATGAAAGGTAGATATTTGGTAGATGATATTGTAAAAATTATGCTTAATCTAAATTCTGGCGAATCGAAAGGCACAGCTTGGGGGTGCGATCTTTCTAAAAAATATGTTGAAATCAATAGCGAGTATACGACGTAGAAAATGTGATCTTTAGGATCACTTGATATCACAATAAAAAATCTCTAAAAGAATACGCACCTTTTGCGACTGTGATAATACTGTGATTATTATTTCTTCTTAATTAGGGTAGTTTTATAGTTGCTAAATCTTTTGATTTAGACTCACCTAGTGCTACTTTTTCTAGTCGCTCTAGTCTTGCTAAAAGTGCTTTATTTTGAGAAATAATGTTTATATTGTTTGCTTTTAGATCACTTATTTCTTGCTTCAATTCATCTTTTTCTTTCATACTGATTTGAGTTGATTTTTTTAATTCACCTAGTTTAAAAACAAATCCTGCTTTTATAACACCACTTTCTAAAGTGCCTTCTCCATAAGATTTAGAACCTCCAAAAACATATGATCCTCCAGCATTTATATCAACTCTTTCGTTTACTTTAGAGGCACAACCAAAACCTAAAGCATACTTATTGCTATAAGCACCAGTACCAACTCCACAACTTAGTTTAGATTCTTTTGATGTCTGAGGAAGTGCGGTTAATGCTGCTGTAAGTGCCGTTGAACCTGCTACACCTTCTCCGAGATTTTTGATATTGGAAGTATTAGTAGAAATATTATTTTTGTTTGTTGTTACTTGTGCGCTATCTCCTGCTGTTACTTCTACTCCATCAATTAAAAGTTTACTGCCGTATATGTTAATAGGAATCTTATTGTCATTTTCATCTTCTGCCCATAAATGTTGAACTTTACTACCATCACTAAGAGTTGAATGTTCTTCTGGAGTTATTAAAGAGTTTTTACCAATGTGTATTTCTCCATTGGATTCTCTTTTAATTAATGTGTTATTTGTTGACCCAATCTTAATTGTTCCATCCGAGGAACTAGTTATTTTTGGCATTGCAAATACATAATCATAAGAATCCTTCCATGTAGTATTACCTGAACCCCCACTATTTCTAGTTTTACCTGTCCAAGAATCATTACTTAGATCATAGGAATAGTCTTGTAATGACTCCACTACTGGTTGGCCAGTATCTTCATTAAAACTAATTTTTTGAACGTTGCATGTTTCAACTTCAGTACCGTTTGGGAGAGTTTGAATTTCTTCTTCACAAAAAGAAGTTCTAAAGGTTTCTGTCCCACTACTAGTGTCATAAGTATAAAATTTGTGCAAATTGTGTCTTGTTGCATCATCCTTCTTGATAACCCAATAATCCCAATCTGCTTTTACCGAATTAGCACTGAGAAATATGGAAGAACTAAGTAATGAAAATGCGAGTAATTTTTTCATTGCATTGGAACTGGTTATTTATTAGTTTCCTAGAAATTTTTATAAATGCTATGTTTTGTTTCTTTTCTAGAGAAGTAGGAAATTCCCATCCCCCCTTTAATTTTGAATACTCACCTTTGGTATAAATGTGATTATTTTGTGATTACTCCAAAGATCACAGAAATTAATCCTAATTATTTCAGTGGTTTTTGTTTAAAAAACTAAAACTGTGATTATTATTTTGCCGACTGTGATTATGTTGTGATTATTTTATAAAAATTCACCCTAGTGATAGCAATCTATTACAGCAAGGTGGATATACTAAATGCCAAAGGTGGAAATTAATAGCGAATATACAACTTAACCCTAAAACGTAGTCATATTAATTGATTTGAAGATTATTAATATGTTGCTTACGGTCTGCTTACATTAAATTAGGACTTATTATTACTAATTTAATTTAGTCGCACTAGGTTAAACATATCCATTAACTATGGTTGGATGCTCTTTGTTTTTGAACATTTTTCTATAGTCATCATGCAATCTTTCTGTTGCCAATTTTCTTTTCTTCATTGCATCTCTGATTAAATCCATCTTATTGAATTTACGATTGAGAATTGTGAATGGAGTAGTTAGTTTCATAAAACCTCCTTTTTTTAATAATGACTAAAAATTAATAACTCAGTCGCAGTAAATTAAACAATTTTGATTTGTTGGATGTTCTCTACATTCTTTCTCCCAAAAGTTTTGAAACTCAGGGGTACATTTCTCAAGTTCTTTTGGAGTTTCGTTTAGATTTAATCCTGCATAATTAAATGCAGTTAAGTATCTTGGAAGAATGTTAAATTGATTGAATAGTTTCATAAGACCTCCTAGATCTATATCTATATTGTCCTCCTATTGACTTGAAATTCATAGAGTATTATTACCCGAGTAGAAGTGCTTTGTGGTTGTCACGACTATCTTTTCTCGTTCAGTAGGAGTAGAAATAATTCAGGAGTCAAAAGCACTTCATCGACTTTGTGGACAGTGAGGTGGATACGACTCGAAGAGGGCGAACAAATGCCCTCTTATTTTATTTTTAGTAAACTTTTACTCATTCTTTTCGCTACATTTTATCGACATTAGTATTTAGGATATGAATGGTTAGATTTATCAAAATAGGAAGTAATTATGTTTGTAAGTATTGATTTATGTTTAGTCCCTATTGGAGTAGGAACTTCCCTATCTCCTTATATAAAAGAGTGTATTGAAGTTATCAAAAATGAAGGTCTTAACTATGAATTAGGAGCGAATGGAACTGCAATAGAGGGAGATTGGGATAAAGTATTTGAATGTGTTAAAAAATGCCATAAAAAAATTCATTCAAAAGGTGCGCCTAGAATTTATACAACAATGAAAGTAAATACTAGAACTGATAAAGAACAAAAATTCTCAGATAAAGTAAAAAGTGTATTAGATAAATAATGGAAAAAGAGCGAAATTACGATAATGATGGATAAAACTAACACTTGGTTAATAAGAGTATTTGCTGTTGTTCTTATTTGTGTTTGCCTTTTTGCATATCTAAATGCACAAGCGAATCAATCCTTACTCCGTTCAAAACCTAGCATTGAGAATTTGGACTATAAAGCATTCTTACTCCGTCCAAAACCTAGTATTGAGGATTTGGAATATAAAGCATTAGATAAGTTAAGGGGAAATGCTGAATTTGCTGCAAATAGAGATTATGCGGACTATGAAAAATTTGGAAGTATAATTTTTTGCAATACTACATTCAATAGTCGAATTGAATCAGCAAACTATTCGAAACAAATGGAATTATATATTTCTGGTAAAGAAGCAGATTTATCAGAATGGGATACTGCTATAAAAAATTATGAAAACGAAAGATCAAAATGTAGAGACTTTAATCCTTGAAACGTTGAAACTGCGCGTAATTTAAGTGTTTCAAGAACCTTAAGTTATAAGAAACAAAATATACTGATAAGAAATCATGTCAATATTTCACTTTTTAATTACCACTTACACTTTGTTTACAATCGTATTGACTTATAAAAAGTCAGTTGTTGCAGTCAATTTTGAGTGATTATCATTGTATAGCAATGAATAGCGAATATACTACTTAAGTTTTAGTAAATCTAATGGTAGATATTCATTAATATATAGAAACAGTATTGTTAAAGTTCCAATTACAGAGCCTATAAAACCTCCAAAAAAATTAACTAATAATCCAGATTGTTTAATTATTGCTTCTTCTTTTTGTTCTTCTTCAAAATTAGGAGAATCAACTACTTTTAAGCGCTGATTGGTTGTTGGTTGTTTAAGTTGTTGGTGTCGGATGAGGGCTTCGAAATCAGGCATGGAATTTGTGAGGCAATTGAACAATAAGCAGACCAGCCCGTCATTCGACGAGGATCTGATCTGCCTAAATCGTCTACAGCTTCAAATACAGCATTGCCCGAGGCTTCTGCTTTATCAAATGCTGAGAGTAAGGGTATAAATGTATCAAAAACATATAAACCAAAATTTTCTAGAGCCGCTTTGGCTTGTTGCGCTGCTTTTTGCTGTCTAAAATCAACTTTTACTATTACTACAGCATGGTTAACTTTTAAGTTGCTTAATAAATTAGCTAGTTCAACAGTTAATTCTACTGATCTTGCTTTTGCAGTTGTAGGTAAGATAACTAAATCTGAACCATACGCTAAGTGTTTAAGTTCTTCTTGATCACTGCTAGCCTGGCCATCAGTTATTACAATTTCTGATGATCTTGATGCTTTAGCAGCTGAACTGACGGGGAAAACTGGAAATGGAAGATTGCCTCTTGATGCGTATGCTAAAGCAGATCTATTCTTGTCGGCATCGACTATGCAAACTTTTTTACCTTCAGAATGCCAAACACTTGCAAGGTGAATACTTGTACAGGTCTTGGCAACCCCCCCTTTTTGTCCGCAAACGGTAATGAACAATTTTTTATTTTTATTTCTCTTACTTTGGAGAATAATTTCTCAATGTCAAGAGAAACTGATTTTTAATGCTTTAAAACTTATTTTTTGAAATATTTTAAAGAAGTTAATATTTTTAGATAACCTTATAAAGTTCCTTATTTAAATTGGCTAGTGAAGAAAAGAATTGGATTAGGTACGTGGTCTTGGGGGAATAAGCTTTTCTGGAATTACCAATCTACAAATGACGATGATTTACGTGAGACATATGATGAAGCGTTACGACGAGGTTTCGATCTAATTGATACAGCAGATTCTTACGGTACTGGGAATCTTCAGGGCAGAAGTGAATTGTTGATAGGAAAATTTTTACTAAATACTCCTTCAGCAAAGAAAAAAAGAATTCAAGTAGCAACCAAACTTGCACCTTATCCCTGGAGAATAGGTAACAGAGGCTTTAATAAACCTTTTTTGAAAAGTTTAGAGAGACTTAATAACAAATTAGATATAGTGCAATTACATTGGTCAACTGCAAAATACAATCCTTGGCAGGAATTAGGGCTGTTGAATAATCTTTGCGATTTAAAAGATGAAGGCTTTGATTTTCAAATAGGCTTATCAAATATAGGCCCTAAAAGATTGATGAAATTAATTAATTTTTTAGCAAAAAGAAATCAGAACCTCAAGAGTGTTCAAATACAGTTTTCTTTGCTTGCTCCCGATTTAGGAAAACAATATCAGGTAAAAAAAATTTGTGACGAAAATAATATTGATTTCTTTGCTTATAGTCCTTTGTCCTTTGGAATACTTTGTATTGATCCAGATAAAGAAGAAAATAAAGAAAAAAGTTTTATTCGTAATTCCTTATTTGAAAACTATAAAAAACCAACATATGAATTGCGGAGGTGTTTAAAAAGAATTGCGCATCAAAGGTCAGTTTCCCAAGCGCAAGTAGCAATTAATTGGTGTTGTTATCAAGGAACTATTCCACTTGTTGGAATGCGAAAAAAATCTCAAGTTATAGATGTATCTAATGTATTTAATTGGAATTTAAAAAAAAATGAATTTAAAGTACTTCAGGAAGTTTCAAAAAAATGTTTAAAAAAAATGCCGAAAAATCCTTTTTCGAGTAATTAATTAAATTTTTAGCTAGATATTTTCTTATTTTTTTTGATTTGACAACCACTATTCCATAGTTCATTGGGAAATTTTTCACCAGTGAATCTAATAACTTTTGGTTTGAGATTTATTATCAAGTCATTTAGTTTTTTATTAGATTCCATTTTGCAAGATTGGATTTCTTAATAAGATAAATTAATTTAAAACTTATCTTCTCGGTATTTATACTTATAAAATTAAAAAAATTCTTTTTAATACAAGCATTTGCAGCAATATTTACACACTCATAAATTATCTACTACAACTTCTTAGTTATTGAAAAAAGTGGAGTCCTTCCAGACTCCTCGTATCATTTGGTTGATAAGGCTGATATAACCCCATCTCCTTTAGGATCAAGCAGCAACTGGTGCTGTTTGACGGGAGAAACTAACGATTTTGTTAGCATTTGTGTTTTTGCTCTAACCGAGCCGGCTTCAGTCATCTTCCTTATGCCCCGTCGAAACCATTACAACCCCAAATAATGGAGTTGAGCGGAATCGAACCGCTGTCCGAAACATCGGTTGAGATCACCTAGTCCAATTGGACATTTATATTCTGACAGGCAAAATGGCTATTGAATAGTTTTTTTGTTAAGTTTTATCGTATATGAATGTAGTTGCATCTTCTCCGGAGGGACTAGAGAAATCTTTAGCAGAAGAAATTTCAAATTTAGGCGGCTTTAATATTAATACTTATAAAAGATTTATTAATTTTGAATGTGACTTTGCAACTTTTTACAGAGTTCATTTCTATTCCAGATTAGCTTTTCGTTTTTATAGAGAAATTGCAAGTTTTAATTGCTATGACAAGCAATCTTTATATGCGGGGGTTAGAGATTCATTTGATTGGTTAAATTGGTTGCACTTTGATAAAACCTTTAATGTTCAAGTAACTGGGAGAACAGCTTCTTTAAGTCATACTCATTTCACTGCTCTTGAAGTAAAAAATTCTATAACTGATTTGCAACAGGCAGTTTGGAATAAAAGATCAAATATTTCTCTTGATAATCCTGATTTTATAATTCATCTGCATTTAAATAATAATAAAGCAATTCTCAGTCTTCAAAGCAGCGTAGAAAGCCTACACAAAAGAGGCTATAGACCCGCAATTGGAAATGCTCCATTAAAAGAAAATTTAGCTTCTGGATTGATAAATATGACTCAATGGAATGGCAAAGTTCCATTAATAGATTTTATGTGTGGCTCAGGAACTTTTTTAATTGAGGCAGTCAACCAATTCCTTGGAGTTCCAATAAATATTGATCAAGCATATCTTTTTGAGAATTGGTTGGACTTTCGGAAAGATATTTATCTTAATGAAAAAAATAGGGCAAAAAATAAAAATATAAATTATGAAAAATTACCAACAATAATAGGGTGTGAAATTAATAAAAAGGTTTTTGAGCAGGCGAGTGTAAACATATCATTAGCTGGACTAGAAAATTATATTGAGCTTATAAATAATGATTTTTTAGAATTAAAATTAAGTTCTACACCTGGGATAATCATATGTAATCCTCCATACGGCAAAAAATTAGGCGATGAAAATGAATTGATTTATTTATATGAACAAATGGGAATCTTCTTAAAGAATAATTTTTCAGGTTGGGAATTTTGGCTGCTAAGTGGAAATCCAAAACTAACAAAATATTTGAAAATGAAATCTTCATTGAAAATTCCTGTTAGTAATGGGGGGATAGATTGTAGGTGGATGAAGTATTTAATTAGGTAATTTATTTTTTGCCTAAAACGGCCTTTGTTGTTTTTCCTAAACCCTCTAATGTTTGAGGAAGATAAGGTCCTTTGGCTAATTTTCCTCCAAGCTTCAAACTTAAGCCTGCAAGAAATAAATCGATAAATATTATTAGCAATAAATTATATTCAATATTCCAATTATTATAATTTTTTAGAAAAAGATAAAAAATAATATGAATGCAAATTAGTACTAATAGTAGTAATGTGCTTCCAATTGCTAGAAATATTCCACCACTAATTAATCTTCTTTTTTCTCTGTCCACTTCTTGAAGAGCTATTTTTACATGCAAATCCATCACTGAACTTGCGATAGCCGAAATTCTAGAAGCTGTATTTGCAAAGTTTTTATTTTTGGGTTTTTCCATCTTATTTTCTGCCGCTGTTTAGGAGAGTTCCTATTAGTAAACCAATACCAGCCGCAATAGCAATAGATAATAGTGGTTTTTTTCTTATTGGACTTTCTATTTTGGGTCTAAGTGTATTGTTCAGTTCTTCTAATAATTCTTCTAATTGACTTTCTATAGGCTCAATTTTTTCTGATATTTCCCAATTGTTTTCTCTTATAGAATCAATGATTTCAAATAGTTGGCTTTTTATTCCAGTTGCTGAGGTTCCACTATGGCTAGCTATCACTTCAACTAAATCATCAATACTCCCTTTTGTGGCTTCAAGGGTTTGTTGTGCAATGTTAGGCCATTTTTCTTTTATTAAAGGTATTAAACTGTCAATTTTTTCAAGTAACCATTTTTCTGAGATAACTTCTTTTTCGGGAAGATCAGAGTTATCTTCTTTTTCTTCTTCTTCTCTGGGAGGTTGGTAGGTCTCCATTATTTAAACATACTTATTTTAAGATTAGACCCTATTTTCTTAATTTGGAACCCTTATCTAAAGAATTGTGCGATTTATATAGAACAAAAACATATAAAAGTTTATTTACATTTTATTTATCTACTCTGTTCTGCAAGAAGGTTTTGTTAAGCTATTACTGAATTTATTAAATGATTTTAAATTTCATCATGGATATTACATTTGCATCATTAATTTTTGCATCTCGCACAATCCCAACAGATTTTGGATTAGTAGCCGCAGCTATCGCTGGAGCTGGAAGTTTGTTATTCATTGCTTTAAGATTTGTTCCTGATGCAAGTAATTAAATAACAGGAATTATTTCTAATAAAATATATTTTTAGCTCAAATTTGTTTTGAAAATAGATTCGATTTATTTATCAACTAGATAATGAATAAATGGGTTTTGCTTGAACATAAAGTTTATTCTGCTAAATCTATAGACATACATTATGATTTTCTTGTTGAAAATGGAATAGATTGTTTAACTTGGAAATTTTTAAAATTACCTTTATTAAATCAAGCTTCTATAGAAATTTTTAAGCAGCCAAATCATAGACTTGTATGGCTATCTAGGATAGAACATGAACTTTCTGATAACAGAGGGTTTGTAAAAAGAATTGATCATGGAATATTTAAAAACGTTTCTGATAAGTTGGACTCTGAATATTATCGATTCATTTTGGATGGTGAACTCCTTTATGGTTTGTTTGAAATTTCGGCAAATTCTTGTAGATTGAGCAAAAATTATTAATATTCATTTATAAATAAACGTAATATTTCTATTGAGAAATTTTGCAAATTAGTTAAGCTTATTTAGCTATTGAGACTTGAGATTGGTACATATCAATCAGGTCGAGTTTGAAAATTTTAAATCTTTTGGGGGAAGTGTAAAAATTCCCCTTGAAGAAGGTTTTACAGTGGTAACGGGGCCTAATGGTTCTGGGAAGAGTAATATTTTAGATGGAATTCTATTTTGTTTAGGTCTAGCTAATAGTAGAGGGATGAGGGCAGAAAGATTACCAGATCTAATAAATAACTCCAAAGTTAAAGAGGGTAAATCATCTGAAACATCTGTATCGGTAAAATTTAATATTGAAGATTGGTCTCCAAGAGATGACCTTCCGCCCTTGGAACTCGAAGAAGAAGAAATTGTCCTTAATAAAGGTCAAAAAGAATGGGTAGTTGCTAGAAAATTAAGGCTTATGCCAGGTGGTTCTTACGCTTCGACTTATACTTCCGATGGAAAACAATGCACCTTACAACAAATACAAAGAATATTAAGGGATATTAGTGTTGACCCTGAGGGTAGCAATGTTGTTATGCAGGGTGATGTAACAAGAATAGTATCAATGAATAACAAAGAAAGGAGAAATCTTATTGATGAATTAGCAGGAGTAGCACTCTTTGATACAAGAATAGAACAAACTAATGCCAAATTAAATGACGTTTTTGAAAGACAAGAAAAATGTGAAATTTTAGAAAATGAATTGCAATCTAGTAAAAATAAGCTTGAAAAAGAGTGCGAAAAAGCAAAGCGATATAAAGATTTAAAGGCAATGCTACTTCAATTCAAGGAATTAGAGAAAGTTCTTATTTTTGATAAGCAAGTTAAGCATGTTGAATCTATAGAAAAAAAAGAAAGTGAAATTGAAAAAAATAAAATTTTATTTAATAAACAAAAAGAATCTATTAATCAAGAAATATCTGTCTTAGAAGATGCTTTGAAAATACTGGTTAATGAGCTTAAGGAAAAAGGAGAGGATACTTTGATAAAAGTAAATTCTGATATTGGAAGTATTAATTCTAGCTTGAGAGAACTTGATAGGATATCAAGTTTAAATAAAGAAGAAGGTATTAAATTACAAAAGCAGAGAGATGAAATTGCAATTTCTAAGAGGAATATCGAGTCAGAAAAGATAAGACAAGAAAATTTTGATGATAATTTTTTAAATCAATTGAATTCGCAAATTGATGATCTCACTTTAAAACATAAACTATCCAAAAAAAAACTTTCTGATGCGGCTGGAGAATCTGGAGAGTTCTCAAAACAAAGTATCAAATTAAATGTTGAGCTTGAAAGTATAAAAAATCAAATTAATCCTTTAGAAATAAAAAAAAGGAAAGTTCAAGAAGAAACCATACAAAATAATATTCAAAAAGATGAAATATTGTCTCAGATTGAAGCTTTAGACTTAGAAAAGCAGAAACTTTTTGAGGGAAATCAAAGAAAAAAAGAGACATCCGATACAAAGAATAAAAACTTGGCAAGTAATAGCTCAGAAATAAATTCTTTAAAAAATGAAATTGACTTATTAATTAAAACTAAATCAAGGCTCAATCATGAGCAATTAAGGCTTGAAAAGGATTTATCCAGATTCGAAAGCAGGAAGGAAGCTTTAAATGAATCTAGAGGTTCATATGCTCTTAGAATTCTATTAGAAGCAGGGTTAGAGGGTATACATGGTTATGTAGCTCAACTTGGTGAAGTAAGTGAGAAAAATAGATATGCATTAGAAATTGCTGCTGGAAATAGACTCGGACAAATTGTTGTTGATAATGATCATATTGCCGCTAAAGCAATTGAAATCCTTAAAAAGAAGAAAGCAGGAAGATTAACTTTTTTACCTTTAAATAGAATTAAAAGTCAAAAAAAGAATTATGCAATTTCAAGATTTGAAAATAATAAGGAGAATGGATTTATTGATAAAGCTATTAATTTAATTATTTTTGATGAAATCTATTCAGATGTTTTTCGTTATGTTTTTGGAGATACTTTGGTTTTTTCAGACTTATCCTCAGCTAGGTTGTCTAAACAAAAAAGTAGGTTGGTTACCTTGGGTGGTGAATTATTAGAAGCAAGTGGTGCTATTACAGGAGGTAGTAAGTTAAATAAAGATTTGGCTTATAGGTTTGGAATTAATAATGATATTGATGATTCTAGTCCTATAAAAGAAAGATTATTAGTTATTGAAGAAGCTTTAAAAGTGTCAAATAATGATTTGATCATTAAAAATAATAGACTTAGTAAGCTAAATTCTAACCGCAGTCAAATAATTGAGGATTGTGCCTCATTTAATAAAGAAATTGAAGTAAATCAAGATTCTTTCAAGGTTGTCTCGCAAAGAATTGAGGATTGTAAATCGAGATTAAATAAACTTGATACTGCTAATAATTTATTAGTGAACGAGTTAGATCACTTAAGAATTGAATTGAAGCCTTATTATGATCAGGTTGATAAATTACAAACTATTCAAAAGGCTAATTATGAAAAAAATCAAAAATCATCATTAGTAGCTTTTAATAACGATTTTAATATTCTTGATAAAAAACTTGAATTGCTCATTCAGGAGAGAGATACATTACTAGATCAAAAGAATCAATTTGCTTTAAATAAAGAGCGTATCAATAATTCATTAAAAATAACTTTGCTACAAGAAAAGAACTTGCAGGAATCTATCAAAGAACTTTCAATTGCTCATAGTGAATGGATAGAAAAAAGAGATAAATTTAAAAAAGAGCTTTTTGTTCTCGATAATCAAAAGAAATCCTTAGAGAAGGATTTAGGTTTATTGAGAAGGAAAAGAGATGAATTAAACACTTCAATTTCTAATAAAAGACAAGAATATAATAACTATTTGTTGAAGCTTGAATATCTTGACAGAGATATGCATTCTCTTAAAGAAGAAATGAGGAGCGAGAAAATAAAATTGGAAAATTATAAAAAAGATCTACCTAATCCTTTGCCGCAGTTTGGAGAATATGAAGGGAAGAGTCTTGAATTTTTACAATCAGAAATCTCGATCATAAATGCAAAACTTCAAAGCTTAGAACCTGTTAATATGTTAGCTCTTGATGAATTAGAAGAATTAATTGAGAGGTTAAATAGTTTGCGAGAAAAATTAGAAATTTTGTCTAGTGAAAGATCTGAATTATTGCTGAGAATAGAAACTGTATCAACTATGCGTCAAGAGGCTTTTATGCAAGCATTTGTAGAAGTTGATAAACACTTTAGAGAAATTTTTGCAAATTTATCTGATGGAGATGGTTTTCTTCAACTTGAAAATCCTAATTCTCCCTTAGAAGGAGGCTTAACTTTAGTTGCGCATCCTAAGGGTAAAAATGTCAGAAGATTAGCTTCTATGTCAGGCGGTGAAAAATCATTAACTGCTTTAAGTTTTCTATTTGCTTTGCAAAAGTATAAACCTTCACCTTTTTACGCATTAGATGAGGTTGATAGTTTTTTAGATGGTATAAATGTTGAAAGGTTGTCAAAATTAATATCTAATCAGTCATCAAATGCTCAATTTATAGTCGTAAGTCATAGGAGACCTATGATTAGTGCGTCTGAACGAACAATTGGTGTTGCGCAAGCAAGAGGTGCTAATACTCAAGTTGTTGGGTTACCAAATGCTGCATAAACACACTTTTTTAAATTTATACGTCAGAATGATAAAAAGTCATTTATGAGTTTGTCCAACACATCTGCTAATAAGAATCTCCCTAACTCTGTCCCTAGCGAACGTTTATGGCTAAGGTCAGAACTAATGGGAACCCAAGTTATAACTACTGATACTGGGAGGCGTCTAGGAGTAGTTGGTGAAGTTGTAGTTGATATCGATAGAAGAGAGGTGGTCGCTTTGGGACTCAGAGATAATCCACTCACAAGATTTTTACCAGGGTTGCCAAAATGGATGCCTTTAGAAAGTATAAAGCAAGTTGGAGATGTCATATTAGTTGACTCTTTAGATTCTTTGAGTGAAAGTTTTTCTCCAGAAAGGTATGGGAAGGTAATTAATTGTCAGGTGATTACAGAATCTGGACAACTTTTAGGAAGAGTTCTTGGATTTTCTTTTGATATTGAGACTGGAGATTTGATTTCTCTTGTGATGGGTGCTGTTGGTGTTCCTCTTTTAGGTGAGGGAGTTTTAAGTACTTGGGAAATTCCTGTTGAGGAAATTGTAAGTAGTGGTACCGATAGGATTATTGTTTATGAAGGTGCTGAAGAGAAATTGAAGCAACTAAGTAGTGGGCTGCTTGAGAAACTAGGAGTAGGTGGTTCTTCATGGGATGAAAGAGAAACAAATGGATACTCTGCAAATCTTGTACCTGTTGAGAATCAGTTGCTTTCAGGTTCTGAATTAGAACAGCAAAATAATTTGGTAGAGGAATATGAAGAAGTTGTTGAACAAGATGATTATGAAGATAATTATGAAGATGAACTTGAATATGTTGAATTAAAGGGTACTTCAGAGGAAATAAATGATAGAAAAAAGCTATATATGGATAATGAATATTCTGATCAGACAGAGAATCAAAATAGTGTTAAAGAAACATATAAAAAAAACAATATTGATTTTAACCAAAAGAAAGAACCAACTACTAATTTAGCTTCGAAAAGACCGATTCAAAATGCAACTGAAACATTAGATATTGAACCACTAGATGAACAAAATTTAATTCAAGATAATAAAAAATCAGAAAAGTTTGAAATTGATGATCCCTGGTAATTGTTAAAGTCTTTTTATAGAATTAATAATTATAGAAGCAAGCTTTTTTGCAGCACCCTTATCACCTCTTTCTTTGTGTAGATTATCTTTAATATTTTTTAATTGATCTCTATTTTTAATGAGAAATAATACTTCTCTTGCAATTTTTTTTGGCGAAATATTACCTATCTTTTCAGGGACAATCATTCTTTTCGCTTTAATATTTGGCCAAGCAAAAAACTTCTTTTTTTTAAAATAAAAGTTTTTAATTATAAAAGTGAAAAATCTATTAATGAATGCAATTTTCCCAATTAATCCAAAAATACCATCCCAGGCATTCATCATATTTAAATGTTGAGTTGGTAGAACAACTAACATCGGAAGAGTAATTGCTGCTAATTCTGCAGTATTTGCTCCTACAGTTGTAATCGCAAGATCACATTCTTTTAATATTTCATAGCAAGGATGTTTCTTGATTAGATAAATTTTTGTATTTTTTGATGTTTCAACTACATAATCAAACCGTGAGTCTTTGAATTTTTTAATTGTTTTGATTCTTGATGAGTAATATTTAGCAATTGGATTTTTGTTGCTTTGAAAAAATAAATATTCACTTTTATCAGTTGTTGGAGCAATGGGAATTATAAAATTTATATTTTGATTTTCTTCAGCAATGTGGTCTGCAACTTCTAAGAAAAAAGGAATTCCAATAGAAAGCTTCGCTTTTTTGGATCCAGGCAATAGTGCAATGTAGTGTTTTTGCTTATCTCTTAATGATATTTCACTATTAATTTTGATATCTGCCATCAAATCGCCAATGACTTTACATTTATATTTATATCTTTTAGGTATTAACTCTTTTACTTTTATATTCATAGCTGCAATTTCGTTGTTCCATTGGGGCCATCTTGAAATCCATTCAGCATATGTGATATTTAAATAACCTAATCTTTTAGCTAATAAAATACTCCATAATTGATCCCCACCAAGGAAAATAACCACCCCTTTTTTTGGCCAATTTGCAAAAGAATGTGGAGTTATTAATAATTTCCAAAAACTTTTGGATTCTGTTACTAATTCGAATTTATTCCATGAATTTGCAACTAAAAATTCTTTACCAGTGGCATTTGGGCAAGGAACGAGCACTAACCTAAGAGTGAAATCGAGTTTTTGCTTATAACTTAGTGATTTATTTATTTTGTTAAGCTCATCCACTACAGGATTTACCCATGTAGTTAATTCACCAGGACCATTGGAAACTATAACAACTGCAACTGATTTTTTTTTCATTGCAGTTAAACCAGAATACGTTAAATGCGGACGGCGAGACTTGAACTCGCAAGGCCTAAGCCACACGCTCCTTAGACGTGCGCGTCTACCAATTCCGCCACGTCCGCAAAGGGTTCTCAGCAACCGAGGGATACCTAAACCTTAAAAATATCATACATTATTGACTGAAATAAGCATGTAGTTTTAAAAGAGTATTTTTGAATATCATGAATAATTTTTCTATTGCATAAAACAAATATTTATACATATATAACGTTCTAGGTTGTATTGTAAAAATGTCCTCTGATCACTAAAAAAATTTTGTTAAATACTTTGGCAAATAATTTTTTGTTTTAAGTCATTTTCATTTCTTCAATTTAATTTTCATAATGGTTGAAAAAGTTTTAATTGCTAATCGTGGAGAAATAGCTTTACGAATTGTCAGAAGTTGTAGAGAACTAGGTATTGCAACCGTTGCAGTTTTTAGCACTGTAGATAAAAAAGCATTGCATGTTCAGCTTGCTGACGAAGCGGTTTGCGTTGGCGATTCGTTAAGCAATAAGAGTTATTTAAATATTCCAAATATACTTGCTGCTGCTACATCGAGAGGAGTTGATGCCATTCATCCTGGTTATGGATTTCTTGCTGAAAATGATAAATTTGCTGAGATGTGTAATGATCACGGCATAGTTTTTATTGGCCCCTCTCCTAAAGCTATTAGATCTATGGGAGATAAATCTACAGCAAAAGAAACTATGGAAGCAGTTGGAGTTCCAACAGTACCTGGAAGTAAAGGCTTGTTATCAAATGTTGATGAGGCTTATAAATTGGCAGATGAAATTGGCTATCCGGTAATTATTAAAGCAACTGCTGGAGGAGGAGGAAGAGGTATGAGGTTGGTCGAAAACTCTGATAATCTTGAGAAAATGTTTAAAGCAGCTCAAGGTGAGGCAGAAGCAGCTTTTGGTAATGATGGTTTATATATGGAGAAATTTATAAAGAAGCCAAGACATGTAGAAATTCAAATTTTGGCTGATAGATCGGGCAATGTTGTTCATTTAGGAGAGCGAGATTGTTCAGTTCAAAGAAGACATCAGAAGTTACTAGAAGAGTCTCCTAGTCCTGCAATTAACACTGAGTTAAGAAAAAAAATGGGGAATGCAGCTATTGCTGCGGCAAAAAGTATCGGCTACGAAGGAGCTGGGACAGTTGAATTTTTAGTTGATGATGATGACAATTTTTATTTTATGGAAATGAATACTAGGATTCAAGTTGAACATCCTGTTACTGAAATGGTTACTGGAGTTGATTTAATAGCTGAGCAAATTAAAATCGCAAGCGGAGCCAACTTGGAATTTAATCAGGATGATATCCATTTAAACGGTCATGCTATTGAATGTAGAATCAATGCTGAAGATCCTTCTCACAATTTCCGGCCATCACCTGGAAAAATAACTGGGTGGCTTCCTCCTGGTGGCCCGGGTGTAAGGGTAGATAGTCATGTTTATACCGGTTATGAAATACCTCCTTTCTATGACTCTTTAATTGGTAAATTGATAGTCTGGGGGAAAGATCGTAATACTGCAATTAAACGTATGAATAGGGCTTTAAATGAATGTGCAGTAACTGGTATTCCTACAACAATTAACTTTCATCTGACTTTATTGAATAAATCTAAATTTAAGCAAGGTAAAATACATACTAAATATGTAGAAGAAGAATTATTGCCAAATTACTGAAAAATAATTAAATGATTGCTATCAAATATGTGTATGTAATGCAAGTTTTATAAGACCTTGCTGGCCAACTAAAATTTCTCTTAAAAAGCTTATAACTCCGATCCAAATTACCGGTCCAACATCAACGCCTCCGATAGGAGGAATTAGTTTTCGTGTTAAATTAAGAATGGAGCTTGATGGTATTGAAATAAATAACCATAAACCTTTATTTAAATCAACTTTTGGATACCAGGTAAGTATTAATCTTATTAGAAAAACTATAGTTAAATATGAAAGAGAAATTCCTAAACTAATATCTAAAATTTGAAGAGAGTTCACAAGCAAGGAAATCACAATTATTTAATTCATCTTAATAAATAACCCATTGAAACGTATTTAATTCGTATTATAAATTGAGAATTTAATATTTAAAAAGTGTTTCAAATTTCAAATTTATTACTAGCCGCAGATTTTTCTGCTGAAGTTGCAAATAATTCAGCAGTTGGAATGATAGGTAGTTTTATTGCCGCTGCTTTACTTATCGTTATTCCAGCCACTGCATTTTTGATTTTTGTTAGTCAGAAAGATTCCTTGGATCGTACTTCTACAGGAAGACGCTAGTTTTTATAGAAGTTTTAAGTACACTATATATATAAGGGGTGAAAGTAACCCTTTTAAAAATAAATTTTTGGAGAAAGAAAGTGGTCAATGCTAGTCTCAATTGGGCCAGTATTGTTGGTATAGTTCTCGCGGTATGTGGGGGAGGTCTCTATTTTTTGAGATCTTTTAAACCTGCCTTAGCAAGAGATTATGATGTTTTCTTCGCAGCAATAGGACTTTTGTGCGGAGGAATATTATTTTTTCAAGGCTGGAGGTTAGATCCTATCCTTCAGTTTGGTCAGTTTTTATTAGCTGGAACTACAGTTTTTTTCGCATATGAAAGTGTGCGATTGAGGGGAGTTGCTACCGATCAAGCTCGAAGGTCCTCTTATTTTGATGATGATCCTATTGCTGATGTGCCCAGAAATTCTAGAGGCCGATTTAATGAAGATTACGATAGGTTTGAAGAAGCTGAAAGATCATCCAGAAGATTTAAACCTCAAGACGATGAATTTGAAGACGACTATATGGAGGGGAGATTTCGTAGGAGGAATGTTTCAAGAGCTATACCCTCTGCTGCAGCAAGTAGAAGCAGGCCATCTACAAGAGAAATAAGTCAGCTTAAAAATGATGAACCTATAAGAAGAAGAAGACAGGCTTCTGAAGATAGAATTAGTGATCAATCAGCTAGAAATAGTTTTGGTGAGAGACGAATTTTATCTCGGGATGAAGTTAAAACAGGGTCAAGACCAAGAATGAATCGTGCAGTTTCTAGAAAAGATGATATTTCTACTCCTGATGATTCTTCTTCGTCAAGAAAGAGACCTGCAAGATCTTCTATTAGGCAGCAAACTTCAACTGCTCAAGTAGAAGATGCTTCATTTAAAGATGCTAATCAAACCAAAAAAACACGTGAGACTCGTAGAGTATCCTCTTCAGCTAGATCAAGTGCAAAAAATCAAAATAGTAGATATAACGTTGGAACAAACAAAAAGAAACCTAGAGATAACAGTTCTAGATTTGATGATTAATTATAAGATTCCTGCCCATTTTAAAAACGATTCTCTACTAAATAATTCAATTAATATTATTGCAAGGAAGCCAATCATTGCAAATCTTCCATTAGTTATTTCAGAATAACTACTCCATCCAAATTTATATTGATCTTTAATTTCTATAGATTTTTCATCTAATTTATTATCTCCAATTTGTTCCTTGATGCAATCTGGATCGTTCTGCTGTTTTATCAAACTCTCATTCTCTAAATTAGTGATTTCTGAGTTAGTTTGTTCTTCTTTTGAATTCATGTTTTTGGTTAATCCTTAAAATTATACTTATCAGAAGTCAATAATTTCCAGTCTCCTTTTCCGTTTAATTCTAAAATATTCTCATGAAAATCTTTTAAACTAGGTCTATGTCCAACACTAATAAGAGAAAGTTCTCTTTCCTTTAGTAAACTATATAGTTTTTTTTCAGTGTTAATATCTAAAGCACTTGTTGCTTCATCAAGTACTGCAAATCTTGGAGAATTTAGTAAAAGTCTTGCAAAAGCCAATCTTTGTTGCTCGCCTAGGGAAAGAATTCGTGGCCAATCTTGTTTGATATCAAGATTAGGATACCGATCCACTAATGTTTTTAAATTTACTTCATGTAGTACAGAAGTAAGATGTTCATCACTAAATTTCTTAACCTCTGTGGGATAACATAATTGTTCCCTTAAAGAACCAAGTAACATATATGGTTTTTGAGGTATGAATAATAATTCCCCAATTTTTGGTTTTTTAATTACTCCCTGATTTGGTTCCCATAAACCACTAATCATTCTTAGTAAAGATGTTTTGCCACACCCAGATGGTCCTACTACCAAAAGTGATTGATTATTGTCGATGCTTAAATTTAAATTTTTAATTATTGTTTTATTTGATCCTGGTGGGCAAAGGTCAGCATTATTGATAAGAATTGAGGGATAATCTGAAATAACGTTTTGATTGCTTGTTGGGTTGATTTGACTAATGGATTCAACTTTTGATTGGAAACCTTCTAATCTGCCAATACCAGCAGTAAATTTTGCAAGTTCTTCGATTTGATTAACAATGAAAAATAACGAACCTTCAACCATTCCAAATGCAAAGCTAGCCTGAATAAAGCGTCCATAATCAATATCACCTTTAAAGTAAGGGATCGCCATTATTAAATATGGAAAAAAATTTCCAGCATAATTAATGGATCTTCTCATGACGTCTATTATTACTCTCCATATAATCAGTAAATTAAAGTTTCTCACCACTTCTCCTAAGCGTCTTTCAGTTTCACTTCGTTCAGGATTCTCCCCAGAGTAAAAGGCTATTGATTCAGCATTATCTCTAATATGAACTAAGCCGTATCGAAAATCTGCTTCATATCTGAGTTGATCAAAGTCAATCTTTACAAGATTTTTTCCAGCAATTAAAAGGATAGAAGTTGCAAATGCAGCGTAACCAAATAAAGAAAAAGTAAGTGTTTTACTAATACTCCATAAAATAAGAATATTAAGTGAAAATGTTAGGAGGGCATCAAAAATACCTAATGTGAAAGAGAGACTTTGCCCAGTAAAAGCTCGGGTATCATCCGTGATTCTTTGATCTGGATTATCTACATCGGTTTGTTCTTCATCATTGGGATTTAATTGGTAATAAGCTTTATTAGTCATATAATCTTTTACTAAACTTTTTGAAAGCCATTCTCTCCAAATTATTCCTAACTTATATGTAAAAAATATTTGGGAAACACGTATTGGTAGAGCCACAGCGAAACAACAAGCGTAAATACCCAATATCCGATAAAATCCATCTTCTTGTTTTTCTACTAAAGCATTTGTTAAATCTCTTGCAATAAATCCAATACCCGCGTTTATTCCGTTTACAGCTAAAAGCATTAATACAATTATCGCAAGGAATAACCAATGTAACCATCTACGATTTTTTAATTGACGTCTTAAACTAAAAAAGCTCCCTGATCCAATTAGAAATAAGGCAGAGAAAAGCAATCCCCAACTACCAGCCCAAATTGAATTGACAGTACTTACTACACCTCCGAAATACTTTTCAAGAAAAATTGGTTGAAAGCTTTCAAAAAAACTGATTATTCCTGTAAGACCAACAAGTACTACTCCACCAACACAAAATAAAAGAGAAATCAAAAGCCAAATGAATTGAAATCCATTACATTGATCTATAGGTAGAAAAAACGGCTGAGATAGCTTCCTTAATTTTTGTAATTGGTAAAGTATTTTGGATTTATTATTAACTGTTTTATTCATTGCTCCGACTAGTTTTATAGGGAAATTATAACTTTTAGCAGTCTATTGACCAAATCCAATAAAAGAAAGTGCCCAGTCAGGTAAATTTAAGTAATTCAAGATTGTTGTGTCAAATTTATGAACTATTGGAAAAGATTTATCTAATACCCACCATAAAAGAAAAGGTAGATTAAATAAAATTTGTAATTGCCATTTATAAGTTAAAACTCTCCAAATTTTTATTAACTTAGTTTTGAGTGAATCGTCTAGCTCTTCCCAATTTTTCGATATTAAATTGAATAAATTTTTGGATTCTGTATTTAAGGAATTTGGGGTATTCATTGTGTTTTTTCTTTATTTATAACCCATAAACATTTCTTTCGAGAGTTTTAACCTGGAGGCCAATTCATATTTCTGCCAGATAAAAAATGAATATGTAAATGAAAAACTGTTTGTCCCGATTCTGCGCCAGTATTAATTACTGTTCTCCAATTAGTTAAATTTTTTGATTTAGCTATTTTGCTACCAACAAAAAGTAAATGCCCTAATAAATTTGCATCTTCTTCAATACAATCTAATAAACTAATAATTGGCTTTTTTGGAATCACTAAAAAATGTACT
Organism: uncultured Prochlorococcus sp.; assembly: GCA_902576415.1. Lineage (GTDB taxonomy): Bacteria > Cyanobacteriota > Cyanobacteriia > PCC-6307 > Cyanobiaceae > Prochlorococcus_A. Next base: position 32,827 of record CACGVZ010000008.1, on the reverse strand, counting down.
GGAGCTTGCGCTTGGATATCATTAAACGCTATACAAAAATCATCTTCATAAAGCTTATCGCAGGGTATTTCTTCATTAATTATTTTTTGAAATATTGTAGTTTCAGTCATTAGATTAATTAATAGAAATTACGTCTTTTTCGTTGAACCCTTCCTTTATAAGTTCTTTATTCAAATCATCTTTTGATGTAACTCTATCAACAAATAATATTCCGTTTAAGTGATCCATTTCGTGTTGAATACACCTCGCTAGAAGTCCATCTGCTTTCATTTTACGAGGTCTCCCCATTTCATCTCTAAATTTTAATTTTATAGTTGATGGTCTTACTACATTCAAATATACGCCAGGTATACTTAAGCAGCCCTCTTCGTATGAATTAAGGGTTGTCCCAAAGCCTGTAATTTCTGGATTGATTAATATTAGAGGTTCTGCTGCTGAATCTTCAAAATTTACATCTATGACAAGAAGCTCTTTGTTGATACCAATTTGAGGTGCTGCAAGTCCGATTCCTTTAGCTGCATACATGCTTTGAAGCATTTCTCTAGCAAGTTTTCTAATCGATTCGTCAACTTTAGTTATTCTTTTGGAATTTTGTCTTAATACATCATCACCAAGTTTATAAATATCTAGAGATGGCCTCCCTGTTTGTTCTTTAGCAATTTTTTCTGAGTTTCCATTTGTTCTTGACTTTTTTGCAAGTTGTGAAAAATGGTTTGCCACGTTAAAAAAGTTTTTAGATAAGAGTTTAGCTATAAAAATACTAGCACTTTAATTTACTTTCTTTATATTTTTTTAAATGAGTAATGTTGATAAGTTAAAAGTTAGGCAAACTGAATCTAAAAAAAATGCTTTCAAGGAATTAACTATTATTAGGGATATCATTTTTTGGATTGATAATGTTGGTGAAGGTCAAAATGAAAATGCCATTTTTGCAAGACCATTTAATGTCAAAGAAGCTATTCCCCAGCAATTAACAAATAAAAAATATAATATTAAAAATAATTTTCATGGATATGGTGGTAAATCTTATAAATGTATAAATTTAAAAAATAATTTTTATTTGATATGGATAGATCAGATTACCAAGGCAGTATGGTTTCAAATTTTTAAAGCGGCAGCCTCAACTGATATAAGCAAAAATAAATATCTCGTTTCAGTTCAAGAACCTAAGCAACTATCTAAATCAATTGATGGAAATTTTGATTCGTCATTTGTCATTTCTACAAAAAATTTATTGTATGGAATTTGTGAAATAAATAATAGAGATTATTTATTTTCTTTAAATTTAGAAAAAACTAAACAAGATATTAATCGAATAAAAAAATTTAAAAATTTTGCTGGAGAATTATCTTCTAATAGATCTGTTAAATTACTTTCCTGGATAGAGTGGGATTCTCCATATATGCCCTGGGAAACAAATGAGCTGTTTTTTGCTCAAATAGATCAAGATGGTGAGATAAAAAAAATAAAAAAATTCTCAAATAAGCTGATAAATTCCAAAAAAAACGTTTCTTTTTTTCAACCCTATTGGATAAGTGAAACACATTTGGTATGTTCTGAAGATAGTTCTGGATGGTGGAACTTATTGTTTTTAGATGTTAGTGAAATTGATAATATTTTCATTAAGAAAAGAGTAGAGAGAAATTTGATTGAATATGGAGCACCACAATGGGTCACTGGAAAAACATTTTTTTCAGGGAATAAAAAAAATTTATTTTGTGTAGCAAAAAAAGAAAATAGTTTAATATTGGAACAATATAAAGATCTTGAATTTGTTAAAGAATTTTCTACTCCTTTTACCTCAATTAGTGATTTCAGTGTTTTTCGAAAAAAAGTTCTTCTAAAAGGTAATGGATCTGATTTTTTGGGAATTGTATTTGAAATTGATTTTGCAAAAAAAGTTTTATCAAATTTTTCTGAGCAGATATTTTTTGATCATATAAAAGATTGTTCAAAACCTGAAACACTTTGGTTTAAAGGTTTTGAAGATAAATCAACTCATTGTTTTCTTTATAGACCGCTTAATAAAAATTTTAGAAAGCCACCGCTCCTTGTAAGAGCACATAGCGGACCAACTTCATGTTTTGATGGATCATATAATTCTGAAGTTCAATATTGGACGTCGAAGGGATTTTTTGTTGCTGAAGTCAATTATGGAGGATCATCAGGATTTGGCAAAGCATATAGAGAGAGGTTGAATTATAAATGGGGTATTGTTGATTCTTATGATTGCAAAGCACTAGCTCTTGAATTGGTTAAATCAAATCAAGTTGATAGTGAAAAAGTAGTAATTTTTGGGAATAGTGCTGGTGGGTTAACTGCCCTGAATTGTTTATTATATGGTTCTATTTTTACAGCAGCAATTTGTAAATATCCTGTTATTGATTTGAAGGATATGCATTACAACACTCATAGGTTTGAAAAAGATTATCTAAATTCTTTAATAGGAAATTATGCAATATACCATGATGATTTTATAAATAGATCACCGATAAATCATATAAACAAAATAAAAAAACCTATCTTATTGTTTCATGGAAAAAAAGATACTGTTATTTCTTATAAACAAACTTTAAAAATTCAAAAAATTTTGATTCAGAATAATAAATATTCAGAAGTTATTTTTTTTGATAATGAAGGGCATGGTTTTAGAAATACTGATAATAAAGAAGTAGTAATGCAAAAATCTCAGGAATTTTTAAAAAATGCTTTAAATATTTAAGAATTGATTTTTAGAAAATCAATAGTATCTTTTAATTTTTCTATAAAGATATCAATTTCTTCTTTATTGGTAGTGAAATTCATGCTGATTCTAGCTGTTGATTTAATTCCAATGTATCTGTGAAGAGGTTGACAGCAATGGTGTCCACTTCTGATGCAAATTCCTTTTGAATCAAGAATTTCAGCAATATCATTTGAATGTATATTTTTTATATAAAAGGTGGCAAGTGAGGCTCTGTCTGGATCTATCTCCGGCGATGGACCTATGATTTCAATATTTTCTATTTCATTTAATTTTTCAAATAAATATTTAGTAATATTCTTTTCATATTCATGAATTTCATTCAATCCAATATTGTTAATATAATTGATTGCTTCTGCAAGACCTATTGCTTCTGCAATGGCTGGAGTTCCAGCTTCAAATTTGTGTGGCAGCTCTGCCCAAGTACTTGTCTCTTCAAAAACATCTTGAATCATTTCGCCACCTCCAAAAAGAGGAGGAATTTTTTCTAGGATTTCTTTTCTTGACCAGAGGAAACCAATACCTGTAGGACCGCATAATTTATGTCCTGATCCAGCTAAAAAATCTATATTAAGATCAATCACATCAAGTTTTTGATGAGCCAAACTTTGGCATGCATCTATTAACACTAAAGCCCCTTTTTGTTTAGCTAATTGAGTTATTTCTTTAATTGGGTTACAGCAACCTAGAGTATTACTAACATGAACTAGGCTAACAAGTTTAGTTCTAGAGGTTAGTTTTGATTTAAAGTCGTCTATATCTAATTTTCCATCTTTATCTATACCTATAAATTTTAATTTGCATTTATTTTTTGCTGCAACCATTTGCCATGGAACAATATTGCTATGATGCTCCATTATTGATAAGAGAATTTCATCGTTTTCTTTTAATGAATATTCGCCCCATGATCTAGCTACTAGATTGATTGCCTCAGTAGCATTTCTTGTGAAAATTATTTCTTTTGCTGAATTCGCTTTTATATATTGGCTAATTAAATATCGTGCATTTTCAAATTCTTCTGTTGCTTTAGCACTTAATTGATGAGCCCCTCTATGTACATTGGCATTAAAGTTTTTGTAATATTCATCAATCTTTTTTAAAACTTGTGCTGGTTTTTGAGTGGTTGCAGCATGGTCTAAATAAATAATTTGCTCATTACTTTTTAAGTTCTTATTTAAAAGAGGAAAGTCTTTCTTCGTTATTTCAGGAAAATTTTGAATCGTTTCCATTAATTCTCGTTTAAAAGTTTATCAAGCAAATCCCATTTATCTTTTGAAATGGGAATAAATGAAATTATTTCTTGAAAGTAAGAACTTAATTGTAGTTTACTTGCTTCTGTTAATGTGATCCCTCTTGTTCGCATATAAAAAAGTTCTTCTTCATTTAGTTGCGAAATTGTAGCCCCATGTTTGCATTTGACATCATCAGCAATTATTTCTAATTGAGGTTTGGTATCTATTTGTGCGAGATTTGATAAAAGTAAATTTCTGCTTAATTGCGAAGCATCAGTTCTCTGGGCAATTTTCGGAACTATTATTGATCCTTCAAATATTGCATGTGATTTATCATCAGCAAGTGATTTATTAATTTGATCTAGGAATCCATTTGGGCCATTAAATTCTATTTTTGTATAGGTTGAGATCTGCTCATCTTTTTTTGTTATTTGCATACCTTTGATATTTGTTTTAGCATTTCCCGCCGATTGTTTAATACTAATTTCAAATCTCGCATAATTGAATTTGAAATGTAAAGATCCTAAGTTGTATGCACTATTTTTTTGTTGAATTACATTGAGAGAATTTAATAGATTGGATCTGTTTTCTCCGTAAGAAACAACACCATGATTTACGGAACTATTTTCTTTCAAGAAAAAGAAAGTTGATTGAGATAATGAAGAGTTTTCTTTACCAAGATTTACTTGCAATAAGTCAACATCACAATTCTTTTCAAAAAATATTACAAGGGTTTTTGCGTTTAAAGTATTACTTGATGCGTGACTAAAAATTTCAATAGGAGGAATTTTTGATCCATTTATTTTTAATCCTAAAATATTATTTTTACAACTCAAGGACAGATTTAGTAGGTCACTCCAATTTTCGTTTTGCTTAAAAAGAGATACCTGTTCCTTGATATATTTTTGTAATTCATCCTCACTTAATTGCTGTATTGAATAATTTTTCTCTATTAATTTAATTTGGCAATTCTCACCAATTATTAATCTAATAGTACTTTGAGAATTTTTCGGATATGGTAAATCAAACTTTGAATCTTTTTCGTTAACTGAGTAACCTAAAAAGGTTGACAATTTTGATTTATTTGAAAGTCGCCATAGTTCACTTTTAGGATTAGGGAGAGGGCTTGATTGTAATTTCTGAAGACAGATTTTTTGTATTTCTGTTAGGTTATCATCCGATTTATTAGGTTTTATTTTTTCAATAATTTCCATTTGTTTAGGTCTCTTTTATAAAGTTATCAGTCCATTCATACCCTTTTTCCTCAAGCTCTAGAGCAAGATCACTATCACCAGTTTTTATGATTTGCCCGTCTGACATAACATGGACATAATTTGGTTTAATTTCATCTAATAATCTTTGATAGTGGGTAATAAGTATAATTCCAGTTTGTGAATTAGATATTTTTTTAATTCCTGATGCCACTATTCTTAGAGCATCGATATCTAGACCAGAATCGGTCTCATCTAATATTGCTATCTTGGGCTCAAGTAAAGCCATTTGCAGAATCTCATTTCTTTTTTTTTCACCTCCAGAAAAGCCTTGGTTCACACTCCTTGATAGGAATGCGTGATCCATTTTCACAATTTCTAACTTTTCTTTAACTAATTCTTCAAAATCAAAAGTATCCAATTCTTCTTTGTTGAGGAATTTTCTTCTAGCATTTGTTGAAACTCTAAGAAACTCAAGATTACTTACACCTGGAATTTCAATTGGATATTGGAAGCCAAGAAAAATTCCTGATTGAGATCTCTCTTCAGGCTCTAGAGAGTTGATGTTTTCACCTAAAAATTTTATATCGCCACTTGTAATATTATAAGAGGGATGTCCTGCAATGATTTTCGAAAGAGTGCTTTTGCCACATCCATTTCTTCCCATGATGGCATGTATTTCTCCGGGATAGACAGTAAGTGAAACTCCTTTTAAAATTGGAAGATTATCAGTAGATGCAGAGAGATTTTTAACTTCTAAAATTGGATCTGATTCTTTCATTTTACTTTGCATATCAGTTTAGAAATTGATTAATTAACCTACTGATCCCTCTAGTTTAAGTGCCAATAACTTATCTGCCTCAGCAGCAAATTCCATGGGTAATTGGTTAAATACATCTCTGCAAAAACCGCTGACCATCATAGATACTGCCTCTTCAAATTCTATGCCTCTGCTTTGGAGATAAAAAAGTTGGTCTTCTGAGATTCTACATGTGCTTGCCTCATGCTCAATTTCAGAATTGGGTTGTTGAGATTTGATGTAAGGGAATGTATTTGCAGAAGCTTGATCCCCTATTAACATTGAATCACATTGACTGTAATTTCTTGATCCTGTAGCTTTTGTTCCCATTTTGACAAGACCTCTATAGCTATTTTTTGAGTTACCTGCACTAATACCTTTGCTAACAATAGTTGATTTGGTCTTAGGACCAATGTGGATCATTTTTGTGCCGGTATCTGCTTGCTGAAGATTATTGGTGAGAGCTACTGAATAAAATTCTCCCACAGATTCTTCCCCTAAAAGAAGACAGCTAGGATATTTCCATGTAATTGCAGACCCTGTTTCAACTTGAGACCAGCTAATTTTACTTCTCTTACCCAAACATTTTCCTCTCTTGGTGACAAAATTAAAAATTCCGCCAATACCTTCTTCATCTCCAGCATACCAATTTTGTACTGTTGAATATTTTATTGAGGCATCGTCTAATGCGATAAGCTCTACAACTGCTGCATGTAGGGTATTTGTATCAAACATTGGAGCTGTACAACCTTCTAGATAACTTACAGAACTTGATTCTTCAGCAATAATTAGTGTTCTTTCGAATTGTCCTGAATCCCCACTATTAATTCTGAAGTAGGAAGATAGATCCATAGGGCAGGTAACACCTTTTGGGATATAAACAAAAGAACCATCACTAAAAACTGCTGAATTTAGTGCTGCAAAATAATTATCACTAGCTGGAACTACTGTACCTAAATATTTTTCAATCAAATCCCCGTAATTTTTTACTGCTTCACTAATTGAGCAAAATATAACTCCATGTTCAGCAAGTTCTTCTCTAAAAGTTGTGGCAATAGAAACACTATCAAAGACAGCATCTACTGCTACATTTGTGAGTTTTTTTTGCTCCGTGAGGGGTATTCCTAATTTGTCAAAAGTCTCAAGTAGTTTGGGATCGACCTCATCTAAGCTAGAAATTTTCTCTTTTTGCTTAGGAGCAGAGTAATAAATAATATCTTGATAATCAATTTTTTTATATCCTAATGCTGCCCAATCAGGCTCTTTCATCTTTTGCCATTTTTTAAAGGCTTTTAATCTAAAATCAAGAAGAAATTTTGGCTCTTCTTTTTTATGTGAAATTAATTTTATGATATCTTCATTTAATCCCTTTTCTATTTTTTCAGTTTCAATATCAGTAACGAAACCATATTTGTAAGGCTCTTTTACTACATCTTTAACTAAATTTTCGTTAACCATGTTATCAAAAATAACTTATTACAATTAGCTTTATATACTTTAACGAAAGATACCCCCAATATTGAGTTTTTTTCCTTTATTAAAACTAAAAATTAATGTCTAATCATCTCGATCCCTTGTCTAACCCATTAAACATTGAAACTATTCAAGAAATTGATAAGCTTGATCTACCTATTATGCAGAAACATCATTTAAGAATACTCGCTCATTGCCTCCATATTTTAAAAACTATTAATGTAGATAATAGTTTTGAAAATCAAAACTCCCTGAGAGAATGGTGTGATAGCCAATCCCAGAAATTTGATGATAAAAAATTTAGTGATCTTTTTTATGAGCAGTTAGAATTATCTTCGGAAAAATTGAGTACTTTTTCAAAAAAAATAGGTAAAAATATTGAGGATTTAGAGATAGATGATTTAGTACTTCTAGTTGAACAACGCTGAATTTACTCTTAATTGATCCCAAAGAAAAAATTTATTTTTGTTGAGTCGTTAACAAATTCAGGTAATAAAATTTAAAAAAAAAGAAAATTAATTTACATTCAAAAAAGATTTGAAAATTAATTAATTGCTTTGATACCAACTGTTTTGAAGAGAAATATCAATTTTGAGAATTTTTTAGTAGTCAGAGGATCCTGACGACAGGACAAAAAGACACACAATTCCCCAAAAAAAAGAACATACTGATCCCAAACAAAAACGGAGAATTTAAAGTGGCTGATGGGATCATGAATAAAGATCAATTACTCTCACTTACCCTCAGACAATTACGTCAAGAAGCAAGTAAATTATCAGTTCCTTTATACAGTCGCAAAACAAAAGCTGTTTTAGTTGATTTAATTCTCAAATATCAAGAAAAATCTACAAAAAAAACATATACAACTCCTTCTCAGTCAAAATCTGAAGAAACTTTTGAGTCCAATACTCTTAATAGTAGTGATGAAGTTAAAACAAATGTAGTTTTTTTACCCCGAGATCCAGATTGGGCTTATGTTTTTTGGCAGATTTCTGATGCAGATAGAGAAAAAGCTCAATCTTTGGGAGCCAATAAATTATGTCTACGATTATTTGATGCATCCGGTTCTGAAGGGAGCAACTTGAATCAAGGGACACTAAGGGAGATAGCAGTTGATAGCTACAGTACTGAGTGGTACTTGCCAATCCCACTTGCAGATAGAGATTATAAAGTTGAATTGGGTTATAAATATGGCTTTAACTGGATGTCATTGGCATTTTCTTCTACAAGCCACGTTCCTGGTTCTCATCCTTCTGAGCAAATTCTTGATAAATTTGTACCTTTTAATTTGGAATCTACTTCTGAGTCAATTCCAGATATTTCAAATCCTGTTGTTTCAGAACAAAATGGTATGCATGAAGGTTATACCAAGCTGCAACTAATATTCCTCTAAGAAGAAAAGTTGGTTCTGAAGAATTTATGGAAAATGTAAATTCAACTAACCTAAATGATAATCTTACAGACTCAGGAGCTGGGAAATGGTCATCAGGTTTAAATGATTCTGGAAGCGGAATTGTTAAAAATAGATCTTTTTGGCTAGTTGCTGATGCTGAATTAATTGTTTATGGAGCTACAGAGCCTTCTGCAAAACTTACAATAGGTGGAGAAGAAGTACCTCTTGCCGCGGATGGTACTTTTAGAATTCAAGTTCCGTTTAGAGATGGGACTCAAAAATATGATATTAAAGCTGTTGATGTAACTGGTGAGCAAGAAAAAAGTATATCAATGAAATTTGATAGAACTACACCACTTGACGATACTAATGAAAAAGATAATGCTGAGACTGAGTGGTTTTAAATTAAATTAATGCTGAAAAAAATTGTAGCTTTAACTCCGTTGTTTGGGGCGTTAACATTTCCACTAATAGTTCCAATTACAATTTCTAAATTTGGTGTTAATTATGGAATTCTTAGCGCATTATTAATTTCTTCATTATGGTTTATCGCTATGTTAAGAACTTCCGAAATGCCTCATTAATTTAGTTAGATTTTTGGAAGTTTCTTAAAAATATGACTCAAGTTAGTATAATTAATATCAATTCTCCTTTTCTAGATCAAAAACCAGGCACCTCTGGCTTAAGAAAAAGTACTTTAAGGTTTCAGGAAGAACATTATCTAGAAGTTTTTATTGAAGCAATCTTACAATCATTAGAAGATTTAAGAGGTTCAACATTAGTAGTTGGTGGTGATGGAAGATATGGCAATATTGAAGCAATAGAAAAAATTGTCCAAATATGTATTGCTCATAAAGTCCAAAAGGTTATTGTTCCAAAATACGGTTTATTATCTACTCCTGCGACATCACATTTAATTAGAAAAGAAAAAGCTATTGGTGGAATTATTCTTTCTGCAAGCCATAATCCAGGCGGGATTGATGGTGACTTTGGAGTGAAATTGAACATCTCTAATGGTGGCCCAGCTCCTGAGATAATTACCAATAAGATTTTCAAGGCTTCACAATCAATAACTAGTTATAAAATATGTAAAATTCAATTACCTGATTTTACTGAATATGGAACTTATCCTTACGGTGAAACTACCCTAGAAATTATTGATGGATTAAAAGATTATTCTATTTTGATGGAGAAAATTTTTGATTTTGATCAAATTAGTGATTTTTTAAAAAAAGATTTCTCGTTAATTTTTGATGCAATGAATGCGGTCACAGGCCCATATGCAAAAAATATTTTTGTTGAAAAAATGGGTCTTGCACATGATTGTGTCATGAATGGTAACCCTTTAAAAGATTTTGGTGGTTTACATCCTGATCCTAATCTTACTTATGCATCCCACTTGGCTGATTTGTTATTAAATAAAAAATCTTATAGTTTTGGTGCTGCTTGCGATGGAGATGGAGATAGGAATATGATTTTAGGAAGTGGATGTTTTGTTAATCCTAGTGATAGTCTTGCAGTTATTACTGCTAATACAAAATTTGTACCTGGTTATAAAGATGGTATTAAAGGTGTGGCAAGATCCATGCCAACCAGCTCAGCGGTTGATAATGTTGCTCGAGCATTAAATATACCTTGTTTCGAGACACCTACTGGTTGGAAGTTTTTTGGAAATCTTTTAGATTCTAATTTAATTACTTTATGTGGAGAAGAAAGTTTCGGAACAGGTAGTAATCACGTGAGAGAGAAAGATGGACTCTGGGCAGTTTTGTATTGGTTGCAAGTTTTAGCTGAGAAAAAATGTTCGGTAAGTGATTTGATGGAGAATCATTGGAAACAATTTGGTAGGAATTATTATTCAAGACATGATTATGAGGCAATTCCCTCAAATATTGCTAATCAAATCTTTGGTAACCTAACTTCTATGCTCAAAGATTTAAAAGGAAATAGTTTTGCTGGCCATTTAGTTAAAATTGCAGATAACTTTTCATATTTAGATCCAGTTGATAATTCCACAAGTGAAAATCAAGGTTTAAGATTGGTGCTTGATGATGATTCTCGAGTAATTGTGCGCCTTTCTGGAACTGGAACTAAGGGTGCAACATTAAGACTCTACTTTGAGAAATTTTTCAATCCTAAACAGAATCTTTCGTTAAATCCTCAGATCGCTTTGAGACCTCTAATAAATGATTTAGATACTTTATTAAACATTTCAAAACTTACTCAAATGGAAACTCCTACAGTTATTACATAGAATTGAAAGTAATGATTTTTTGATTTTATTTTTATGCATTCAGAAAATTTATTTACTAATTATTCGCAAATAGAAAGTAATGCACCTTTGGCAGATCAATTAAGACCAAAGAATTTGGAAGATTTTTTTGGACAACAATCAATCCTGAATGAGAATTCGCTTTTAAGAAGTGCAATATTAAACGATAAGATTAGTAATTTTATTTTTTCTGGTCCTCCTGGTGTTGGAAAAACTACTCTAATTGAAATTATTTCCTTTAATACTCGTTCAAAATTAATTAAGTTAAATGCAGTATTATCAAGTGTTAAAGAATTAAGAAATGAGATAACTAATGCAAAAGATAGATTAATAAATTCAAAAAGAAAAACAATTTTATTTATTGATGAGGTTCATAGATTTACATCAGTTCAGCAAGATGCTTTATTACCTTCAATAGAAAATGGAACTATAACTTTTATTGGTGCTACAACTGAAAACCCTTTATTTGCTGTTAACAAAGCGCTTGTTAGTAGGTCTCGTATTTTTACATTACTTCCGTTGTCAGAAAATGATTTGCAGAAAATCATACAAAAAGTCATTACTCACTATTCAATACAAAAAGAATCAAAAAAGGTTTATTTAACTCAAGATGCTATAAGTCATTTAATTAAATTTTCGGGCGGCGATGCAAGAACATTAATCAATGCACTAGAGATGGCCATAGAGACAACTGCTGAAAATGATTCTAAAGAAACCAAGATTAATCTCTCAATAGCAGAGGATGCAATTCAAAAGAAAAATATTGTTTACGATAAAAATGGTCAAAATCATTACGATGTAATAAGTGCCTTTATCAAGTCCATAAGGGGTTCTGATCCAGATGCAACTTTACTCTGGCTTGCTAACATGCTAGAGGCTGGTGAAGATCCTAATTTTATTTTTAGAAGACTACTTATATCTGCCAGTGAAGATATTGGAATAGCTGATCCTAATGCCATAGTAGTTGTACAATCCTGTTGTGATGCTTTTGATAGAGTTGGTTTTCCAGAAGGATTATATTTTTTAACGCAGGCTTCTTTATATTTAGCTATGTCTAAAAAAAGTAATAGTACGAAAAGTATTTTTAAAGCAATTGAAACAATCAAATCTACCAATGCATTTGATGTTCCACTTCATTTAAAAAATAATTCTATTAGTTATGTCAATCCTCATAATCATCCAGGTAATTGGGTCGCACAAGAATATCTTCCTAAATCTTTAAGAGGTTTAAAAATATGGGAACCAAATAATAACGGATGGGAAAAAACTCAATATGAAAAACTGCTTAGAAGAAAAGAAAACTAAAAATTTTTTGAACAACAAATAATCTCAGAATTAAAAGAAGTTTTTTCTTCGTAGGCTAAAGCGATAGTCCAATTGTAGAAGTTAAATTGTGAAAAATTTAAATGTATGTTTTTCTTCTTATGAATTAACTCTTTTCTCTTTTCAAAAAATTGCCAATGGTTAATGTCTTTAGCTAATTTTCCATGATCCCATTTTATAGCAGCTTCAACAGCACACCATTGATTTAAGACCATATTTTTTGTTAAATAATTATTATGGTTTGATTTATTGGTATGAAAAAAATATTTTTTTGCAAATTTTAAATGGTTAAAATCTCTATCTGTTCTCTCAATATCAATCCCTATTTTGCCTTTATGCCAGACTATAGTAATGGCATCTTTACAATGACTTAAACTTATATTTCCCATGCCAGAAGGTAAACTTGGGGGTTCTCCAGGATGAGCATTAATTGGAATTTCTAGGGGGTCTAAATCAAAAAGTGTTGAAAGTGATTGTCGTAAATAACCTCTTGTTTCTAAGAAAATCTTTGATCTTGAATTTGTTAGTTTTTTTGCAGTTTGAATTTCTTCTACAGTTGCGACATCTTGCACACCTTTAATCTCATAAAACCAAATTTTTGGTATTTTATATTCATACTCATTTAATAATTTCAATGGCTCTTAAGGTTGGCGACAAAGCACCAGAATTTAAATTAAAAGATTCTTTTGAGAAAGAAGTTTCTCTTAGTGATTTTAAAGGTAAACGAATAATACTATATTTTTATCCAAAAGATAATACTCCAGGATGTACTAAAGAAGCATGTAATTTTAAAGAGAATTGGGATTTACTCCAAAAAAATAATATTGTTGTCCTTGGTATTAGTAAAGATAATGCATCCTCTCATCAGAAGTTTATTGAAAAATTTAATTTACCTTTTATTCTTTTAACTGATCCTGAACCTTTCAAGGTTTCTTCTGATTACGATAGCTATGGACTGAAGAAATTCATGGGAAAAGAATATATGGGAACGATCAGAAATACTTTTTTAATTGATTCTGAAGGTACCATCGAAAAAATTTACTTAAAAGTAAAAGCAGCAATAATGGCTGATCATATAATTGCAGACCTTGGATTAAGCTAATTTTCTTAAGGAAAGGTGGTGAATAATCATCCCCTCCATAACTAAATTAGGAGCATTTATAATATTTTCTTTTTGAATCTTTAGAGATTTTGTGAGTAATTGAGAGTCTCCCCCGCAGATTATTAAAATATCCTTTTCGGGATTAAATAAACTATTAATTACGCCAGTAAGAGAGTTGATAACTCCTTTTAAGATTGCTTCTTCTGTATTAATTAAAAAATCTTTGATCGGAATATCATATTTTTGGGGGACTTTAAGATTTTTTGTATTTTGTTCCATTGATTTTAATTGTGTTAGAAATCCTGGAAGAAGTTGACCTCCAATGATAGATCCATTTGAATTCAATTTTGTTATTGATAATATTGTCCCAAAATCTGCAATTAGCAAATCTTTTTTGAAGGGGTTTTCAATATTTTTTAAAGCGGCAATACAGGCAAGAGCTCTATCAACCCCAAAATAATCAGGAAGATTTGATAACTGAATATCTTTAGTTTTTATTTCATTTTCTTTTTTAAGCAAAAGATTTGGTAGTTTTCCAACAGAAGCCCAAATTAATTGATCAAAGTCTATATTTTCAGGAACTTTTTGATCTTTTTTGGTATGGAAGAATTTAGATTGATTTTTAGAATATTTTGCCCAATGCAGCCTACTATTGCCTACTAATAAAAAATTTATATCTGAGACCATTATTATATGATCAATTTAATTATTAGTGTGTATTCCACATTCTTGTTTAATCCCCCTAAATCTTGTATCTCTACCCTTTGTTTTAATACCATCAGGACTGCTTGAATGCCAATCTCCAACAGAAGAATAACCTTTGATAAAAAGTGGATGGGCAGGTAAATTATTCTCTTCCATATAATAAAAAATATCTTTGTTTGTCCAATTTAGTAAAGGTCTTAAAGAGAGTCTTTGACGGATTAAGTCTATGAATTTCATTTTGTTTCTATTTTCTGTTTGACTTGATCTAACACCGCTTGCCCAGCAGAAAATATTATATTTTTCTAAACCATTTTCTAAAGGTTTTATTTTTCTCAATTCATGATACTTATCTAAATCACTCTCTTTATTTGTTTCCCAAAGTTTACCGTATTTGGCCTCCATTCTTGCTGGAGATAATTCACTTTGTAGAACTTCAACTTCTAAGGATAAATCATCAATAAGCTTTTCAGCGTAATGGTATGTTTCTGGAGGAAGGTAACCTGTATCTATCCAAAATATTTTGATTTTTTTTTGTAAACATAATTTACTGACCATATCTAAAAGGACTGATGACTGTATACCAAAACTTGTTGTAATCGCAAATTGATTATCAAACTTTTCATAACCCCATTGAAGCATTCCTTGAGGCTTCATATCTACTATCTCTTGATTATATTTCCTCAAGTTAGTTTGAATATCTTTGTGGATTTTTTCAATCATTCTTCAGTTTGGTTATGAGTTTAATTTTATTTCGCTCAATTTAAAAATTATTCGTATAGTTTAATAATACATTTACGCATAACAATATTTCTCAAATGAAATCAATACAAAAACCAATAGTAATAGTTGGAGCAGGTTTTGCAGGTATGACATTTGCTTTAAATTTAAAGAAACTTAATCCTTCTTTACCGATTCTTGTGGTTGATTCTGAAACTAACTTTATATTTAAACCTTTAATGTATGAAGTTTTAAGTAAAGAAATAAGAAGTTGGGAAGCCAACCCAAAATTTGCAAATATTTTTTCTGATGCGGGTATAACTTTTTTAAGAAATTGTTTAACCAAGATTTCCTTCAAAGAAAATATTCTTGAATTTAGTGACGACTTAAAATTAAGTTATCAGTATCTTGTAATCTGTACAGGATCTATTCCAAATAGTTTTTTTATAAAAGGTGTAGATGAAAATTGTTATTTTTTTAATGATGTTCACGATCTAAATAAATTAAATTCTTTTTTAAAAAAATCACAAGATACTGCGTTGCATAAAAAGTTATTCATAGTTGGAGGTGGTCCCTCTGGCATCGAGTTGGCATGCAAAATTAAAGATATATTTGTAGACCAATTTGAAATTAATGTAATAGAAAAATCAAACGAAATCCTCAATAAAAACAAAATTTTTAATAGAGAACAAGCAGAGAAAGCATTAGAAAAAAGAAAAATCACCGTTCTTTTGAATTCCACAGTTAAAGAGGTCTCAGAAACTAAGATTAGTATTTCTAGTGAAGTTGGAATAACTTCCTTGGATAAAGATATTGTTATTTGGACTGCAGGTGTTAAACCTAATTTGTCTTACTTAGAAACCGATCAAATAACAAAAAAATTTGGACGAATTTTAGTTAATAATAATTTGCAAATCGAAAACTATAAAAACTGTTTTGCTATTGGTGATATTTCTGTTATTAAAGGAATGGAGGATTTACCAATAACTGCTCAGGTCGCTATGCAGGAAGGAAACCATCTTGCTAACAACTTAGAACTTTTAATTCAAGGAAAAGACCCGTTACCCTTTGAATTTCAAGATAATGGTGAAATGATTAGCTTAGGTATAGGCGAAGCTTCGATTTCTGGGCTTGGGGTTACTTTATCTGGGAAATTGGCTTTTGAAGCAAGAAGACTTATATATGCTTCTAAGTTGCCTGATATTACGGAAAGCTTAAAATCTGCATCTTCATGGATATTTCAAAAAAAATCTATTTTTAAAAAGTTTCTTAAAAAAGATAATTCCAATTAAACTTTTTTGAAATATTGTTTTTGGTTATATTGAGTTAAATAAGTTTAATATGAATCTAATTTCAGTAGTTAGTAATAATTTTGATGCGTTAATTACGGTAGTTGTTTTAATAATGTCAATAATTTTGTTTATCAAAAATACTATTGCGCCAGAATTGACTGGTTTGTTATGTGTTGGAATATTTATAGCTACAGGGGTTCTTTCTCCTGAAAAAGCTTTAGCTGGATTTGGTAGCCCTTCATTAATCACCCTTATGGGTTTATTTGCAGTTTCCTCTGCATTATTCAAAAGTGGTGCTTTAGATAGAGTAAGAGAATTGATTTCTTCTGAAAGTATTAGAACGCCAAGGAAATTAATTTCTTTAATCGCTTTTTTGATTGCTCCAATATCTGGAATTGTCCCTAATACGCCAGTAGTAGCATCTTTATTGCCTTTGATTGAAGGTTGGTGCGAGCGAAGAAACATATCACCATCAAAAGTTTTATTACCTCTCTCTTTTGCTACTTTATTAGGTGGAACTCTGACATTATTAGGTAGCTCAGTAAATCTTCTTGTAAGTGATATTAGTCAACAATTAGGTTATGGAGCTTTGGAATTATTTAGTTTGACTTCAATTGGAATTCCTGTGTGGCTTATAGGTACAACCTATATGATTCTTGTTTCTGACATGCTTTTGCCAGATAGAGGGAGAGATAAGGAGTTTATTAAAAATGGCGATATGAACTCATACTTTACTGAAGTTACTATTCCTTCTACTTCAGAATTAGTTGGACAATCTGTCAGAAATAGTAGATTACAAAGAAGATTTGACGTTGATGTTCTGGAATTGCAACGAAATGGAAAAGTTATTCTTCCTCCTTTGGCAGATAGAAAGATTGAACCGGATGATAGATTAATAATACGCGTTACAAGAGCAGACTTATTTAGGCTGCAGCAGGAACATACCATTCTGTTAGGAGAAAATAAAACATCTTTCGATGCAGCCAATGTTTTCTCAGATGATGAAGGTACTAAAACTTTTGAAGCTTTATTACCAGCAGGCTCTACTTTAGCTGGTGCAAGTTTGAGAGAATTAAGATTCAGGCAACGTCATAATGCAACAGTTTTGGCACTGAGAAGAGGCCAACAAACTGTTCAGGAGAGATTAGGCCAAGCTGTTTTAAGAGCAGGGGATGTTTTATTATTACAAGCGCCGTTAGATTCAATAAGAGGTTTACAGGCTAGTAATGATTTGCTTATTTTAGATCAATTTGAAGATGATTTACCTGTCTTGATAAAAAAACCTATCTCGATTGCAATTGCAATAGGAATGGTGGTTTTGCCTTCGGTTACTAATATTCCATTGGTAGGTTCAGTTCTTTTGGCAGTGATTGCAATGGTTGCTTTTGGATGTTTAAGACCTGCAGAAATACAAAAATCTATTAGATTGGACGTAATTTTATTGCTGGGATCCTTATCTTGCTTTAGTGTCGCTATGCAGGTAACAGGATTAGCAGATTTAATTGCATACAATCTTAATTTTGCTCTTGATGGGTTGCCTTTATATTTTTCACTAGTGGTAATTTTTGTATCGACTGTTATCCTTACCCAATTTATAAGTAATGCTGCTTCGGTTGCTTTGATTTTGCCTGTTGCTATTGAATTTTCAAACGTTTTAGGGATTTCACCCAGTGCTTTAATAATGCTTGTTTTATTTGGAGCAAGTCAATCTTTCTTAACTCCAATGGGTTATCAAACAAATTTAATGGTTTATGGTCCTGGAAGATATAGATTTTTTGATATCGCAAAATATGGAGCTGGATTAACACTTATAATGTCATTTATAGTGCCAGCATTGATAATTTTAAATTTCAGATAAATAAAGTGAAATTCACAAGTAAAGTTTACAGGTTGAAAGATGCTTACAGAAAACTATCTGTACCTCAATTTACTATCGTTACAGGATTGGTTATTATTTTTTTTGGAACTTTAATTTTAAGTTCCCCTTTATGTTCATCTTCAAAGGTTGGTTTGTGGGAGGCATTTTTTACATCAACCTCTGCAATAACCGTTACTGGCTTAACCATTATAGATATTGGTGCCGATTTGAATTTCTTTGGTCAAGTTTTCTTGGCTTTTATGCTTTTATCAGGTGGTCTAGGATTAATGGCAATTACCACATTTCTACAAGGTTTTGTTGTAAAAGGGACAAAGCTAAGAACTAGATTAGATAAAGGAAAAACTCTTGATGAATTCGGAGTTGGAGGAATTGGCCGAACTTTTCAAAGCATTGCTATCACTGCAACTTGTATCATATCCTTTGGTGCCATTGTTTTATATTCGTTTGGATTCGTAGATATTCAAAATAATTGGGAAAGACTTTGGTCCTCGATTTTTCACAGTATATCTGCATATAACAATGCAGGGTTTTCTCTATGGTCAAATAGTCTGCAAGACTACAGAACAAATTTTTTGGTTAATACTGTGTTTGTTTTTCTCATTGTCATGGGTGGACTCGGATGGCGGGTTATTGATGATATTTGGAGTAATAAAAAAAATCTTTCTTATAAAAAATTGAGTCTTCATTCCAGACTAGTTATCAGGACAAGTTTCTCTCTAATTTTATTCGGATCATTAGGATTGTTTATCACGGAATCTTTGCTAAGTAGTCAATTTTTTAATGATTTGAATTTGTTTGAGAGGTTATTATCATCAATTTTTGAAACAGTGAGTGCAAGAACTGCAGGCTTTACAAATTATCCGATCTCCTTAAACTCTATCTCAGATACAGGTTTATTGTTATTAATGACTCTTATGTTTATTGGTGCAAGTACTGGAGGTACTGGTGGAGGTATTAAAACAACTACATTTATTGCTTTAATGGCTGCAACTAGATCAACTTTGAGAGGCCAGAAAGATGTAATTATTAGCAATAGATTAATTTCAGATAAAGTCATCTTAAAGGCAGTTGGTATTACAGTGGGATCTTTGCTTTTCGTTCTTTTAATGGCAATGCTACTAAGTACAACTAATACGTTTATTAAAAAAGAATCTTTCACATTCCTAGAAATCTTGTTTACTTGCATATCTGCATTTGCAACAGTTGGTTTTGATATTGGTTTAACTGCAAAATTAAATCATTTCGGCCAATTTATTCTTATTGTTGGAATGTTTGTGGGCAGACTTGGTATTCTTTTGCTATTGAGTGCACTTTGGCAGGCTCTTTATAAGAGTAGAATAGATAGACAAAAGAGAATTGGCTATCCTAGGGCTGATCTTTATGTTTAGGATTGACTGAGTTTTATTATGGCTGATTGGTGGCAGTGGTCTCAAAAGAGAGAAAAAGAAGCCCTAACTTTTGCAGTTGTTGGTGTTGGAAGATTCGGAACCGCTGTTTGTAGAGAACTTATTAGTAATGGTGCAGATGTTTTGGCTGCAGATTATTCGGAAAAAGCTATTGATGATTTGAGACAATTGGAACCTTCTATAGAAGCTAGAGTCGTAGACTGTACTGATGAAGAGTCTATGAAGGAATCTGGAATACTCGAAATGAATACTGTTGTAGTAGGCATAAGTGAACCTATTGAAGCAAGTATCACTACAACACTTATCGCTAAGGATAGTGAGGGTAGCAAAGTTAAAAGAGTAATAGCAAGAGCCACGAGCGATTTGCATGAAAAAATGTTAATGAGGGTTGGTGCAGATAAAGTTGTATTCCCTTCCAGAATGCAAGGAGAAAGATTAGGTTTAGAACTAGTTAGACCAAATTTAATTGAAAGGTTAGAACTAGATAATCAAACTGGTATAGATGAAATAACTGTTCCAGAGGAATTTATTGGAAGATCTTTAAGAGATCTGAATTTGAGGAAAAATTATTTAGTAAATGTTCTTGCAGCAGGACCTGCTGAAGAGCTAACAGTAAATCCACCGGCAAAATATATTTTGGAAAGGGGAAATATTTTGGTAGTTATGGGAAAAACTGTAGATTTACAAAAATTGCCTCAAAACTAATTTTTTTAATCAGATTTTTTATAGTATTGAATCCTTTGAGGCGCTCTTTTTTAATCTTCTGACACTTTGTTTCTCAAGTTCGTCTCTAAATTTCTCGGTATTTGAATTTTTTTCTGAAACAAAAGATTTACTCTCTTTATCGAAGTATTTTTTTATACCCTCCTGTATTAACACTTTTGCCATATTGCTAACGGTCCTAGATTCGTTGCTAGCTAAAATAGTCAGCTGTTCACATATTAATTCAGGTAAAACTACTTGAATTCTAGGGGATTTAGGCTTCCCATTTGTTGAGTTTTGACGGGTAGCCATGAGTCAAAGTTGATAACTGTTACTTATAAGTATACACAGTTAGTCAAGGATACTATCTTTGTGTATATTATTAGTAAGGAAGTATATCTCCGTATCAATTAATTGTTTTAATTGTCCTATGAAAAATTCAAGAAAACTTGATTCGCCTAAAAGGTCGATAATTGATAAAAAGAAAAAAAGATTAATTAATTCTGATTCTCAAGATAATGAAAATAGTGATGTTTTGGTATCAGCTGTAATTAGTCCATATTTATTAACTCATCTTCATCATATTCTTCAGCAGTCTGAGTACTATGCTCAAAAAGATGGTAGAAAATCTCACGCAGCTAACTTTGCGAAACTAAGAAAAGTTTTATGTTTAGACGCAAGAAGCATGGCAGATGCCTCAGCTAAAGAAATAGAAGATGCGGATAATGATTTATCTATTAATAAATATAATGAACAAAATGTAGCTTGAAGTAATAATCTATTTATAAAGAGATTTTAAAAACATGTCCAGTAATGCTGAAAAGCTCTATAAGTTGATAGCCAACGATTCCAAAAAGAAACAAAGTTTGTTTATGACAGCCTTGACCAATCCCAAAAAAGCTTTGGATAAAATATGCGATATTGGTAACGAGTTAAATATTTCTGTGACTAAAGACGAGGTTATTGAATATTTGAGTACTATTGATGATGAGGCAACTAAAATGTGGTTAATCAAGGCTCGAGGAGGTCTTTAGGAAAAGGTTTCGAATAATTATTATTTGAATCAGGAATAGGTTTTATTCTTTTGTTGTAGCCGCCTCCACCAGCTAAAGTCCAAAAAAACCAGTAGCTTGGAATTGCAAGAGCTGCAGCTATGAAAATCACTACAATTTGTTCTATTCTTTTCATAATTTGATTTTATTCCACAAAATATTTTTTAGTAAATAAGCCACAGATTTTGTAAATTCTTTTTTAAAACAGTGATTAGATTTGAAGGTGTAAGCAAGATATATTCTACAGATGTTGTTTTAAAAAATATTAATTGGGAGATTAAGAAAGGAGAAAAAGTTGGTTTAGTTGGTTCTAATGGTGCAGGTAAATCAACCCAATTTAAGATTTTAATTGGAGAGGAAGAGCAAACAAGTGGAACGATCATCAAAGAGGGAAATCCTAAAATTGCCCATTTAAAGCAGGAGTTTGATTGTAATTTGAATGTTTCAGTGAGACAGGAACTAGAGAGTTCTTTTAAAGATATACAAATTGTTGCCATCAAGCTTTTAGAAATTGAAAAAAAAATGAAATTATTGGATACAAAAAAACATTCAGATGAACTTGAAATATTTGTAAATCAACTTGCAAAATATCAAGCAAAATTTGAAGCTTTAGGTGGTTATAAAATGCAATCTGATGTAGAAAAATTATTACCAAAATTAGGCTTTTCTATAGAAGATGCTGATAAATTAGTTGGCAAGTTTTCAGGTGGTTGGCAGATGAAAGTTGCACTTGGAAAGATAATCTTACAAAAACCCGATTTACTTTTGCTGGATGAACCAACAAATCATCTAGATTTAGATACTATTTTTTGGCTGGAAGAATATCTATCGTCGCTTAAAATTGCAGTTATTATAATTAGTCATGATAGATATTTCTTGGATAAGTTATGTAAAAAAATAATTTTTGTAGATAGAGGAACATCTGAAATATATAATGGGAATTATTCTTTTTTTGTCGAACAGAAATCTTTAAATGAAGAATCACAAAATAAGGCATATCAATTACAACAAAAAGAAATTGAGTTACAAAAAAGGTATATAGATAGATTTAGAGCTAGTGCAACAAGAAGTTCTCAAGCAAAAAGTAGAGAAAAACAATTAAACAAGATTTCTAAAATTGAAGCTCCCATAACAAAATCAAAAAGTCCTGTTTTTAATTTTCCAGATTGCCCTCGCTCAGGAAAATTAGTTCTAAATATAAAAAATTTGTCTCATAGTTTTGAGGATAAAATTCTTTTTTTAGATGTTAATTTAAAGATTTCTTCGGGGGAAAAAATCGCAATATTGGGACCTAATGGCTGTGGTAAATCTACATTGCTTAAAATTATAATGAAAAAAATATCTCCTGAAATTGGAGAAATTAATCTTGGTAAACATAACATAATTACTAGCTATTATGAACAGAATCAAGCTGAAGCACTTTCACTTGATGAAAGGGTTATTGATTTAATATGTGATAAGTCTCCAGAATGGTCTCAAAAAAAAGTAAGAACATTTTTAGGAGGTTTTGGCTTTCAAAATGAAACTGTTTTTAAATATATTAAACAACTCAGTGGTGGAGAAAAGGCAAGATTAGCATTGGCGCTAATGATTATTAATCCTAGTAATTTTCTACTTTTGGATGAGCCAACTAATCATTTGGATCTACAATCTAAGGAAAACTTAGAACTAGCAATTAAAAATTATAAAGGTTCTTTATTAATCATTTCTCATGATCGGTATTTTATTTCAAAGGTTGCAAATAAAATTATCGAAATTAAAGATTCAAAGTTATTTCCATATGATGGTAATTACGAATATTTTTTAGAAAAAACTCAAAGTCATAAAAAACTTTGATTCCTTTTAATAAAGTTTACATTTGGCTAAGTAAGATCACTCATTTATCTTTACATATTTTACCGTGCCTGATTAATGTTAAAAATACAAAAATATGTTTTATTAATTTTTATGGAAAATTACGATTTCCAAGAAAAACAGTTTCAAATTTCTGATCCGATTGACAGTTATTTTCAATGCATTACTACTTGTGATATAAGGGATGGTAGATGTATTTCTAGGTGTGTGGAAATACTTAAACAGAATGATAATTAAATCTTTTAGTTACGTTCTAGATTAGTTATATCAGTTGGAATTACTTTTAATTTAATAAATTTATTTCTACGCTTCAATAATATATTTAATTGTTTATCAATACCATTTTTACTTATTTGTTCTATTACGTCTGATACTGTTTCAATATCTTTATTGCCGACTTTTATTATAATATCCTCTATCATGATTCCACTCTTTTCAGCGGGACTGTTCGGTACTACATATCCAACTTTAACGACGTTATTTTTTCTCTCAGAATTACTTTCTTCTATTAAGCTAATCCCAATCATAGGGTGTATTACTTTTCCATTTTTTATAAGTTGATAGGCAATTTCCTTAGCTTTATTAATTGGGATTGCGAAACTTAAACCCGCTCCTGGACCTGATCTTATCAACGTATTAATACCAATTACTTCTCCCTCGCTATTTAATAGTGGACCTCCAGAATTGCCAGGATTAATAGCAGCGTCTGTTTGTATCAATTCAAGTTTTTTATCATATATGCCTAGCTGAGTGACATTTCTATTTAGATTACTAATAATACCAAGGGTAACTGTATTTTCTAGTCCAAATGGATTTCCAACTGCTATAGCCCAATCACCAACTTTAATCTTTGCCGAATTTCCCAATTTTGCTTTTGGCCAAGGTCCTTTCCCTTCAATCTTAAGCACAGCTAAATCAGTAAAAAAAGTCTTGCCCTATGAGTTTTGCTTCAAATTTTTTTCCGTTGGTTAAACCAACAATCACCTTATCGGATCCATTCACAACATGAGCATTGGTCATTATAAGTCCATCTGCAAATATAAATCCACTACCTTGGCTTTGCTCTATCCTTGGTCGATTGTCATTAGGTAAATCTAATCCAAAAAATCTTTCAAAATATGGGTCTAGAAATAATTGAGAATTTCTAGGAATTTTTCTTTTTTTAACATATCTTTGAGTATCAATTGTCACTACAGCTGCACCGGTTCTTTCTACAGCTTTAGTTATGAAAGATTTGTTTGAATATAAATCAACCCCATTAATTTTTGGTTTACTTAATTGTTGGGATATGACTTTTGTAGGATATGTAATTCCTACTGTTATTAATGAGGTGATTATTAATAGCTTTTGAATGAATATTTTCAATTGTGATTTTTATGTTCTTCGAGAGTTTAATACACCGCAAAAGTGTAATTTAAATATAACTACTAATTAAATTAATTGAATCTAGGGAATAATTTAATATCCTAAAATAGTTAAATTTCTTTTTTTCGGGCTATGATGTTTAACATATAATAAACTAATTTATAAGTTCGATGACTATTCTATTTCCAATCATATATTCTGCAGCCTTAACTTATTTAGTTTGGAAAGCTTTTAAAGTAATGTCTAATGGTTGGGGTATATCCGATAATAAAAATAAACGTTTCAGTACTTCCAGTTTTAAACAAAAAAAGTACACAATACATCCAGAACTTTTAGATAAATCTGGAAACATAACAGAAGAAGAGCTATTAACAGTAAGATTTTCGAATGACAATGACTCTTCATTAGAAGAAAAAGGTTCAACAACTGATTAATCAAAATACATCTACTGAAAAAAATTGGAATTAAGAACAAAAATTGTCTCAGCGGTACTTAGATCTCTTAAGTTGCCACCAAGGTTTCGTTTAAAAATGGTTAAGGAAGATCCAGTTAGACTTGAACTAAGTCTTACTCCTTCTTATGGTAAAAATCCTGTTATTGTTGGGATCGTTGAATCTTTAGATTTGGTCGCGCGAAGAGATAGAGAAGGTAGACTTCCCAGAGATCTTCAAGGGACCTGGGACTGGACGGTAAGACATGGAAAAGTTAGTACTGGAGGTTGGAATCCCATGTTAAAAGAAGCCTTGCAAACAATGTTTGATACAGGATTGCCAGCCATTGTATATGAGGAATTAACTGGAGATGAGTATCGACCTGTTGATGGTGTAAGACATGTTAAATAAATAATTTATTATTTATCATAAATTCTTCCTTAAAACGTTAAAATGATTTGATAGATGATTTAGTTAATTATGAATAATGACAATCAACCAAGATTTGGATTCGTAAATTTCGCAGAAACCTGGAATGGCCGTATGGCAATGATGGGTATTTTGATTGGGCTTGGTACTGAATTAATTACTGGACAAAGTATTCTTCGACAAATTGGAATAGGTTAGTGTATTACTTAACTTCTTCTGCTTTAACTTCAATCGTACTTTCACTAGGCTTTTTATCTAATTGATTATTCCTACTTATATTCTTTAAATCTGCTCCACAATTAATGCAGGTTTCACTAAGGCCGAATGATATTGCCCCACAATTACTGCATGTATTAATTTTAGATTTGTAAGAGTTAAAGCCTATAAACACTAAAACTAATAATAGAAGAGGAATTAAAAATAAAAGAAGTAGGATATTTCCAACAAAGCTAATCAAAAAGTTAAATCCAAAAATTGGAATTAGGATAAGTATGATCAATGAGTAGGTCACAAGATTTTTATTAGCTTTAAGAAAATAATTCACCTTAGTTATCCTTATCTATGATTTCTTTTTTTATTTACTAAAGTCATACTAGCAATTACTACGCTCCAACACTGTCCAAAATATAAAATCACTCCTAATAGCCATACCCACAAAGTAAGTACAAGAAAACCTCCAATAAAACCGTATGCTTGAAATCTTACTCCAAGTGAGAGAATACTTTTACTCACTGCTAAGTTCAAAGTTGTTAGGCCAATTCCAATAAGAAACGATCCAGGTAAAAGTGGTTTCAATGGAACTTTTCTACTGGGTAAAAGTGCTTGTAATAAAAGAGCCATTAAAGAAAAGCCAATTAGTGGTATTGCAAACTGACCAACTTGTAATAGTGGCAACTTTAATAATAAATCAGAAATAAGATTGTTAGATTTTGAAAGATTTTCTAAAACGTTACTTGGTATCATCCTAAGATTTGCACTAATTTGATCTAGTACCATTAAAAAACCAATAAAGAATACTATTAAAAAGGCTTCAACCCTATTTCGGAGAAACTTAGAAGCTTGCACCCTCCAAGCAGCAGTAACTTTTTTAGAAGGAATTTCGTCCTCCCAAAGCCTATCCGAACCTCTTTGAAGAGATAGATAAGCATTTCCTGCAGTAAAAAGCAAAAACATCGCCCCAAGAATACCTGCCCCAAAACCTTGATCTATCAAATTAAATAATGTTGTTTCTACTAACTCAACTACTGAAGGAGGTAAAAGCTGAGCAGCAATAGCAATTATTTGTTGATCTAATCCTTCTTGTTTTCCTAGGAACCATGAAGCTATTGAAAGAGAAATTAGAAGGATAGGAAAAAATGATTGAAGTGTGTAGTATGCAAATGCAGCGCTTAAATCAACACAATCAGATTTGCTCCATCGCTCACAAGCTCCCCACAAACTTTTCAGTATCCATGTTGAACTTCTCTGCATATTAATTTTCTTCAAATATTTTATTTATTTGCTTATTTTTTATTGTATCTGATTGAGAAATTTTTCAAGCAATTTTTTATTTATGATGCAACTATTTTTCTAATAATAAATTTCCCCATGGCTTTAAAATTTCAACTTTTTCTGAGGTTCTACAAGCAATTAATGGAAAATTAACATCGCTCAAGTCTTCTCCTGAAACTAAATTTAAAGGATCTTTTTCTAACCACTCTATAGAACAATTGAGTTCTTCTAATAGCAGCCAGGCTGCTGCAATATCCCATATCTTAGGGGTTGATTCTATTGCTCCGAAAGTTTGTCCCATCGCTACACTCGTAAGATTTAAACTCGATACTCCTAAGAGTCTGATTTTGCCAGGAAATACTGAATTTGGTTTTTTTTGTAAAATTTTTTATTGATCTGCTACACAAAGAAACGCATTCACTTTGATGATTATTTTGGCTAGGATCTATTATCTGGTTATTTAACCAAACCCCTTTGCCTTTAATGGATACAAACTTTTTTTTCAAGGTAGGAATTATTAAAAAAGAGGATTGCGGTTTACCATCAACGAACCTTGCCACTGATATAGACCAGTAAGGAATACCTGCAGCAAAATTTGTTGTCCCATCGAGTGGATCGACTACCCAATAAGCTTTTGAGTTTGGAATTAACTTTTGCCCTTCTTCACTAAGGACGCCCTCACCTGGGGCTATTGAAGCTAAGCCATCTACGATTGTTTTGTCACTCCATAAATCACAACTTGTTAATAATGATCCATCTGCTTTATTGCTGGCATTAATATTTCCAAAATCTTTTTTTGACGTTGACTTACTAATTCAAATAAAGAATCTAATTCACTTAGTTGCTTATTAGTTAAATTTGGTGGATTCATCTTGTGATATTGCAAATAAACTCTGTTTGTTTAATCGTATTATCGTTATCTAAACAGTTATTACTTATTTCAAGAAAAGTTAATCTTTCTAATTCATCTAAACTCAAATTGTAATTATAAATTGCATTGATATTCTTCGATTTTGCATCACTTAATTCTTTTTGTCTCACTAGTACATCCTTTAAAGTTGATATTCCAACATCGTATCTCAGTCTCGCTAGCCGTAAAGACTCTTTTGTTGATAATATTTCTTTTGCAGTTGATAAGATTTTTTCTTCATTTAATTTAAGATTTAAATAGGCTTTACTAATGCTTGTGGTTAAAACATTTTTTAGATTTTCATATGCATATTTTTCGGATTCTGCATCTGCTATTTTTGATTTGTAGGAGTTCTTATTTTGTCCGCCATCAAAAATACTCCATGCAAAATTTAGACTTATGGAATTTGTATAATTAGATCCTGATTTTGCAGAGTCGATATTAGTTGCTAGAGAGTCCCCCTTTGAAAATGTACTAGATAATGAATTACTGATATAGATATTTGGCTTATTTTGAGCTAAAAAGCTCTCTGCTTGCCTATTTTTGATTGATTTTTGAAGAATAAGGTTTTTTAAGGAAAGATTTTTATCCAAACCCTCATTAATATTTTTATTCAATTTATAATTCCAAAACCCTATAAGATTTTGCTCTTTATTAGTTTCGAAATCTCCCTTAACATTCAGAATCTCTTTAAGAGAAATTTTATTAATTTCATGTTCTATTTTCTTTTCATTAAGTGATTGTTGATCTCGAGATAATTGAGCTTGTGCTTCAAGAACTTCAAATTTTGTACCAATTCCAACATCTAGCTTAGCTTTAGCATTTTCTAAACTTGTAATTGATAAATCAAGTGTTAATTTTTTATTTTGAATATCTTGATATGACTTTTTGTATTTGTGATATCTGATTCTTGCTTCTTGAATTAAATCTTTTTTCTTAATCTCATAATTATTTTGTGCAATTTTGTAATTTGTTTTGGCAATTTTAATTTCAGATCCTCTTAGAGGGGCAATTATATCCCATTTAATATTTAGAGAGGGATTGGCCGTAAATTGTGATGTTTTTAAAGTAGGTGAATTGCTATTGTACTTTTTACCTGCGACATATTTTGGTAACCCATTGGCTTGAAAATCTAAGGATGGATATCTTTTGGAAATTTGACTTGAGAGATTAAAGCTTGCTGAGGCTACTAGATTTTGCAATGATTTTAATTCTTGATTATTTAATACAAGTTTTTCTATTTCTTGGTAATCAACAAAAGTAATATTTGGTTTTTCTTCTAAAACATTATCAATATAATTTTTTATTTCGCTCGATAGAACATTAAAGGTATTCATACTTAGAGTAAGCGGCAATAATAAGAAAGGATTTATTACTCTTCTAAGCATGTTTTATAGTTGCGAAAATATTCGATTAACCAATCAAAGTATTAATAATATCATTTGAATCATCAAGAACGTGAATTTTAGTATTTATTTGATTCTCAACTTCTTGAATATTTTTATCATCTAAAAATAAATCAGTATTAATTTTTAACATAATAGAAGGTATGTAAACAGCTTCTCCCAAATCCTTGTTTTTCAGTCCGTAAATTAGATCTTCTCCAGTAAGAAGACCTGTAACAACTTGATCTTGACCCCAATAAATACTCGGCAAACCATATAAATTAATTGTTAATCCATTAATTAAGTTTAATTTATTAACTGTAGGAATTAGGGCTTCATAAACTAATTTACCAACAATCCAACTAACTTTTTTTGGCTTTTTTACTTTTTGGGGTAGGTTTTGAGTCTTCTCTCTTAATTCTTCTAGAAAGTTTCTAATAGTCCCAACCCCATTAGATTCTTGTGGCATATTTTCGTAGGTTTTGTAATTAGGTAAATTTGTACCAGCAATTAAATACCATTCGTCTGCAAGCCAACAAAAACGAGTCCCAAGAGTAATTTGTAGAGAGGCTTGAATTCTCTCCACTTGTTTAATAGTTTTTTTTGCGTATTCTGGGCTGATTGATTTCAATCCATCATTTTCAGGTCTAAATTTTGTAAGTCCTACAGGAACTATTGCGACTGAAAGTACTGTTTGAGAGGTTTTTTTGTAGAATTCAGCAAGTTCCAAAATTGATTTCTCAAGAATATCCCCATCATTCATATCTGGACAAACAACAATTTGAGCATGTATTTGAATGGAGTTTTTTTCAAACCATGAAATTTGATCAAGTATCACTCCTGCTTTTCTATTTTTTAATAAATTTTCTCTTGTGGCGGGATCAGTAGCATGAACTGAAATAAAAAGTGGGGATAGTTTTTGGGTAGCAATTCTTTCCCAGTCTTCTTTTTTTAAATTCGTAAGAGTTAAATAAGAGCCATAGAGGAAACTTAATCTGTAATCATCATCTTTTATATATAGGCTTTTTCTTTTGCCACTTGGCTGTTGATCAATAAAACAAAATGGACATTTATTATTGCATTGCTTGATTGAATCAAATAATGCATCTTTAAAATTTATACCTAAATTAACATCTTGATCTTTTTCTATATTTATATTGTGAATATCATGATTTTTATCTAAAACTGATATTTCTAAAATTTCTTCACTAATCAGAATCTGATAATCAATTAAATCTCTTGGTTTTTTCCCATTAATACTAATAATTGAATCACCTGATTCAAATCCTATTTCTTCAGCAATAGAATTAGCTTCAATACTTTCAATTTCTGCAGGGTTTATTTTATAAGTAATATTAGGAACCAAAAGATCAGTGGGATCCTCCGTATAATTAATTTCTTTCCACACAATTTAAGGCCAAATACTCTTAATTATATTTATTCTAAACTTATATATGACTCAAAGTGTATTAAATACTTTTAAAAAAGTAAATATAGGTATCAAATTATGGGCCTTTTATTTATTAAAATATGTCATTCGCAGTTTTCTAAAACACGATTTAGATTAATTGAAATACCCTTTTTCATTGAAAGAATTAATTACAAAAAATTTAGAAGTAAAAGATAAATTCAACTATGAATCCAATAAGACAGTTGATTCATACGAAAATAGTTTTTTATCAAATCCTTTATCTTTAAGATTGTGGTCTTCTTTTTTTGTAATTTTACCTATTTTTGTTCAAGCCCCTTGGGTTAGATTAGAACCAATAAGTGCTCTTTGTTTTACATTTGTTATTGTCTCAGTGGCAATTGTTTTGAATCAGAAAGGATCAAACAAGTGGTTTATTGTCAGTTCATTATTACTTGGTATATCAGGAAGTTGGCTTGGTGGCTGTTTGTTCTGGGGTTGGTTAAGCCCATTTCCTATCCTACATATACCTGTTGAAGCTGTAGTTCTCCCATTAGCTTTACTTGGATTTGGTACGAATTGGAAAATAGGTTCAAGTTTTTATATCTCTTCTTTATTTGGAACCGCAGTTACCGACATTACAATATTTTTAATTGGAATCATGGATCAATGGAAGCAGGTAATTACAGCAGACTCTGAAAATGCACCCATTATTCTTCAAAAAACTTCAGAGAGTCTTATTCAAATAAAATCATTATCTATTATCGTTTTTGTTGCTATTGTACTTTGGTTTATTTCAAAAGAAATTTTAGATTCTGGCACAATCAATACCACTAGTGGTAAAGCACTCTTAGTTTCTGGTTACGTAATTCAAACGACATTAATTGTTGATGGTATTTTTATTTTTTTAGCAATTCTGCAACCAACTTTTAGTGGATTGGTTTAATGTTAAGGCCGCCATTTTCGCAAGAACCGATACCAATAAATGATTGGGATGTAATCGTTATAGGCGCTGGAGCTGCTGGCCTTATGACTTGTCTTGAATTACCCTCAAATTTAAAAGTGCTTCTTTTAAATAGAAATACTAGTAAGGTATCTTCCAGTAGATGGGCTCAAGGAGGTATTGCATCGGTTGTTAGAAAAGATGATTCATTTGATCTTCATGCTAATGATACTCTAAAAGCAGGGGATGGACTATGTGATTTTCAAGCTGTAGAAATGCTAGTTAAAGAAGCTCCAGGTTGTGTAGAAAGGTTGCAGAATTTAGGGATGATTTTTGATCAAAGTTATGATCAACTAGCTACTACCTTGGAAGCAGCTCATTCACGAAGAAGAGTCTTACATGTTAAAGATCGTACTGGACGAGCATTAGTTGAAGTTCTAGAAGATCATATTGAGAATCAAGAAAATATTCTTCACTGCAGGGGTGTAAGAGTAACTGAACTATTTATTGAAAATAAAGAATGTAGAGGAGTTCAGGTTCTTGATGGAGCAAATTTATATTGGATTAAATCTAGAGCTGTTGTTTTGGCTACAGGTGGGGGTGGACACTTATTTACCAATACAACAAATCCTGCTCAATCCTCTGGTGAAGGGATTGCTCTTGCATGGAAAGCAGGAGCTGCTATCGAAGATTTAGAGTTTGTGCAATTTCATCCAACAGCTTTAAAATTTTATGGTGCACCTTGCTTCTTAATATCTGAGGCACTTAGAGGGGAAGGGGCGATATTAGTTGATAAAAATGGTGAAAGTCCAGTTAAAAATCTTGAAAATCGTGATCTATCTACTAGAGATCAGGTAAGTAGAGCAATTATGAAAAATATGCATGATAATAATGTAGACCATGTAGGCTTAGATCTTCGGTATATTGACCCAGAAAAAATTGTAGAGCGCTTTCCCACGATCTTAAGTCGATGTCAAGATTATGGCGTTAACCCATTAAATGAGGTTATTCCCGTAGCTCCTGCAGCTCATTATTGGATGGGAGGTGTTAAAACTGATTTGAATGCATCTTCAACAAGAAAAGGATTATATGCTGTTGGAGAAGTTGCTTCTACAGGTGTGCATGGTGCTAATAGACTGGCAAGTAATTCACTGATGGAGTGTCTTGTTTTCGCAAGAAAAATGTCTTCAATTGTTTTGAATGACCTTTCTAAATTTGAAAAATTTGATAGATCATTTCAAGAGTTTGATATTGAAGATCCTAAAGAAGATCAAATTTCTATAATTGCTGAAAAAATTGATGAACTAAGA
>CACGVZ010000007.1 GCA_902576415.1 uncultured Prochlorococcus sp. | reverse complement strand
GAAGTTAAGAGGTACTGTACACATGAAAGGGGAATACCCATTCACTATGGGTAATGATGGTATTAGTGTATTTGCTCTGGGGGCAATGAGACTTACTCAAAGATCTTCGAATATTAGAATTAGTTCTGGAGTTAAAGATCTAGATGAAATGTGTGGAGGAGGATATTTCCAAGATTCTATTATCCTAGCCACAGGAGCTACTGGCACAGGTAAGACAATGCTTGTATCTAAATTTGTAGAGGATGCTTATAACAACAGTGAACGAGCAATACTTTTCGCATATGAAGAATCAAGGGCGCAATTGCTTAGGAATGCCACTAGTTGGGGGATAGACTTTGAAAAAATGGAAAGTGATGGTTTACTAAAAATTATTTGTGCATATCCTGAATCGACTGGTTTGGAAGATCACTTGCAAATAATAAAAACGCAAATCAATCAATTTAAACCTAAGAGAATGGCGATAGATTCTCTCTCAGCACTAGCTAGAGGTGTAAGTTTGAATGCATTTAGACAATTTGTGATTGCAGTTACTGGTTATACAAAACAAGAAGAGATAGCTGGCTTTTTTACAAATACCGCAGAAGAATTTATGGGAAGTCACTCTATTACTGATTCTCATATCTCAACAATTACGGATACTATTTTATTGCTCCAATATGTTGAAATAAAGGGAGAAATGGCTAGAGCTTTAAATGTCTTTAAAATGCGAGGATCATGGCATGATAAACGAATAAGAGAATTTATTATCACTAATAAAGGCCCTGAAATAAAAGATTCTTTTTCTAACTTTGAACAGATTTTTAGTGGCGCTCCTCATAGAGTTGTTCCAGATCAAAATGTTCAAAATATTTTTAAAGGATTAGAAAATAATTAAATTATTTTATTGATTTCAGAGCTTGAAAAAGTATCTGTATTATTAATTGTTTGTGTAAATAATTCATCTTTGTCAGATTGTGCCAAGGCTAAATCAAACCAAAAGGTTGTTCCAACTCCTAATTCACTAGCCATACGAATTTCTCCACCATGTTTTTCAATTATCCCTCGCACTATAGATAAACCTAAACCAGTCCCTTGTTCAGTATGAACGGCATTCTCCACTCTATAAAAACGGTCAAATATCTTTTCTTGATCTGCTTGAGATATTCCTGAACCTGTATCTGCAATTTCAATTCTTACTTTTGGTAATGGGGAAACTAACTCGCATTGGGGAGCCCCATTATCTCTATTACTTGGGGGTAGGGCAGGGCAGGAATCTGGCCATGTATAAGCTCTTATCATTAGATTGCTATTTTTTGGACTGAATTTCAATCCATTTCCCAGCAAATTATCAAAAACTTGTAAAAGTAAATCAAAATTTCCAAGAATTGAAGGGATATTCTCTTCTATATCATGTGCCAATGAAACATTTTTTTCTGTGGCATTTAGTCTATAATTTCTTAGAGTTTGTTCAATTGCTGGTTTTATATCCATTTCCTCTAGTTGAATTATTTTTCCCGACTCCAATCTTGATAAATCTAATACATCATTAACCAGTCTTGTCAGCCTATCAGTTTCTGAATTTGCTATGCCGAGGAATTCGAGTTGTTCTTCATTAGAGAGCTGATCTTTTAAATCATGTAAGGTCTCTACGTAACTTTTAATATTGAAAAGTGGAGTCCTTAATTCATGCGAAACGTTACTAATAAATCTGTTTTGTGCCGCATTTAGTTCTACTTCTCTTGTAAGATCTTGAATCGTAACGGCAATCCCTTTTAACTCAACTTTATTTGTGTCTAAAACCGATTGCAGAACGATTCTCAATGTTCTAGGCGGTTCTCCTAAGCTAAACCTTAAATCATCTTTCTCCTTTTCTCTGTTAAGAATAGATTCAATGTTGGTATGTAAGTCATTAGACAAAATTTCTGGAATTTCGTTTAAAAAATATTTTCCTTCTAGAAATCTTCCTTCCCATCGAAATAATCTTTTTGCTGTTGGGTTAGTAAGTACAATCTTTCCCTGAGAATCTAATAGTATTGCACCATCAGCCATGGTAGCTATAAGTGATTGTTGCTTGATTTGAGCAGCTTTAAGTTCTTCAATGTTAGCCTCGTCATAATTTTCTAACTGAGTGGCCATTCGGTTAAATCCATTTAAAAGTTCTCCGAGATCTCCAGTCATGGGTAAAGAAATTCTCGATTTAAAGTTTCCTTTTGAAATTTCTCTAACACCTCTCACTAATTCCCTTACTGGTCTAGTAATCGTAAGTGCATTAAATACAGCTCCTAGTATTACTAGAACCCAAATCGAAATAAAAACTGCAATGGTAACTTCCCTTGTTAATGCAGCACTAGCTAAGGCTTTTTTATTAGGTGTAACTCCTAAAGCTAAAGTTCCAAGATATTTCCCTTTCCACAGCATTGGCACAAATACATCTGTTACTTGACCTTGAGGGGTAACATGCTGCCTGACTAATGGGAATTGAGGCCTTTTCTTTAATTCTGATGGTAATTTTAATCTTCTAGTGAGCTGAAACTGACTATCTGAACTTGTAGGAGTGGCACTTATTGGTATTCCCAGTTGAACTATATCTTCAGCATCAGTAAAAAATATATAACGTAAATTTCTACTTGATCTCCAAAACTTTTCAGCTACATTTGAAATTTCTTTTTTTTGATTATTAGCAACTAATTCTGTGACGTTTCCAGATAGCAGTAGTCCAAGATCTCGGGCATATCTAGTGTCATTCATTCCTGCATCTCTTTGAATACTATTTAGTGCAAAAAAAGTTATTCCTGTCATTAGGAGACTCACAACAAGTGTTGCTATAGCTAATAACTTTGTTCTCAGACTAAATCCACTCCACCAGGTTAGAAGTCTATTAATCCAATAGTTATAATTAATATCTTCATCATCGATAAGGTTATATTTTTTACTTTCTTGATTATTGGTATTTACCATGAGCTTAATTTTTCTTTAAAAAGTTTTTCCTAACTTGATAACCAATATCATTTCTAAAGTAAATGCCATCAAAATTTATTTCTTTTAAATTTTTGTAGGCTTTTTCAAAAGCCATATCGAAATCTTTATCTTGACAGACGATACTTAAAACTCTACCACCATCAGTTAATAGTTCACCATTTTTACTTAGAGATGTACCAGAGTCGAAAATTTGACAATCATTTGAGTCAATTTTTCCTATCTTTATTGGTAAGCCAGTTTTATACTCATGAGGGTAACCATTAGATGTAGCTATTACACAACCACTAACCTTATCCAAGGTATCAATTTTTTCATCACCAGTTAAATTTCCCATTGAACATTTTTCTAAGAGAAATACAAAATTTTGATCCATTAAAGGCATTATTGTTTGGCATTCTGGATCTCCAAACCTGCAATTGTATTCTATAACTTTGGGCCCAGATTCTGTGATCATTAAACCAAAATAAATTACGCCTTTGTAGTCAATATTTTTTTTATTAAGTTCAACAATAGTCGGTTCAACTATCTCTTTGATTATTCTATCAAGGTAATCTTTTGTTAAAAGCGGTGTAGGAGAATAAGCACCCATCCCTCCAGTATTGGGACCTTTATCATTATCATTGAGACGTTTGTGATCTTGAGCGGTTGGGAGTAATGTGTATCTCTCTCCATCACATAGAGCAAAAACTGAAACTTCTGGGCCCTCAATTTTTTCTTCCAATACCACTACGTTCCCAGATTTGCCAAACTTACCATTAAAAATTGATTCTGCTGCTGCATAACATTCATCTTTTGAATCAGGAATAAAAACACCTTTACCTGAGGCTAGACCATCCGCTTTTACTACAAGTGGAATTAATGATGAAAAGATAATTTGTTTGGCCTCTGCTAAAGAATTTACTTTCCAAAAGTTTGCAGTTGGAATATTTGCGTCTTTCATAAATTCTTTTGCCCAAGATTTGCTATATTCCAATCTTGCTCCATCTTTACCCGGGCCAAAGACTTTGAAGTCTTTTTTTCGAAGAAAATCGGCTAGACCATTTGCTAAAGGTATTTCTGGTCCTATCACAACTAGATCTATGTTTAAAAAATTAAGCTTTTCGACTAATTCGTTTTTATTAATAATATCAATTTTTATTCTTTCACATTTATTTATTCTTTCTGAACCAGCGTTGCCAGGGATTAAATAAACTTTTTTGACTAGTTCATTTTTTTGAATTGCCCAAGCTAAAGAATTTTCTCTTCCGCCATTTCCAATTATTAAAACATTTTCTAATTTACGTAAGTCCTTAGAACTTGTTGAATTAATACTCATGAAATTTGTTTTTCTTGAAGTTTATGAGGTTTCGATGAATAATTAGTTAAAATGAAATAAACTTTTCTAGATAGTCGATCTCTAATAAATATGTTAAATAAAAATAATACTTTTAGTAATAAAATGAGGGTTTAATGAATAATAAATACGAGTTGATTTATGAAGGTAAAGCAAAAAAAGTTTTTTCTCATGATGATTCAGATAAAGTAATAATTGAATTTAAAGATGATGCTACAGCTTTTAATGCATTGAAAAAAGCAAAGTTTGAAGGGAAGGGGAAACTTAATTGCTTAATAAGTGCAAGAATTTTTGAAATCCTCATAAGTAATAATATTCCAACTCACTTTATCGAACTCAAAAATGAAAATATAATGATCGCAAAAAAAATAAAAGTAATTCCCTTGGAAATTGTTCTAAGAAATACAGCTTATGGATCTTTGTGTAAACAAACGACTATTAAACCAGGTACTATTTTGGCAAAACCATTAATTGATATCTATCTTAAGAATGATGAACTGAATGATCCTATTATTACAAAAGATAGGATTGAATTAATGAATATTATAAGCTCTCAAGATTTAGATTTAATAATCGATTTAACTCTAAGAATTAATGTAATCCTTAAAAGTTTTTTTAAAAATATTCGGCTTCAACTCGTAGATTTCAAATTGGAGTTTGGCTATGATTTTGAAAAAAAGATACTTCTTGGGGATGAGATAAGTCCCGATAATTGCAGATTATGGGATCTTAATCAGAAAAATGATACAATAGTAAGTCTAGATAAAGACAGATTTAGGAATGATTTAGGTGGTTTAATTGAAGCTTATAGTGAAATTAACCGAAGAATAAATGAATTCATTTAAATTCAATGAATGTTGTTACTTTCCATAATTAAAAAAACTATGCAGAAACATTTTTTAAAATTTAGTAAAGTTTTTTCAAATATCACTTTTTCACCCTTAATTTTACTTTCAAACAATTCAGAATTAGCTGCTAAGTATTTGCCAAATGACTTTGAGCAAGCAATTAAAACTCTAGAAATTAATAAAAATGTTTTAAATCAAGAATTTGATATAAAACAAGAAACAAATTTCTTAGTAGCAGAAAATGAAAACAAAATTAATAAAGAAAGTGCTCTCATATCAGAAATCATTATCGAAGGTTGGGAAAATCATCCTGAGGGCAGAAAACTTGAATTAGCTGCATATGATTCTATGAGTATCAAGCCTGGTAGTATTGTTGATAACGAAATTTTAAATCGTGACCTAAATTCAATCTATGCTAGTGGTTGGTTTTCAGGAGTGAAAATAAAGTCTCAAGACGGACCATTAGGAGTGAGGCTAATAGTAAATATAGTGCCTAATCCAATTTTAAAAAAAGTTGAACTTCAACCAAAAAACTCACTAATTTCCAATGAATATGTAGATGATATTTTTAAAAATTTTTATGGCACAACTCTTAACCTTAATGAATTACAAAATAAAATTGAAATTATAAAAAAGCGTTATGAAAGTGAAGGTTATTCCTTAGCTAGAATTAAAGGCCCAGATAGGATATCTGAAAATGGAATAGTAACCTTAAATGTTTCTGAAGGAATCATATCTGATGTACAGTTTAGATTCCAAGGAGCTGATGGTGAATCTATTATCGATGGGAAACCTAGAAAAGGAAAAACAAAAGACTGGGTCATAGAGAGAGAGTTAAAAACAAAACCTGGCACTATATTTAATAGAAAAACTTTACAAGCTGATATCAATCGACTCTACGCCACATCATTATTTGATGATGTAAAAGTGTCTCTTGGTCCTGATAGTTTAAATCCCGGCCAAGTCATAATTTATTTAGATTTGAGCGAACAAAGAACAGGATCATTAACAGGTGGACTTGGTTATAGTAATGGTTCAGGTGTTTTCGCCTCAATTGGTTTGCAGGAAACAAATACACTGGGAAGAGCCTGGTCTACAAAAATCAATCTAAATTTTGGTGAATATTCAACAACCTATAATTTTTCTTTATTTGATCCATGGATTAAAGGTGATAAACATAAAACTTCTTTCAGAACAAATTTATTTCTAAGTAGAGATTACCCTCAAGAATTCAAAAGCGAAAATAATGGACG
Source organism: uncultured Prochlorococcus sp. (assembly GCA_902576415.1). Taxonomy (GTDB): domain Bacteria; phylum Cyanobacteriota; class Cyanobacteriia; order PCC-6307; family Cyanobiaceae; genus Prochlorococcus_A. The sequence continues at coordinate 52,980 of CACGVZ010000007.1, read as the reverse complement.
AATATATGCTGTAGATAATAAAAATACTTCAACTGCGGATTCTTTTTCGTCAATAGTTCTAGAAAAATCTGGCGGTGGATTTTCCTTTTCGAGGCCTCTTAATGGTGGGGATCCATTTAAAGTGGCTAAATGGAGAGTTCTTACAGGTATGAACTTTAAGAAAGTAAGGTTGATTGATGGTGATGGGAATAAAAAACCATATGGTGATATGACGCCAACTACAGGCAATATAAGTGATATTATTTGTATTGGTTTTACTCCAGATGATGGTACATGCCCCAATGAAAATATATTAGTAAGTGTTATTGCAAGTACATCTAGAAATAATTTGAATAATTCTGTAAATCCAACTTCAGGAAATAAATTAACCTTTGGTACAGAACAATTTGTTTCAATGGGTCACAAATCACCAACTTTTAATAGAATGAGAGCCTCATATTCATATTTCATACCAACAAGATTTATAAATCTAACCAAAGAATGTAAGTCTAGTAATGGAAATAGTGAAGATTGTCCTCAAGCTATAGGCTTTCAACTTAAAGCTGGAACTATTATTGGGGAATTGCCTCCTTATGAAGCATTTTGTATGGGAGGGACATCATCTGTTAGAGGTTGGGGATCTTGTGACTTGGCTGTAAGTAAAAGTTTTGTTGAGGGCACAGTAGAGTACAGATTCCCTATTTGGAAAATGCTAACAGGAGCTTTATTCGCTGATGCAGGAAGTGATTTAGGCTCTCAAAAGGATGTTCCAGGAAAACCTGGTAAATTATTACAGAAATCTGGTTCAGGTTATTCGTTTGGAGGTTCGATTGGAGTGAAAACTCCAATTGGCCCATTAAGATTAGATGTTGCTAGTAAGGATCTAAGTGGAGATTGGAGATATACACTAGGAGTTGGATGGAAGTTTTAAGTGTTTTCTTGGCCTTCTAATTATGATCATTGTTATACCTTAGCTGGTGATATTTCCAGAGAGGGTATAGGTCTTCATAGTGGCGATACAACAAGAGTAACAATTTCTTCTTATGAAAAAGAAGGTTATTATATTTCATTTAAAGATAAGCCCGACGAAATTTTTAAGCTAACTCAAGATTTAATAGGAAGTACGATGCTTTGTACGGCTGTTAAACTTGGTCGAAGAAATTTATATACTATTGAACATTTATTATCTTCAATGGCTGGGTGTGGATTAAGTTATATACATATTGAGGTTGATGGAAAAGAGATCCCGCTTTTGGATGGATCGGCAATTCAGTGGGTTAGAAATTTTGAAGAAGTAGGTATAAAAAAGTCACCTAAGCCAGATAATTTTTTTCGGGGGATTAATAAATCAATAATTCTAAATAAAGAAGACTCGATTATCGCTGCAATTCCCTCCGAAAAACTTACAATCATATCAACTATAAGTTTTCCCTATAAAGCAATTGGAAATCAAACTTTTGTGATCGATTTAAATCCAAAAAGTTTTGTTGAAATGATTGCTCCAGCAAGAACATTTGGTTTTAAGGATCAATTTCAAGAGTTAAGTGAACTTGGATTAATTAAGGGAGGAAGTTTGGAAAATGCCCTTGTGTGTGATGGAGATGGATGGGTTAATCCACCATTAAGATTTGATAATGAACCAATAAGACATAAAATTTTGGACCTAATTGGGGACTTGGCTTTGGTAGGGTTACCTAAGGCTCAAATTTTAGTTTATAAAGGATCACATTCTTTAAATGCTTCATTGGCCTCATCGCTAAACAATTAACTTCATCTTTAATTATTTTGGAAAAGAAATTATCCAGTGAAAATAATCAACTCTCCTCTGAGAAAATACTAGGTTTATTACCTCATAGATATCCTTTCGCTCTTGTGGATAAAGTCATAGAGAATATTCCTGGTGAGAGGGCTGTCGCAGTAAAAAATGTAACCGTTAATGAGCCTCAATTTCAAGGACATTTCCCTGAAAGGCCCTTAATGCCTGGAGTTCTTATTGTTGAATCAATGGCTCAAGTTGGGGGGATAATAGTAACTCAAATGCCTGATCTTCCTAAAGGACTTTTCGTCTTCGCTGGAATAAATAACGTTAAATTTAGAAAACCTGTTGTGCCTGGAGATCAATTGATAATTTCTTGTGAATTATTAAGTATTAAAAGACAAAGATTTGGCAAGGTTAAAGGTGAAGCACATGTTGATGGGAAGTTAGTTTGTGCTGGAGAATTGATGTTCTCATTAGTTGATTAGAGATATGGATAATAAAAATACTGAATCAAAGGCAAGCATTAGTGGTGTAAAAGTGCACCCAAACTCTTTTGTTGATCCAAGTGCCGAACTTCATGATGGTGTCATTATTTCTCAAGGAGCAATTATCGGCCCTAATGTGACTATCGGAAAAGGGACCGCAATAGGCCCAAATGCTGTCATCGCTGGAAGAACTAAAATTGGTATTAATAATAAAGTTTTCCCAAATGTTTTTATAGGTCTGGATCCTCAAGATCTTAAATATAAAGGTGCATCTACTGAAGTAATAATTGGAGATAATAATACTTTTAGAGAATGCGTAACTATTAATAAGGCAACTGATGAAGGTGAAAAAACTATTATTGGTAATAATAATTTGTTGATGGCTTATAGCCACATAGGTCATAATTGTGAACTTGCGAATGGGATAGTTTTATCAAATAGTGTTCAAGTTGCAGGACATGTAAAGATTGAAGATAAAGCTGTTATTGGTGGCTGTTTAGGTATTCATCAATTCGTACATATTGGTTACTTAGCGATGATTGGAGGAATGACTAGAGTAGATAGAGATGTACCTCCTTTTTGCTTGGCCGAGGGTCATCCAGGAAGATTGAGAGGTTTGAATAGGATTGGGATCAAAAGGAGTGGTTTAATGGAAAATAAAGATTTTGATTTAAAATTACTCCAAAGTAGTTGGAATCTTCTCTTTAAATCTAGTGATGCGATTTCAAATTCATTAGAAAAATTAATGAAAGAAGAATTAGATCTTTCATCTTCAAAATTATGTAATTTCCTCAAGGAATCAATATCTCAAGGGAGACGAGGACCAATGCCTGTAGTAAATTTATGAATAAAAAGATATTTATAAGTACTGGAGAAGTCTCTGGAGATTTACATGGAAGTTTGTTATCAAAAGCATTATTAGAAGAAGCGAAAAAAAAATCTATAGACTTAGAAATTTGTGGATTAGGCGGTGAAAGGATGAAAAAAGAGGGTGTAAAAATTCTTCAAGATACTACATCCATTAGTGCCATTGGAATTTGGGAGGCTCTACCTCTTATTTTTCCAACAATAAGAATCCAAAAAAGATTTTATAAATTATTAAAGAAATATCCTCCAGATTGCTTAATTTTGATTGACTATATGGGCCCTAACATAAAAATTGGAATTAAATTAAAAAGATCGAAGACTAAAATTCCAATTTTTTACTATATCGCTCCTCAAGAGTGGGCCTGGAGGGTTGGGAATAATACTTCTACTAATTTAATAAATTTTTCAGATAAAATTTTTGCGATCTTCAAGAAAGAAGCCGCTTTTTATAAAAAGATGGGTGGAAATGTTTTATGGGTTGGACATCCAATGATTGATTTGACAAAAAAACTTCCTCTAAAGAAAAATGCTAGAACAATTCTGAAACTTAATCCAAATCAAAACATCTTACTTTTAATGCCTGCTTCAAGACCTCAAGAATTGAAATATATATTACCTACTTTTATGAAGACGGCTAGAAAATTACAACAAAAATATCCAAATTTGGTTGTTTATATCCTCTCCTGTAGGGAAGTTTTTGATAAAAGATTTGAAAATGCCTTTAGAAAATATAAAGTCGTAGGACATGTGATTTCTCAAAAAGATAATGCAAGATTAAAGCCTTATATCTATTCGCTCACAAAAATTGCTCTTTGCAAATCAGGGACAGTTAATATGGAATTGTCATTATATGGAATACCGCAGATTGTTGGTTATAGAGTAAGTAAAATAACAGCTTTTATTGCAAGATATATTCTTAATTTCAAAGTAAGATTTATTTCCCCTGTAAATTTGTTAGTTAATAAATTAATAATACCTGAGTTTGTACAGAAAGAGTTTGATGAAAAGAAAATCTTCTATAAATCTTGTAGGATTCTTGAGGGGAAATCAGAAAAAATAAAAATAAAAAAAGGTTATGCTTTTTTAAAAAAAGAATTAGGTGAAGAAGGCGTAGTAAAGAGAGCTGCTAAAGAGATTATTAATTCGATAATTTGAACTTTATAATAAAAAAATGAAATATTTTTTACCTCTAATAATTGCTCTTTCAATTTTTATTAATCCTGTAAACGCTTTTGCAGAAGAATTGATTCTTGCAGGGGGTTGTTTTTGGTGTTTAGAGCATGATTTAGAGTCATTAAAGGGGATAAATTTCGTGCAAAGTGGCTATGCAGGTGGAGACTTGCAAAATCCTACCTACGAAAATCATGAAGGACATCAAGAAGTAGTTTTGGTGGACTATGATCCCAAATTGGTAACTTTACCAGAGATATTTAGGCTTTATTTCAGAAATATTGATCCTCTGGACGGTAAGGGTCAATTTTGTGATCGTGGAGATTCTTATAGGCCAGTGATCTTTTTCAAAGATGCAACTGAGGAAAGTGATGCAATAAATGCAGTTGTTTCCGCCTCTAATGAATTGCGTGTGCCATTAGAAAAAATATCTGTAGAACTTAAATCAAAAGGTCAATTTTGGTTAGCTGAAGAATATCATCAGGATTTTGCTGAGAGAAATGAATTAAAATATAAGTTCTATAGATTCTCATGTGGGAGAGATCAGAGGTTGGATAAATTATGGGGAGATAACGCTAGATCAACAAATCTTTGGAATGAATGATTTAAATATAGTTATTTGTTTTTAATCCATTGAACAAGAGTTTTAACTCCAAAACCGGTTGCACCTGATGGGTTAATACCCTTATTCTTGTCAGTCCAACAAGTCCCAGCAATATCAATATGAGCCCATTTAATCTCCTTATCAAAGAATTCCTCTAAAAACAAAGCAGCAGTTATTGAGCCACCTGCTCTAGGGCCTGTATTTTTCATGTCAGCTATATGAGACTTTAAACCTTCTTTATAAGATTTTTGTAAAGGCATTTGCCATAATTCTTCTCCAGACTGGGCTGATGCGGCTTTTAGGTCATTTGCTAGATCATCATTATTGCTCCAGAATCCAGCTACATCATTCCCTAATGCAACTACAATAGCTCCTGTTAAAGTTGCGAGATCTATTATTGAATCTGGTTTTAAATTTGATGCGTAAGTTAAAGCGTCAGCTAATGTGAGTCTGCCCTCTGCATCAGTGTTATTTATTTCAATTGTCTTACCATTAGATGCTTTAACTACATCTCCAGGATGTACTGCAGATCCATTTATCATGTTTTCGCAAGATGCCACAATAAAATGTATTTCCAATCCCTTTGGTTTTATTGCTCCAAGTGCTTTTGCTGCTCCTAAAACTGCAGCGCTTCCGCCCATATCATATTTCATCATTTCAATTTGAGATGCTCCTACTTTCAGATTGTATCCTCCCGAATCAAAGGTTAAACCCTTCCCAACAAGGGCAATCTTTTCTTTAATAGGCCCCTCTGACTTCAAAGTAAGATGTATAAATTTAGGATCTAGATCAGAACCTTTTGCTACAGCTAAATATGCACCCATTCCTAAATCTTCACAATCTTTTGCCTCTAAAATTTTTACTTCCAAACCATGATCTTTAGCTATTTGAGAAGCTTGTATAGACATTTCCTGAGGCGTAAGACTGTTTGGAGGGGCAGCTACAAGTTTTCTAGCTAGTTCTACACCTTCACATATTTGTGCTGTCTCTTCAAAACTAATATTCTCAAATTCTTTTAAATTTAAAAACTCTATTTCTTTAAGAACTTTCTTTTCATCTCTTTTCTTATTGAATCTATTGTCCTTATAAGCAGATAATCTGACTGACTCTGCTAATTGATTTATTTCTAGTTGTGAATTTATAAATTCCCAAGGTAGCAAGATGCTGATTTTTTCATTTTTATCAACTGTTTTCCTAACTATATTTCCTATAGAGTTTTCTATATCACTTTTATTTAGTTCCTTCGATTTGCCAAGACCAACTATGGTTAAAGTTTCTAATTTTTGATCTAAAAATTCAAAGCTTAAAGTTTTTCCTTTTTCTCCTTTAAATTTTTTTTGAGTAACTTTTTTTAGTAATAATTTTGGGTCAATAACAAATTTTATATTTTCAAGTTGGCTTGAAATTTCTTCCTCTAAAACTCCAAAAATTAATGAAGCACCTTGCCAGTTATCTAGATTTTTTTGGAATGTGGAAAATTGCATTTGTAAAATAGATTTAATTAACTTTTAGTTGTTTGTGAAAGTAGTTGCCCACCTATCTCGAGTTTCTTTATTAAAAGGTGGTAACCATAAATATATCAGTTGCTGTTCTAATTTACGTCTTAATTTTACTTCTTTAGGTACATCTAAGAAGAAACGAATATCTTGGTGACTTGATAGTTTGTTATGAGCTAGGGCTTCTTTATAGTTCATGAGGTAATTTTTACAGTCATGTTCTCCCTTCCATCTTTTATTTGCTGAATTTGTTTCACCTATATAAAGGATTATTTTAGAACTCTCCATCGAGTCAATTACAAAATACATTGCTGGACCATTGTGTATATATTGATTGGTTCTCCAAAAGTTCAATGATAATGGTTGCAAGGAAAACGGATCAATTTTTCTTTCATCGGAAATTGTATTTATAGGAAGACTTGTTTGGTGCAAAGTTTTGTTGTAAGTATCTTTTGAAATTTTGAATTGGTGATTATATATTCTATCCCTCCATTCAGTTAGGATTTCGCCTTTGATTTTTAGATTATTTGAGTGTTGAAAATTAGTTGAAGTATTTACATTTGAACCAAATAATTCAAATTGTCTATTTTGGTTTGAAATATTATTTACGTTAAATTTTTCCAATATTTATGAAATATGTCTACTAAATTTAATTCTGAAAAAATATAAATCAAAGAATTATTTATAAACTAAAATTTATTAATCTTCTAATCAATTTAAAAGATTCTTGTTATCTTGTAGTTGAGCCTTAATCTGAGAAGTAAAAAAATAGAAATGGGATTCTTTGAGTCAGACATCGTTCAGGAAGAAGCTAAAAAGCTTTTTACAGATTACCAAGAACTTATGAAACTTGGCTCTGATTATGGAAAATTTGATAGAGAAGGGAAAAAAATGTTTATAAAAAAAATGGAATCACTTATGGATCGTTATAAGGTTTTTATGAAGAGATTTGAATTGTCTGAAGATTTTCAAGCAAAAATGACAGTAGAACAATTAAAGACACAGTTAAGTCAATTTGGGATTACTCCTGATCAAATGTTTGATCAAATGAATAAAACCTTAATAAGAATGAAGGATGAACTTGATAAAACTTCTTAAAGTTAACGGTTAAAGCTTCATGAAAGATAATTTAAAATTGCCATCATGGCTGTCAAGGGGAATAGAAGAATATTTCCCAATTAAGGGAACAGATCAAACCTTTTCGGAGATAATTGATCATGCGAAAAAAAATAATAAAAAATTAAGGGTTAAACTCGGCATCGATCCAACTGGAACCGATATTCATCTTGGGCACAGTATATTGTTTAAAAAACTTAGGGCATTCCAAGATAATGGACATATTGCAGTTTTAATTATTGGGGATTTTACTGCTCAAATTGGAGATCCAACCGGAAAAAACAAAACAAGAGTTCAGTTATCCGAAAAACAAGTTAAGGATAATGCAAAAACATACTTAACCCAACTAGGAATGGGAAAGCCGGCTAATGAATCTATTTTAGATTTTGATTCAAAAGAAAGAATAGAAATTAGATATAACAGTGAATGGTTAAAGGGATTAAATCTTAATTCGATAATTGAATTAATGGGGAGTGCAACAGTTAGTCAAATGCTAGCTAAGGAGGAATTTAATAAAAGGTATACTTCGCAAGTCCCAATTGCTTTACATGAATTCTTATATCCACTATTACAAGGTTACGATTCGGTAATTGTTCAATCAGATATTGAGCTTGGTGGCACAGATCAGAAATTTAACATTGCCATAGGAAGAGACCTTCAAAGGCATTTTAAACAAGACCCTCAATTTGGTGTTCTGCTGCCAATTTTGACAGGTTTAGATGGAATTAAGAAGATGAGTAAATCTGAATTTAACACCGTGGGTTTAACTGAAGATCCTCTTTCAATGTATTCAAAATTAGAAAAAGTACCCGATAATATAATACCCACCTATTTTGAATTACTTACTGAATTAGATTTAAGTTTTCTGGAAAACTCAAATCCTCGTGAATTACAGAGAAGAATGGCTTTAGAAGTTACTACTTTATTCCATGGGGCCGAAGAAGCATTAAAGGCGCAATCAAACTGTGAAAAATTATTCCTTGGACATAAAGAAAAAGTTGGGGAAATTCCAGAGATTTCTTTAAAAGAAGTAGTTTTTCCAGTAAAGTTTTTTTACTTACTTAGTGCTCTAAAACTTTTCAAATCTAGCAGCGAATCCAAAAGATCTATTAAAGGTGGAGGTGTAAAAATTGATAGTCAGAAAGTAATAAATCCTGATTTAGTGTTTAATTCAAAAAGTGATTTGGAAGGAAAAATTTTGCAAATTGGAAAAAAAATAATTAAGAGGTTTGAAAACTGAAAATTGATGAATAACAGATTTAATTCAGAAGATAAAATAATATTGGCAATTGATGGATTAGATGTAAGTCAAGCAAAATTACTTTTGGATAAATGTCCTAATATTAAGTGGGTGAAAGTTGGTTTAGAACTTTTTGTTAGGGAAGGTCCGAGGGTTATTGAAATATTAAAAAGTTTAAATAAAAAAATTTTTTTAGACTTAAAATTTCATGATATTCCAAATACCATGCGAGCAGCATGTTTCCAAGTTTCAAAATTAGGGGTTGATATAATTTCTATTCATGCTTCAGCAGGTTTAAAAGCTCTTAAGGATTCGAAAAAAGCATCTTTAGAAGGAGCCACCTCAGTCAGTGTAAAACCTCCATTGGTTATAGGAATAACTGTTTTAACAAGCTTTTCTCTTAAAGATTTTCAAACTGATCTTGATAGAAATAATTCAATTGAAGAAAATGTATTGAGACTTGCAAAGTTGTCTTTTGATGCCGGATTAGATGGATGTGTTTGTTCCCCTTGGGAGGTAAAAATGTTGAGATCTATTTATAAGGATAATTTTGAACTTATTACACCAGGTATCAGATTAAATGTTGACAGTAAAGATGATCAAAATAGAATTATGACTCCCTATGAAGCTATAGATAATGGTGCTTCTAAGTTAGTCATTGGCAGATCAATTTCAAAAGCTATAGATCCTAACAAAGCTCTAATAGAAATATTTAAATCTATTGATTCTGATTAATTTTGGATTCTTCTCCCTTAAGCAATCTTGTTATGTTTGTTCTATGTTTCCAGATCACTAATAATGCCACAATTAAACTTATAAAAAAGTATGAGTGCAAAAAATCACCTAGATAAAAAAACATAAAAATAGGAAGTAAGATTGCAGCTGAAATACTGGATAAAGAAACAAATTTAGTTTTTGTTAGAACTATTAAAAAAATGCCAAGAGATGCGAGTCCAACTTTCCAAGAAAGAGCTAAAAACATACCTAATCCAGTAGCAACAGCTTTCCCTCCTTTTCCTCTAAGCCATATTGGCCAAATATGTCCTGAGATAGCGGATATCCCTGCTATTACCTCTATTAATCCTTGATCTGTATAATATTGAGCAATTTTTACTGCAATAAGGCCTTTCCCAACGTCAATGATAAAAACAAAAAGTGCTGGCCATTTCCCAACATTTCTTAAGACATTTGTGGCACCTGTAGATCCTGAACCCATAGTTCTTAGATCTATATTTTTGAGATATTTTCCAATTAAAAAACCTGTCGGAAGTGATCCTAAAAGATAACTTGTAAAAATTATTAAGATATTCATAAACCTTAGTTTAGTTCAAGATCATCGTAAATTTCATTATCTGAACCAGCAAATGCAACCCATAATGGGAATTGAAGTATTGGAATTTCAACAGAGGTTTCTGCTGCATCAATGATAATAAATGGCAATTCTTCATTGGCCTCTAATCTATCAGCTCTTTCGATGACACCTTCAGGCCTTTCAAAAAGAACAATTCCACTATTTGGTCCAAAGTCATCCCTTGTTAGACCGAGTGAATCTTGGAGAATTCTTCTCCATTCACCTAATCGTTCAGGCTGCGAAGCTAAAATAAGAGTCTGAAACTGATCTCCATATAATTCGCCAAGAATAGATATTAAACCCGCAGATAATAAGGCATTTTTTTGTCGAGATCCTCTACTTTCAAGAGAACCTCTTCCACCCATATTAAAAAACCAATCATCCATGATTTCTATATCTGATGAATCAAGACTTCGTCTTAGTTTCCAAGGTTCTGCATAAAAGTCGGGTTGTTCCGAGAAACTTGTAAAGCAACTTTTTATAATCTTTTCATCTGGCTTAAATGTTTCAGAAAGAGCAGGAACATTAACTACATTATTTGCGCTATCGTTTTGCTTTTTCTCATCAAGGGGAGAAGGCTTTACAATTATTGGTTGCGAAACTAATTCAAGTTTCTCTACGTTTTGTGAAAGATTCTGCAAAGCGCCAGTTAAATACTCTTGAAAGCCTTTAACTCTTTTAGCAATATTATCTGACTGTCCTTTAAAATTTGACTCAATATCTTTTTCTATTTCCTTTTTTTTTGTTTCTAACTCTTTTATTTCTTTAACTAAATAGTCTTTTTTTGAAACGAGATCTCTAAAAATTTCATTAGAAATTTCATCAAAAGATTCGTTTGAATTTTTGCTTTTTGAAGAATTTTTTTTAATTTGTGTTGTATTTTTATTAATAATTTGTTTGGTTTTATCATCTGAAATTGATTTATCTAATATTAATTCCTTCTCAGGATTATTATTTGGAATTTCTGTATTGGTCATTTAAATAATTTTGATAATTAAGCAAAAAATGAATTTTTAGGACTTTTTAATTTCCAGGGAGTCAACTTTTTTTAAAAGTTCATCTTTTAATTGTTTTGGATTAAATAATATTGGTAATAAATGAGGACTGGACTTTTCTCTAAAATAAAAAATACCTGGTATTGAAGGAAAAAAGAATTTCCATGATATCCAGTTCTTGAATGGAAAAGTCCTAATCTCTTTCCCTAATTGTAAAACGATAAAATTTTCATTTGTTATTTTGATCCTTAAGGTAATTGACTGAAGCAATAAGAAAAAGCTAAAAGATGCAGAAACTATTGTTGGCAAGGAACCTATATTCAAAAATAAAAGCATAAAACTCAAAACTATTAGAATTATCGGTAGCTGAAATGAAGGTGATATTATTACCGGTTCTTCTTCTTTTGATTTAGTGTTAAACATTTAATTACCCAAATAAAATTTGTGTTAGGAATACATCCATTAAAGATACAGTAACAAGAGTCATTACAACCGCTCCTGTTGTACTTGTTCCAACTTCTTTTGGACCTCCTTTAGTTGTGAGTCCATATCCACAAGCAATAATTGCAATGAGTAATCCGAACACTACAGATTTTATCAACATTGAAGTTAAGTCTGTATTGGTTAAACTCACATTACCTGATCTTACAGATGTCCAAAAAACTATTGGAGGAACTTTATAAAAAATTGTGCTCCAAATTTGACCACTCCACAAAGCCACAGATAAAAACAAAAGACACTGTATCGGAGACATTATTACCATAGATAGTAATCTTGGAACTACCAAATATTGGACAGGTTCAGTTCTTAACATTGTTATAGCCTCAATTTGTTCTGTAACTTTCATAGTGCCTAGTTGTGCTGCATAAGCGGTGGCGACCTTTCCAGTCATTAAGGTAGCAGTTAAAAGAGGAGCCATTTCTCTCGCCATACCTACTGCTAATAAACCTCCTATTTCACTTGATACCCCCATACTTGTTAATTGTGATGCAACTTGAATATTAAAAACTGTCCCCGCCGCTATTCCAGTAATTAATACAATTAACAAACTTCCAGGACCTGACTCCATTAATTGATCAAAGAGATCATTTTTGGAAATTTTACCTCTAAAGATAAAATTAATTGCTTGGCCTCCTATGATTAAACTGCTTAGAAGTCTTTTAACAAACTTAGGGTAATACATTTTTCTACATTATTTCGTAATTAATTTTCGATCCCATTGCCTCATTATTAATAGACCAATTATTACCAATACTGAGGGAATAAAACCAATACATAATCTAATAGTTAATTGTGCTGAATTACATTGTTCAATAATATTAAAACTATCATTATCAACAAAGCATGATTGATAGCCAGATAAATACAATAAAAATCCTAATAATTGAACACTCAATGCTATGCCTATCTTTTGAATAAGTACCATCCATGCAGTATATAAACCTGCTGGTTTCTCTGGATCTTCGTCTATTGCATCGGGAAGAAGTGACCATGGGATCAGAAAAGCAGTTGAAGCCCCAATGCCAATAAGACAAATTATGAAAATTAAAAGAATGAACAAAATTATGTTACCGGCATTTAAAAATATACTAAACCCAACTCCTGAGACTTTCGCTAAAGAGGGCAAAAATAAAGATGCCGTACATGAAATTATCCATAGAATCGCTCCATAGTTTAAAGCTGCAATCCTATTCAATTTATTTGATACTCTTGTCCATATTTGTAAACCTATTAAGGCACTTATTTGGAAAGGTATTGGGATCCACTTGGCAATATCTGCTGGTACCATAAGTACATCTTCTACATAAATTAACGCTACTGTTTGCATTAACTGCAATGCACACCAGAGCAAAATATAAAGAGTAATAACTTTGAGAAATTTTTTATTTCTGAAGATCCTTTTGAATTGAAGTAAGATGGGTTCTACTTTCCCTGAAGGCCTTCTGGCTTTCTTTGCAAATGGAGCTAACCCCCAACATGATATTAATGTTGTCGTAACTGCAATAAAGCCGCTTATTTTACCCATTAAAAAATATTCATTATTTGCTGATCCTTCAGAACCTAAAACAACTCCAGCAATTATCAAACCAGTTAGTCCCGCAATTATTGAGCCAGTAAATCTAGATGCGTTTAACCTAGTTCTTATTTCTATTTTTTCGGAAATTTCAGTTGATAGAGCTGCAAAAGGAAGATTAATGCTTGTATAAGCAGTCATCACCACTATAGAAATTATTGCATAGTAAATAGTCTTGTTAAGTACTGAACCTGTGGGCGTCCACCATATTGCAGCTAAAGAGAAACCTAGAGGAATAGATGCTGAAATCATCCAAGGGATTCTAGGCCCCCATCTTGATTTTGTCCGATCACTTAACCATCCAATTAACGGATCATTTATTGCATCCCATATTTTTATTAACATCAACAATGAACCTGCAATTATTACTGGTAAACCAGCCGAAATAAAGAATTTGAATAGAAAAAAACCAAATTGCGTCGCAACTAAACCAGTTCCTGCATCTCCTAGTCCATAGGAGAACATTAATCTTGAAATATTTTTTTTCGAGTGTGAATTTTCCAATCTTTTTACTTTGTTGATTGTTTGATAATGTATTATTGCAATGGTAATTCTATTACTTATTGCGGGCGTGGTTTAGTGGTAAAACCTCAGCCTTCCAAGCTGAAGATGCGGGTTCGATTCCCGCCGCCCGCTTTTAGAGTATATTATTTTTAGCTCCAAATATTCCTTCTGAAATGATTAATAAAGAGCTTCTACTCTTTATTGAAACAGATTTTTCATTAATAGTTGTTGGTTCAAAAATCTCAGACATGCTAGTATCAATAACTTTTAACCAATTATATTTACATTTTGGTAATTGGAAATCGATACTTTTTGAATATGCGTTCAAACCTATCCAGACAAGAGGATTATTTTTCCCTTTGTTAATACTGAAGGCAACTGTGTGAGACCAACTACTCCAATCGGGGCTATCTAATTTTGTTCCATGCCAATGATATCTTGGATTATTTTCATGGCTTAGATTGTTGGGTAAGAATGATGGATTAAAAATTTTTATAAGTTTTTTTCGAACTTTTATAACGTATTTAAAATAATCTAATAACTCTAAATCTTGTTGACTATGATTCCAATTCATCCAACCCATTAAATTATTTTGACACCAAGAATTATTATTGCCGCCTTGAGACCTTCCTATCTCATCACCCATAAGTAACATTGGAACACCTTTAGATATAAGTAGACTAAGAATAAGATTTTTTTGTTGTCTTTTTCTTAAATCATTGATTAATAAGTTTGTCGTTGGACCTTCTATGCCATGATTCCAGGAGTTGTTATGGTTATCACCATCTCTATTTTGTTCTTTATTCGCAAAATTATGTTTTGTGTCGAATGTCACTAAATCTTTAAGGGTGAATCCATCATGTGAAGTAATAAAATTTATTGATTTTGGGTAAACATTATCTTCTTTATAAATAGATGGACTACCTTTTATTTTATCGCTCATATTCCATGCGGTATCCTTATCTCCTTTCCAAAATCTCCGTAAATCATCTCTAAAATGACCATTCCATGTGAAAGTTTTTTTAGATGGGAAATTACCTAATTTATATAAACCACCACAATCCCATGGTTCACTTATTAGCTTGATATCAATAAGTTCTGGTTCACATTCTATATCTTCGAAAATTGGAGGATTATCGAGTGGGGAAAGATTTTCTCCTCTTGATAGGGCAATTCCTAAATCAAACCTAAAACCATCAATACCAAATTCACTCGCCCAACATTTTAATGATTCAATTATTAGTTTTCTAACTAATCCTCTATTTGCTGCAATAGTATTTCCACACCCAGAAACATCCTGATAATTTTTATCTTTTCCTATAAAGTAATAAAGATTTTCATCTATACCTTTCCAAGATATTGCTGGTCCTTGAGAATCTCCTTCAGACGTATGATTGAATACAACATCTAAAATGACTTCAATGTCCGCTTTATGGCATTCCTCTACTAATCTTCTAAATTCCTCTCTGTTCTTTTCGGCAGATTCATTTGAAAGATATTCAAAATGTGGGGTAAACCAATTAATTGGACTATAACCCCAAAAATTTTTTAAACCATTTGGCGCATCAGTTGGATCAAAACAAAAAATTGGGAGTAATTCTATTGTCGTTATGCCCAGTTCTTTAAGATACGGAATTTTTTTTAAAAATTTCTTAAAACAACTTTCATCTTTATCAGTTGATTGAGTAAAAGCTTTGATATGAAGTTCGTAAATAATAGTTTCTTCCCAAGAATGTTTTGGTCTGGGAAAATCTTTAAAATTAAATAATTTCCTATCGCAAACAACGCTTTTAAGACAAGAATTTGTATTTTCATGGATTTTTAATGCATTTTCTCTTTTGTAACTTTCCCATCCAGTAATACCCCTTGAACATGGATCGAGTAAAACTTTTTTCTCGTAGTTATTGTTAATCCCATTATTTTTTTGTTTTATCCTAAAAGCATAAATGCAACCTTCTTTTAAATTGCTTATTTCAGCATGCCAGTAAGGACCGGTCTTATTTTTATGATCTAATTTGAATACGGTTTTTGGGAATTCAGAGTTTTCTTTTTCAAAAAATAAGATTTCTACATATTCTGCATTTGTTGCTACTAAAGAAAAATTTACTCCTTTTGATGTAAGAGAACTTCCTAAAGGAAATGGTTTCCCTTTATTTATATAATTCACTGTCTCATTAATTAGTGGAATAATGTTAGAAGTTATTCAATTTGCTGTTATTTGAATAATAGATGCAAAATTAAAAAAAACCTGCAAATTTAAGGTTTCACTAATCTATTTAATTAAAAATTAGAGAAGATTGATTTCATTTGCTTACTGTAATTTATCCATATTTATATTTATATATGCTTTATAGAAATCGATTTGGAGCAATGGTCTAATAATGAGAAAATTCCAGATTTTTCTTGATTTCAAAATACAAATCAAACTTTCTCATGTGATGAGAAGGAAATATATCTGAAATTTAATAAAATATAATATATTTCTTTACTTTTAAGATTCGATAACTTTTGACATTGTTCATTTTGAAAAATTAAGTTAGATTTCTTAAAGAAAAATCAAGTGGTACCAATCATTTTAGCTATTTTTTAGTTAAAGAGACTTTTTTTATACTTAGAAAAATTTGCAGCTACAAACTTTAATTTTATAGTTAAAAATGCCCCTAAATTATGTATAAAGCTTTGCGCCGCCGGCATTTTCGGTTGCCGTATTCGTATTTGGTCCATATGATGTGCAAGTTCGAGGTTTTTAGGCTTGATTACAATTCATGTCTAATTAATCTCTGCTTTACTTTAAAATTCAATGAACAAAGCTGATTTAGTAAACCTGGTGTCTGCTGCAACAGGAGAAACAAAAACTGTTGTCTCTTCAATAGTTGATACGACTATTGAAACTATTGTTGATTCAGTCGTGGAAGGCAAAAAAGTCTCCATACTAGGATTTGGTTCTTTTGAGCCAAGAGATCGTTCTGCAAGACAGGGATTGAACCCTAAGACAGGCGAAAAAATAGCAATACCTGCTAAAAGAGTTCCAACATTCTCAGCAGGTAAACTTTTTAAAGATAGAGTTCAAGGTTAATCTTTTAATATCTATCTTTTCCCTTAATCTATAAGATGCTCTTTAAGGGCATCTTTTTTTATAAATATCAATAAAATGGAGATATCTTTTTTTTATTTGTAATAATTTTCTAAATTTTATATCTCAAGAATAAATGAAATTTTTATCTATATTATTCCTGAAATTTTTATTTTTTTCTAATTTCCTTATGGCAGAAACAATAACAACAAAGTCAATAATTATAAAACAATCGAGTGAATGTATTAAAGGTTCTCAAAATCAAGTATGTAAAGAATTAATTTCTGAAATAGAAAAACTTCAACTAGTTATATTTGACCAAAATCGATTTAAATGTCAATCAAGTTTATTGGGATTGCAGTCTGCAATTATTGAAGCTTATTTTTTAAAAAATTTCTCTAATGAGAGAATTTCATTTATGAACAAATATGTGATTAAAAATTGTTAATTATTAAAAAATTTTTTTTTTTTTTGAATAGTATAAACCTGGATTTTAAGTTTTAATGGAAAAAGGTTTCTCTGATAATGAAATTAAAAATGATGCTGAAATAAAAGAATCAAAAAAAGAAAAAAAAGGCTTAGCAGCTTTTCTTAAAGGCAAGAAATTTACATACACTTTGCCAGGTAAAAAACAAATAAATATTTTTGGATCAATAGTACTAGGCTTAAATTTGATTTTAATATTGCTTGTTATTCTTTATTTAAAGAATCAAGAATTCCATGACTTTGTTTTTAATGTTGGTCGTTAAATATTTTTAGATCAAAAAATTTTTAAAATGATATATTAAAATTTTATAAATTCTTATGAAGGTAGTAAATTTAGTTTTTCAAGTATTTTTTTTGTTAGTAATCCTTCTATTTTTGATATATTTTCTAACGGGTTATGATTCTGCTTTTGAGGCAGACCAAAATTGTCATTCATATCTTTCAAGTTACGATAACCTATCTGGAAATTACGGTTGTGATCATGATACAGAGACACATCAGTGGATACTTTACGAGTCAAATGAAAACAAAGAACCAGCTAAAATTATCAAGAAATTTAGGTATAAATTTTTATAACTCAAATTTTTTATAAAAAAACTTTGCACTTATTATGGATATTATAGCTGTAATTGCAAAAGTTAGATACTGATATATGCTCCCTTCTAAGTATATTTTATTTTTATAAAGTGGATAATCTATGAAAGAACCTAATGTTCCCCAAATTATTACCCATATAGAAATGTATAAGATTACTCTTATTGGATTAGATTTTTTTTCTTCCATTTTTAATTGATACCAAAAATTGAAGAGGTTACAGGTCTGCCGCTAAAAACAAACTCAGTTAATATGAGCATTAAGAATCCGATCATAGCTGCTCTTCCATTCACAAGCTCAGCGCTGCTATTAAATCCGAAAACATTCTTTACTTCATCCCCCTGATTGTCTACCCATTTTGAGTATTTATTATCACTTGATGGTGTATTAGTGAAACCATCATTTTGATTTTCCATTGGAGAGTCTTTTTCTTGCATAGATTTTTAAGTTTATTTTAATAATTTTAAAACTAATTTATTATTAAATTAAACTCGAGATTGTAAAAAAAATTAAGACAAAAATTATTATCCATAAAAATTGTAATTTTAAAATTAATTGACAAATTAAGTTGATTTTTTCTTCAGTGCAATTTTCTCCAGTTGCGTTGATTATTGGCTTTTCAATAATTTCATTATTATATTTACTCTCCCCTCCTAATTTAATACCTGATATATAGGCAAATATAGCTTCTGAAATTCCAGCATTAGGCGAGTCATATTTTTTACCATCAAGATAGCTTTTTTTTATGATCGATCCATACTCAAAAACTTTGGAGCTAACTAATGGTAATGTGATTAAAACTAATCTTGAAGGGATAAACGTAAAAATATCTTCAATTTTCGCACTGAAAAAACCTAAATACCTAAAGTAATCATATTTGTAACCTATCATTGAATCTAAAGTACTAATGGCTTTATAAGAAAAACCAAGTGATAAAGGTCCTGGAAGAAAAATTGAAAACTTCATAAACACAATTCCAATAAAAATCCAAAATAATGGCCCAAATATTCCATCAACAGAATTTTCGGTAAGACTCTCAGTACTTGACCTCAAGAGATGTTTTATAGAGGATGACCTTACGTCCCTGCTTACTATTCTTTGCACTTTCTCTTTAATTATTCTTTCATTGTTGTCATTAACTTCTTTGCGTTCTATTAGTTGTGCAATCTCTTTTACACTTGAAATAAGTCCCTTAGTTGCAAAACAACTTGAAAGTCCAAAAAAAATTAACAATCCAACAAAAAAATGATTTCTTGATTGCATAAAACTGAGTTCTATCAATTTTCCTAAACCAAAACTCATTCCAATAGTGGATATTGCTACGATGAAGCCTCCCCAAAATAATATATTTTTATTTTTTCCAAAATTATTTATGAAAAAATCAGATATTTTTTTTATGTAAAAGCCAATTACTTGAACAGGGTGGATTGAGAATCTTGGATCGCCTACCAATAAATCAAAACCAATCGATCCAAGAAATATTAAAAATAAATTTATTTCAGCCAACTGAACATCGAGCGCAGACCTTTACCCACTTTCTCAATTTCGTGTTTTGAGTTCTCTTCTCTTAATTTAGTCATTAAGGGTTTGTTTTTATCGCATTCTTCCACAAAATTCTTAGCGAAAGTTCCATCTTGAATATCCTTTAGAATCTTGTGCATTTCTTTCTTTGTATCACTATTGATAAGTCTTTTGCCACTTACATAATCTCCATATTCAGCAGTATTTGAAATAGAATCTCTCATTTGAGATAAGCCTCCCTTCACCATTAAATCAACAATGAGTTTAACTTCATGTAAGCATTCGAAGTAAGCAAGTTCAGGCTGATATCCTGCCTCTACAAGAGTCTCAAAGCCTGATTTTACGAGTTCTGATAATCCTCCGCACAAAACCGCTTGTTCGCCAAATAAATCAGTTTCTGTTTCTTCTTTGAAGTTTGTTTCAAGAATCCCGGCTCTCGTTCCGCCAATCCCTTTAGCGTAAGCCATCGCCAATGATCTTGCATTTCCAGAAGAATCCTGCTCTACTGCAAACAATGCTGGAACACCTTGACCATTCTGATATTCCCAACGAACAGTGTGTCCAGGACCTTTTGGGGCAATCATTACAACATCCACAAAACTAGGAGGTTTGATAAGTCCGAATCTTATATTGAAGCCATGAGCAAAACTTAATATCTTGCCTTCTTTTAAGTTTGGTTCTATTTCTTTGAGGTAAACATCTTTCTGAAACTCATCTGGGAGGAGAATCATAATCCAGTCTGCTTTTTCGCAAGCTTCAGAAACGCTAAATACTTGTAGACCATCGCTGATAGCTTTGCTTTCAGACTTACTTCCTTTATATAGTCCAACAATTACATCCATACCGCTATCCTTAAGGTTTAAGGCATGTGCATGACCTTGTGAACCATATCCAATAATCGCTATTGTTTTATTATTTAAAAGACTTAGGTCTGCATCTGCGTCGTAAAAGAGTTGGGTCATTAGTTGTAGCTTCTTTGCATTTGATAATTAATATTTTAGACATTAAAGGTGTAAATAAACCAAAAAATTATTAATTTAAAAATTAAAATTAAAATATTTATTTTGAGAATTTAAGACTGATTTGCTTCGCTTGGATGTGTGATTACTCTATCGATTAAGCCATAGTTTTTTGCTTCTTCCGCACTTAGAAAATAATCTCTATCAGTATCCTTTTCAATTTTTTCAAATGATTGGCCTGTCATATCTGCCATTGACATATTTAACATATCTTTAATTCTTAAAATTTCCTTAGCTTCTATTTCAATATCACTAGCTTGACGTTGGGAAGTTCCTCCTAGAGGTTGATGAATCATTATTCTGCTATGAGGCAAAGCCACTCTTTTGCCTTTCGTGCCAGCGGCTAATAGGAACGCACCCATTGAGGCTGCGAGACCTACGCATATTGTTACTACATCACTTTTTACGTATTTAATTGTGTCATATATAGCCAAGCCAGCAGTTACTGATCCTCCTGGACTATTAATATATAAATAGATAGGTTTGGAATTATCATCAGAATCTAGATAAAGCATTTGTGCAACAAGGCTATTAGCAATACCATCATTCACTTCCTGTCCAAGAAATAGAATTCTTTCAACACCTAGTCGGGTATATATGTCAACCCATCTTTCGTATTGACTTCCTGGAAGTCTGTAAGGCACGCTTGGAGTTCCTATTGGCATGGTTTTAAAATAGTTTAGTGAGAGTTAAATTTTATTTGGTAAATCTTTTTGACTTGTGAGTATTCTATCGATAACTCCATAATCAAGGGCTTCCTGGGGGTTGAGATAACTCATCCTGTCAGAGTCCTTTGAGAGCTCTTCGATAGTCTTTCCAGTATTGCGAGCTAGAATCTCAAGCATTGATTTTTTATTTTTCAAAACTTCTTCAGCTCTTATTTGGATATCGGTTGCTTGGCCTCTTGCTCCGCTTATAGGTTGATGTAAAACAATAGAAGCATGTGGAAGAGCTGCCCTTTGTCCCTTAGTGCCAGATGAAAGAATAACTGCAGCAGTCCCCATTGCTTGACCGATACATATTGTGTGTACTGGAGGCTTGATGTAGCTTATTGTATCGCAGATAGCGAAAGCTTCTGTTTCAAAACCAACTGCGTCACCAGTGTACCAACTTGTACCTGTTGAATTGATGTAGAAATAAATTGGTTTTTCTGGATCCTCAAACTCTAGATAAAGAAGTTGAGCAATGATTAGCTCAGTTACATCCATTCCTAGTTGTCTTTTCGCATCATCATCTGAAAATAATGGTAAACCAAGATAAACAATTCGCTCTTTCAGTAAAAGAGAGGGGAGATCTGGGGGAGGGGTCCTCATAACGGTGTTTTCCCCGTAATAAGGAGCAGATACAGTCATTTGTATCACGAAATTAAGATTGTACTGATTCTAGCTATATTTAGCCCTGTGTCGCTGGTGATTTAAAAGATTTGTTTGACTCAGGA
This sequence comes from uncultured Prochlorococcus sp., assembly GCA_902576415.1. GTDB lineage: Bacteria > Cyanobacteriota > Cyanobacteriia > PCC-6307 > Cyanobiaceae > Prochlorococcus_A. Next base: position 31,209 of record CACGVZ010000007.1, on the reverse strand, counting down.
TTATTTATTAGTTTTCCAAAGACCATTCTTCCTGTGGGAGTTTGTAATGCTCCTGTGATAATAATATCTAATCTGCTTCCCACAAAATTCTTCGCCTCGTCAATAACAACCATTGTTCCATCATCTAGATATCCAATACCTTGCATTTTTTCTTTGCCTTCTCTAACGATTTTTATATTCAGTGATTCTCCTGGTTGTACTTCTGGCCTTAAAGCAATAACTAAATCACTCAAATTCATAACTTTTAATTCTTTAACTTCAGCAATCTGAGAAAGATTATAATCAGCTGTAATTAATGTTCCTGTCATATCCTCAGTAATTTTCAAGAGTTTTTCATCTACCCCATTTCCTTCGTACTTTGTTGGGTTTATTACAAGTCTTCTCCCATATAAATCTCTTAATTCTTTTAATAACTTTAAGCCTCTTCTACCTTTAGACCTTTTTTCATTACTGCTTGAGTCAGCTAGAGTTTGTAATTCGTCAATTACACTTTGAGCAACAATTAATTGCCCTTCCAATAAGCCGCAACTTAATAGACCATTAATTCTTCCATCAATAATTACGCTGGTATCTAGAATTTTTGGACTTGCAGCAGGAAGGATTCCTTCATTTACTAGATATGCATCAGTATTATTTGGATTGAATAATCTCAATAATGTCCTTCCATGGGTATCTGCCAACTTATAACCAAGCACACCAAAGAAAATGTTGCTTAATATGGCTGCTAAGGGTTTTGCGAAAAAAACCTCTCTAGGAAATGGGATTAGTAGTATTGGAGCAAGTAGGAGATTCGCAACAAGTAATCCTAAAATTAATCCTACAGACCTACTTATTAGTAAGTCTGTTGGCATAGTTCTTATTTGGTCAAGAAACGTCTTTCTAAGTTGAAGAAATACAAAACCAGCTGCTAATCCTACAAAAAAACCGATTATTGCTAAAACAATTCTAAAACCTTCTACATTAGATACCTGTTTAAGCATGTCTACTGGCAATAAATCAACACCAAGCCATCCGGAAGCTGCTCCAGACAATACAAATAAAATTAATACTAAGGTATCTGTCATATCTATAATCTACTAGGATTTATTAATTGAGTAAATAAGGATTTTATTATTTTTCGATCCTAAATGCTTTTTTTGGAGCTTAAAAATGAATTTAGATTATGAATAAGTTTCCAAGAAGTGCATATGTGCATATTCCTTTTTGCCACAGAAGGTGTTTTTATTGTGATTTTGCAGTTATTCCATTAGGAAACAAAATTGAAACCTTACAAGGTTATGGAAGCAAAACTGTTAAAGAGTATTTGCAATATTTATACAAAGAAATATTGTCAATTAAGCATAAATCACCTCTATCCACAATTTATGTAGGAGGTGGTACACCATCAATCTTGGATCCTATCCAAATCAAAGAACTAATTGATCTTTTTAAAGAAAATTATGGAATTGACTATGGTGCTGAAATCACTATGGAGATTGATCCAGCTAGTTTTACACAAGATGATCTTTATGGATTCATAAATGCTGGAATAAATAGATTTAGTCTCGGGGTACAAAGTTTTAATAATCAGATACTTCAAAAATCGGGAAGGCGTCATATGAGAGAAGATGCAGAACAATCTTGTTTATGGTTGAAGAGAGAATACGATTCTGGGTTAATAAAAAGCTGGAGTTTAGATTTAATTCAAAACTTGCCACTTAGCGGATTTAAAGAATGGCAAGATGACTTAAAAAAAGCAATAACATTTTCACCACCTCATATATCTATTTACGATTTGAATATTGAAAATGGCACTGTTTTTAAAAAATTAGTTAATTTAGGAAAATTAAAACTCCCAAGTGATGAAGAAGCTTTTAGAAATAGTAAATCAACTCATTTAATTTTAAAAAACTCAGGGTATTCAAGATATGAAATCTCAAACTATTGCCTCCCGCGGCATCAATCGAGACATAATAGAGTTTATTGGAGTGGTTTAGGCTGGTGGAGTTTTGGTCAAGGTTCCACAAGTTCGCCTTGGGGAGAAAAGTTGACTAGACCAAGAATTAGTAAAGAATATAAAGAATGGGTAATTAGACAGTACGAACTTAATTTAGATTCATCCCTAAATAATAAGGATTTTGTCTACGATGAAATTGATGAGAAAATAATGTTGGGATTAAGACTTAAAGAGGGTTTAGATATTTACAAACTATTTAAAGAACAAAATTGGGAAAATAAAAGATTAAAAAGTAACTTAAGAAAATTGCTTAATGAATGGGAAAGTTTTATTGAGAGTGGACTATTAGTAAAAAAGGGAAATAGATTTTTTTTAAGTGATCCAGATGGAATGGAGCTAAGCAATCAAATTCTCATTTCAATGTTTAAATGGTGGGAATCTATTAGTTAAGTCTTTCAGAGGCTACCCATTCTTTTAATTTATCTTTAAATAATTTCTTCCCTTGAATGATTGGTTGGCAAAATGGTGGCTGATCATCATTGAGTCCTAACAAATCAGCAGTAACTCTTACTTGCCCATCGCAATAATTACCTGCACCAATCCCAATTGTGGGAATTGTTAAGTTACTTTGTATCTCTTTAGCAAGCAACTCTGGAATATGTTCAAGAACTATTGAAAAACACCCTAGTTTCTCAAGAATTGAGGCTTCTTTCTTTATTTTTTCTTGGCTTTCTAAGCTCTCTCCTTGTTTCTTTAATCCAAGATTTAAATAACTTTGCGGTGTAAGTCCTATATGACCCATAACAGGGATTCCCATTCTTATTAATCTAGAAATGACTTTTTGTATTTCTGGTTCAGCTCCCTCTACCTTAACAGCTTTTGCATAAGTGCTTTGAATGATTTTCCCTGCAAATTCTACAGCTTTATCCTCTCCGCATTGGTAAGTAAGAAAAGGCATGTCGGAAACGACCAAAGGTTGCTCTTCAATATTGTTTTTAAATCCTCTTGAAACGGCATTAGTATGATAAATTATATTTTCTAAAGTTAATGGTAGTGTGGATTTATATCCCAAACAGACCATTGCTAAGGAATCTCCCACTAAGACAAGATCAACATTAGCTTGTTCTGCGATAGATCCTGATATTGAGTCCCATGCAGTTAATGCAATAATTTTTTGAGATTTTTTTTTATATTTAACGAGGTCTGAAGGTAACATAAGAAATTTATGTATCTTTTTTAATCAAGAATTGCTAATATATCACTGACTCGGCCTTTCGCGGTTTTAACGCCTAAACCTGGTCAGGACCGGAAGGTAGCAGCCACAAGGGATGCTTGAGGCAGGCGAGATAACCGAGTCACTTTATTTTAACTATTAATCTATATTTTTTTTATTTTGCCTTAACCTTAAAAATTCTGGAATATTTGCACCAGAATCTGTGTTATCGGAAACATTGTAGAAAGATTGATTTGATAATCTATTTTTAATTCTTTGTTGCTTCAATGGTTGGTTTGTATCAAAACCTGTTGCAATGACGGTAACTTGTATCTCACCATCCATATCTTCATTAACAGCTTGACCAACGATTATATTGGCATCTTGATCCACTACATCACTTATAACTTCACCAACTGAGTTCACATCGTCAAGAGTCAAATCTCTCCCCCCAGTGATATTTACAAGGCAACCTTTTGCTCCATCAATTCTTCCTGCTTCTAGTAATGGACTATTAATGGCAGCTTGAGCAGCCTCTATAGCTCTAGATCGACCAGATCCTATACCTACACCAAGAAGTGCTGTTCCAGCCTCAGTCATAACTGATCTCACATCAGCGAAATCAAGGTTTACCTCACCTGGACGGGTAATTACTTCACTTATACCTTGTACTCCCATTCTTAAAACATCATCAGCATTCCTGAACGCTTCTTGAATAGAGGCACCCGAAGAAACTTCTTTTAATCGATCATTTGGTATGACAATAAGAGTATCAACATTTTCTGCTAATCTCGCTATCCCTTCCTCTGCTTGACGCATCCTTCTTTTGCCTTCGAAGGAAAAAGGTTTAGTTACTATTCCTATTGTTAATGCTCCGCTTTGTTTCGCAACTTCAGCAACTACTGGAGCTGCTCCTGTACCTGTACCTCCACCCATCCCTGCTGCAATAAATACTAAGTCGGAACCTTCTAATGATTGTTGAAGCTCATCTCTAGATTCTTCCGCAGCCTTTTGGCCGATACTTGGATTTCCTCCGGCTCCTAGCCCCCTTGTTAAATTCTGACCTAATTGGACTCTTCGCTCAGCGGAGGACTGCAGTAAGGCTTGCGCATCAGTATTAAGAACTCTGAATGAAACTCCTTCAAGATCACTATCAATCATCCTGTTTACAGCATTACTTCCTCCTCCACCAACGCCAATTACTTCAATTTTGGCATTTTGACTTGGAAGGATGTCTTTTGATTGATCAAAGTTTGGATTGTTACCGAAGCTCATCTCTGAATAAGGATCTAATACTTGTGTTGGATGCATTATGAACTTAGTAAGCTCATATGTAGGAATTTGTTGAAGAAAAACCTTAAATATTCATTTAATAAATATTTTTGTTTTAAATGCTAAACCCACATCAACACTACAATAATTAAGAAAAATAAATTAAAATCACATCACAAATATTAGGGTTTGAACACTTTTATTTTTGGTTTATTTGGATCGGTAAGATCAATATTATCTATTTTTTCAGAAAAATTATTTTTCTTTAATTCATTTTTTAAGTTATTAATTATTTGTAATTGATAACTTATTAAATTTGGATTAAATCCTAAGAATATCGTTTTTAAATTTATTTCCTCAAGAGTTAGAAACCCATTTGGTGAAAAAGTTATTTTGACGATCTCAAAGTCATAATTCTCTTGGGCAATAAATATTTCAGATAATAATTTTTTGTATTTATCTTTCCAACCAAAAACTTTTATTGTTAGGGTGTTTAAATCTAAATTTGCTGCATTTTGTTTATTTATAAAAATCCCGTCTTTATCAATAAATCCTGATATATTTTTGTCATTTAATATTCTCTCACCATACGCAATTGGAGTTCTTGTCTTAACATTAACTTTCAAACCAAAAGGAAAAATTTGTCTACTGACTGAGACATTCTTGAGTGATAAATTTTGTTTTAACTCTTTTTCTAAAAAATGCGCATTAATTAAAATTAATCGGATTGGAAATTTTAAAGATGAATTTTTTGCGACAACATTCTGAGAGATAAATTCACTTCCAGCAATTGTAATGTCCTGAATATTTACCTTTTTAATTGTTTTTAGGCTTATTAAGCTTGTCGAAAATAAAAATAATGTTAGTAATAAAAAGCTTTTATTGTTAATATTTTTCTCTTTTTTCACAAATCACATCGAGCTTTTTCCATTAATTGCTCCATCCATTCTCTCGCCTGGTCTGCATCTGAAAATGGCACATCCATCTCTTTCCCATCACCTACTAATCTCAATCTGCACTTTCCTTGAGATTCATTTGTAAGGGGAGCTTCTCCTGAAGTAAGGGCCATTAATTCAACTAATTCTAGTTTCTTGATTGTGAAACTATCTTTTTCTTCAAATGTACCAGCTTCAAATGCGCTCCATCTCAATTCCCCATTTTTTAGAGAAGCTGCACCTGAACTATCTAACTTACAAAGTTCAGAACCACTGGCCCAGCTCCTAAAAAGATTTTGCCTTCTTCTCTCTAACCATCCTAGAGCAGTCAATAATAAAAAGATAAAAAGCAATGGTAACCAAAGAAGTCCATGCATCATTTTATTTAAATTATAAATCTAGGGATATATCTACCAGTTTAGCCACAAGTTGTTCAATATTTAAACCTGAAGCTTTCCAAAGCATTGGAAACATACTTTTTTTTGTAAAACCAGGGATTGTATTTATTTCATTTAACAAAATTTTATTTGAAGATTTTTCTAAAAAGAAATCTACTCTTGCAAAACCGAAAATATTTAGTGCTCTACAACTTTGAATAGCAATTTCTTTAATTTTTCTTGTGATTTTAGAATCTATTTCGGCTGGGATAGTTATTTGATTATTTGAATGATATTTTGAATCGTAATCATACCAATCACTTTCGTACTTTACTTCTCCTATCTCAGAGGTTAAGAGTTTTGAATTCCCAATTATTCCGCATTCAATCTCCCTTACCTCTAAACCTTCCTCTACAAGGATTCTTGTATCTATTTCTCTAGCCTTTTCTAATGCTTGCAATATTTCTGATTCATTTTTGACTTTTGAGATGCCAAGAGATGATCCAGAGTTCGATGGTTTGATAAAAAGAGGAAAATTTAATTTCTTTAAAATTTCACCAACAAGTTTATTTCTTACTTTTTTATCGTTGAGATCTTCATTTTGAATAAATAGATAATTAACTTGTGGGAATTTAAGGTTTGAGAGAATTGTTTTCATCAGAATTTTATCCATTCCAATTGCAGAGCCTACAATTCCACATCCTACTAAAGGTTTTTTTGTAAATCTCAGTAAGCCATGAATTGAACCGTCTTCACCATTAAATCCATGTAAAAGGGGAAACCAAACATCAACATCTTTAAATTCGATGCTGTCAAGGAAATTAATTTTTTCTTGATTTAAAATGTTTTGTTTTTTTGTCGTATTGTTTTTACTTTCTCCAACTAGAATTTTTTCTGAAATATTACTATCAAGCCAATCTCCAAATTTGCTGATGTAAAAGGCTTTAACAGTAAAGCGTTGTTTGTTTGTTTCTGAATTAAAGGCTTGAAAAACTGTTTTTGCAGAGGATATTGATACTTCATGTTCATTGGATTCTCCGCCAAATATTAACCCAATACATTTTTTCTTTTCCCCGATCATTTCGAAAAAAAATTATAAATAAAGTTCACCCGTTAAAGAAAAAGGTCTTGCTTCATTTATTTTGACATCTATTTCATCACCTAATGAATAATTAAAATTAATGTTTTTGGGAATCTCTACGAAAGTTAACCTATTTGTCCTAGTTCTACCCATGATTTGCGAGGAATTTTTTGGATTTAAACCTTCAATTAAAACGCTTTCGATATTGTTAAGGTATCTTTGATTTCTGCTCCTAGCAGTTTTCTCGACCAAATCATTAATTCCCTGCAATCTAGCTTTTTTTACTTCTTCAGTAAGTTGATTAGACCAAGCTGCTGCAGGAGTATTTGGTCTTGGAGAGTATGCTGCGGTATTTACTTGATCAAATCCAATATCTGATATTAGCTTTAATGTATCTTGATATTGTTGTTCGGTTTCTCCTGGGAAAGCAACTATTGCATCAGCTGTGATTGATGCATCTGGCATTAATGATCTTATATTCTCGATAATATTTTTATATTTTTTTGTAGTATATCCCCTGGACATTTGTCTCAAGATTTCATCATTTCCACTTTGGAAGGGAATATGGAAATGTTCGCAGACTTTATCAAGTTCATAGCAAGCTTTAATCAATCTTTTTGAAAAATATCTTGGATGACTGGTGGCAAATCTTATTCTTCTAATTCCTTTAACATCATGTATGTAATATAAAAGATCAGTTAGAGTATTTTCTTTTCTTCCTTCTTTTGTAGTTCCTGGAAGATCTCTACCATAAGCATCAATATTCTGACCCAAAAGAGTAATTTCTTTAAAATTATCGTCAGCTAATTTTTGAATCTCACTTTTTATAGCATTTGGATATCTTGATTGCTCTTTCCCTCTAACAGAGGGAACTACACAATATGAACATCTTTCGTTACATCCATAAATGATATTCACCCAACCACAAATTGAGCTTTCTCTTCTGACATTTGTTATGTCTTCAGAAATGAAGGTTTCTTCTGTGGCGGCAACTTGATTTCCCAAATCAACTTTCCCCAGAAGATTCTCAAGATTGTTTACGTGTTGAGGCCCCATAACTAGATCAAGTTCTGGGACTCTTCTTAGTAAGGACTCTCCCTCCTGCTGAGCAAGGCAACCTGCAACAATAAGTTTTAGGCTAGGTGTTTTGTGCTTTCTTTTTGCTTGTCTTCCTAGAAAGCTATAAACTTTTTGCTCTGCATTATCTCTGATAGTGCATGTATTGTATAAGACCAAATCGGCATTTAATTCATTATCTGCTTTGGTATATCCCATTTTCTCTAATATCCCAGCCATTCTCTCAGAATCAGCCTTGTTCATTTGGCATCCAAATGTGGTTATCCAATAACTTCCAGTAGTTAAATTCTTTTGAAAAATTTTTTTGTCTGGTTTTGTTTTTGTTAGCACTTTGCTAGGAATTTATATGATTATTTAATTCAAAATTACAAGGTAAATAGTTTTGCTGCAATTTTTTTGAGGGCGAGCGAGGGGATTCGAACCCCCGAATAGCGGCGCCACAAGCCGCTGCCTTAACCACTTGGCGACGCCCGCCTCACATTTATAAATTTAACAACTCAAGGGTAATTTTTCATAGTTATTTTATCTTTTAGCGAAATTTGAATTATTTTCTAATTCAGTAAAGTTTTCTAATGTTTTAAAATAAAGAAAAATTTAAAGATTTGAGTAATTCCGGAATGGCTGAGGTTCTTATTCCCAGAAGCCTTTTTTTAATAGAAGATTTTGATAACCTCATTATTGATGTAGAGGATTTATGTTCAGTTTCTATAAGTTGGGAGAATGGATTTGTTTCTGAGTTAAAACCTTTAAAAAATAAAGCTACAAAACCAAAAAATATTTTATTCCCAAGATTTGTTGAAACGCATTCGCATTTTGATAAATCTTTTACGTGGGAAGATTTTCCTAATCTTGAATCAAACTATAGAGGAGCATTATCAATAAATCTTGAGGAACATAAAACTAGAACTGTAGATAAGGTTCTCAAGAGAGTTGAGAAATCATTAAAACTTGCTTTACAAAATGGATACCGAGCCATTAGAAGTCATATTGATACTTACAAAAGTCAATCGATTGATATTTGGATTGAACTTTTTGAATTACAAAAAAAATTTTCAACTAAGTTGACATTACAATTCGTTGCTTTAGCTCCATTGGAATTCTGGGATACGCCTAATGGAGAAGAGTTAGCAAAATTTTTTTCCTCTAATGGAGGTATCTTAGGTGGCGTTATTGTTCCTCCTTTTAATAAAAAAGACACTAGTAAATTTCTCTCAAAGATGCTTCTTCTCGCAAAGAAATATAAATTAGAAGTTGATCTGCATATAGATGAATCAATTACTGAGCCTGGAGCAGGATTGAAAGTATTATTAGAGACAATCGAAAATTTAAAAATTAATAATGTTCCAATTACTTGTAGTCATTTGAGTAGTCTTATTTCTTTAAGTCATAGAGAAATTTTAAATTTAGGAGAAAAAATGGCTGAGAAGAATATTAAGGTCATTGCCTTACCCTTAACAAATTTTTGGTTGCTCAATAGAGACAATAAAAACACCTCATTAAAAAGACCAGTTGCGCCAATAAAGCAATTACAAAAATCACACGTAGATGTGTCTCTAGGTAGTGATAACGTTCAAGATCCGTGGTATCCATTTGGTAATTTTGATCCCTTTTATATGTTGTCTTGCTCGATACCTATGCTGCAACTAAATCCCTGGGAGAGAATGACTTTATCTTCTATTTTTTTAGCTCCAAGCAGATTATTAAACTTAAAATGGGATGGTTTAATTAAAAAGGGTTGTCCTGCTGATTTCGTAATTTTAGATGCGAAAAGATGGGCAGATGTTTTTTCGAGTACTTTAAAGAGAAAAGTATTTATAAAAGGCGATTTATATTGTTAATGGGCTAATTTATATACAAAACATAAAATTTTATTAATGACATCAAATAGTCTTAAATTTATAGACAAATTTAGGGAAGTCAAAAACTTAGAGATTATTGAAAACCAATCCGACATAAAAAGACTTTCAAAAGATTTTTATAACTACTCTCCAATCCTTACTGAAAAATTAGACGAATGTATTGCTGATTTGGTGGTAAGACCTAGTGATCACAACGCAGTAAAGGAAGTAGCAGAAATTTGTTGGGAATTTTCCATACCACTTACTTTGAGGGGTTCAGGTACAGGTAATTATGGACAAGCTGTCCCACTTTTTAAAGGAGTTGTAATGCAGATGAGTCACTTTAATAAGTTAGAAGAATTTGATCCAGATACAGGTTTTGTAAAAGTACAGTCTGGCTGCGTCATGGGAGATTTAAATAAACAATTAGAGCAATATGGGAGGGAATTGAGGTTACTTCCTAGTACTTGGAAAACCGCAACAATTGGAGGTTTTATTGCAGGTGGATCAGGAGGTATTGGGTCCATTAGGTGGGGATTTTTAAGAGATCCAGGAAATCTTATTGGCTTAGAGGCAGTGACTATTAATGAAAAACCTGGATTATTAAAATTTGATGCTAAAGAATCCGAACCTCTTAATCATGCTTATGGGACTAATGGAATAATTACTTCTTTAATACTTGCCACTGATATCAAACGAAAGTGGTATTCAATAGTTATTGACTGTTTTGAATTTGAACAAACAGTAGAAATATTAAAAACTCTTACTAGCGCGGCAATTGATTTGAAACTAGGAGCAATTCTTGAAGATGAAATTGCAGATCAAATGCCAACATGGTTTAAAAGTAAAACTAGAAATCACAAGATATTAATTCAATCTACTCTTGGAGGAATTAATACTATCAAGATGATTTGTAAAGAATTCAAAGTTGAATCCACGCTTCTTGGGGAAGAAGAAAAACTCGTCAATGGAATTTCTGAAGTCGTATGGAATCATACAACTCTTCATATGCGGTCTAGGAATAAAAATTGGACATATTTACAGATGCTTTTGCCATTGAATAATGAACTAGAATTAATTAATTTTTTGAGAAAAAAATGGGGTAAAAGAGTTCTTTGGCATTTAGAGGCCGTTTCTCAGCAAGGATCACCAAGAATAGCAGCTTTGCCCGTATTAAAGTGGAATGGGTTAGAAGAATTAAATGAAATAATGTTAGATTGTAAAAAACTTGGAGCGTTTATTTTTAATCCCCACGTTTTAACTGTCGAAGGCGGAGGTCTGGGAGTGGTGGACGCAGATCAAGTAAAAGCAAAATTAAAATTTGATCCTAAAGGGCTATTAAATCCAGGAAAATTAGAGGGTTGGGAAATAAAGGAACAATTCAATATTTAACATTTCTGTTTATTTGCAAATTTAATAAATTCAGCAACTAAAAAAATAGAACCTGTTATAACAGGATGATTAGTTGGCCATTTTTCTAGAGAAAATAAATACTCAATGGCAAGTTCAAATGTTTTAAATTCAATTGTTTTTTGAAAGTCAATTTCTTTAATCTGAGAGAGATCTTTTAATTGCCAACTAGGTTGGTTTGGAACTGGTACAAGTAATAAGTGATCATTTTTTTTTAGAAGTGTTTTTAATATTGCGTCAATATCTTTTTGTCTTTGGACACCTAAAATCCAATAAATTCCTTCATCTTCATTCTTCCAATGGCTTCGCTCATTGGAGAGTGCTTTTGCAGCAGGATAATTATGCGCACAATCTATAAGAATTTTTTTGTTGAAATAATTAACTATTTCTAGCCTTCCCTTCCAAGATGTCTTTTTAAGACCTTCAGATATGTGTTTTTCTTTAATATTAAATCCCAAATTATTCAGCGCTTCAATTGCTCCAACAGCTACTGAAGCATTTTGTTTTTGGAAAATTCCTTTTAATCCAAGATCATAGCTGTTTGAAATTGAATCTTTCCAGATAATTTCTGCTCCAACCGCTTTAACTTTTTGGGTTATTAAATTTTCAACTTGACTATTTTGGTTGCATGAGATGACAATCGAATTTTTTTCAATAACTGATAATTTTTCTTTGGCAATCTTTTCAATGGTATCTCCAAGAAATTCTTTATGGTCTAAGCCAATATTTCCAATAGCAATTATTGGTCTAGATTTATGGGCTGTTGTTGCGTCTAATCGTCCCCCTAAGCCAGCTTCAAGAATGATCAATTCAACTTTTTTATGGTCAAAAAAAGTTAGTGCGCAGCAAATGATTTTTTCAAAAGGAGTTAATTCAATTGTTGAAAAATTTTTTTCTATTAATCTATAGATTTTTTCAAAATCAGTTTTATTAATATTTTTTTTATTAACTCTAATTCTCTCGCATACGTCTAAAAGATGAGGAGATGTCGTTACACCAAAATTCCTTTTAGCTTCAAAAAGTATACTTTCTAAATATGCAGCGATTGATCCTTTTCCATTGGTTCCAATAATTTGTATTGCAGGGATATTCTTGCAAGGATTACCAAGTTCTTGAAGCGCTTTTTTGATTCTAGATAAACCTAAATTGATATTATCCCTCTCATCTTTAGGTGATAATTCAAAAATTTTTAAATTTGCATTTTTCAAAATTTAAATTTCTATAACTCTTCAAAAATTGAATTTAGCTTATTCAAAAGAATATTAATTTCTCTTCGAGATATAACTAATGGTGGAACTATCCTTACAACATTTCCTCCAGCAGGAACTATGAGTAATCCTTTATCAAAAGCTTTTAATGTAATTTTTTTTGCATCAGCATAATCATCATTGATAACTAGACCTTGTATTAAACCTAAGCCTCTTTTCCCTCTAATAATTTTTGGATATTTTTTTGATAGTTCTTCAAATCCAGCTCTTAATTGTTCCCCTCTTAGATAAACATTATTCATAAGATTTCTTCTATTTATTTCTTCTAATACGGTTAAGGCAGCTTTGCAGGCGAATGGGTTCCCTCCAAAAGTGCTTGCATGATCCCCTGGAGTAAATATGTTAGCTTGTCCTCTTACCAATAATGCACCAATTGCATGACCTCCTCCTAATCCTTTAGCAAGGGTAAATCCATCAGGTTCAATTCCTAAATTCTCATAACCCCACATTTTCCCAGTTCGAGCTACCCCACTTTGGACCTCATCTAAAATGAGAAGAGAATTATATTTATCACAAATATCTCTTAGGCTTTTAAAAAATATTTTACTTCCAGGGATTACGCCACCTTCTCCTTGTATTGGTTCAACTAATACGCCAGAAATCTTTTGATCATTATTTTCACAATCTTCAAATAATTTTTTTACCGAATCAAAATTGTTAAATTCAAAAAACTTAAACCCTTTTACCATTGGTTCGAAACCTTTTTGATATTTGGGCTGACCAGTCGCACTCAAGGATGCCAATGTTCTGCCATGAAAACTGGATTTTGCTGCGAGAATTATTGATTCTTTACCTTTATTTGTTGTATTTCCAAATTTCTTAATTAATTTAATAGCTGATTCATTTGCTTCTGCGCCACTGTTACAGAAAAAAACGCTTTCAGCACAACTCATATTCGTTAAAGTTCTACTTAACTGTTCTTGTTCTTCAATGTGGTATAGATTTGAAATGTGTTGAATCTTTTTTAGTTGAGCGGTTAGTCTTCTTCTCAAAATTCTATCGCTATGACCAAGACTGCAAGTCGCTATTCCAGCGACAGCATCTAGATATTTTTTACCTGTTTTATCCCAAAGCCAACAACCTTTTCCTTTTTTGAAAGATATATCGAATCTACTATAAGTATTCATTAAAGTGGGAGCGGTCGGACTTGAACCGACATACCCGAAGGTGCCGCATTTTGAGTGCGGTGCGTCTACCAATTCCACCACGCTCCCAAGGCTTTTGAAAAAATGAACTTTTTTATTATAACAAAATTCAACTTATTGACTATTGTTTTGGTCAAGGAAAAGTGATCAAGATAACGTTTGTTAATAGTTAATCTTTTCGTTAAAAACATAGATTTATTTTTATTGGATTTGCTGACAAGGAATGAGATTAAAGTGCACTAAATTACATATATGATACAATTATGTAGCAAATTTCCAATATAAACCTTTATTTGATAAGATAACTTCATATTCAGTAATATTATGTTATATTTAAAAAAAAAATTAAATGACTAAAATTAAAGCAAAAAAATTATCTCAACAATTCGTTCCCTATCTTTTCATTGTCGTCACTATTTTGACAGCATTTGGATCTAATAGCGGAACATGGGCATGAATGATCTCAAAATTAGTGGTTTGAATAAAAATTGGTCTAATCGATTCTTAGTGTTATTCCTCATTTTTTTAGGTTGTATTTCACTCATCAATATTGCTTACGTCTAAATAATATACTTACTCTTCTTTTTTTGGAATTTAAGCTGCATTATATCTAGGAACATCTGCTGGATCTGAACTAGTCTTAAATTCCTTGTTCGTCAAAGTTTTTTTATTAAATTCCCTTGTTATTTTTATACCCAATATTTTTAATTTTGATTCAAAATTTTCATAACCTCTATCCAAATGCTCTAAACCATAAATCTTACTAGTGCCTTCAGCAATAATCCCAGCAATTATTAATGCAGCTGAAGACCTCAAATCAGACCCAACTAGATCCAACCCCTTTAATTTTTTAACACCTTTGATATACGCTATATTTTCATTTAATTTTATATTTGCCCCCATTTTATTAAGTAAATGAACATGGTTCATTCTGTTTTCGAAAATTGTTTCAGTTATCTTTGATTCACCATTTGCGATTGCCATTAAAGTTGTAAATGGTGCTTGCAAATCAGTTGGAAATCCGGGGAAAGGGGCTGTTTCAATATCTACCCCTTTAATCTTTTTACCCTTGATTGTAATTGAATTACCTTTAATTGTAATTTTACTTCCACTCTCTTGAAGCTTATTCGTGACAGCTTCAAGATGATTAGGAATTACAGGAGAAATTGTTATCGAAGAGGAAGTCGCAGCAGCAGCTATTAAAAAAGTTCCAGCTTCTATTCGATCTGGAATTACTTTATGAGTACAACCATACAGCTTATTAACACCATCAATAATTATTTTTTCTTTGCCAGAGTCGTAAATTTTTGCCCCCATTTTATTTAGCATTTGGCATAAATCCTGAATTTCAGGTTCTCTGGCAGCATTCTCAATCGTAGTTCTTCCCTCCGCTAATGATGCGGCCATTATTAAAGTTTCAGTAGCTCCTACGCTTGGGCATTTTAATTTGATATGGGTACCATGCAGTTTATTAGTCTCGTTCTTTATTCTTGCTTTGACTATTCCTTCTTCAATAAGAATTTCCGCTCCTAATGCCTGAAGCCCATTTATGTGCTCATCTATGGGCCTTGAACCAATATTGCATCCTCCAGGCAATGGGACTTTAGCCTCTCCATATTTACTTAATAATGCACCTATACAAAAGAAACTAGCTCTTAATCCATTAACAAGTTCATATGGAAGATCTTTAATAGAAATATTTTTTGGATCTATCTCTAAGCGATCGTTTTTATATATTAATTTAATACCTAAACTCTTAAGGATATTCCCCATTTTTTCTATATCGGTAAGACGAGGAACATTCTCAAGAGTTATCCTTTCATTAGTAAGCAATGATGAGGCCAATAAAACTAAGGCAGAATTCTTAGCACCACTTATTTCAACTTTTCCATGTAAGTTACCTTGGCCAAAAATCTTTAAATTTTGAGATTTAAGATATGACTTCTTTTTGCTTACGCAAATCATTAAAGGTTATTTTATTAGATTCATCATGACAAAGGAAAACTTGTAAGTCCACCCTATGTAACGTCATGAATATTAATTAAAAGTGAAAATGTATTTTTTTTGATTTCTTGGGAAAAAAAATTTAATAAATAATTGATCAAAATATTTATGTAATTAAAATGTAGTTGATAACGCATTTTCCAAATTAATCATAGAAAAAACTTTTTTAAAAATAACTAGTAAAAACAATAATCTAGTTAAAAGATTTAGATCATTTAAAAGAGGATCATTTTCAAAAGATCAAGACTTTTTTTGCATAGAGGGTACACATCTCATTGAAGAATTGCTGAAGTCTGGGAAAAATCCCTCTAAGATTTTAGTTACCGAAAAATGGCTAAGAAAAAATCAAAATTTAAGCAAAAAATTTCATCAGTCATTATTAAATATCGTCTCAGAAGATGTCTTGGCATCTGCAATTACAACAATTAATCCAGATGGGATAGCAGCATTAGTGGAGATTTCAGAAATACCTAATTATCAATTTAATAGAAAAGATGATTTTATTCTTGTTCTCGATAGGATTCAAGATCCTGGGAATATGGGTAATCTTTTTAGAACTGCTTTAGCTGCTGGTGTTGATGCAATTTTTCTTGCTGGAGGTGCGCACCCATTAGGCCAAAAGGTATTAAGGGCATCCTCTGGTGCAGTTTTCCATCTGCCATTTTTAAGATTTAATGGAAATGAAGAAGAAATATTAAATTCTTTACTCAAGTCTTTGTCTGAATTATCAAATGTAGGATTTAAGATATTCTCTACTAGTAGCCATAATAAAAGTTCAAAAAATTCGTCAAAACCATACTGGGAAGTTGATTGGTCTAGATGTACCGCATTAATTTTGGGTAATGAAGGTCAAGGTATTCATAAAAACATTCAAGAAGCTTTTAATGAAACAATTACAATTCCGCATAGTGAGCTTGTAGAATCATTGAATGTGGCTTGTGTTGCAGTTCCATTATTACTAGAACGAAAAAGAGTCGCATACACCTCTAATAAATTAATAAAAAGTGACTGATTCAATTTTTGATTTTGATTTAATCGTAATAGGAGCAGGATATGGAGGTTTTGATGCCGCTAAACATGCTGCTGGTAAGGGACTAAAAGTCGCAATAGTAGAATCTTCTGATATGGGAGGCACCTGTGTTAACAAGGGTTGTGTTCCATCTAAAGCTCTTTTGGCTGCAAGTGGAAAAGTTAGAGAAATCGCTGATTATGAACATTTAGCTAAATTTGGTATTCATGCTTCCCCAGTAAGGTTCGAGAGATCAAAAATTGCAGATCATGCAAATAATTTAGTTTTAAATGTTAGAGAAAATTTAACAAAAACTCTTAAAAGGAGTGGAGTTGAAATTATTTTGGGCATTGGCAGAATTGAAGGAAATCAAAAAGTAGGTGTAAGAGACAAAAACGGTATTGATAAAATTTTCACATGTAAGAATATTGTTATAGCAACTGGTTCTTCTCCTTTTGTGCCCCGTGGAATAACTTTGGATAATAGGACTGTATTTACTAGTGATAATGCGGTTAAACTTGAGTGGCTTCCAAGATGGATAGCAATTATTGGGAGCGGATACATAGGACTAGAATTTGCTGATGTTTATACTGCGCTTGGTTGTGAAGTTACCATGATCGAGGCTTTGGAGAATATTATGCCAACATTTGATCCAGACATCACTAAAATTGCTAAGAAGAACCTTATTCAAGCAAGAGATATAGACACAAAATCAAATGTCTTTGCGACAAAAATAACACCTGGATGCCCTGTAAAAATAGAACTGACTGATGCAAAATCTAAGGAAGTTGTAGAAACTTTAGAAGTTGACGCTGTACTAGTCGCAACTGGCAGAAGTCCTAATAGTACTAACTTAAATCTTGAGTCGGTTGGTATCGAAACAGTAAAAGGTTTTATTCCTGTAGATGATCAAATGAGAGTTAAGAATGGTGATGAAATAATACCTAACATTTGGGCTGTTGGAGATGTAACGGGCAAACTAATGCTTGCCCATACAGCTGCAGCGCAGGGTACTATCGCTGTTGATAATATTTGCGGTGGTAATGTCGAAATTAATTATAAAAGTATCCCCGCAGCAACCTTTACTCACCCAGAGATAAGTTCAGTTGGTCTCTCTGAAGTTGAAGCTAAAGAGATATCTACAAAAGAAAATTTTACTTTGGGAGTTGTCAAAAGTTTCTTTAAGGCTAATTCAAAAGCATTGGCTGAATTAGAAAGTGATGGATTGCTAAAGTTGATTTTCAACAAAGATAATGGGAAAGTATTAGGGGCTCATATTTTTGGGTTACATGCAGCTGATTTAATTCAAGAAATTTCGAACGCTATTTCAAGGAACCAAGATGTAATTGAATTATCTAAAGAAGTTCATACTCATCCTACTCTTAGTGAAGTAGTTGAGGTCGCATATAAACAGGCGGCTTCTCAAATAAAATAATATCTAAAATTAATGGAGATAAGACGCAGGCCACCAAATCCAACAGTAAGGGTAGAAAATTTAGAATATGCTGTACCTCATAGAGAAGCACAAGCAAAAAACATTTTGGAAGAAATTGTATGGCACAAGGATATTGAAATTAAGAATTTTAAAAAAATAGTCTCTTTAGAAGATCTCATCAAAAAGATTGAGAAACTTCCTACTCCCAAAGATTTTTACAAAAATATCTTGGAGTCAAAAATAAAACCAGGAGTTATTGCTGAAATAAAAAAAGCTAGTCCGAGTAAAGGAGTTATTAGAAAAGATTTTAAACCTGAAGAAATAGCAATTTGTTATGAAGGATTAGGTGTATCATGTATCTCAGTACTTACCGATAAAAGGTTTTTTCAAGGTAGTTATGAAATACTCGAAACTGTAAGGAAATCAACTAATCTCCCTCTACTCTGCAAAGATTTTATTATTTCTGCTTATCAGATTTATAAAGCAAGGGTATCTGGTGCTGATGCAATATTATTAATCGCTGCGATTTTAAGTGATGATGATTTAACTTATTTAAAGAAAATAGCTGATAATTTAAAGATGAGTGTTCTTGTTGAAGTCCATAACTCTAATGAACTAGAAAGGATTCTAAAGTTAAAATCTTTTAATTTGATTGGAATAAATAATAGAGACTTAAAGACTTTTAAAACGGATTTAAAAACATCAAAAGAATTGATGCATACGTATGCAGATATATTTTTAAAACAAAATATTATTCCCATAAGTGAATCTGGAATTAATTGTGCCGAAGATTTAGAATCGCTAAGATCTATTGGAATCATGGGAGTATTAATTGGTGAAACTTTTATGAGAGAAACTGATATTGAACAATCGTTCAAGAAATTATTTAACTCAATTTAATATTGACTTCAAATCGTGCTATAAAATTGAATAAAAAGATTTGTACTGAATATATATGCAGGCTGTAATTTTCACAGGTATAGTCGCAGGATTTGTGCATGTAGTTAGTGGCGCTGATCATCTAATTGCAATGACACCAGCAGCGATTAATAATCCCCAAAAAGCTCTTAAAAATAGTTTTTCATGGGGCTTGGGACATTCTTCAGGAGTCCTCTTGTTAGCTTTTCTAGCGATTTTTATTAAGGATATTACGCCATTAAACAAATTTTCTAGTATTGCCGAATTCCTAGTTGGAATTTCACTTCTAATTGTTGGAGTATTTGCTATAAAAAATTCATTTCAATTAAGTATCCACTCTCATTCCCATAAGCATGAGAATGGAATTGCCCATCGTCACTTTCACTTTCATGTGAAGGAGCAAAAAAATAATAAAAAGCACTCACATGCTTTGACTGGTTTAGGCTTGCTACACGGTATAGCTGGAGGTTCACATTTTCTTGCAGTTCTTCCTGCTTTAGCACTACCTTTAACAAGCGCTTGCTTATATTTGATTTCATATTTGATTGGTTCACTCATAAGTATGAATCTTTTTACTTGTTTAATATCTTTTACTACCTTTAAAGCAAGTAAAAAATTTATTAAAAGATTAATAGCTTTAGCAGGAGGGCTTTCCTTTTCTTTAGGATTATTTTGGATTCAAAGAAGTGCTTCAGTTTTTTTGAATTAAAAAATTTTTTAATTTAGGAATATTTAATTTAGAGGTGACTATCCCAATTATTTTTTCGTTATTGATTAATCCAAATTTATTACTATCTTCGCTAAATTCAATATTGTCACCAATAACTTCAATGTTATTTTGATTTACTGAATTTATCCTTTTTATTAGGTTTTTATTTTTAATTGGATGATTAAAAATAACTATTTGTCGATTTTTAAGTATTGATTTATTTTTTTTATATTTTTTAAAAAATACAATATCTCCTTCTTTTAGGTAAGGTAACATCGATTCACCACTAATAATCGCGGTTTTTCTTAAACCTAAAAAAAATAAAATAAAATCAAAAAAACTTTTGGAAATAACTCTGATTAACTAGCTTTTACAAAAGCGTCTGATCTTCCTTTTGAAGCCCAGAAAATATTATGAATTTTTTCTACATAACTCATGAGTTCTTCAGCTTGGGCTAAGTCAATATTAACTTTGCATGCACTGCATAATTTGGCCGCCTTCCAGATGGTTTCATGTAAGTCTGGATAAGTTTCTAAGTGAACTGGTTTAAAGTAATCTGTCCACAAAATTAGAATTTCTTTCTTTGTTTCTTTTGCTTGCTCTTCTTTAACTGCAACATATCTAGAAAATGTATTACTGTAGGCAGCCCACTCTGCTGAATCAGTGCTAGAAGGAGCTTCTAATGCAATAAGTTTTTTTGTCATTGATAAAACTGCTTCAGCTGCAACTCTCGTAGAAGCTGGGTCGTAAACACCACAAGGTCCATCGCAGTGAGCATGGACTGTCATTGGGGATTTTTTATCTAGAAAAGAATTGATGAATTTACTTAACATTTCAAATATTTGGTGTTGTTTATATATTACTTGGAGATTAACTAAATTGAAAAGTCTTAGATATTTTTCTTACTTAAATTTAATTGACTTTTAATAATTCAACTTCAAATATTAAAGTCGCATTAGCAGGTATTACATTTCCAGCTCCTCTTGATCCGTATCCAAGTTCTGGAGGTATTATTAATTTTCTTTTGCCTCCAACTTTCATACCTGCTACACCTTCGTCCCAACCTTTTATTACACGTCCAGCACCCAAGGGAAAGCTGAATGGAGCTCTGCCGATACTGGTATCAAATTGTGTCCCGTCTTCTAGTGTTCCTGTGTAATTTACAGTAACTGTTTGCCCAGCACTAGCCTCATCTCCTTCCCCGTTTACGATATCTTCAATAAATAGACCACTTTCTGTAGTCCTTGAATTATTGTCTAATGGTGTTTCTTCTGCCATAGCGAAAAGGATAGGATTTGGATCTGATGGGTCTAGTTCAAATAAATTATTATTTGAGACATTTGATGATTTTGCAACAGGTGTTTTTTGAACTGACTGAGTTTCTGATTCAGCAGCATTAACAACTTGAGGTGAATTAAATTGACTGAAAAGAGTTAATGAAACACAAAAAACAAAAACTGCAAAACTAATAAAGACTTCTTTCACTTAAATTTTGAAAGTTACTAAGACTTAGTTTACAGAATGAAGGTACAATAAATGGGTGATTATAAATTTAATTTCGTAATTTTAGATTGTTAATCCCAACACAAATTAAAAGTCTAAGACAATATTTTTACCCTTGTTTAGGAGGGATTTTAGGAGGAATTTCAGTTTCAACTCATTTTTGGCTGATTTTTATGCCGATATCATTATTTATTTTATGGAAGGGAAGTGAAGGGAGAATAGCAAATTTTTGTTGGGGTTTTTTCTTTATCTTGATAAGTCATTCTTGGCTTTATGATCTTCATCCATTGACATGGCTTGGGTTTTCATGGTTTGCAAGTTTATTTATAGCTATTTTAATATTATTATTTTGCGCTTTTTTGGGTGGGATATTAGTTTATTTATGGGGATTGTTAGTTGAAATTATTCTCTGGAAAGAGGATGTTTTCAAAATGAAAATATTATCTTTAACAGTAAAAGTATTTTTTTTATCTTTGACTTGGGGTATTGGTGAATTGATACTTTCTCAAACACCTTTTTTTTGGATAGGTTTAGGAGAGAGTCTTATCCCAGGTGATATTTATCTTGCTGGTTTAGCAAGATGGATTGGTTCAAGTGGTTTATGCGTATTACAAATATTGATTGGATTTTGGATTTTTTATATTCAAGGTAGATGGGAAAGAAAACTTTACTTTAAAAAAATATTTCTTTTAGGACTTTTGGTTTTTATTTTCTTACATTTATTTGGAGGTTTAACAACTCCAATAAAAAGAAATTATGAATATCCAGTAGCTATTTTGCAAACTAATATACCAACAAGAGAAAAATTAAAAATAAATGATGAATTTATTGAAGAAAAGCTATCAATCGCTCAAAAATATGCTTTATCAAACAAAGCGAAACTTCTTGTTGCTCCTGAAGGAACTCTATCTAATAATTTTTATTTTTCTAAAGGCATTAAGGTTAATACCTTGTCAGGAGGTTTCAGAAATTCAAATAATGACTTAAGAAGTTCTTTACTCGGATTTCAAATTGGAGATAAATCTTTTACCTCATTTATAGATAAAAATAGACTTGTTCCAATAGGTGAAAAAATACCTAGATTTCTAGATGGTTTTTCAAGAGGATTATCTGCAGTAGGAGGAATTCAACCGGGCTATGATTCAAGACTTTTTGATCCTAAATTTACACCCCCACTAGCAGTAGCTATATGTTACGAAATTAGTGATGGACTAGAAATAAGAAAGGCTATTAATGGCGGTGCAAAATTAATAATAACTGCAGCAAATTTAGATCCATATCCAGCTAAGCTTTATAATCAATTTTTATCTTTGGCTAGATTAAGAAGTATTGAAAATAAGAAAAATAATTTACTAGTATCAAATACCGGCCCTTCGGGCTTAGTTCAAGATGATGGAAAAATAATTAAACTTTTAGATTATGATGTTGAGCAAAATGAAATAGTGTTCCCTAATTTTTCATCCGAAAAGACTTTCTATACAAAATTTGGAGATAAACCTATTTTGTTTTTGTTTATATTGTTTATGGGATTAAATTTCTTTTGGAAAATTAACTAATTAATCCACCACCTAATAAAATTTCTCCTTTATAAAAAACTGCAGCTTGTCCAGGCGTTACAGAACTTTGACTTTCTTCAAAAATTAATTTAAATGTTGTAGTTGGATTATCTAAATTTTTCAAAGGTACTAATGTTCCTTTTACTGGATGACTTCTATATCTGATTTGTGCTTCTACTTCTATCTCTTGCTTAGGTTCTTCGATTGAAACCCAGTTAACCATACTAATTATTGCTTCTCTATTGAATAGATCACTTTTATCTGCTACATAAACTATGTTTTTTACTCTGTCTAAACTTTTTACATATAATGGCTGAGGCCAAGCAATGCCCAAACCTTTTCTTTGACCTACTGTAAAGTGCTGAATTCCATTGTGCGTTCCAAGGATTTTCCCATTTACATGAACAATTTCTCCTTCTTTGGGTTCAATATGTTTGTCGATAAATTTCTGCATTGATCCATAATGCTCAACTAAACATAAATCTTGACTTTCTGGTTTTTGAGCAGTTCTAAGGCCTAATCTCAGGGCTTCCTTTCTTGTCTCTTCTTTTTTCATTTCACCAAGAGGAAATTCTAATCTGCTTAGTACTTCTTGTGAAAGAGAATAAAGAAAATAACTTTGGTCTTTGTTTTCGTCAGCTCCTCTGAGAAGAAGGAAGTCTTTAAATACAAAGTTTTTGCAATCAAATGTTTCAGCATAAGATGATTTTTTTATCCTTGCGTAATGTCCAGTCGCAATATGAGTAAAGTCTTTTTTGTTTATTGCGTAATTAAGCATCTCTTCAAACTTCACATTCTTGTTGCACATCGAACATGGCAGTGGAGTGAATCCTTTCTCATAGCTTTCAGTAGTTTTTTTAATTACCTCTCTTTCGAAAATTTCTCTCGAGTCTATTATTTTATGATTAATTCCCAAATCTTCACAAAGGCCTGCAGCATCTACTAATCCTTCAGAACAACAGGAGCCTTCCCCTTTCATTAGCCAAAGAGTTAGTCCCTCAACATTCCAGCCTCTTTCTACAAGAAGAGCAGCTGAAAGGGAACTATCTACGCCACCAGAAAGACCTACAATAATATTTTTCTTTTTTTTAGTTTTATTATTAGAAGAAAAATAGTTCTCTAATTTTTTATCCTTTTGTGTCTTTAACATAGAAGTTTAAATTTTTGAACAGTTCTTCAATTGCTTTGTACTAATTATGAACAAAATTATATGGCCAACAATTGATTCTAAACATTTAATTGTTGATTCGAAGCAAATGATGATACTAGAGAAAGAAATGTTTTCTGATGGAATGCCACAAGAAGCATTGATGGAAAAAGCGGGTATCCAAATTAGTAGATGGCTCTTGAAAAGAAAACCTCTTTTAAAATATGGAATAACTGTTTTAATAGGTCCTGGGCATAATGGAGGGGATGGTGCAGTAATAGCACGAGAGCTTTTTTTGAAAGGTTTTTCAGTCCAGGTATGGTGTCCATTCCCGATAAAAAAAACATTAACAAATAATAGCCTTAATTATCTTACATCTATTGGTGTCACAAAATTAGTAGAGCCCCCTGATGCAAATGGGAAAGAACTTTGGATTGATGCGATTTTTGGTAATAATCAAAGAAGAAAAGTTGATAATAAATTAATCAAACTTATTAATCAAAAATTTCATAACAAATATGGCAAGGTAATAAGTATTGATATTCCAACAGGATTATGTCCTGATAAAGGAGAGCCATTTTTAGATAATGCTGTAAAGGCAGATTACACTTTAGCTGTAGGTCTTAATAAAATTGGGTTAACACAAGATTCTGCTTTACCTTTTATTGGAGATTTGAATTATATTGATATTGGGGTACCTACTAACAAGTTATCTAAGATTGAGACAAAAATTATTAAGGTTACTTACAAAGATTTAAAAAATATTGATTTACCTCCTTTACAAAAAAATTCCGATAAATATAAAAGAGGAAGAACATTATTAATTGCTGGAAGTGAAAAATATCCAGGGGCTGCTTACTTATCTTTAAGAGGGGCAATATCAAGTGGAGCAGGTTTTATCTCTGCAGTTCTGCCTGAATTAGTAGCTGAATCTATTTGGCAAGTTGCTCCAGAAATAGTTTTAAAAGGAACTATGCAAACTAACCAAAATGGTGCTGCATCCTTATTTAGTGCATTAAAAAAAATTGATCTGAGTTTATATGATTCTTTAGCTGTAGGCCCAGGGATAGGAATTGATAATGATGATTGGCAAAAATCGAAGGATTATCTAATAGGTTTTAAAGGATTATTGATCTTAGATGCAGATGCACTAAATAGAATTTCTGAATCAAAATCAGGATCAAAATTCTTCTTAGAGAGAAAATTTCAAACTTGGATTACACCTCATATTAAGGAATTTTCAAGGTTATTTCCTAATGTTGAAGGTGAGACTAATGTTGGACGAGCTCTTAATGCGGCCAAAGAATTTAATATAAGTGTTTTGTTAAAGGGAGCTAATAGCATAGTTGCTGATGATAAAAAAGCATGGCAACTTTTTGGGACTGATTCTCATACTGCGAGAGCAGGATTAGGTGATCTTTTATCCGGATTTATAGCTGGCAGTTCTGCGATTGATTTGACCCTTTGTAAAAATATAACAACTGATTTTTTTATTAAATACGTACTTTTACATTCATTTGCAGCATCAAAGTGTAAAACTGGTTCAAATGCTTATGATATTAGTGATGAGTTATCCAAATTAATGAGAAATAAGAAAACGAGACAAATATCTTGAAAGAAACAATTTAAGTGAGTTATTTCTAGCTTTAAACACATATATGTACAATTATTACCTGAAATCTGAAGCAGATATTAAATATTCGGCGGTTTTCTAAAAAATGTAGGAGAGTTTTAATACCTTGTTTTAGGTCAATTCACATGGTTTCATCACTACCAGCTCAAGCAGAACCACCCAAAAGGAGAGGTAATGATCCTATAAGTTGGTACTTGCAAAACATAGGCAGAGTTCCTTTGTTAACACCTGCTGAAGAAATTGAATTGGGTAATCAAGTCCAAAAAATGATGATACTTACAGAGGATGGCCAATTAACTGAAAAAAATAAAGAATTTACAACTCAACAAAAAAGAACTATAAAAATTGGCAGAAGAGCCAAAGAGAGAATGATGAAAGCTAATCTAAGGTTAGTTGTTAGTGTGGCAAAAAAATACCAAGGCAAAGGACTTGAACTTCTTGACTTGGTCCAAGAAGGCTCTCTTGGTTTAGAGAGGGCTGTTGAAAAATTTGATCCTACAAGAGGATATAAGTTTTCTACTTATGCTTTTTGGTGGATTCGACAAAGTATGACAAGAGCAATTGCTTGTCAATCAAGAACGATCCGTTTGCCAGTTCACTTAAGTGAAAGATTGGCATCTATTAGAAAAGTTAGTAGAGATTTGGCACATAAACTTGGTGCTATGCCAAGCAGAATTGAGATTGCAGAAGCTATGGATATTGATGTGGAAGAATTAGATTCTGTTTTAAGACAAGCTTTATCAACAAGTAGTTTGGATGCCCCTGTTAATGGTGATGATGGCAGGAGCTTTCTAGGTGATTTAATTGCAGATAGTAATAATGAAGAGCCTTTAGATCAAGTTGAACAGAAAATGCATCAAGAGCAACTTGGTAAGTGGTTAAGTCATCTAAGCGAGCAAGAACAACATGTACTTAAATTAAGATTTGGCTTAGATGGCAATGAGAGACATACACTTGCTGAAATAGGAAGATTACTAGAAGTTTCTAGGGAGAGAGTAAGACAAGTTGAATTGAAGGCATTAAGAAAATTAAGAAATTTAACTAGAAAATTACCCAGTGGAATTTAACTAATCTTCGGCCCAAATATATTTAGTCAACTCTTGAGAAGGTGGTTCAGGTGCATCTAAAGCATTTTTAACTGCATCAGATATCTCTATATCAATTTTCTTTTCAATACTTTTTAACTCTTCTTCCGTTGCGAATTTTCCATCAATAATTTCTTGAGCTAATTTCTTGATAGGGTCTCTTTTCCCCCAAAATTCCTTCTCTTTTTCAGACCTTAATTCATCAGGATCTGCAAGTGAATGTCCTCTGTATCTATAAGTCAAGCATTCTAAAAGAGTGGGCCCCTCTCCTGCTCTAGCTCGCTCAATTGCCCTTTGTGCAGCCCCTCTAACAGCTAATACATCCATTCCGTCAACTTCCTCACCATGCATCCCGAAAGCAGAGGCTTTTCTCCAAATTTCAGGATTACTGGTTGCTCTATCATGGGCCATACCTATAGCCCATTTGTTATTTTCAACAACAAAAATTATGGGTAATTTCCATAATTGCGCCATGTTTAAACATTCAAAAAACTGTCCATTATTACAAGTTCCATCTCCAAAGAATGCTGCAGTTACCGAGTCACTACTATTATTACCAGCAACTTCCTTTTTATATTTGCTTGAAAATGCTGCTCCTAAAGCAACTGGAATGCCTTCCCCAATAAATGCGTATCCTCCTAACAAGTGATGCTCTCTTGAAAATAAGTGCATTGACCCCCCTCTGCCTTTACTACAACCTGTAGCTTTACCAAAAAGCTCGCTCATTACTTCAAAAGAGGGTACACCTGCACTAAGTGCATGGACATGATCGCGGTAGGTGCTACAAAACCAATCGTGTTTCTTTTTCATGGCACCAATCACTCCAGTGCTTATAGCTTCCTGGCCGTTATATAAATGAACGAAACCAAACATTTTTCCTCTATAGTACATTTCTGCACACTTATCTTCGAATCTGCGGCCAAGTATCATATCTTCATAGAGAAATAATCCTGTTTCTCGATCTAATTCGGCTTTTTTTATATCTTGAAGATTTGAAATTCTCTCTACGTGTGTTTCCAAGAAAATACCTTAATGAAGTTTTGATTTGTTAACATTCTAAGCTGTGAAGGTCAATTTTCATGATTTTTTTTAATAACTCTGTAAGACCTTATGAAAAAAATTTTTAACTTGATAAAATTTGTCTAAGAATTTTCACTAGGATATTTGTTTGGAACTTCCATTAGACCATTTTCGTTTAATTGGCGTAAGCCCCTCTGCAACATCTGAGGAAATATTAAGAGCTTTTCAATTGCGGTTGGATAAGACTCCTGATGAAGGCTTTACTTATGAAGTTTTAACCCAAAGATCAGAGTTGCTTAGGCTTACCGCTGATTTGCTTACTGATCCTGAAAGTAGAAGAGAATATGAGAATTTATTATTAAATGGTGTATCTGGACTAGAGTTTTCATCAAATAGAGAAGTAGCAGGCTTAATACTTCTTTGGGAATCAGGCTCCCCTAAAGAAGCTTTTAAAATTGCAAGAAAAGCTTTGCAGCCACCACAAACTCCAGCCTTAGGAAGTAGTAGAGAAGCTGATCTAACCTTATTGGCTGCATTAACTGCTAGAGACTCTGCAATTCAAGAACAACAGCTTAGATCCTACTCTAACGCTGCAGATTTTTTACAAGAGAGTATACAACTTCTGCAAAGAATGGGAAAGCTTGTTGGAATTAGGAAAGAACTTGAAGAAGACTTAGTTTCTCTACTTCCTTACCGGATCCTAGACTTACTTAGTAGAGATTTAAGTGATCAAGAATCTCATAAAAAAGGTTTAAGTATGTTGGAAAATTTAATAATTAAAAGAGGAGGTTTGGAAGGTAACAATAAATCTGAATATGGAGATTACCTAAATCAACAAGAATTTGAAGCTTTTTTTCAACAAATAAAGCCATATTTGACAGTAGAAGAACAGATAGAGTTATTTCTTGAGTTACAAAAAAGAGGTTCAATAGAGGCTGGATTTTTGGCCTTTCTATCTTTGACAGCGCTCGGTTTCTCTAGAAGTAAGCCTGAAAAATTATTCGAAGCAAGAAGAATTCTAAAGAAACTAAATTTATCAGGACTTGATTCAATGCCTCTTATAGGTTGTTTAGACTTGCTTCTGGCAGATATTGATCAGGCCTCAGCGAGGTTCTTAAGTAGTTCTGATGATAATTTGCGTGATTGGCTTAATAACTATCCAGGGGATAAGCTAGAAGCAATATGTATTTTTTGTAAAAATTGGTTAGAGAATGATGTTTTAGTTGGTTATAGAGATATTGACTCAAAAGAGATAGATTTAAATACTTGGTTTGAAGATAGGGAAATTCAAGAATTTATTGAAAGATTAGAAAAGAAATCAAACAAAACTACATTTAGACCAAATTTTCAGAATCAACAAATCAACCCAGTATCCACTACAAAAATTACTCAAGATATTGATAGCGCAGTAACTAATTTTGACGAAGGGAGATTACCTTTGCCAGGAGGTATAAAACAAGAATTTGAAAAACTTGATTTTCAAGAAAATAAATTAAATCAGGAAATCTTCAAGAATAAAACAATAGACTTTTATAAGTATTTAATTGAAAAAATTGCTGAACTAAAGTTTGGGTTTGGGGAATTTCTGAATGATCAACAAATTATTGGTAGATCACCTTTGTTAATTTATTTATATGCGTTTTTATTATTATTTGCATTTGGTATAGGTATTGGATTTATAAGAAATAATTTTAAAAACTCTATTCAAGATGAAGCCATAGCAGATAAATCCTCAATATCTGCAGATAAAAGTCAAAAGTTAAGTGATAAAGTTATTATCCAAGAAATAAAAAAAAATCCTTCAATTAAATTAAAGCCTAACTCTATAAAATCTACTGAAATTAATTCCATAAAAGTTAAAGAGCTTACTAAGGTCTCTCCTTCTTTAGATGATATAAGTACTTTAATTAATCAATGGCTACTAAATAAAAGTAATTATTTATCTGGAAAGGGTGAAATTAATCTTTCCCAAATTGTTAATAATGGTTTGATTAATAGAACTATAGAAGAACGAAAAAATGATATCAAGAAAGGAATCTATAAAGAAATTAATTCCCAAATGCTGAAGATAGATTTGGAATCTCAAACTTCTTCTAGGATAGTTGTTTTAGTTGAATTAGATTACTTAGAGAGAATAATAAAGAATTCTGGAGAGTTTATTAATGAAACATCATTGAGTCCGCTAAAAGTTAAATACATTTTAGGTTTTTCCAATAAATCATGGAAATTGGTTGATTTTGTAAGTGGCTTATAAGTATAAATTTGGAGATCCTTTATAATAATTAAAATTACTTTTATATAATGTTTGATGAACTCTCATCACGCTTTGAAGACGCAGTAAAAGGTTTAAGAGGCGAAGCAAAAATTAGTGAAAATAATATCAATGATGCCTTGAAGGAGGTGAAAAGAGCACTCCTCGATGCTGATGTTAGTTTATCTGTAGTAAAAGAATTTATTTCAGATGTTAAAGATAAAGCTATCGGAGAAGAGGTGGTTAGGGGTGTAAACCCTGGTCAAAAGTTTATAGAAGTTGTAAATAAAGAATTGATAAATATTATGGGGAAAGAAAATTCTCCACTCAACGAAAATGAAAATAGTCCTACCGTGATTCTAATGGCTGGACTTCAAGGAGCTGGAAAAACTACTGCAACAGGTAAATTAGGCCTTTTTTTAAAGGAAAAAGATAAAAAAGTTCTTTTGGTGGCCGCAGATACTTATCGACCAGCAGCTGTAGAGCAACTTAAAACATTAGGGAGTCAATATGACTTAGAAGTTTTTTCAGCAGATGGTAAAACTAGTAAACCAGAAGAGATAACTAAGGATGCATTGAATTATGCGACTGGAAATAATTTTAATTCGATCATTATTGATACTGCAGGAAGATTACAAATTGATGATTCAATGATGAGTGAAATGGTTCGGATAAAGGAAGTTTCTAATCCTGATGAAGTTTTGCTTGTTGTTGATTCAATGATTGGGCAAGAGGCTGCGGACTTAACTAAGTCATTTCATGAAAAAGTAGGAATTTCAGGGGCGATATTAACTAAGTTGGATGGAGACTCAAGAGGTGGAGCTGCTTTATCAATAAGAAAAATAAGTGGTAAACCAATTAAATTTATTGGTGTAGGAGAAAAAATAGAGGCACTGCAACCATTTCATCCAGAAAGAATGGCTAGCAGAATTTTAGGGATGGGTGATGTATTGACGCTTGTTGAAAAAGCCCAAAAGGAAGTTGAACTTGCTGATGCAGAAGCAATGCAAAAGAAACTTCAAGAAGCGACATTCGATTTTAATGATTTTGTTAAGCAAATGAGATTGATTAAAAGGATGGGATCACTTGGGGGATTGATTAAATTGATTCCTGGAATGAATAAAATCGATGATGGGATGATAAAAGATGGCGAAGATCAACTTAAGAAAATAGAATCTATGATCTCTTCAATGACCCTTGAGGAAAAACAAAAACCTGAGGTTCTTGCTGCTCAGCCCTCAAGAAGACAAAGAATTGCTCAAGGTAGTGGCTATGAAGCAAAAGATGTGGATAAAGTTTTAGCTGATTTTCAAAGAATGAGAGGTTTCATGAAACAAATGTCCAATGGGGGAATGCCAGGAATGGGAGGAATGCCAGGAATGGGAGG
>CACGVZ010000006.1 GCA_902576415.1 uncultured Prochlorococcus sp. | reverse complement strand
GAAAAAGGGAAACGAATACAGAACCAAAATTTCTGAGCTTGAAGAAAAACAAAGAATAATAGATAAACAAGTAGATAATGAGATTTACAATTTGCCAAATTTTCCCAGCAAAGATGCACCTATTGGGAAAGATGAAAGTGATAATGTTCAAATAAAAACATGGGGCGACCCTCTCAAAAAAGAAAATCTTAAATCTCATTGGGAAATAGGAGAAAGTCTCAATCTTTTTGACTCTGTAAAATCAACAAAAATATCAAAAAGTCGTTTTATTACTCTTTTAGGTAATGGTGCCAGATTAGAGAGGGCATTGATTAATTTTATGCTCGATATGCATATTAATAATGGTTATTTAGAGTTAATGCCTCCAGCTTTAGTAAATTCAGAAAGTCTTCAAGGATCTGGACAATTACCTAAATTCTCAAATGAAAGTTTTAAGTGCTCTAATGACGATTTATGGCTCTCTCCAACAGCTGAAGTTCCACTTACTGCTTTTCATAGAAACGAGATTATTGACCCCGAGCATTTACCTATAAAGTATGTTGCATATAGTCCATGTTTTAGGAGAGAAGCTGGGAGTTATGGAAGGGATACTAAAGGTTTAATAAGACTTCATCAATTTAATAAGGTTGAGCTTTATTGGTTTTGCGATCCAAGTAAATCTTTAGAAGCTCATAAAAAGATCACTTCAGATGCAGAAAGCATTTTAAAAAAGCTTAACTTACCGTATAGATTAGTAGATATTTGTACTGGAGACTTAGGCTTTTCTTCTAGTAGAACTTTTGATCTTGAAGTCTGGCTTCCCAGTAGTAGGTGCTACAGGGAAATTTCAAGTTGCAGTAACTGCCTTGACTTTCAAGCTCGTAGATCATCAATTAGATCAAAAATTAATAAAAAAAATATATATTTACACACCCTAAATGGTAGTGGGCTTGCTATTGGTAGAACAATGGCCGCGATTCTTGAGAATGGCCAACAAACAGATGGTAGCGTTAAGATTCCAGATGCTCTGGCGCCATATTTTGGATCAAATATTTTAAAAACTGCCTAATATAAAAAAATGAATGTTTTAACCTCAATAACGGTACTTGGATTTCTCATTTTTTTTCATGAGATGGGGCATTTTCTTGCAGCAATTTTGCAAGGAATTTATGTTGATGGATTTTCAATTGGCTTTGGACCATCAATAATTCAAAAAAAATATAAAGATATCACTTATTCATTAAGGGCCTTCCCTCTAGGTGGCTTTG
Source organism: uncultured Prochlorococcus sp. (assembly GCA_902576415.1). Lineage (GTDB taxonomy): Bacteria > Cyanobacteriota > Cyanobacteriia > PCC-6307 > Cyanobiaceae > Prochlorococcus_A. The sequence goes on along the minus strand of CACGVZ010000006.1, from coordinate 58,863 downwards.
TTTCCTTTCCTGATGAAGAATTAAATAATATTGACCCTAAAGATCCAAATCTTTTAAAAAATAGGCCAATAATACAAAGAGTTATTGTAATATCTGCTGGAGTATTTGCTAACCTAATCCTTGCTTATACAATCTTAATACTAAATGTAAGTACTGTTGGTATTCCATTTGATCCAGAACCTGGCATTTTAGTTTTAGCGACTCAGCCTGAGAAGGCTGCCTATCTTGCTGGTTTAGAACCAGGAGATAAAATTTTAGAAATTGAAACTAGAACTCTTGGAGCTGGTGATCAAGCTGTTTCCACTTTAGTAAAAGAGATTCAAAATTCTTCAGATGAACCAATTTCCATAAAAATTGAAAGAGATGGAATTCTTAGAAATCTAATATTGATACCAAAAAATGTTGATGGAAAAGGAACCATAGGTGCTCAATTACAACCTAATATAAAAAAAGAAACTAAAAAGACAAAAAACTTTTACGAACTTTTTAAATATTCTAATAATGAATTTTCATCTCTTTTGGTAAAAACAATTCAAGGTTATAAAGGATTAATAACTAATTTCTCATCTACTGCTCAACAATTAAGTGGACCAGTAAAAATTGTTGAAATTGGTGCTCAACTATCACAGCAAGGAGGTACAGGCATATTATTATTTGCTGCTTTAATTTCTATTAATTTAGCAGTACTCAATTCATTACCTTTGCCATTATTAGACGGGGGACAACTTGTTTTCACTTTAATAGAAGGTTTGAGAGGAAAACCAGTTCCAGTAAAAGTACAAATGGTTGTAACTCAATCCAGTTTTTTCCTTTTAGTTGGATTAAGTGTTCTTCTAATCATTAGAGATACTAGTCAACTTTTAATCGTACAAAAATTATTTAACCAATAAAGTCATTAAAAAATGATTAGTTAGATGTTAGGATAGATGATATTTTCAATTTTAATTAAATGGCGAAAAAGTCCATGATTGCGAGAGAAGTCAAACGCAAAAAGCTAGTAAAAAAATATGCAGCGAAAAGAAAATCATTATTAGATGAATTTAATGCCGCAAAGGATCCAATGGAAAGGTTAGAAATACATAGAAAGATTCAAGGCCTTCCAAGAAATTCGGCACCAAACAGAGTTAGGAATAGATGTTGGGCAACTGGTAAACCAAGAGGTGTTTATAGAGATTTTGGACTTTGCAGAAATCAGTTAAGACAAAGAGCTCACAACGGCGAACTTCCAGGTGTGGTTAAATCAAGTTGGTAATTTAATTTTTTACTTAAAGTTTTTTACAAAAAATTATTAAAATTAATAGAATATAGATAAATTCACGGAAATTTTAAAAATTTTTATAGCTTATCTAAATAATTTACTCAATATGTCCCTATAAAATGTAAGAATAAATTATGTATAGATTTATAATTTAAAAAGTGGAAGGACAAAATAAGTCGATCACGTTTGACGGACGAGAGATACGACTAACAACCGGACTATATGCTCCTCAAGCAAATGGATCAGTAATGATTGAGTGTGGAGACACCTCTTTATTAGTTACAGCAACAAAAACTACTAAAAAAGAAGTTTCAGACTTTCTACCTCTAATTTGTGATTATGAGGAAAAACTTTATGCTGCAGGAAGAATTCCCGGTGGGTTTATGAGAAGGGAAGGTCGTCCTCCGGAAAGAGCAACTTTAATCTCGAGATTAATAGACAGGCCAATGAGACCTCTTTTCCCTTCTTGGATGAGAGATGAAATTCAGATTGTTGCTTCCTGCCTTTCTCTAGATGAAAGAGTCCCAGCAGATGTTCTAGCAGTTACAGGTGCATCAATTGCAACTTTACTAGGAGAGATACCATTTTATGGTCCTATGGCTGCTGTTAGAGTTGGTCTTATAGGGGATGATTTCATTTTAAATCCAAGCTATAGAGAGATAGAAAAAGGTGACCTAGACATTGTTGTAGCAGGTTCACCTGAAGGTATCGTAATGATTGAAGCTGGTGCTAATCAATTAACCGAACAAGATACTATTGAAGCAATAGATTTTGGGTATGAGGCTGTTACTGAACTTATTAAATCTCAAGAAGATTTACTTAAAGAGTTAGGAATAAAACAGGTTAAGCCCTTAGAACAGGAAGAAGATAAAACTCTAGCCTTATATTTGGAAAAAAACTGCACTAAATCAATTAATCTTGTTTTAAAGAAATTTGAACAAACAAAAGATGAAAGGGATCTTGAACTTGAAAAAATAAAACTTGATACACAAAGTAAAATTGCATCCTTAAAAGATGACCACCAATTAAAAGTTTTAACTTCAGAGAACGAAAATTTAATTCACACAGACTTTAAAAAACTTACTAAGAAGTTAATGCGGGCTCAAATTATCACCGATGGCAAAAGAGTAGATGGACGCGATCTTGATGAGGTCAGAAAGATATCTGCAAGTGCAGGGATTTTACCTAAAAGAGTGCACGGTTCAGCTTTATTTCAAAGAGGACTTACCCAAGTTCTATCTACCGCGACATTAGGCACACCAAGTGATGCTCAGGAGATGGATGATCTAAACCCAAGTACTGAGAAAACCTACTTACATCATTATAATTTCCCACCATATTCTGTTGGAGAAACTAGACCGATGAGAACACCCGGCAGGAGAGAAATAGGCCATGGTGCTCTAGCTGAGAGAGCAATAATTCCAGTTCTACCAGGCAAAGAGACTTTCCCATATGTACTTCGAGTTGTAAGTGAAGTATTAAGCTCTAATGGATCTACATCAATGGGGTCGGTATGCGGTAGCTCACTTTCATTATTAGATGCTGGTGTACCTCTAAAAGCTCCAGTTAGCGGTACTGCAATGGGTTTAATTAAAGAGGGGAAAGAAGTTAGGATTCTTACGGATATTCAAGGAATTGAGGATTTTCTTGGTGATATGGACTTTAAAGTAGCAGGTACAGCTAAAGGTATAACAGCATTACAAATGGATATGAAAATAACAGGTCTCCCAGTCTCTATTATTTCTGATGCGATAAAAAAAGCACGCCCTGCCAGGTTGCACATATTAGAGAAAATGCAAGCTGCTATTGACAAGCCTCAAGAATCCCTATCGCCACATGCACCAAGGCTTCTAAGCTTTAGAATTGATCCAGAATTAATTGGAACAGTGATTGGGCCAGGAGGGAGAACAATCAAAGGTATAACTGAGAGAACAAATACCAAGATAGATATAGAAGACGGAGGTATTGTTACTATCGCTTCACATGATGGGGCTGCTGCTGAAGAGGCTCAAAAGATCATAGAAGGTTTAACTAGGAAAGTACACGAAGGTGAAATTTTCTCAGGAGTTGTCACAAGGATCATCCCAATAGGTGCTTTTGTTGAGATCCTTCCTGGGAAAGAGGGGATGGTCCATATTTCCCAATTATCTGAAGCCAGAGTTGAGAGGGTTGAGGATGTAGTAAGACAAGGTGATGAAGTTACAGTCAGGGTCCGAGAGATTGATAGTAGAGGAAGAATTAATCTTACACTAAGAGGAGTTGCACAAAATGGAGGAATGTCTTACCCAGAACCTACTCCAACTCCTGTAGCACCTTTAAACTAATAACCGAAATCATATAAATTATTTTTCATAATTATTTCTTTAATTTGTAAACATACATTTTTATGTTTTTGCTTATCACTTGAAGCAATAATTATCCCCCCCTGTTTATAGTTCTTAGTCCCATAACAAAGTTCCTCATTGTCTATATTTGTGATGGCACCTCCAGCGGCTCTTAAAATGGCTTCTGGTGCAGCAAAATCCCAATCTTTAGGGGAACTTTTACCTGGCAAACTGCAACATATATAAATATCGCATTCTCCTCTTAAGATAGAGGCTACTTTACAACCGATACTGCCCATAACATTTGTTCTCTTAAATCCAACCTTATTAATTAAATTCCTTAAAGTTGCATTTCTATGATTTTTACTTGTTACTATCGTCATCTCTCTTAATGGCTTATTATTTTGAAGACTAGCTTTACTTGTTAATCCATCTTTTCTTTCACACCAAACATTTTTACTATCCGTAATCCACAACTCGTCTTTATCAGGAATTAAAACTAAACCAATGCCAGGTTTTTTTTCATAATTTAAAGCTAAATGCATCGCATAATTTTCTGTCCCCTGAATAAAGTCCTTAGTCCCATCCAATGGATCAAGAACCCATATCCATTTAGAATTGGGATTTAAGTTATCAGATACTGTTTTTACGTTTTCCTCACTTAATATATGCCAATCTACTTCTTTGTAGTTTTTGTTAATTTTTTTAATTATTAAATCATTAACTGCCAAATCAGCTGCTGTTACGGGCTCTGAATCATCTTTAGTATTTATTATTTCTTTTGCATAATTCGGATTTTTTAGTATTTTTGAGTAATGAAGCAAAATATCTGATGCTTCCCAGCTGAAAACACGAAGATCATCGATAAGATTATGAATATCAACACCACTTGGTAATTTAAACACGATATGAATATTAATTCCTCATTTTCTCATAGAAGCGAAGAACCTGAAAGTGGTGTTTTATATTTAGTTGGCACACCTATTGGTAATTTGAATGATATTTCTTCAAGAGCAATAAACATTCTTAGAAATGTTTCATTAATTGCATGTGAAGATACTAGACAAACAAAAAAAATTACTAACCGTTTTGATATAAGAAATAGATTAATTAGCTTTAATAAACACAACTCATTGAATAAGATTCCAAAAATAATTAATGTCCTTAAAGAAGGTAAATCAGTCGCACTTGTGAGTGATGCTGGTATGCCAAGTATTTGTGATCCTGGAGAGGATCTAGTAAAGAATGTCAAGATACATAATTTAGAGACAATCTGTATCCCTGGTCCATCTGCTGCATTAACTGCACTTTTATCGAGTGGTTTTGCTGCATCAAAATTTATTTTTGAAGGATTTCTACCAAAGAAGAAAAATGAAAGAAAAAAAATTCTATCTGAAATTAGTAATAATGAAAAAACAACAATAATTTTCGAAAGTCCACATCGTTTTAAAAATCTTTTAAATGAACTAAAAGAATACTGTGGAGGAGAAAGAGAAATTAGCGTTTCACGAGAATTAACTAAAAAATATGAGGAACAAATTAATAATAAGATTGATAATATAATTGATATTTTCGACAATAGAGAAATAATTGGTGAAATAACAATTGTGATAAAGGGTATTGAGAAAAGTAATCGAGTAGATTTAAATAAATCGCAATTAAAAAAAGAACTAGAGGAATTAATAAATGCTGGACTAAGTCTTTCAGCCGCCTCGAAATATTTAGCAAAGAAGAAAAACCTTACAAAAAATTTAATTTATAATTTGTATTAGTATTAAATATCGAGAATACAGAAAATGTTTTTTGAATTAAAGAAATTTTTATTCAATATTTCCGTAAATATTACATTATTTTTTATGTTACTTATTGGAATCCAAAATAGTTCAAATAAAGCAAAGGTTAATTTATTGATTAATGAGACTATTCACTTGCCAATAAGTTTCATAATAGGAACAAGCTTTATTAGTGGTTCCTTGATCGGTGGATTTATAACCTTAAATTTCTTTAAAAGCAGTAAATCTTTAAAGAGCAATTAAAACTTCGGAAAAAACTATTCTAGATATTCCTCTTGATAGCAAAATTGGTGCTGTAATTTTAAACACATCGCTATTAGGAACTTTTATTACTCTTTGCTCTTTTTTACTTGATCTTTTTGCAGACTTCAAATCAAAAAAGATTTCTATAGTATTTCTGCTTAAATCTTTTTCGGATAAAAAATTCCACTCAATATATTCTTTTAGAAATTTTGTCTCTAATTCAACTTGCTTACCAACAATCATATAAACCACTTTAGGGAGTTCAACCTCATTTATTGACACGGAAGATAAATCTTTTTGAGGTGCGGTTTCAATTTCTAAATTCAAAGGTGCAATTTCAAGAAATGAATTCTCAGGGAATTCATTAAGACTAAATTCTTGATATAATCCATCAACTTGATTATCAAGAACATTTGTTTCATCTAATTCACCTGGATTAGAAAATCCTTTCTCAGCTTTTTTGTTAATTTTATTTATTGTAGTAAACTTTTCCTCGCCAAGATTTTTTTTCAAGTGTTTGCTTATTGTTAGTTTAGTAAAATTGAATTTCTCTGATATTTCTTCTAAAGATTGATTGTTTATAAAAGCATCAATTATTTCTTTTATTTGTTTTTCTGAAATTCTTTTTGCCAAATCAAATAATTTATCATTAGTAGTTATTTTAAGAAAACAAAAGACAAAAAAAAAGAATAACATTTATTTATTTAGTTTTATAAATATTTAAATAAACCTATTTAATTGTTTAGTTATTAGCTCTCGGATATAATGATTGAATGCTCCCTTAGCTCAGCTGGATAGAGCAACTGCCTTCTAAGCAGTGGGCCGCAAGTTCGAATCTTGCAGGGAGCGTATTATTATTTCTTCAAAAATCATCTTAAAGTTCATTTTTTTAATAGATAATTTTAAAAAAACGAAATTTTTAAATTTTTTTAATAAGGGATAATAAAAAATTTAGAATTATTACTTTGCACATTAACCTAAAATATAATCATCCAAAAAATTTAGGGTTAAAGCTCTTTAGATTAGGTATTTTTTTATTAGCTACTGCTCCTTCAATAAGTTTTTTGCTATTACTATTTTCAACTTTTGGAGCATTATTTAATCGAGAAGATAATTTTTTAGACGATAAATATAACTGGTTGTTAATTTTAAGTTCATTTTTAATGATCTTTAACTGTTTTTTTATATCTACTGATTTAGTTAAAATACCTGAATTAGAAAAACCCCTCATTTGGATAGGGTTATTAAATTGGCTACCTCTATTTTGGTGTTTCTGGAGTTTTCAGAATTATCTGAAGACAAAAATAGATAGGTTGGTTACCGCAAAATTATTTGTTATTGGATCAATACCAGTTTTAATAAGTGGTTTTTGTCAAAAATTCCTTGGACTATATGGACCTTATAAGTTTTTTAACAACTTGATAATTTGGTATCAACGTCCATTAGGAGATGATGGGGGGATATCTGGACTATTCAATAATCAAAATTATGCTGGTGCCTGGCTATGTATTATATTCCCACTTTGTCTAGGATTTTTATTCAAAAACAATAATAAACTTTTTCTCAAATTTATTAATTTCTCGGTTGTAATCTCATTTGTAATAATGATAATTTTAACAACATCTAGGTCAGCAATACTAGCAATAATAATTTCTTACTTAGTTTTCGAAAAATTCAACAAAAATAAAATTCTAGGTATTTTCATCTCCATAATTTCAACAATTCTGCTAAGTAAGATTCTAATCCTGATTAATATTGATATTCAGAAATACATAACCGAATATCTACCACCTGGGATTTTAAATAAATTAAATCATTTTAGCTTGTCAAATTTAGATACTCTACCAAGATTTGAAATTTGGAGTAAATCAATATCTTTCATAAATCAAAATTTATTTTTTGGATATGGGCCTGGATCATTTCCAAAAATGTATAGTTTGTTAAATGGAAATTTTGAAGGAACTCAACACACACATAATATTTTCTTAGAATTAGCCTTCAATCATGGAATTTTAGTTGCCTTCTTGATATTGTTTACAATGATTAGTATCCTAATTACTGCATCAAAAAAATTTTTTTTTCAAGTAAACAAAGATTTGTCTTTGATTGATAAAGCATGGATAATATCTTTTGCAAATTTCTTAATAATTCATTTGTTTGACATTACATATTTTGATGGAAGAATCAGTATTTTATCTTGGACTCTATTAGCTGGACTAAGAAAAATGACTCAAAATTCAACTAAAACTTTGACATAAAAAAGTTTTTATTCTTTTATAAATTTGTCTCCGAAACCACTGCCAAATAAAGTTTTTAAAAAGTAATAAAAATATTTTTTTATTGTAAAGTTCTTAACCATAAGACATTCTAATTCTGCAAGTAGTTTTGGATTAGACATATCTACTCCTTTTATTTGAGCAAGCCCAGTAATTCCAGGGGTGACTTTATGAATATTTAGTTTTTTTCTTTGTTTTATAAGTTCCTTTTGAGTAACCAGGCATGGTCGTGGGCCAACTATACTCATTTCTCCTTTAAGTACATTAAAAAACTGAGGGATTTCATCGATTTTTGTCTTTCTAATTATTTTTCCAATTGGAGTAATTCTTGAGTTATCTACCAAATGCGTTGGACAATCTTTAGTACCGATTCTCATTGTTCTAAATTTTATTAACTTAAATTTCTTCAAATTTTTACCAACTCTTTCCTGAAAGAATAAAGGGGAGCCATATTTATAATTAATTAATAAATATAAAAATAATAAAAGTGGAAATGAGATCAAAATTATAAAAATTGATAAAAATAAATCAAAAATCCTAATCAAAATAAATTTATAGTTCATCATATATTGATAATGTTTGCGAATTAATTATTTCTGAGGAGAATTCCGTTTTTGCAATTCTTAAACTCTCTTTCCCCATTCTAACTCTCAAATCCTTATCTTCAATCAATTTTTGGATTGCGAAAGATAACAGTTTAGACTCTTTTATAGGAACTAAAAAGCCATTAATCCCCTCTAAAACCACTTCTCTGCAACCAACAGTATTTGTAGTGACTAAAGGCAATCCCATAGCCGCGCCCTCTAGTAGAGATTTTGGAAGCCCTTCTCTATAAGATGGTAAACATAGTATGTCAGTTTCTAATAATATCCCCTTAACATCTTTTACCCAGCCTAACCATTCTATGATTTTTTGATCATTCCATTCCTCCAATTTAGATTTCTTAAGAGATGTTGGATTTTTCTTATCAATGTCCCCTATAAGTAAAAATCTACTCTTTATTTTTTTTTCATGTAATATTTTTGCAGCTTCTACAAATTCATATATACCTTTATCTTTTAACATCCTAGATACCAAGGATATGGTTGGAATTTGATTTACTCTCTTATTTTTAATCAGTTGATCATCAATCTCTACTCCAGCACCTCTTATTAAAATTGCTTCATTAATATTTACTATTTTTGAATTAATAAAAAAATTCATATCATCTGAATTTTCAAAAATAACTCTATTTTTTTTGTTTCTACCATGGTGTTTATTAAGAGTAAATTTAAACAAAAAAAGTAAGATGGTTTTTAGTAATTTAGCTTTAATACTTGATGAAGTGAATACAAATCCCATACCTATGGGAGCATTAATCACCGACTTGATTTTTATTAATTTTGCAGCAATTGATCCATAAATAATAGGCTTAGGGCCTACATTGTGAACTATATCTGGCTTTACTTTATTAAAAATGTATAAATAGTTTAAGAGAACATAAAACTCATAAAGAGGATTAATTCCTCTTCTGTCTAAAGGTAAAGGAAAAAATTTAATACCCTTTTCTTCTATATATTTTCTACCTTGTTTTTCATTACAAGAAATATAAACTTCATATCCAGCTTTTTTTGCCTCAAGAGCTCTTCCTAAAAAATGAGAAACAAAAAACCAATCTTCCGTTAAATTAATAATAATTTTTTTTTTAATCATCTTAAATTTTAAGAAAGAAATTTAATTTTTTAAATAAGAATTTAATTCTTCTAAAAAAAAGAAAAGTCCTTAAGATAAAAAATTCTGGTAAAAAATTTAACATTAAATACCATATAAAAACAATAATCAATGGGTAATTGCATTCTTCTAACCTCCATTTATAAAAAACATTAACTATATTTCTAAATTTATAAAATTTTTTATTTTTAAACTTTATATATTTCCAGATATTGATATGATTCTGAACTGATTTTGATATTAACATCCCTGAATTAGAGACATTATAATGAAAAAGAGGTTTAGGTATCCTCTTGCCAAAAACATTTCTAGATCCAAGTCTTATGTTAAGTTCCCAATCCTCATATCCTAGCTTCATATTTTCGTCGTAAAGTCCGTTTTCTACAAATGTTTTTTTTGGAATAAAAATACTATAAGGGATTTGATTTATAAACATTTGCTCAAATAAATTAAATATTTTTTTTCTCCTGCCTTTAGACTCTCCCTCTAAAAAACAATCAGTAAAAGCATATGAATATTTTTTATCATTCTGGATATTAACAAATAATTCTTCAAGAGTATTTTCTTCAATCCAGTCGTCTGAATCTAAAAAGAATAAATAATCTCCTTTTGCAAACTTAACTCCTTCATTTCTTGCTGCTGGTAGACCTTTATTATTTTGATTAATTATTTTAACTAAACTGTCATTTTTAAAACTATCTAAAATTTCTAAAGTTTTTTCATCATTCGAGCCATCATTAACTAATATTACCTCTTTTTCATTCCAACTTTGATTCTTAATCGAATTAATAGTTTTTCTTAAAGTTTTACCGCTATTGAAGCAGGGCACAATAACAGAAACCATTTTATGATTTTCAAAATTCATATTCGCATTTTGTCCAAATTTCTCCCCAATCAGTTATGGTTTCTTTCATAATTAAATTTGCACCCCCAAGCTCTTTTTCTAATTCTTCTAGTGTATGTTCAATTTTATGATCAATATCAGAAAAATAGTAAATCCCAAATTTCTTTCTAAATGCCATTTGCCAATCTCTCTTAAAATATGGAACTCTAACCAAAAAAGTTTTTGCACCACTTAACTTCTGAACATTTTTTAAGAACAATACTCTATCTTCAATATGCTCTAATACATTCGAAAGAATAACAACCTCAGAAGCTATTTCAGAGTAATCATGGATATCTCCATTAATAAAATGTAAGTTTTTTAAATTACTCTCTTTTTGTTTTTGTTTAGCAAAATCAATATTTTTTTTATTTATATCTATTCCAGTTATAAAGCTTTTTGAAAGTTTTTTTGCAATACTTATAGCTACAGAACCGTTACCGCAGCCTACATCAAGGACATTATCCCCATTAATGATACGATCAATAAAAAATTGATGATAACTAGTTAATTGATGTTTTGGATGAATTCCATCACCATATTTCAATGCTCTTTCATTAATAATCCAATCTAATTTATCTTTAATCAAAAATAAGTTTTTTATTGAAATTAATGGGTTATTATCTCTTGACTCTAAAATAAAAAAACTTGTGAATATATATCTCCTTAATTTAGTTGGAATTAATAACCAACTATAAGAAAGCAATTTTGCAACGCCTAAAATTATATTTTTCTTCATTTTGAATTTCTATTTACGAATTTCCATGAACTATTACACATTTGCTTAAGATCATATTTTGCATTCCATTTAAGCATATCATTAGCTTTTTTAGGGTTCGCAAAACAGACAGCACAGTCGCCTTCCCTTCTTTTAGAAATTTTCATTGAGACATTTAATCCTGATACATTTTCAAAAGCTGTTTTCAATTCCAAAACACTTACCCCTTTACCAGTACCAATATTGAAAAAACTTATTCCATTTCTTTTATCAATAAAATTTAATGCTTTATAATGAGCCTCTGCTAAGTCCATAATATGTATATAGTCTCTTATTCCAGTGCCATCTGGAGTAGGATAATCATCCCCAAATACTTCTAAATAATCCTTTTTACCTCTTACAACTTTTATGATTTCAGGCATTAAATTTCCATTTTTGGCTGACAATGGATCGTCTCCAATTAAGCCAGATTTATGGGCTCCAATTGGATTAAAATATCTCAAACAGGCCACTGACCAATTTTTTTCAGCTTTATATATATCTTTTAGAATATTTTCAATTATAATTTTTGTCTGTGCATATGGGTTTAATGGTTTTAGGGTATGACTTTCATCAATTGGGCAAAAATCAGGTTCTCCATATACTGCTGCAGAACTGCTAAAAAGAAATTTTTTAACGCCCGTTAATTGCATAGCTTTTAATAAACTTATCGTTCCATAAACATTAACTTCGTAATATTCAAATGGATTAACTATTGATTCAGAGACTGATTTAAGAGCTGCAAAATGTATTACAGATGTAACTTTATTTTCTTTAATTATTTTTATTAAGTTCTTAGTATCCCTTATATCACAATCATAGTAACAAACTTTATTTTTAATAATTGTATTAATCTTATCTACAATCTCTTTTTTACAATTGCTGAAGTTATCCACTATGACATATTTCTGATTCTTCTCCGAAAGTATTGTTGCGGTATGAGATCCAATATATCCAAAACCTCCAGCTATTAAGATACAAGACATTTACAAAAATACCCTTATTAAAAAAATATATCTATAAAATAAATATGACATTTTTAAAATTAAATCTTCTTAGAATTTTTTTTAATATTTTCATTAAAAATCCAATCAACTATTTCATTGGGAGGATTATATCCAATTACTAATTTTCTAAGTATTGAAATAATATTCTTTACATCATTTTTATAAATAAATCTCTCTAAAGAATCAATCTCATTTGTTAATTCGTTCCAAGGTAAAAAACTATCTTGAGCCTTAAAAATTTTTGGATGTTTTGTAGGCAGAGAATTATCTTCTATAAGAAGTTCTTCAAACAATTTTTCTCCCGGTCTTAATCCAGTTATCAATATTTCAATATCACCTTTTGGATTATTTTTATTCTTTAGTTGTAAGCCAGAAAAATTAATCATTTTTTTTGCAAGATCATAAATTTTTACAGGTTCACCCATATCTAACAAAAAAACATCTCCACCTTCTGACATTGCTCCAGCCTGAATAACTAGCTCTGCAGCCTCAACAATTGTCATAAAATACCTACTCATATCAGGATGAGTAAGGGTTATAGGAGTTCTATCTTTAATTTGCTTCCTAAATTTAGGAATAACTGAACCAGAGGAATCTAAAACGTTACCAAATCTAACCATAGAAAATTTTGTATTTTTTTTCTCCTGATTTGCAAATAATGCTTGGAGACACACTTCACCTAATCTTTTTGATGCCCCCATTACATTAGTAGGGCGAACAGCTTTATCAGTTGATATAAAAACAAAGTTTTCGACCTTTGTTCTTAGTGAAGCTTTTGCAATTGTTAAAGTACCAAATACATTATTCTTTAAACCCTCAGCCAAATTGTATTCAACAATTGGTACATGTTTATATGCTGCTGCATGATATACAGTATTAGGCCTCCATGTTTTAAAAATAGAATTTATATTTTTATTATCTTGAATAGAACAAAGAAGAGGAATTATTTTGATAACCTCCTCTTTATTTATAGAATTTAATTCACTTAAAATTCTATATAAAGAAAATTCGTTTGAATCTAACAATAATAAAGTTTTAGGTTTAATTCTCATAATCTCTCTACACAATTGTCCACCTATTGAGCCTCCTGCACCGGTAACAAGCACGATTTGATTGCTTATATTTTTTTTTAAAAGAAGTTTATCTGGATCCACTTTTTCTCTTCCTAGCAATTCGTCAATTTCTAATTCAATCAAATTAGTTGATGAGATATTGCCTTTTGCAATTTCAATTAAATTAGGTAGGGTTCTAACAGTGAGATTAAACTTACTTACTTTTTTTATTATTTTTATTCTTTGTCCAGAATTCAATCTCGGCAAAGCCAAAAATAAATATGAAATATTCCTATTTTTAACAAGATATTCTAAAGAGTCTGGAGAATAAATCTGTTTCCCAGCTAAAACTCTTCCTTGCTTATCTTTATCATCATCTAAAAAACAAGAAACCACGAATTCATTATTATTCTCTAGAGCCAAAATTAATTCTCTCCCAGCATTACCAGCTCCGTATATAGCAGCTTTTGGTAGATTAGATTTTTTAATTCGAATCCTATACAAATTGCCTATCCAATATCTTACTAATGCTCTTGATCCTCCCACAGTAAAAAATAATAATAATGGTTGAATTATTCCTATTGTTCTTGGAACATCTCTAAAACTTATTAAGAAAATAAAAGTTGAAAATAAAAAACCATAAATAATAATTGACTTGGAAACAGTAAGCATTGCAGGCCAGCCAGAATACCTAAAAATAGTTCTATAAAGACCACTAATATAAAAGACTGGTATTGCAAAAATAATAGATAATAAAGAAGGAAATATAATAGTTTTTTCTGAAAAATTAAATTCCCCAAGTCTTAAATAGAATGCCACCCAGACAGTTGTAATACATAAAAATATATCTACAGCCAATGAGATTATCAACTTAATATCTCTAGGTAAATCCAATAAAAATAATCTTAGTTTATTAATTCTTTTGTTCATAGTAAATATTTATAAAACTATTCTTTAAGTAAAAAAATCATAACTTCAGATCTCTTTTTCTAATTAACTTAGCAGGAATCCCACCTACGACTGTGTGCGAATCAATATCACTTGTCACTACAGCACCTGCAGCAACTACTACCCCTTTACCAATATTGCAGTTTGGCAATATTACAGCATTTGAGCCTATCCATACATCATCGTTAATAATTATTTCTCCATCTTTCATACCTTGTTCAATTATAGGCAATTTAATTGTCTCAAAAGAATGATTACTAGATCTTAAAACAACATTAGGGCCTATTAATACATTATTTCCAATTAAAATTTTCCCTTTACCTCTGGCATTAATCATGACATTTGAATTAAAACTAACATTAGAACCTATTGAGATTAGACTAGATTCAGAAGCATAAATTTTGCAATCCATTCCAAAGTAAGATTTTGACCCTATTGATATATTTTTAGGGAATTCAATTCTTAGACCTGATTCAAACCTATTATTCCCTAAAGATTTTTTTAATCTTATTTTGTAATAATTATCTCGTATAAAAAAACCTGCTTTTCCTGGAATATTTCTTATAAAAAATTCAAGCCAATCTTTAAATTCCCTTAATATAAGATAAATCTTTTTCATTATGAAATCTTTAGGAGTTTTTCTTGCATATGAATTTTACTATATTTCTAAACTTCAATATTAAAAATAATAAATTTAAAAATAAATAAAAAGGAGATTTTAAGAGAAATCTTTTTTCTATAATTTTTCTCCTATTTTTCAATAATTTTGAAAATAAAGTTAAATATTCATTAGTCATTTTTTCAGAGTCATGTGGATATTTAACTAATTTTTTTTTGAATATTGAGTAATCTTTCATCATTTTCATCAATGCAGGCAGAAAATCTTGACTTTCAAAAGAAATTCCAAAATCGCCACAATATTCGGGGAGTGCCCCACTATTTCTATAAATAATTGGTAGTCCGCATAGTATGCCTTCTATATGGTGCATACCTGCTGGTTCGTTAATAGAAGCTGAAATGTATAAATCATGTTTAGATAGTTCTAAAGCAAGTTTCTTTCCATGCATTGGACTTAGATGATTTGTATTTTTGAAGTTAAATCCGTTTGGTAAATTTCCAATATAAGTAAATTCCACTTTATTTTTCCACTCACAAGTAGAGAGTAAACTGTCTAATCTCTGATATACATCAAAACCTTTCATTTTATTAGAGCTCCAATGATGGGTAACAATTCTGATAGGGCTTATACCATTCCAAATTTTTTTATCATAACTATTGAATATTTTTCTATCAGCACCATTAAGGATTACTTTTGATGGTTTATCTTTCTGGTAAATATCTAAATTTTTTAACCATGAACCAATAAAAACTGTAAAGTCTGCGCAGTAATTAGACCACTTTAATAATTTATTCATATGAAAAGTATTCTTTCTTTCATCACACTCATTAATTCTATGGATCACCAAGGCATTTTTATTTTTTAAAATTAAATATTTGATTATCTCTAATGAACCAAAAGTAACTCCATCGTTATATGATCGAGGATCTATCATTAGAATTATATCAATATCATTATCAATAAGATTATGAGTAACTTTGTGACCTTTAACTTTTAATGCCTCTACAAGTGTTTTAACGAATTGGTTCCCTCCACCCCAGGAAGTATCTCTGATATCAAATCCAATCGCTACTTTCAAATCTTTAAGAGTATCTTTTTATTTAATTAATAATATCAAATTCATTAATTTGTAAAATTAACCGGCGATGAAACATTTATTTTTTTAAAATTAATCAATTTCCATATGTTATCTTTATAAATAAACTATTTTACTTCTTTGGAAAAGGTCGCACTGATAACAGGCATTACTGGTCAAGATGGTAGTTATCTAGCAGAATTTCTTTTAAATAAAGGTTATCAAGTGCATGGTATTAAGAGACGATCTAGCAGTTTTAATACTTATAGGATTAATCATATTTATCAAGATCCACATGATAAAGATTGTTCTTTTAAACTTCATTATGGTGATCTAACTGATAGCACAAATATTATAAAAATAGTTAAAGAGACTCAACCTGATGAAATTTATAACTTAGGAGCTCAGAGTCATGTTTCCGTCAGTTTTGAACAACCTGAATACACTGCAAACTGTGATGGCTTGGGAATTCTAAGAATACTTGAGGCTGTCAGATTGTTAAATTTAGAAAAGAAGACAAAAATCTACCAAGCCAGTACAAGTGAATTATATGGTCTGGTACAGGAAGTTCCTCAAACAGAAAAAACTCCTTTTTACCCTAGGAGTCCTTATGCAGTAGCAAAACTTTACGCTTATTGGATAGCAGTCAACTATAGAGAAGCTTATGGAATTTATACTTGTAACGGAATTTTATTTAATCATGAAAGTCCAAGGAGAGGAGAAACTTTTGTGACAAGAAAAATCACAAGAGGACTATCAAGAATAAGCGAAGAATTAGATGATATCTTATATCTTGGAAATTTAGACTCTATGCGTGATTGGGGTCATGCAAAAGAATATTGTGAATTAATGTGGTTAATGCTGCAACAAGAAAAACCTAATGATTATGTTGTTGCGACAGGAAGACAACTTTCCGTTAGATCTTTTATTGAAATGACTGCGAGAGAATTAAAATGGAACAGAGATGATTCCACAAATGCAATCATCTGGGAGGGTGAAGGTATACATGAAATTGGTAGGAGATCTGATAATGGTAAAGTTGTAATAAGAATTGATGAAAGATACTATAGACCTTCTGAAGTAGATAATCTTCTTGGTAATCCCGAAAAAATTAAGAAAAATTTAGGATGGGAGCCGAAAATAAGTATCGAGGAAATTGTAAAGGAAATGGTTGCAAATGATCTTCATGAAATCAGACAAGAAAAATTCTTAAGAAATAACTTTATTGTTTAAAAACTCATTAATAACTATCAATTTAGAATTAGGAATTAAAATGAATCTTATTAACCAAAAAGATAAAATATTTGTGGCTGGATCTACTGGAATGGTGGGCAGTGCAATTATGAGACATTTAAATGAAAAAGGATACAAGAATGTACTTGCTAACAAAAAATCGTCTCTTAATTTATTAGACTACAGTGCCGTAGAAAGATGGTTTGAAATAAAAAAACCTGATGTTGTGATAATTGCGGCTGCCAAAGTAGGAGGTATATTTGCAAATAGTAATTATCCGGCAGAGTTTTTATTAGAAAATCTTAAAATACAATCCAATTTAATAGAAATCGCATATAGAAAAAATGTAAAAAGATTATTATTTCTTGGAAGTAGTTGCATATACCCAAAATTCGCTAATCAGCCTATATCTGAAGAGGAATTGTTGACTGCACCTTTAGAAAAAACTAATGAGTCTTATGCAATTGCCAAAATCGCGGGGATAAAACTAGTAGAATCATTTAGAAAGCAATATGGATTTGATTGTATAGCATTAATGCCAACAAACTTATATGGTTTTGGCGATAATTACAATCTTAAAAACAGCCATGTTGTACCTGCTATGATAAGAAAGTTCGTAAATGCGAAAACAGAAGATAATTCATCAGTATTATGTTGGGGAACAGGAACTCCTTTAAGAGAACTTCTTAATGTTGATGATCTTGCAAAAGCATGTGTTTTTGCATTAGAAAAATGGAATCCCAGTCATAAAGATTCTCCAAAAATATCCTCTAATCAAGAATTAGCATATTTAAATGTTGGAAGTGAAGATGAAATTAGCATTAAAGATTTAGCCCTATTAATTGCAGAAATTGTTGACTTTAAGGGTGCAATATTATGGGATAAAAACAAACCTGATGGGACTCCCAGGAAAAAGCTTAATTATGAAAAATTTAAGAAGATAGGTTGGGAAACTTCTATTGGCCTAAAACAGGGTCTAAAACAAACAATAAATGATTATAAAGTAAAATTTTCTAAAGGTCTTTTAAGGGATTAGAAATTATTTTTATACCAACCTAACATTCTTCGAATACCATCCTCTATTTCAATTGTTTTTATTTTTTCTTTAAAAATTGAATTAAGTAACTTAGTGTCAGAACTCTTTATAAAACGACCTTCTGGTTTTGAAGTATCAAAAATTATACGAGGTTTTTTACCTGATAATTTACAAATTAAATCCACCATTTCAGCTATGGATACGGTCTCTTTAGTGCCAATATTTACCGTAATATTTTTATCTCTCTGTTCCATTATCTTTAGCATTATCCTAGAACAATCATATGCATGCATATAACTTCTCCTTTGATTTCCAGAACCCCAAGCATATATTGGATCTTCATCATCCAATATTCTTTTAACCAACATTGGTATTGCACTTGAATATTCTCCTACCCATCTATACCTTTCTCCATATATATTGAAAGGCCTTACTATTTTTAAATTAATATTATTTATTTCTGATAACAGTAAAAATTTTTGCTCTAAAAATCTTTTTGCCCACCCATAACCTCTATTTACCCTCTCAGGATCATTTTCAAATAACTTCCTTTCTCCAATCAAATCAGGTCCCTCATCCATATAAACA
Source organism: uncultured Prochlorococcus sp. (assembly GCA_902576415.1). GTDB lineage: Bacteria > Cyanobacteriota > Cyanobacteriia > PCC-6307 > Cyanobiaceae > Prochlorococcus_A. The sequence goes on along the minus strand of CACGVZ010000006.1, from coordinate 40,061 downwards.
CAAGAGGAACTTGTAATCAGCAAGTTATCAGGTTTGGAAACTTCAAAAACTTCTAATAAATTATTTGTAATTTTTTCATTATGTATCAAAGTTTCTATATGATTTTTTGATGAATAACCAACCCCATAAGCTCTACTTGCTAAATGAAATATATTTTTAGCTTTACTAAGAGATTTTTTGGTTTGTGATAGATCTTGTAAATCAGCTTCGATAATTTCAATCTTGCTTTCAATATGTTTAAGATTCTTTAATTGACCTTTAGAAAAGTCATCAACTACAAATACTTTATAACCACTTTTAAGAAGTATGTCGCATAAAAAAGAACCTATTAAACCAGCTCCCCCAGTAACAAATATTTCTTTATTATCTAAATTCTGAACCATAATAAATTATTTGAAAAGATTTTATCCAAGAAGAAAATAGTTAATTTACTATAGGGTTTAATAAGCCAAATTATAAATATATAAAAGTTTTTTAATACAAAATATTCCTTTATCGATTAACTTACCAAAACATTAATTTTCTATTTAAGATTAAACAACTTTTTTAACAAAAACAGACTTCATATTAATGAGAAGAATTAATGAGATGAAAATATTCCTTTAAAAATAAGAGTTATTAATACATAAACATATTTAAGGTATAAAACAATTTTTTATTTTAAAGGTACAGCAAGATAGGAAAGGTATGAAAGTAAGTTTCTATCTAGGTGCAATTCATTATCAGATATAAAATCTTTATAATTTCATTTCCTGACCTAATTTGAAGTTTTAATATAAAATTATAAAAATATCAAAAATCCTGTAAAGATATCAATAATAATTCTTCTCTAATTATCTAAAATATTATTAACTAATCAAAAAATATTTAAAAATATTGATAAATTTTAAGGATGTATTTATATTTACAAAAAACAAATAAACATTTTGAAGAATAATTTACCAATTTCTAGAAAGCTTAAATATATCATTCATGGAAAAATTGACTATCTAAAATCTTTTAAATATAGTTTCAAAGAAAGTTTATATGCTTGGCAGCAGTCACGCAGAATTTATAACTTTGATAATTTAATAAATAAAAATAAATATTTTGATAATAAGGTTAAAATTAAAACTCTTAAAGAAAGCGCGCCATATCCAGTCCTTATATCAAATTCAAAAGGAATATCGTTAATAAAGGACAATAAAAAATTTAATATCCTAAACACATCTCCAGGCTTTTATGTTTTTGGTTTAATAGTTATAAAAAAGCGAATTTTAGCTTCGATAAATTTCCATCTTCCAATTAAATCTTACCCTAACGTCGCAATAAGTAAAAGAATTTCTATCTTAGTAAGTACTGATTTTTCTAATATCGAGAAGGTAATTAATGGCAATGCATCTATAGTTGATTGGGATATAATTCAAACTGATAAGGAAAAAAGTTACTCTTATCTTAATTTTTTTCAAAATTATATTTATGCTGCAGACTACCTTGGAAAAGTAGATATTTTTAAAATAAAAGAAAAAAATAAATTTAATTTAGAAAAAATACACTCAATTGATTTAACAAAAAATTATATCCACTACCCAACTTATTTTTATCCTTATTTGCATTTAAATTGTGTTTCTGCAGACGAAAATTATTTTTACGTTGGATTACATGCATACTCGAAAATGACAAGCTTTAACAGTAGTTTATATAAGGTCGAACATAAAACGAAAAAAATATCGTTAGAAAAAAATACTAATTTCATATCAGGTCATGACATGATGATAGTAGATAATAATTTCTATGGAGTTGACTCTCCAAATGGATTTTTCTATAAAAATAATAAATGTATTTTTAAAACTGAGACAAAATCTTTTTTAAGAGGTTTATCTATTAATGAAAATGGCTTTGCATTAGGTGCATCTATTTTCTCCTCAAAAAGAAGTGATAGAGAGGCAATAAATGGGGAAAATAAAATTTTATTTATAAATAAAGATGGATCTTTAAATAAATGTATTTCTCCAAATCTTTCAACAATATATAGGATATTTGCTTTAGACACCTTTGAATACTCCCAATCATCTCCTGTTAATGTAAATATTTAAAATACTTAATTATTAAAATGATGCAAAATTCTAGTCATTTTTTCCAAGGATTATTTTTAGAGTATTGAATAATTTATTTGAAATTAATTATATTGAAATTAAGAGATTTTCAATTGAGTCTTTTTCATTTTCTGAAGTTTCTTTTGTAAAAATATTATTCTCATTTTCTGATATAAAAATTATGTGATTTAGTAAATTATTTCTGTCAAAGACAGTAGGAATAAATCCATTTTGAAGTTCGGGCATCCATTCCTTCTCTTCATATCTAGGTAATATAGATAGAACATTTTTACCAAGCAAAATAGCTTCGATTAAAAGATTAGATGACATTCCTAAAACAAAATCTGCTTTCCAAACGCTTTCTAGAGGATCTTTATATGTATCAATATTTATCTCTTCTCTCCAATTATCAAATTGTTTTAATTTATTTTTAGGATGTAACCTTACTTCTAATTTTGTTTGAGGAGAAATAATTTTAAGCGCATCTATAATTTCCTCCATAATTATTCCAGTTCTCCAGTTTGTATTTCCTCTACCTTGAAAAGTATAGTTTTCCGATCTAAAACTCTCATTCGGATTAAAAAGATCTATATTTTCAGCAATGAAGAGCCATCTTTTAGATAATGAATTTTTCCTAGAAAATTTCTTTTGAAATATTTTCTTTAAATTCTTAATCCTATCTTCTTGCGGATGCCTGCAAACAAAAATATTATCTGAATTGATTCCCAAATTTATATATGCATTTTTTGTAGGTTGATCTGTCACAATTAGTAAGTCAGGTTCATACTCAATAGGATTAAGAGAATCCCCTTTAAACCTTTCTCCAGCATTAGTTAACATATCAACTATTCCAATAGTTTTAATACTATTTTTTTTTCCAAACTTAATAAGTTTCAAACCTAAACTTTGAGAATTTTCTGAAGTACCAATAATGAATGCATGATATTTTTTACTTTTTAGAAAATTAATTGCTTGGGTTATATTATGTAATTTAAAGTGTTTAATTTTCTTTTCATCTAATATAAAAGAGGCATGGTTATTAGCTGTTATATCATATGAAAAATTGTTTTTATCAAAAAATCTAGGCAAGTCTAATACCATATTTAAAGCCCCTGGATCTTCTACAAAAATAAAAAATCTTTTATTCATTTATTAATATTTTACTATCATTTTCTTTAAATGATTTTTCGATCTTTTTTATAATTTTCATTACCATAAATGCATTATTTAAATCTGATTTTAATCTTGAGTTTTTTAAAATAGATTGACTTAAATTTGAATACAATTCATATAACGCTTCGCTTTGATTCGTTAAATTAAAGACTTGTTTATCATTCTCAATCTCATAATCGTTTTGGGAAAATCTATGATTTCTTTTATAAGATAGTGAACTAATTAATCCTTCTTGACAAAAAAACAACCTCCCCTTTTCTCCCCAAAAATCTAAAAGTATTTCTCTATATTTTTTAAATTCTAAAGGCTGCACCATTAATATTATTTGAGATTTAAAACCTAAAATAAAAGAGAAATTTAAATCATTATTAATTGGTCCCTCCTTTAAAAATTTACCATTTGCAATTGATCTTACCCAATCAACTTCTCCCAAAAACATTCTTGACCAGTCAATCAAATGAGAGCCATTATTATTTAGCCCATTTCCATATAAGCCAAATGCAGATTGTATTTTTCCAATATCTTTATTAAAATTCTTGCAATGATTAATGATTTTCTTGTCAAATCTCCTAGGAAAATTAACCTGAACAAGTATACTTTTGTTTTTACAAAACTCTATAATTCTTTTTGCCTCATTTATATTTTCTGCAACTGGTTTTTCTAAAATAATAGCTTTTAAATTAGGAAATCTTTTTATTACATCTAGTCTACCTTCCGGTGGTATCGCTATTACTGCAACATCAAAATCATCATGATTTTTAATATCATTAATATTTTCAAATACTTGATCTATGTACCATTTGTTTTTTGCTTCTAAAAGAGCATTTTTATCTTTATCAACTACAACTTTCAAAATAAAATCTGGATGATCTTTTAATACTTGTACATGAGTAGCATATTTAATATATTTGTTCATTGTATTATCATTAGAATATCCTGCAGCAATATTTCCAAATCCAATTAAGATAGTTTTGAGCATTTATCTTGTTTTTTTCTCGATACAATGTTTATTAATATTAAGAAGATCAGGTCTTTTTTCAAGGAAGTTAATAATATCATCTAATGAAAAATATAATCCATATTCTTTGAAGAGGTTTTCATAAATATGTGTCAAGAAAATAAAGTCCTCTTCATAATCAAGCACTATCCTCATATCAGGATAAGAAACTTTTTTTGGAGCTATTAATTCATGGACTTTATAGAGATTAGGATTTTCATAAAAATATAGAGATACATGTTCATGAACGGCTTCATCATGAATATTATTATTAACCCACTTTAGATTATTTAATGAGAAAACTTGTGCATATATTCCCATAGGCCAAGTAAGATTATTTCCGCAATTAGTAACAACATCAAAATCACCTTTAAGATAAGTTTCAATTGCTAAATCTACAATTTTAGGATCAGTAAAAGGACAATCACCTGTGATTTCAATAATCAAATCAGTATTAATTTTCTCATGTGATCTAACTACTCTATCAAGAACATCATTTTCGCTACCTCTAAAAAATGAGATATTATTTGCTATGCACCAATCACATATCGAATTATCTTTTGGGTTAGTTGTGGTAGCCACTATGATATCGTCCAAAAATTTACAAGTTTTTAATCTTTTTACTAATAATGATAGTGTTGTCTCCTCTCCAAAATTTTTAAGAACTTTACCTGGTAACCTAGATGACCCCATTCTTGCCTCTATGCTTGCAACAATCTTCATTTGTTTAGTTATCAATCTTTAAAGGATTCTCTTATTTGACTAATATTTTCAAAAACCTTAAGGAACACATCAATTGATTTATTTAAATCATTTGAATCTAATTTATAAGAACAGATACAAAATTCTATCAGTGAATTTTCATACAATTCTTCAGCGATAGGACATAACCCTTTTTCATATTTCCTATCTGTGAGGGTGAAAGGCCATCCATCTCTACCAATAGCAATTCTTTTTGTAAAAGCAGGTAAAAGATATAGTGGTTGCACATATCCCTCATCTATTGGTAATCCCTCTGCTTTGAGAGCTTTAGCAATTAAATGTCTAGGTATTTTACAACTTTCATAATTAAATTTTGGGGCCCAAACGTAATAAACATGTCTGCAATCATTTCTAACTTTTGGAGTTTTCAAGAGATCTATACCTGATAAATTAGAAGTCAGAGTATTAGCTATTTTTTCTCTATTATCAACATACCTGGTTATTTTTTTTAGTTGTTCTAGGCCTATAGCAGCACTTAATTCTGTCATTCTAAAATTAAAGCCTACAAAATTAATTGGATTATCAATTTTAAGGGGGGCAACAATATTTTCACCATGATTTCTTATTGCTTGCATTCTTAAAGCAAGTTCTTCATTATTTGTACAACAAATCCCTCCCTCACCTGTATGTATGTGTTTGTGATAATTTAGGCTATAAATTCCAATATGGCCAATAGTTCCAGCATATTGCCCATATTCTGTTGCAAGTGGGCATTGTGCGGCATCCTCAATTAAAAAGATATTATGTTCATCGGCAATTCTTCTTAATTCCTTTAAATGAGCTGGATGTCCGAATAAATTAACAGCTATTATGGCTTTTGTCTTGTCATTTATCTCTTTCTTTACTTTTTCAACATCTAAGCAAAAATAATCTTTATCTATATCTACAAAAACTGGTATACCTCCGTATATCAATGGTGTCATGACTGTAGCAGACATTGTCATCGGAGGAACAATTACTTCATCGCCTGGGGACAAACCTATTGCTCCTAATGCTGCTATTAGTCCACTAGTATTTGAATTTAAACTTACTGCAAATTGGCACTTAAAAGTATCCTTCCACCTTTCCTCCAATTCTCTTACCATTTTACCGCCGTAAAAATCATCACACCACGCTCCAACAAAACCAGAAAGTTTTCCAGAATCCATTAACCTTGAAATACTTTTTTTTTCATTAAAACCAATAGTTTTATATGGCTTAAGATTTTTTTTGAAAACTGGTTCGCCACCATTTATTGCCAGTTTATTATTTTTTATAAATAAATTTTTAAAATTCAATTTTTTTTTTTTTTTATTATAAGAAACTTTTTAGCAATTAATCCAAAGAAACTATTGATTTTGATTTTTATTATTTTGTCATAACATAATTTTTCCTTATAGAAATTCCTTTCTTATCTAAAAAAAGTTTTGCTTCCATAGGGGTCATTTCAGTGAAGTGAAATATACTTGCAGCAGCAACAGCTGAAGCTCCAGAGATATCTATGGCCTTATACATATCATCATATTTACCTGCTCCGCCAGAAGCGATAACAGGAACTTTCACTTGAGATGTGATTTCAGAAATTAAATCATAATCATAACCCTCATTAGTTCCATCCTTATCAATTGAAGTGATAAGGATTTCACCTGCTCCAAGTTCCTCAAGTTTCTTACTCCAAGTTATAGGATTAATTTTTTTATCTTTAGTACCTGAATTACTAAAACATGTCCATTTATTACCAGTTTTTTTAGCATCAATACTTGCTACTACACATTGGGAGCCATATTGATTGGCGACCTCCTCAATGAGTCTTGGATTTTCATAAGCAGAGGAATTGATGGAAATTTTATCTGCTCCGATTTCTAATAACTTATTTACTTGATTAATATTATTAATCCCCCCACCAATTGTTAAAGGAACAAAACAAAATTTACTAAATTCTCTTATTGTCTCATAATCAATATCTGACTTATTTTGAGTTGCTGCAATATCAAGAAAAATTAATTCATCAACTTCTCTAGTGTTATAAACTTTTATTGAAGGGAGGACCGGCCCAACTCTTCTCCAGCTATTAAACTTACTCCCTTTAACTAAACCCATTTCTTTATAAAGTAAGGTAGGGATAATTCTTTTTTTAAGCATTATTAGAAATTTGCAAAGTTTTCCATAATTTTCAATCCTGCTTTGGAACTTTTTTCGGGATGAAATTGAGTCCCCCAAATATTATTTTTATTAACCACTGCATTAATAGAAATTGAGTAATTTGAAGTGGCAACTATTTCAGATATTTTATTTGGAACAAAAGCATAGCTATGGACAAAATAAAAATCTGAATTATTAGGAATCCCTTCGAGGAGGGGGCTACAAACATTCCATTTCACAGTATTCCAACCCATATGAGGTATTCTTTCATCACAACCTAATTTTGTAAGTTTAACTACATCACCTTTTATTAGTCCAAGTCCACTAGTGCGTGTATCTTCATCAGCTAATAGTCCTTCATATCCCCATTCAGCTAATAATTGCATCCCTAAGCAAATCCCAAGTAAAGGCTTTTCTAAATTTTGGGTAGCGTTCAAAATTTCTTCTGTCCAACCATTCATATCAAGAATTTTTTTTGACCTAGTAAAGTTTCCAACGCCAGGTAATATAATCTTATCTACATTTCTTATTTCGGAGGGGTTTTCAATAACCAAAGGTGATGAGCCAACACTTTTGAGTGAATGAAAAACGGAAGCAATATTTCCTAAACCATATTTTATTATACCAATGTCCATTAATTATCATAGTTTAATTTTATCAAATTTCCGGATTCGTCCTTGATTAATTTTCCTGATCTGTCTGTTTTAAATATTTTTTTATTTGTGAAACTATCACAGATTTCAATAAAGGATTCAAGTGAAATATCCAAAGGCTCTAATATTTGCTCTAAATCCTTTCCTAGATATTTCCAAGGGAATTTACCTTCATGTTTCTTAACAAATTTCAATCCATCTTGTCGACTAATTCTTCCTCTTCTGATATGTAAGGAAGCGATATCAGTTGTCCTACCAAATCCAAACTTTATGAATTTTTGATAATCATGAATCCCTGTATGGTGATTATCTAGATTCTCATAATTAACCATTGACCCCTCAACAGTAGTTTCAAAAGTTTGAAATCCATTTGCTTGAGCTATTAAAGAGTTTGATAGTCCATCCCATGGTATGTAATGTCCCAGAAATAATCCTGTAACTCCAACTTTTTTTAATTCTTCATCAGTAGGGTAATAATAGTTTATTAAATGTTTTTTCTCTATTCCATACATGCCCACTAAATCTGAAACTCTTAGACCAAGAAGACCTCCAAATTCTTCCAACCAGCTCCTATTAAGGATGTTATTTTCAGATGCTGCCGCTGGTCCACCATACTCATTTTGAGAATTCTCACCCCAAACTATTAGAGGAATGTTGAACTGAACTGCGGCTCTAACAGGTATTGTAAAAATTCCAACATGTTCAGGCCAAGATATATCCCCAACTTGTTCTAACCCAACTTTATTTAATATTGCTCTTACTTTAGGATTAGGGGAAATTTGAACATGATCAACACCTAAACTTTTTAAATTCTCAATATTTTTTCTTCCAAGGTCTGAGAGATCACATGTCGTAGAAGTTACACATAAAGGATTCATATCTAGTTCAAGCATTTTGATAACTTGATAAGTGCTATCTTTGCCTCCACTCACAGGAACTATACAATCCCAATTTGATTGACTTCTATTCTTATATTTTCCCAAAATTTCCAGCAACTCTTTTTTTCTCGAATCCCAATCTATTGACTTTCGATTAAAAAAATTAGTGCATGCCTTGCAAACCCCGTGTTCATCAAAAGAAATATCAGGCTTACTATCCGGTATTAAACAATTAATGCAATATTTCAACATAATTAAATCTTTATTTTCTTTCTAAGAGAAACCAACTTATATCATCCTGAGGGAAATTAGTATCTTTATGATACACAAAACCATAATCTACCAATTTTAAATTAGAAAATTTATCCATAATTTCACCCGCAAAGTCACGTTTATATAATTTATTTTCAAATCCTCTGTAAGAAAGATTCTCTGGATTTCTACTATAGTATTCACCAATTAGCAAATATCTTCTTGTTGCTTTATTCAAAATTTCATAAACCTTTTCTAACATTTGAGGATTTATATGTATTAAGACACCCTTAACAATTACTAAATCCCACTTTTCTTGTGAAGTAAAATCTAGAATAGATTCCTCAAATATATTTTCTCTGGGTATTACTTCACTTAATAATTTGGAAGCTTTTTTATTTATCTCAACAGCATGAAATTTAAGATCAGGGAAAAGACTTTTTAAAGCTTTTATATTCATTCCGATATTAGCTCCAAATTCAATACAGTTTTCAAGGGAATTCGTAAATTTTAATGACTGAGAAAAGAAATTTAAATTAGAAGCAAGAAATTTATCACTTTTATTTCTCTCCACATATTGATTACCAAAATCTCCTGCCCAAAACTTTTCTTGATCGGTATCAAAATTATTCACAAATAGCACAGGGCTCTAATTAGTAAGATTCTAAAACATATTATGTAAATGAATAAAATTAATTTATTTTTTCTTTAATAATTAGTTCATAGAGAATCTCTGCAAATTCCCAATCTTCATAAGTATCAATATCTATTGCTCTCAGACGAGGAATTACTAATGGTTTGGCTTCATCAAAAAAATTAATTTTTTTGACCCATGTTTTTGAAGATGCCAAGTAAAATTGACCAGCATCATAGTAGGATTTCTCCAAATCTTGGGTTCTCTTCAAGAAATTATTTGGATAAATCATTTTTGAAAAATTTTTATTATCAATAAAGAAGGCTCTTTGGATAGGATGTGGATATTTAGTTGCAGAAAAAACATATGTATCATTCTTTAACTCACGAAGTATTCGCATTCCTTTTATGAGATCTTCGGGTTGGCAAAAAATAGCCGTAGGATATAAACAAGCCACATAATCAAACTCTAATGAATTAGATTTAAACCATTCGATAGCATGCAAGATAACTTCCCTAGTAGAAACAAAATCTCCAGAAATATCTTTAGGTCTTAAAAAAGGAATTTCAGCACCTGCATTTGAAGAAATTGAAGCGATCTCTTCATCATCTGTACTAACAATTACTTTCTTAAAGATGTCTAATTCTATAAATTTAGTAATAATTCTCTCAATAATTGGTTTACCTTTGAAAAGTTTAATGTTCTTTCTTGGAATTCTTTTACTTCCTCCTCTAGCTGGGATTATTAAAATATTATTCATAAAAATTTTTCTAGGGAATCCTTAACTCTCCATTGTTGATCTATATTTAAACCAGGAAATAGAGGAATTGTCATAGCAGAGGATGCATAATTTTGTGAACCGGGAAAACTTTCTTGATTAAAATTAAATCTTTGATAATAAGGTTGTTCATAAATAGGAATATAATGTAGTTGCACTCCAATTCCTTGTGAACGCATTCCCTCAAAAACTTTTAAGTATTGTTCTGCAGATATATTCTCGAATCTAATAATTGCTAGATGTACTGCAGATTTAACATTAGAAGGTATTTTTAGTTGTTTTACCGGTAAATCCTTTAAGATTTTAGAGTAAAATTTGAGCTGTTTATTTCTTTCTAAAACAATATTTTCTAACCTAGTTAATTGGCTTAAACCGAGTGCTGCTTGCATATCATTCATTCTGTAATTAAATCCAAGATATTGTTGCTCATATCTCCAACTTCCTTCTTTATCAAGTTCAAATTCAGATCTATCCTTGACAATCCCATGTGAACGCATTTTTTCAATCTTATAAGCTAGATCATCATTATTAGTACTAACTAACCCCCCTTCTCCAGTTGTAATAATTTTGACTGGATGGAAACTAAAGACGGTTATATCGCTATATTTACAACTGCCAACAGGGTAATTATTATATTCACCTCCAATTGCATGGCTTGCATCCTCGATTATTGAAAACCCAAATTTCTTAGATAATGAATATATTCTCAACATGTCACATGAACTACCTGCCAAATGAACTGGTATCAGAACTTTTGGCAATAAATTATTTCTTTCAGCTTTAACTAACTTATTATGCAAAGAATTAATATTCATAAGCCCTGTGGCTGGATCAACATCAACAAAATCCACCTTCGCTTTACAATAAAGTGCACAATTGGATGATGCTACAAAAGATATTGGGGATGTCCAAACGTGATCACCCTCTCTAACCCCCAAAGCAAGACAAGCTAAGTGAAGTGCACTTGTAGCACTATTTACTGCAATAGAGTATTTAGAATTCACTTTTTTTGAGATAGCTCTTTCAAACTTTGGGACTAAATCTCCCTGTGTAATATTCTTACTTTTTAAAACATTTAAAACTTGATTTATATCTTTCTTCGAAATGGAGTGTTTTCCATAAGGTATATAGTCATTCTTATTAGCTTTATTAAATAAACCTTTAAGATTATTTCCTAAATTAATCGAATTAAATTTCATAATAAAATTATTTTGGAATAACTACTTTAAGGTCCTTTAATCAATATTTTAAACATTATCAACTTGCTATATAGAATCAATTTTCTAAGAGTAGTTATTTTTTATCCAATTTTTAAGTTCGTCAGAACTCATCCATTCTGTATTAATATCCGATGAATAAGAAAAATCTGGAGAAACCAATTTCCCTGAGTTTATTCTGTTTTCATCTATACTCCAATTGTTAATTGCTGGTAGGATTTTAAAGTATTCATCATATTCATAAGTATGGGGGGCATCATCTATCCCAATCATCTGTTCATGCAGTTTTTCTCCAGGTCTTATTCCTATAATTGAAAACTTTGCATTAGGATTGATAGTCTTTGCAATATCTGTAATTTTCATAGATTTTATTTTTTTTACATAAATTTCTCCTCCTAACATATCTTCAAATGCATGCCAAACCATTTTTACCCCTTCTTCAAGACTAATCATAAATCGGGTCATTCTTTCATCTGTAATGGGAAAAATATTATTTTCGGATTTTTTTAAAAATAAAGGAATAACTGAACCTCTTGATCCCATTACATTTCCATATCTAACTATTGAAAACACTGTATCAGAATTGGCCGAATAAGAATTACTTGAAATAAATACTTTATCTGAGATAAGTTTAGTAGCCCCATATAAATTAGTTGGGCTACATGCCTTATCGGTTGATAGAGCTACTACCTTTTTTACTCCTCTATCTATCGCAATATCAATAAGGTTCATTGCTCCATTGATATTTGTTCTTATGCATTCAAAAGGATCATACTCTGCTTTTGGAACAATCTTTAATGCTGCAGCATGAACCACATAATCAATCCCTGTTAAAGCTCGCCAAAGTCTATCTTTATCTCTAACATCTCCAATGAAAAATCTCACTCGCTCATCATTGTCATAAATTTTAGCCATTTCCCACTGCTTCATCTCATCTCTAGAAAATATAACTACCTTCTTTGGATTAAATGTTTTTAAAGTCATTGGAACAAATGCCTTCCCAAAGGATCCAGTTCCACCAGTAATTAAAATGGATGAATTCTCAAACACTTTTAATATGTAAATATTATTACAGTACTAAATTCTAGCAGGACTTAATACTAAAAAAATAAATCAAACAAATTCTTACTAATTTAAATATTATTCGATGCATTCCCAAGTAACTCTATCGCCTCTTTCAACAGATTTCTTCAATTTCCTATTTACTATTTGATCTATAAATTTTGGAGATAATCCATATCCAGGTCTTAGTCTTTTTATATGATTTTTTGTTATTACATCTCCCGACTTCATATCATCTACAAAATATAATGACCTCCTAAAAACCATATTCTTTGACTCTGAAGCCGGCCTTTCAAAATCTCCCGATCCTAAAGACTTCCAGCACTCAGAGGTACTTAATTTTAATTCTCTTAATTGCTTCGGATCAATCGAAAAAGAGCTATCAGGTCCCTTATGATCCTTGCTGACAATAAAATGTTTTTCAATAGCTACAGCACCAAGAGTTACAGCTGCTAACGCAGCAGTATTATTTAGTGTGTGATCAGATAGACCAACTTCAACATTGTACTTTTCTTTAAATGTTTTAATCATATTTATATTAGATTCCTCAGTTGAGGCAGGATAATCACTTACACAATGGAAAAGAAGTATATCTCCACATCCATATTTGTTTGCAGTTGATAAAGCATCTTCAATTTCCTCTTTTGTAGCCATACCGGTAGATATTAAAATTGGTTTATTTTTTTTCGCGACATACTTTATTAATGGTAAATCTATTATTTCAAATGAAGCAATTTTAAATGCAGGTGCGTCCAAGTCATTCAGTAAATCAACTGCTTCTTCATCAAAAGGAGTTGAAAAAATTGTTATCTCTTGTTCTTTGGCAAAATCAAAAAGTTCTTTGTGCCATTCATATGGCGTAGAAGCCTCCTGATATAAATCAAATAATTTATAACCTTTCCATGTGCCTTCTTTAATTAAAAAATCGTCCTTATCGCAATCAAGTGTCATTGAATTAGCTGTATAGGTTTGAATTTTTATTGCATCTGCCCCATTTTTTTTTGCAGACTTTATTGTTTTTTTTGCTAATTCTATTGATCCACAATGATTGGCAGATAATTCAGCAATAATATAGGGTTCACTACCTTTACCAATTTGTTTACCATCAATAAACATTTACTTTTGAATCTTGTATGAAATCTGAAGTTTATAAATCTCTAGTTCCTCTAATATAGCTTGTAATTCAAAATTATCGCTTGAAATATTTAAATAAAAATATGGTGGTACAAGAGAAGATATCTCTTTGTTAGGGGAAAATTTACTATTTATATAATCCAAAATTAATTGAATATTTTCTTTTGTTTGTTTCATTAAATTCAATCCTATAGAATTATCATGTTTTATATAAAAAGTTCCAATTTCTTTTTTGTTCTGAAAGACAATAAACCATTCCTTATATGGATGATTTTCAACAAATTTATTATGTAAATTTATATCAGGAATTTGTGAATGACTAATATTATATTTTCTTTTTTTTAATAACTCAAAAAGTATTATTTTTTGTCTTTGACTACCTAATATTTTTTCAAAACTAAGTTTTTGATTATGATTCATGGTTCCGCTTATATATTTTTACAATATATTCAACTCCATTTATTTTAAAAAAACCAGGCCAATCTTTGTTATTTACTATTCTTAGGAGTGGAAATAATTCTTTGATTGTTAAGTTTATATCTAATTGAGAATCGGAGGTGTTCCTTCTTCTATAAAAAGTGCTTTCACCGTTCTGCTTCTTCTTTTTAAAGGAGGGATAATTTTTTATAAATCTCTCTATCAATTTAAATGTAAGCCTTGCCTGTTTGGAGCGTATTTCATCGTACAGTTCAGTACCATCTAACTTTAATTCTATTTGGTCAATTATATCTCCACTATCGAATTCTTCTGAAGCTTCAAGTAAAGAAAAAACTATTTCATCTTTACCTTCTAATATTTGCCACTGCAATGGAGAGAATCCCTTACCATTAGGCAAATTACTCTCATGGATTATTAAAACTTGATTATTAGCTTTTAAAAAATCATTTTTGAGAATTCTAGTAAAACCCAAAACAAAAACTACATCAAATTTTTTGATATTTTTCTCATCATAAAAAAAAGATGTTTCTATATCATGCCTAAAATTTAAATTTTCTGGAAGATATTGTTTCAACCAATCATTTTTTTTATCAAAGAGTATCGCAAATTTATACATTTTGTTTATCACTATCAAACTTTATTTGAGCTTCACAAATTATCCCTCCATTATCAAATTTAGGTTTATTAAACTCTACAATATAATCTCCATATTTTATAAAGGGATTAGGGTAGCTTTCATCATCTAACATCCTAATTCTATCGTAGAAAGCTTCTATGGAGCCTTTTTCAGGAATTTGATTATCTTCTTTATTTAATCTTCTAAAATAAGAACCATTTCCTTTTTGAATTATCGGTTCAGGTAAAAATTCAATTAATTCCTTAATTAAATCATTAACAACTGTATTTAACCTTTTAAAAATTTTTGATAAAGACCCCTCAAGAGATATTTCCTTTTTACAATAAATGGGACCTGAATCTAATTCTTCAACCATTTTTAAGGCACAAACTGGGGATTTTTTATAACCTAATAATATAAGATTTTGTATGGGACTTCCTCCCCTGCCGAAAGGTAAAGGCGCTGTGTGAAATAGAACGCATTTGTATTTCTCATGAATTTCAATTGGGACCTTCCAACTCCAATGAGGAAAAAATATAAAGTTTGGATTGAATTTTTTTATCTTTTCAATTGTTAGATCATTTTTCTCATTAATAAATAAAACTTGATGATTTTTCTTTAAATAATTCGAAATAACGAACCATGATTTTGAACTGGCAATTATTATTTTCATTATTAAACTTCTATCTTTCTTATAACTTGAAATGCTTCAGCCATGCTCAAACCATTTTGATTACCTCTTATTTTAGCTAAATTTTCTATAGATTCTAAAGATCTCGAGTGAGGATAATCTCTCATTTCAACTGCGTAGGCTTTAAGTGCACGCAACTTATATTCCCAGGTTCCAGAAATGTCAATAAATAAATTAGGCAAAAATTTACCAAATATTGATTCATGCCCAAAATCTGTAGCCGAAGAAACTTCAAATACCCTTAATTCTTTACAAAATTCTCCTGGTTGAGGTCTAAATGCAGCAAGCACTGCAGAAGACAGGATTCTATGGTCTACATTTAAATCGGCTTCGCTGTGGAAGTAAACAATTGATGGATTATACTTCTTTTTTGCTTTTTCAATACATTTAACTAGTTCTAAAGTTGAACAAGTATCCATTTTATTATCTGGATAATCATATCTTTCTATCCATTTAAAGCCCAAAATCCGACTTGCTTTTTCAGAAGAAATTAATCTTTCATTAATTTCATTTTGATTATTATCATCTCTAGAACCTACTCCATTAGTCATTGACATAATTAGTACTTTATCGCCATTTTCAACATGTCTTTTGATAGTCCCCCCCATACCAATGGTTTCATCGTCTGCATGAGCTACAATTACTAATACAACATCATTATTCATAACTTAATTTCATAAATTAATTATTTTAAACTAAATATATTTTTGAATTTATAACTAAGGTTTAACAAAATAAATTCCTTCTGGCAAAGTTCTGAAAGAAATGATATCAGGATTCTGCCTTTCAAATTCATCAAGGAAATAAGTTAATGGGAGACAGTTTGGATAAGATCCATAATCACATGTATGCACAATTCCGCCAGAAGATAATCTTGGCCAAATATATTCCATTAAATATTTTCCAGATTCGTAAGTATCGCTTGCTATATAAGCAAAACTAAAAGGCCCCTCAACTCTTTGATGAGTATTCTTAATGTCTCCTTTAATAACTGAGACATTCTTAAGATCACTGAATGCTGATTGGACTTCAGTATAAGAATTATTTGAGAAAGCATTTGTCCATCTGTAATCCAATCCATATTCAGATTTCGGGATACCTGAAAAAGTGTCAAATAAATAGATATCTTTTAAACCAAAAAAGTTTATAGCTTCAGAAATTACTGCTCCTGAACCCCCATGTAAGCTTCCAAATTCTACGACTTTACCTTCAACATTTCTTGTTAGTTTAATTAGTTGAATTAAATCAAATAATTGCTGATCACGTAGCATAGATTTTGCTCTTTTTTCAGCATTAGAAATTATAGTTTTAAAAGGTTCATTTTGCCTTAAAGGATTAAATTCTTGAGTAGTATCATAAATTACGGGTATTTTGATCTCAATATTTTTTGCAATAAATCTAATATGTTCTTTAATAACTGAAGGTTCATCAGAGCAAATAATTATTAATGTTTTTTCATCTAATTTTAATTCTTTAATATCCCTTACAATATCTTTACCACATTCATAATTAATAAAATTCTCCCTTGTGTCAGCCAATTTAACCTTCAAATTCTGATCAGTTAGAATTCTGGAAAGCCATTTCATGATTTCTCCAAAACCGCATAAACAAATTTCACTAAATTTAGTTTCTTGAAGTTTATCAAGGATAACAGGAATACTAGGGTGATAATAATCTTCAGCTTTAAACCTTATGTTATTTTTTACTGGCATAAATTAATGTAAGTACCCAAAATATAATATTACTTTTAGAAGAATAATTTAATATTTATAAACTTTTTTATCTCTTTAAATTAGTTACAAATTAGTTTTTGAAAGATATTTTTTAAGAAAATCCCATCTTTCTTGATGAAAACCAATACATGAATTTAATTCTTCTGTAATCATAGCTCGAATTAATCCTTTGCTTTTATTCTGTAAAAGTAATAAATCATCTGTAGAAAGTAAAGGTAATAGAATATCCTGCCAATAAAAGGATATGTCATCTAAATTATCTTTATTTGGTATGATTTTATAATCTTCTAGAATAGAAACGACTTTGTTATAAGTGTTTTGTTCATTTTTGAGATGGTGTTTCAAAGCAACAACTAAAGCATAAGTGTCCTTCTGTTCATAATCTCTATCTATATATTGAGTAAGTTCATGAACATATTTTATGCAAGGATCATTTGTAAATATAATTTGAGAAAATTTAGATAGTTTATTGATTGAAAAACTATCCTTTTTTTTATAAATGATATGTAATGAAGGACGTGGATAAATTTTTTCATCCAATTTTATTTTTTCATAATTGATATACATTTTATTTGGAGGGACAAAACCGTGAGAAATAATTAATTGATTAGTTGAAAAAACACCTTTGGAAGTAATAATATTTGTAATTTTATTTTTTTCAATTACTTCAATTCCGGTAATAGGGGTTTTTAAAATCATTTGAATATTAATATTTTCAAGTAAAACATGTAATTTTTGTAGAATTTCCCTTGATCCATTTTTAGGATATTTTGCCGTAGATGTTGAATCTACCCTAAAAAGATTTTTTAAGAAATTTGCGAATGAAAATCCTTTCATTTGCATTTCTCTAAATATATTGTGCACAAACTTTCCTTTAAAGCTAGATGTCTTTAATAAGATTGGAATTGAGAATACTTTATTCGCGTAAAATTTATTTTTAGATTTAATTAATTCAATTCCTAAATATTCATTAAGAAATTTATAACCAAATTTATTTGGCATTAAATAGTGAACTGCATTTTCTAGTTTCTCTAAACCAAACAAATCAATTAATTTCCAAGCACCTCCTATTTCATTTGATGAATCAATCATCAAAACATTTTTGCCTTTTAAAGTTTCATTAAGGGCATCAAGAATAAGTATTGGACCCGTACCTATATATATAAAATCGTATTTTGATTTTTCTTTTATACTTTCTGCCATGTAATTAATGAGCCAGGTAAAAGTCCATTACCATAAATTTTTTCTGATATTTGCAGCTTAATAATATTAGTTTTTTTTGCATCCATAAAGGCATCAGAAATATTAGAGGTATAGTCGTTATGCTGAATATATTTAACACATAATTTTGCATAATTTTTATTTCTTAAAGTAGAGATTAATTTAGGACATGGTTCAAAATGAATGCCTGCAACAATCCCCGATGCAATAAAATCTTTAATATTAGATAATGTAAATGATTTATGGTAGTGAAGAGCATAATTAGATAATAAAAGTGAATTTTCAAGTTTCAATTTTTCAATATTTTCTTTTCTGAAATTAAACTTATGGGTTGTTAAATTGAACCTATATTTAGCAGCAAAATAATTAGCAATTTCAAGTCCATTATCTGATATATCAAGTCCAATTAATTGGAAATTCTTTAATTCCTTTATAGATTTTGGAATTTCAAGTAATTTTGATCCATAGCCACAGCCTATTTCAACTATTTTGTTAAAGTCACATAAATTAAACATTTTAATAATGCTTTCCAAATTTAAAAATTTCAAATAATTTCTAAAAAATTCTGGATTAACTTTAAAATGCTGATCATCTTTAAAGAAGTGCATTTTTATTTTGCCATCCTCAATTCTTTCAATATCCTCTAATTCGAAATGTTTATTTTGTTTTAGAATTTTATTTAGAGTTCCCCATTTATCTAAATTAAATTCTTTTCTTAAGCTTTCAGAAGATTTTCTTTTCTTTTTTGATTCGGTTCCTGAAATTATTTCATTTATATTTTCATATCTTTCTTCTAATGCTGCCTCTAATGAAACGTATAAATCATCTTTAGTAAGCTCATTAAGAGGATTTTTAAAATCTACTGCAAACATATATTTAGATGGTTATTTATATTTTATCTTTTTTAAAATTAAATTACTCATATTTATAGTATCTTATGAACTCTAGATAATTAATATTTTTAAATTAGTTTTTAAAAATATAAAAATTTTCTACTCATATAATTTCTTGTATATCTGATAATATGGATGTTTTGATTTAATCCATTCACCTATTAAACTAATTTCTTTTGTTAAATCACATTCATGACCTTTAGTAAGATAATTATTCAAATTTTGGTATATCTTATGCTGTTTTGAATCATCCTGATATGGAAATTTCTGCCAAAATATTTTCCCAAAATAAAGTGCTAACATTATTGCACATTTATTTTTCTCACTTAATAAAGGTTTTTTATTAAACCAACTATTATTTAGCAATTCAATATAATGCTCTCTACCATCTGCACACTTAACAAATCCAAGATGTCCGTACCAACCCTTATAAGGCAATAAAACAGGTTTACTTAACATTGTTGCTTCTAAACCTACTGTTCCATGACACGTAGTTATAGCATCAGTTGTATTTAATATTTCTAAACCATTCCAATCTTTTGAAACTACTTTTATATGTTTATAATCAAGTTTTTTAATTCTTTCCTCAATCGTTTTTCCCTTTAAAGAAGGGAAAAAGTAATCACTTGGGTGTGACTTGAAAAGCCAATTTATTCTTTTATTTCTTGTTGCAGAATTAATAACAACATCAATCCAGTCTTCAAAATCTGTAAATTCTTTCAATCCACAGCCGTGAGGATAATCAAACCAATTAGAGCAATAAACACTAATTATTTTTCTTTGAGGATCCCAATCAAATTTTCTACATATCTCATTCTTATTTATTCTCCCAGACCTTTTAGTGTATGCAGCTTGTGTGCCTATATCATTAAAATTACCTTTAAACCTTTCCTTTATAATTATTTTCCCTTCTTGAATGAGTGCAGATTTTTTTGCACTAGATAATTTTTCTATTTCTTCTAGTTCAGGTCTATTTGGAAAATTAAAAATATCTTCAGGCTTTTTTAAATAATAAAAGGATAAAGTACCGTATATACCATAAAGTGTATAAACTGGTATTTTTTTTAAAGTTGCTATCCATGCTAAAGATGCATAATTATATTTTTGAAAATGACTTAGTACTACCAAATCAAATTTATATTTATTAAATAATTCCTCTGTTTTTTTTAAATAAGATATGCATTCAGCTATATAGTAATAAATATTAAAATCATTTAAATCTATAGAAGCTTTTTGTTGTCTTTTAATTATACCATCGTATAACATTGAACTCGGAAAATTGAAAGGCAATTCAAGACATAAAAAATCTTTAGCGTTACTTATCCCTTGCATTAATATTATTGAATCATATATCTCCTTAATACCAGGAGAACTTTTATTTTCTAAAGAGCCAACTGTTTGAAATCCAAAAAAATTTATAATTCTAGATTCCATTTTTTTGCTGAAGTTACTAAATATTGCAAATTCATTAACTTTATTTAGTCCTAGAGTTTTTCTGAAAAGTGAGTATCTCAGCCAATAGTTGGCATTATCCCACATACAATCAACTAGAATATTTTCATATTTACAGTCATTATTATTATCTCTACTCCATTTATTTAATTCTTTAAAAGATTTATCTTCTAATAACTTATATGATTTGGCTTTTTTGAAAGTAAATTTTCTAAAGAGAATTTTTATAATTATTTTTAAAATTTTATATTTATTTTTTAAATCATAGTTAATTAAAATTAAAAAACTAAGGAATAAATATTTTGCTCTCTTCATTTATTATTTTAATATTCCAAATATATTAAAAAATTATCAGTTGATTTACTATTTTTAATTACTTTTGTTTAATTCTTAATAGATTTCAAAATAATCTCTAAGAATTTTAGATAAATAACTATCTAAACATTTTAAATATTTTTAGTGTGGATTCGTTTGCGACTTTTAATGAAAAATATTTTTCTACAGTTTTACAAGCTTCTTTGGAAATACTTTTATAAATCTTAGGTTCGTTTTCTAATTTTTTTATTGCCTCCTCAATTTCTATTGGATTATTTGGACTTACCAAAATACAATTTTCAAAATTCCTAAATAATTTTGGAGCCCATAATCCCTTAGTTAAGGTCAAAATAACTGGCTTACCACAAGCCATAGCTTGGAGAGTAACACTATAACCACTTGGCTGAAAAACATTTTTAAGAGGAACTATTACAGCAAATGAATCTTGATAAAGTTTTCTAATCTTTAAATCAGAGAATGAATTCCTTGTATTATTGTATATACCATTAGTTATTTTTAAATATTTTTTATTTACAGGATCTAATAAACTTGTATGAATATGCAATTTTTTGTTTGTTTTAACTTTAAGTAAAGTTTGAAAATCTCTAGAAGGATCTTGGCCAATTGAAAATAAATAATCAGAATAAAAATTATTTTTATTATTTGGATGCCAAAATTTTGTATCTACTCCAAATTTAATCATAAAGGTTTTATTTCGATCTAGATTAAAATGATTTATCGAATTTTCTCTATCGGCTGGTCCATAAAAAATAATATAATCCAACCTTTTTAATATTCTTTTAAATATTTGATAATAAAATTCTTTAAAAATACTTGGTAACTTTTTATTGTAATCTGATAATTTATGAAAGGCTCCTACTAATTTTATTTTATTTCTTTTATCAAAAAAATAATAATAGAAGCCTAGGCTTATGCTAAATCCATCAGTCAAGCTTACAACATATTTTGCTTTATTTATTTTTTTCCTAAATTGAAATACTGATAAAGGACGAATTCCAATATCAGATATCATACTAAAAATTTGTTCTAAATACTTACCTAAATAATAAGGAATTTTTCTTTTGTATTTAATTGAAGAAGATAAATGATCAATATCAAAATTATTAATTTTAAGAAAATCAATTCCTTGTAAAAAATCTCTTGGAGCTTTATTTTTTTTTATTAAATTTATTCTTTCTTTGCGTCCACCTTTATCGAATACTAAAATTTTGCTCATTTTATAAAATATTCTTTACCAATTTATCATTATATTTATTACTTATTTGATAATTGTCTAAATAGATCATTTGAATTAATAAGATACTCAAATGATCCTTTATCAATAACTTTTCCTTTATCAACTAAGAATATACAATCACTGTTTTTTATAGTAGAGAAATTATGGGCAATTTGTATAACTGTCATTTTTTTTCTCAAATTGTTCAAAGTCATTTTTATAAGATCTTCTGTTTTTGTATCAAGAGAACTTGTTGCTTCATCCAAAATAATAATTTCAGCTTTCTTATAAAGTGCCCTAGCTATAGCAACTCTTTGTTTCTGTCCTCCAGAAAGTAAAATGCCTCTGTTACCTAACTTTGTACTATTTCCATTTACTAGGGTTTTAGAAACCTCTGTTAAATGAGTTTGTTCTAAACAATGATTTACAAGAGTATCATCGATTAAAGACTCTTTAACACCGAAGGCTATATTTTCTCTCAAAGAAGTATCAGTAATAAGGGGTTCTTGGGGAACATAGCTAATCATTTTTTGCCAATTTCTAATCCCAAATTCTTTTAAATCTATTGAATCTATAATAATTTTGCCATTTATAGGCTCAAGAAGACCTAACAATAGATTAATAATAGTTGACTTACCTGCTCCTGAACTTCCAACAAAAGCATAATGTGAACCTTTATAAATATCAAAATTAATATTATTAAGAACAGGCTTATTTGATCGAGGATAATAATATTTGACTTTTTCAAAAGCAATTTTGCTCCAGTTTTTTATAGGTATTTCATTATTGGTTAAATTTAGATCTATGTAATTTCTTTCTTTTTCTAATGAATTAACAATTAAAAGAATTTGCTCAATAAAATTAAAATAGTTTGTGATATTAGTTAAAGACATACCAAATTTATTTATTAACGGTATTGTCTTAGAAAATACCAATAAAATAATTGCTATGATAGCGGCCAATTCACCACCTTCGATACCAATAAGAAATAAAGCACCTGCAGTTAAAATAATACCTAATTGACCAACAAATATTATTAAAAAAGAAGGTAAATAATTCCAATTTGAAGCTGATGCAAAATTTTTTATTATTCTATGATTTAAAGAAGAAAAGTATCTTACAAAATTATCTTCATTAGATGAGAGTTTAATATCTTTGATTCCATTTAAACTGTCTGTAAGAAAAATATTAATTTCTGATTGTTTAGCAGATACTTTTTTCATTAGCATATAAGATTTTAGTCTTATAAACTTTAGAAGAAATATTAATAATATTCCTGCCATTGAAAATATTAAAAATCCTAGTTTAGGAGTGGCTATCATTAAAGTAATTAAAGCAATAGATATTGCTGCTATTTGACCAGCCAAAGCAGGGATTTGCCTTATTATTGACTTATCCCAAATGCTTAAATTTTTGAGAATTATATTTCTCGTAATATTTGGATTATTTATTAAATGCCATTTATAATTGGCATAAATACAATCTCTATAAATATCTTTGGCCAATCTCTCCTCGGCTGAGCTCGCAAATCTTGTAGCTTTAATCTGACAAATAAGATTTATGATTACAGAAAATGCGATTATAAAAGATGCACTTAAAGACATTAAAATTACAAATATTGTTAAAGAAGGTTGGCCTAGAAAATTAAAAATTTGATATATTAGTTGATTACTATTTATTAATTCTGGTTCAATAATTATGCTTACAAATGGATAAACAGTTGTTACGGATAAAATTTCAAGAATTCCAGCAAAGAAAGTTAGGGAGGCAATATTTCTTAATCTTAATTTTTCTTTTTTATTTAAAAGCCTATATGAATAATTGAATGCTTTAAAAAGAATACTGTTACTAAATTTTTTTTGGTAAGAAAAAATATTCATAAAAATCTATTGATTAAAATTTGTTTTCAAGTGGGTCTGAGAAAATTTTTCTTCTACAGTTGTTTGCTCTGAACTAGGCTCAATATTAAGAATACTTATGATCCTTTCATTTCCTACTTTAGGAAAACCACCACAATGAATATTATTATTTCTAAAGGCATATATTAGGCCACTTTTATTTGTTTTTGGCTGAAAATAATTAATTGAATTATCTTTAATATATTTCGCCATAAGATTAACTTTCATTTCTCTTAGATCTTTTTTTGATTTTTTATTTTTGCTTGAATTGTTTAAAGCAAAAGACTTAGTAAATTCTGAAATAGTATAAAAATGAACTTTTAGAGAGTCTTTCCAAGATAAACACTTCATTGCTCCATTTTCATTGGAAACATATGAGTGGCATATATGAAGATTAATTCTTGTTCCTCTTCTACCATCGCTATGCCAAAGCATAGATCCAGATGGTTTTGTTTTTGAGTTATTATTATTTGATTTGATAAGCACATGATAAATAATTTTATAGTCAGATTCAAAAATTTCCTTTAAGAACTTATCAACACCACTTTTGAATATATTAACTAATTCTCCTTTCAAAAAAACTGAGGGGTCACCATTATAGGACAATGAAATTTTATCATTAACATTGTCTAACCAGGCAACATTCTTATCATTTAACTTTTTAAATATTTTAATGCACTCTTTATGAATATTTTTATTAGTAAAAGTAACATAACCAGAATTAATAAATTTTTTGGAATTTTTACTCTTTTTTAAAACGAATCTTCTTATATGAAATCTATAAATTAACTTTGCTTTAACATACTTTATAAAACTTTTTAAAGAAACTATTTCTTCTATTGGAGACCTAAAAATAAACAATCTAAGTTTCTGTCTAAAAATTGAAAAAACATTAATCAAAATAAACTTTCTAAAATTGATTTTTGTCAATATGAGAATCTCACTAACCTAACTTCATTATAATTTATTTGCTATTTATTAGTGGTTCTAGTTTACAAAAACATTAATTTATAGCGAGGTTTAATATTACTAATTTAATAGTAAAGATATTTCAAACTAACTAGAAATTAAATAAATTGAAAACTTCTATAATTATTAACTTTTTAAATAAAATTTCATGGTTATTATTTTATATTTAATTCTCTACTATATTAATTAATTTGATAAAAATTATTTTTAGAATCGTAAAAAACTTTTTTCTTGTGTACAGAAAGTATCTATAAAAACATTATTTATATACAAATTACATGCAATATAATTATAATTTTTAGAAGATTTTTCTTATTTAATTAGTAGCCATCCCCTAAAACAAATATTATGGTAAATAGTTGTAAAATCTTTGAAACCTGCTCTTTTAAAAAGATCAATATTACCTTGTTCTGAAAAAGGCTCAAGAATACCTCTAATAGACTCAGATTTTTTATAAATTTCTTCAATTTTATAGCCATTTCTAATCTTAAAATCATTATAAACTTGAGTCATATAATCTTGAAAACGTGCATCAGGAGATCTTATTTTCTCAAATAAAAATAAGGCTCCACCCCACTCAAGAGAATTGAAAATCTTATCAATGAATTGCTGCCTTGTGGAGGAATGAACAAATTGCATTGTGTAATAGGAAATAAAAATAGATATTGGATTAGTTAATTCAAATTCAAGAAAATCGAAACTTTCAAACTTTACATTATGTTCCTTATTGAAATTCTTTTTTTTTGCGATTTCACACATTTCATTAACTGAGTCTATACCTATTAGATTGAGTTTTTTATTAGAATGCCTCTCAGATAATTTCTTAATTAAGCTTCCTGTAGATGATCCAATATCAACAATATAAGAATTATTCTTGGTTACAAAATAATCGGATAAACTTAGTATGATTTCGTGCCCTTCATTATAGCCAGGAACTGATTTTGAAACATGATCATCAAAATTCAATGCAGTTTCACCATGAAAATTCCATGAAGCTCTAATAGCTTCAATATTATCCCCCACAGATTTTGATTTATCAATCAATTTAATTAAGTTTTTAGGTTATTATGATTTTAACATTTAATAATTATATTTCTTTGGTTATATTTAATTCACTAATTAGAGTCATACTATATAAACAGATTAGATAATTTTTATGATAATAAAAGAAGAAAATATATCTAAATGGATCAAAGAATCAAATTTTGAAAGATATTTATTTCCATTCCTTTCTCCTACATCAAAGGGGACTCAATATTGGGAATCGCAACCAAGTGGAGAATTAACTGATAGGCAAATAGGACGGATAATTTTACAAGTACATCAATTGGTAGAAAGGATAAATAAAACAAAGATATCGGATAATATTTCTTTTTTAGATATTGGAACTGGTAATGGTTTAATTCCGAAATTATTACCTTATTTTTTAAAATTAAAGTATAGTCATGGTTGTGATCCTTTTCTAGACGGAGAACATCAAACCAGTTTTCAAAAACATGATCGAAATAAAGAATTTAATAAAATTATTAATTTCCTAAAAAAAGTAGTTTCTGAAAATAATATTTTGGAGTTTAAAAATTACTCAAATAAAACGAATAACGAGCATTTTTATGGAAAACCATCTCCAATCAAGTTAGGTAATAATGATAAAAATGAAAATTTTTATTATAAATTTTTTCAAATAGGTGCTCATAATCTTGATGAATTGGAATATGAATATGATTTTCTATACTGCAAAGCCATAGAACATATTCCTGACTGGAGCACTATCTTTGAAAAAGCATTTAAAGCCACATCAAATAATGCCGTATTTTATTTGAAGCATAAATCTTTTTTTTCATATCTTGGCGCACATAGATATAGCTCTACTGGAATACCTTGGGGTCACCTAAGAATGAATAATTTAGAATACGAGGAATATATAAAACAATTATTTCCAGAGAGAAGCGAAGATATCAAAGATTTTTTTTATAAAGGTCTAGCTTACCCAAGACATACAATTGGAGAAATGATAGAAATTGCAGCATCAAAGGGATGGAAGTTTGGATCAGTTGAATATGAGAGATCAAAACATGTAGAAAGTTTTCAAAATATTTTATTTTCTAATAATGATTTGATTTATTCAGAAATAAAAGAAAAATTTGATGTCTCAAAAGAAGAGTTGCTCTCAGGTTTAATACATATAATTTTCACCAAATAAAATGTGCGGAATTTTCTTTGTAAAATCTTTAGCGAATAAGAATTTGTTTGCAGAATCCACCGCAGATATTATTTTTAATATTCATAAGGAAAGAGGTCCCGATGAGCAAAAAAGTATAATAAAAAAGAATTGGATGATGGTACATACTAGATTATCTATTACTTCGCCAAAAGAAGGACATCAACCTATTTCTAATAACCTAAAAACAGCCTATATGATATTTAATGGTGAAATTTATAATTATAAATCTATTGCTAAGAAGTTAAATTTCAAACCTAATAAGGATTTTTCGGATACTGATGTTTTATTCAAATCGATTGAAGTTTTTGGATTTCATAAAACAATAAAAATGCTCAGAGGGATGTTTGCAATAATTTATTATGATCTTAAGAAAGAAAAAGTATTTGTAGCAAGGGATCATTTTGGTCAAAAACCAATTTGGATTTATAAAGATAGAAATACTATAGCTTTGTCATCAACAATCAAGTCTTTAGTAGGAGTATTTAATAATGAACTAGATTATTCGAAAATTTTACATGTTGTAAGTAAACAAGGTAAACCATGTTCAACTTTTTCTTTTTACAATTCAATAAGTGGGTTGGCCGCAGGAGAGATCTTAGAGATAGACAAAAATCTTCATAATAAGTCATATGAATATTTCAACTTTCAATCAATTATTGATAAGCAAATCTATAGTAAAAATAAAAAGGATCCAAAACAAAATTTAGACAATGCAATCAAAGAAACTATCGCTATACATTCAGATACAAAATCAAATTTAGGTATTTTTTTAAGTGGTGGTTTTGATTCTTCATTGATTTTAAATTATTCAAGAGAAATTAAATCCATATCTTGTTTCACTAAATTATGTCCAGGAGTTGAAGAAATACCTCTTGAAGTAATACCTAAACTCATGAAAAAATTTCCCTCTGACATTTTTTTTAAAGTAATATCACCAAAAATTTATTTCCTTGAATTATTTGAATTTATAAAAATAAATTTAACAATCCCAAAATGGGGTGGGACTCCAGCTATGAGATCGCTCTCTAGATTAGCCAATATTAATGGTGTCAAAGTAATTTTAGGAGGAGATGGCATTGATGAATCAATGATGGGATATGATTCGCACAAAGATTTTTTAAATAAAGAAAAAGGGACGCAAATACATAAGATTCTTGAAGGAGAGCCATTATTGGCAGAATATTCTGAAGAAGATAATCTTAAACTTATTAATAAAAGAAAAATTATTGAAGATAATTTGTCTGAATTCATGAGTAATCAAGAAGCATATACTCAATCCTTCCTTTTTCAAGATACTCTGGAATTTTTACAAAGATGTAATTTACCTAGCTCAGATCTTTTCTCTATGAATGAGTCTGTTGAATTAAGAAACCCTTTTGTAGATATTCATTTTCTAAAATTGGCTTTAAATGTTCCACTTATTTGGAAATTTAATAAATCAAATGAGGGGAAACACATATTCAAAATATTATCTTTAGAAAAGATTGGTAATATTTTCTCTAACCACAAAGAGGGTACTAGGAATTTTTCAAGGTTATTATCTTATACGGATAATTGGAATTTAGACTCATTCAAAATTATTAACCGAATTAATGTCTTGAGTAACTTTAAAGATTTCAAACAGAATACAAGATTTACTATTGTTTGTTTAGAAATACTTATAAGATTAATCGAAAATCCCCTTCTAGAACTTAAAGATCTAGAAATATTACTAACTCAAAAAGGGAAAAATATTTTCTTAAAATAGAAACTATGAAATAATGAGTTCCATAATAGAAATTTTTTAGTATCAATATGAAAATTAAAGATTTCGATACAGCAGATAACGATGAAACTTTTATAATCGCAGAAGTAGCGCAAGCTCATGATGGATCTCTTGGTCTAGCACATTCATTTATTGATGCTGTTGCTAAAACTGGAGCAAATGCTATTAAATTTCAGACTCATATTGCGAATGCAGAATCCACTTTAGATGAAGAATTTAGAATTCCAATGAGTAGCCAATATAAAAACAGATGGGAATATTGGAAAAGGATGGAATTTACACAGAGTCAATGGTTTGAATTATCAAGGCACGCAAATGAAAAAAACTTGATTTTTTTAAGTAGTCCTTTTTCTCTTGAAGCAGCAAGATTATTAGCTGAGATTGGAATGGCTGCATGGAAAATAGGTTCTGGAGAAGTATTTAATCTGCCTCTTATTAATTTAATTATTGAATTGGGTGGACCTATTCTGTTAAGCAGCGGAATGAGTAATTGGAGTGATATCGAAAAAGTTTTGAATCATACTAAAAAGAAAGGTGCAGAAATCGCATTATTTCAATGCACATCAAATTATCCAACATCATTAGAGGATGTGGGATTAAATATTTTGGAAGAAATAAAGAAGCGATTTAATATTCCAAATGGTTTATCAGATCATTCTGGAAGTCCTTGGCCTTCAATAGCAGCCATAGCTAATCAAGCCGACTTTTTAGAGGTACATGTGAACTTTGATCGTGCTATGTATGGTCCAGATTCCTCTTCCTCCCTTAATCTCTCTGAATTATCAATGATATGTGAAGCAAATAAAGCATTCAAAAGAATGAGAAGTAGTCCAGTTAATAAAGATAAATTATCAAAAAAATTAGAAAAAACGAAGTCGTTATTCACCAAAAGTTTAAGTCCAATAAACAATCTACCTGCAGGTACAATTCTTACAAAAGATATGCTTACTCAAAAAAAACCAGGGGGGGGGATTAGTTCTGATGATATTAATAAAGTATTAGGCAAACGTCTAAAAGTTGCAGTCCACTCAAATCGAATCTTAAGATATGAAGATCTAGAAGATAACTCGTAATTAAAAAAATATGAAAAATAAGCGTAAGATTTGCATCATAGTAAATAGCAGAGCTAATTATGGCAGAATTAAAACTGTTTTATTAGCTTTGCAATCTCATCCAGAAATAAATTTGCAACTTGTTGTTGGAGCTTCTGCTGTTTTACAGAGATTTGGTGATATTAGGGAAATCATTGAAAACGATGGATTATCAATTACTAATATTGTTTATTCAGTGATAGAAGGGGAAAACCCAACTACTATGGCAAAATCAACAGGATTAGCGATAATTGAACTTTCAACAATTTTCGAGAACCTCCAACCTGATGTAGTACTTACAGTTGCCGATAGATATGAAACACTTGCTACCGCAGTAGCAGCTTCATATATGAATATTCCATTAGCTCATACCCAGGGAGGAGAAGTCACAGGTTCTATTGATGAAAGTGTTCGACATGCTATAACCAAGCTTGCTCATATACATTTTCCTTCAACAAAATTAGCCAAAAATAATCTCATAAGATTAGGAGAAGATCCTGCAACTATTTATATGACAGGTTGTCCAGCCATGGACATTGCTGCTAACACAGACTTATCAATCGATGCAGATTTTTTTAAAAGATACAAGGGTGTAGGTCCAGATATAGACCCTAATAAACCTTATTTAGTAGTTTTGCAACACCCAGTAACAACTGAATTTGGTAAAGGTTTTGATCAAATTAAAGAAACTATAAAAGCGGTTTCTTCAATAAATATGCAAGTAGTTTGGTTATGGCCCAATATTGATGCCGGTTCAGATGATGTCTCAAAGGGTATAAGGATATTTAGGGAAAGAGAGAAACCTAAATACATTCATTTTTATAAAAACTTTTCCCCTGAAGACTTTATCAAATTAATTGCAAATTGCCTTTGTCAAATAGGCAACTCTAGTTCTGCTATAAGGGAGGGTGCTTTTTTAGGAGTACCTGCAGTTAATATCGGAACTAGACAAAATGGTAGAGAATGCGGGAAAAATGTAATTCACGTTGATTATAAAAATGAAGAAATCCAGAATGCAATAAAAATCCAAATAAGTCATGGAAAGTATGAACGATCTGATATTTTTGGTAGAGGTAATACTGGAAAATTAATTGCAGAAATATTAGCTACTTCTAAGCTTAAAATTCAGAAGAAACTACATTTTTAGTTTTTTTGAATTTATTTTTAAGTTGAAAAGTTAAGCTTTGATAAGAGTCTTTTTTTTCTTCAATGTTAAGATATTAAAACTCTAAAGATAATTTAAAACTTAAGTTAATTATGAGAAATAATACGAAGTTAATAATAGATGAATTAACTAAAAATCTTTTTGATACAGAAAGATGGCCACATTATCGACTTATGTTCAATCACATGAACAAAATTATCAGAAATATTAATAAAAAAGATAAAATTGGTTTATTGGAAAGATGTTACATCTACGACGGCTTTTCAATCTTTTCAAGTCTATTTCAACACTTAAGTTTAGATATTTTTGATTATATACCTCCTAATTCTCAATCGAAATATAGACAAAGCTATCAACTAGATAAATTGGATTCTCTACCAATAACCAGGAAAAATATAAAAAAGTCTCAAGTTTCTGTAACAGCTGAGAATTTGAGTGAATTAAAAAATAACGGAAAAAAGTATGATTACTTTTTCATTCCAAATGTTCTACATCATCATCCTAACCCGTTCCAATTAATTGATGATTGTAAATCACTATTAAATGAGAAAGGTCACATATATATCTTTGATGCAACTTTAAGAGAGGATCATCAGCGGCCAGATGACTTCTTTAGGTTTACTAGGAATGGAATTATTTATGCATTGGAAAAAAGTCAATTTGAGATAATTGAAATTAATTCATCTAAATCTCCTGTAGAAGCGCTTATCTATACTATGGACCAAGTTGTTCAATATGATCTCCCATCAGAATTATTATTGGAAATTAATGGATTAAATAAAATCATTAAAAATAAGTATAAATCAACAATTGAAAAAAATTACGAAAATAAATCAAGGGAATTTACAGCATTCCCCATAGCGTATTCTGTACTTGCAAGGATCAAATAATTTACAAATTTATGAAAAAATTTCTTCTAAAAAATGACACTATTTGATAAAAGAATCCTTGCGGTTATACCAGCCAGAGGGGGCAGTAAAGCAATTCCAAGAAAAAATTTAAAAAAGATCTGTGGCAAATCTTTAATTCATCATGCTGCTGATATTTGCAAATCACTACCTTGGATTGATATGGCAATATTATCAACTGATGATAAAGAGATGGCTGAAGAAGGTAAAAGAACAGGATTATCAGTTCCCTTTATAAGACCTTCAAATCTTGCGACTGATAATGCTTCATCTATTGATATGTGGAAACATGCTTGGCTATATTCTGAAAAGGAAACTGGTAAAGCGTTCGATATATCTATTTTGCTGGAGCCTACTAGTCCATTGAGGACATCAAATGATATTGAGATTTGTTTGAATAAATTAATTCAAGAAAATTATAAAAGTGTTGCTACAGTTAGTCTTGTGCCTGCGCACTATAGACCTCAAAAAACATTATTAATAAATGAGAATGGTAAAATAGGATTTTTTCTTCCTCCAAAAGATAAATACAGTAGAAGACAAAATATTCCTCCCTACTATTTTAGAAACGGAATATGTTATGCAATTACAAGAGAAAAATTAATTGAAGAAAATATAATTCTCGATGAGTCAACATTTGCCATTTTAATAGAAAGAGAAATAGTAAATATAGATGAACCTTTTGATCTTGAAATAGCTGAATACATTTACAAAAAACAATGAAAATCTTAATTTTTATAGAGCATAATTCAATAATTAGGCATTTTATAGATAGTGGTGCATTTTCTATATTATCTTCAAAGCATGAGGTCAAATATGTTTTACCTTTTGGACATAAAAGATTAGGAGAACTAAAAATTGAAGATTTAAACTTATGTCCCTCAATGATAAGAAATCTTCCTGTTTGCAACTCAAGAGAGTCATTATGGAGCATGAGATTTTTTGTTGAATTACTAAGAATTCAAAAGGGATGGAGTAGAAATGAAAGAAAACAAAAAAGGGATATCTTTAAAAAATTAAATCCCTTAAAAACATATATTCTTTTCAGATTTCTCGGACTTCCAGGAATTTTTAATTTGTTTACATATTTTGTGAATAAGAAACTTAAATCAAATCCCAACTTATTATTAAATTCTTTACTTAGAGAGGAAAATCCAGATGTAATTATTCACCCTAGCGTTCTAAGGGGGGTATACATAAATGATTTAATAGATTCCGGGAATAAATTAAAAATCCCTGTGGTTATTATTATGAATAGCTGGGATAATCCTTGCTCTAAAAGATCCGTGGTAAGTAATAATTACAAGTTATTAGTTTGGGGGCCGCAAAGTAGAACTCACGCAGAGAGATTAATGCGCATGAATACTGAAAACATAATTGAATTTGGGGCTGCACAATTTGACGTTTATAAATCACCCGCCCGATTTTCTAGAAGTGAAATATTGCGTAATCACGGATTAGATCCTGATAAATTAACAATCTTATATGCAGGAACCAGTAAAGCGACTGATGAGTTTTCTCATTTAGTGATGATTGATGATGCTATCAGCTCTGGCAAACTCACAACAATTAATATTATTTACAGACCTCATCCTTGGGGCGCAGGAGGTATAAATCCAAAGAGATTTATTAATCATAAATTTAGAAATGTTTCTGTCGATTTAAGTATGAGAGAGTATTTGTTTAATATCCCAAAAGGTAATAAAGTCTTTTTTGAAGCTGATTATTTAGATACAAGAGATATTCTTGAATCAGTAGATGGAGTAATATCTCCCTTATCAACTATGCTTCTTGAATCTATGATTATTGGTAAAGCACCATTATGCTTTATGCCTATTGATGAAGAAGAAGCAGATCATTTTCAACTTTATAAAGAAGATATTCATGTAAAAGAAATGTTGGGCATAAAGGAAATACTTGTCGTTTGGGGAAGATCAAATTTAATTAATGGCATTAAGACATTATTAGAAAATATAAAGAAAAAAGAATTTAAAGAGAAATTAAAAAAATCTTCAGAATTTTTTGTTAAAAACTATAAATTAACTTTTAAAGAAAGGATTGTTGATTATATTGAAACTCTTTAATTTTATATACTAATTATACGGGGCCATAGCTCAGCTGGTAGAGCACCTGCATGGCATGCAACTCTCAAAAGCCATTAATCGCAATCTATATCAGGGTTTGTATCAGTAATATTAAGAGTTCAGGTGCAGAGCTAGGTGCAGTTATTATCAGACAAATATAAACAAAATAACTGATTGTTATAACTGATAAATATAGTCTTTTAAATTATATTTAGTAAGAAAAGATAGAACTTACAATTTTCTATTAAGTTCAAAATCGCAATGATAGCAATAAATTTTTATGTTTAAATAATATAAATAGGGTATATGATCTGGTGATGTCAAAGAGTGCAACTAAACAGGAAACTGAATTAATGGTTGCACATGCTGCTGAATTAGTTGCTGAAGGACAAGCCTATTCATCTATTACTTCCCTTGTTGCCGCAAAATATGGAATCTCAAGAAGAAGAGCCAGGCAGATCACTTCTAATGCTTATCTTTTGCTGAAAGATGATATTGAGGAAGGGGACTTAAATCGCCCTGAAATGACAGCAAAATTATTATGCACTCTAGAAACTGCAATGTTTAGAGCAATTCAAGAAAAACAATATTCAGCCGTTGCAAGTAATGCAAAAGTTCTTATGAAATTAATAGGATTGGAAGCAAAATTAAAAAGTTAGAACGGGTGCTTTGGGAGCACTAGGTCGCAGGTTCGAATCCTATAGCCCCGACTCAATCAAAACCAAGTCATACTAGCGAGTTACCCAGACTCGCTTTTTTATTGCCAATACTTAGAAAGATGAGACTGAGCGAGCTTTGAGCGAGGATTTGCTATACATTGCAATACTTTGCTGTCTTATTTCGATAGAACTTAGTTAATTTTAAGCTATTTTGCACACAACTTTAGACGGCAAAAGAAGCTTATATTTTGAGTTAAAATAGTAAATTAATAGTCAAACCTAGATGAAATCAATAATATTTGCTATTAGTGTTATTTTCTTCGCAGGACCTACTTTCGCCAATACCATTAGTTGCAAAAATTTTGAAAGTACTATCTACGCAGGCGACAAAAAAGGGAGTGGATACCAAGGGCCCTTAACTGTAAAATTTGACAATAAATGTAAACCTACTAAAAGTGGTTTTTTTATTAATTACCGGTGGATTGTTGGTACAAGGGTTTATACAAATGGGTCTTTACTTTTTAAGGGCGAAGATCAAGTTAAATATAAAAACGGGAGTGGAGGATCTAGAGGATTGGTTTTTATAGATGGTGATAAACTTCATTGGAAAAACGTTTTCACAGGAAACAGTTACAACGTGCACCTAACAAAACAATAATTAAAAGCTGAGCGAGATTTGAGCGAGATTTTGCTTATTTTTTATGCACCACCTTGCTATATCTTTCTGTTTTTTTAGACTCATAAATTTTCTTTTAATGCCAACTAACTAGCTATTGCCTCACTTGTTTATTTGACCTACTGTCGCAAATTGTGTAACGGGTGCTTTGGGAGCACTAGGTCGCAGGTTCGAATCCTGTCGCCCCAACTCTTAAAATCAAAATTATACTAGCGTGTTTCCCAGACACGCTTTTTTATTGTTTACATTCTCACATGAGAAAGGGGCTCTAGGGGAGGCTCTAGAATCTTCGAAGATCGTCTAAAAGTAGCTATTGAAGATACTTGTTTTCTTCCATCCTTCCTCTAATAATTCCTTATATTCTTTCCTGGCTGATTCGATAGTTTCCACTCTACTTCCCTTCATAACTGGTTTACTTGATCTCTTATAAACAAAAGCATAGGAAATCATCATTGCATCAATACTAGGAGAAGGTTTAGATACATCCTCAAATGGTTCAAAAACTTTTATTCTGCTCCTGTCCTTATTTATAAGAGTAAATTTTTCCATTACTACTTATATGTATTGAGTAATGCTATGTAAATTCCCAACAATATGAATATTGACATACCTACACCGATAACTTCATTTGGTTGATTATTCCAAAGCTCCTGAAAATATCCCATAAAAAATTCATTCTCTAGTTAAGAATAATAAAGAAAATAATTATGGAATGAATAGAAAAGTATTTCGAAGAAATTGAAAAGATAATATAAAGATTTAACTTTCTCTTATGTGGACAAACATTGTGAGCTTTGGGATGATAGAAAAAAGAATAGAAGAAAATTTGATTACTAAATTTGATGACACTGCTTGGCAGAGGGAGTTCTTGGAGATGAAGCCGCATTCAACCTCAGACGTAAGACTTCTAATGCAAGGTGCAAAAGGATTCAGAGAGGCTTGGCACTTAGGTTCTCTGCATGAGGAATACAAAATTATGAAACGTAGAGAGCACCAACAGCAGCAGTAACTAAATAACGAATACCAAAATACAAAAAGCCTTATTAATTAACAAGCTGAAGGTTTTAGAAGTAAATTTCATAAACAAAAAAAGGGCGTTAGATTCGCCCTAAATAAAAAGCTTGATAATCCCCATCATCCAGGCTCGCAAGGGTCCTTTTTTTTGCCCTTTAAAAAAAATATGTGAAGGATTCAAAAAGCAACATATACATATAACAATCTCTCTAGATACTCAAAAAATCCATCACAAAGTATTAGGATACTTTTATTAAAAGTAAGGTATTCAATATGTCTCTAAAGAATCAAACTAATGATATTTATCCATGGGATTATCAAATAGGAGATGATAATTTCCAATTAGAACCTTGGATTCTAGAGAAAGGAAAAGAATTTGTCTCTATTGAGAAAAATATAGATGACAAAGGTTTTTTTTATTTACAAAAGAATAAGGAGAAACGTCTTTCTCTTAACTCTTTACAAATAAAATCGACTTATAATCAACTGATGAATTTTGGATATAAGTTACGAATAAGCGAGCTTTAATTTTATTTTGATTTGTAGTAATAATTTTCAGAATCGCAAACTAATAATAACTAATTATTTCTATTAAATTTTTTGTATTTATTATTGTTGGGTCTGTCTCTTTTCTCAGCCTCATTGACCCTTATCTCTCTTCCCATCCATTCAACATCTTGAAGATCATCTATAGCTTTTTTTTCAGAATTATGATCATTTAAATCTACAAATGCAAACCCTCTTTTTCTTCCTGTTTCCCTGTCGAGGGGTAAATAACATTTCTTGACTACTCCATAATTACTAAAAAGCGATTCAAGATCTTCTACTTCAGTATCCCAAGATAAATTTCCAATAAAAATAGTCATTTTTTTGTCCTTGTGTAATATTTTCGAATAGTTAGCAAGGACCAGCGATAAAAGACCAATACAAGATACTACTTTATTTACAATAACTCTTGGTAGGTGAGATTCAGTATTAATAGACCTAACCGTTAATAAATAAGTTAATTGCCCCTTATTGTAGATCGACTGTCAATTTCTAATTTTTGGAGGTGCAAGTTAGTAAGCATTTCAAAATTATTCAGAAATCCAGCGGTTAATTATTGTTCCTTCATAAATATGACCAGATGCTTCAACTATTGGTTTGGTTTCTGGGTTAATAAAGATGTCGTAACAAGTATTTACTGGTCCTTGAAACATAACGGTTGCTCTCTTTGGGTCTTCTAACGATTTGCCAATATAAAAGGTTTTTACTCCCATCTCTTTAAACATGGCTTCTTGTTCAGGAGCGGTCATGTGAGCCTCATATTCCTCAAAAGTATTGCTTAATTTGAAATCTAAAACAGTTGTTTCAATTGACATAAAAAAGAAGCTAATTGCTACTTATTGTAGATCGACTGTCAATCAATAAGCAGTTCCTCCTAATTTCTCAAGTAATTCATACTTATCTCTTTTCTCATACCACTTATTTAAATCTTCTTCACTTACTGTTTTAAATAAAAATAAGGATATCTTTTCTAAATAATCAGCAATATAAATTCTTGAAATTGGGTTTAGAGAAACATAAATTATGGTAATTAAAACTAATAAAAGCTCAACTAGGAGTATGCGTTTCATTCAGAAATTTAAATTGAAGTTCCTTTTTTGAGCTTTGACGAGGAATCATTTTCTGGAAAAATCTGTTTTATATTTTCTGGAAAGAAAAACTCTAATTGCCTCCTTAAATCACCTTCATATAAATAGTCTTTTATTGAGACTTTAAAAGTATCTCTTACTAATCGAACATTTATTTTTTCCTTTTTACCTGCCTCATTAATTCTTGATAAAACTAATTTAATTGGCTTATCTTTTGGTCCTTTTATGAGAGAAACAGCTTCATTTATACCCATTCCTTTAGTTGATTTGCCATCTATTTTTATGATTACATCATTTGGTTTAATGTCAGCTGAAGCAGCAGGTGAATCATTTATTACAGATTGAATAGTTAATTCAGCACTGTCACTATTGAGAAAAAGCCTTATTCCAATCCCTGATATTTCCTTATCTTTTTTATGAGATAGTTTTTTATTAGTTTTCACACATCCTGCATAATCTCGTGCTTCTAAACATTTTTTATGTAATTCATCAGATATTTCAGCATTAACAGCAGTTGGTAAAGCGAGGGCAGCTAGTAATGGGAGTAGTAAGCGTTTCATTTATTTATTCAACAATAATTGAGCCTCCCATCCCAAAAGGTGCATGAGGAGAACAAACATAATAGTATTTCCCAGCTGATACACCCGTTGTGTTCCATGATAGTTTTCCATCTTGAGTTCCAGGGGTGCCTGATAATGTCCCTGTGGTTACTTGATCACCGCCTCCACGAGTAAATTCAGTCTTTATATAAAACGGATGACTAAACGCATCAACATTAAAAACAATAGTATCTCCTTTATTAACAGTAACTGTAGGATCATTCCCACTTACAGATCCATTTTTATCTTTACCACTAAGAATATAGTTTTCTATACTTTCTGCTGAAACATCAATAAAGTAAGTCTCTGACTTTGCATTCGCTGGAAATGAAAAACCTAAAAGCAAAGGCAATAATAAAAGTGAACGCATAAGTACAAGGAATTTACATAAACATATTAAAAAAAAAAAGGAGCTAATTGCCCCTTATTTTAGATCGAATATCAATTCTGCACCTAATTTATGCACTAATTTGACCTGCATTTAGGGAAAGTGTTTTTATATCAAAGGATTTGATATGTTTACCTCTCCCTTACCAAGGGAAGAAATTGCTTTATAAAATTATGTATTTGTAGTCTATTAAAGAGGAAAATATCCTATATGCTGCTGAATTAGTTGCTGAAGGACAAGCCTATTCATCTATTACTTCCCTTGTTGCCGCAAAATATGGAATCTCAAGAAGAAGAGCCAGGCAGATCACTTCTAATGCTTATCTTTTGCTGAAAGATGATATTGAGGAAGGGGACTTAAATCGCCCTGAAATGACAGCAAAATTAGTATGCACTCTAGAAACTGCAATGTTTAGAGCAATGCAAGAAAAACAATATTCAGCCGTTGCAAGTAATGCAAAAGTTCTTATGAAATTAATTGGTTTAGAAGCAAAAACACAAATTAGATAATTGCTTTTATTAAAAATATAACTTGCAAAAATTCCTTTCTTTTTGTTTCTTTTTTTTTCTTTTAAACAATTCATAACTTGCTTATAACTTTAAAATGTGATTCTAATAATGCATTCAATTCTTCTGAAGCAAAGCAGTGGTCTTGGATG
>CACGVZ010000005.1 GCA_902576415.1 uncultured Prochlorococcus sp. | reverse complement strand
TTGTGAAGAATTCGAACACCTTTGCGTGTGTAGTGGAGGTACAACTTCTAGCTGTGCAAAAAATGGTTTTACAACTCTTGATCTAAGAAAAAATCACAGCAAAATTCATCTAGATAAAAAAAACAATTTAGTAACAATTGGAGGTGGTGTAATAATGGGGGATCTATTAAATCATTTACAAAAATATAATCGAAGTTTTCCAATCGGACTTTCTAAACTTCCTGGAGCAGGCTATATACTTACTGGTGGAGTAAGCCCGCTCAGTAGAACCTATGGATTAGCAATTGATAATATTGAATCAATTAAAGGTTTCTTGGGTAATGGCACATTTATTTCTTTAAAAAAAAATCAATTAAATACAGAAGAACAATTAATTTGGGAAGGTATTAAAGGCGCAGCACCCTTCTTTTCAATTATTACCGAAATAGAACTTAAGACTATCCAATCTAATCCAATTAAGGTTATTGAAGGATTTGTAAATTTAAATGAACTTTCAGAAATAATAAAACTTTCAGAGGAATTTCCAGAAAATATGAGTCTTCAATGGATTTATGCCCAAAAAATTTACATATATATTTTTGCTGAACTCAAAAATAATTTAGAGGACAAAAGAACAGAAGAATACCTAATGCTTCTAGACAAATTTCCTGCGCTTGAAAAACAATATTATGAGAACTTTAACAAAATAAATTTCTTCCCAAAGGAATTGAATTTATATGAGCTGAATGCAAAAAATCATTCTGAGGTAATTAGTCTTCTTGGAGAAGATTTAAAAAATGATATCCCACTTTTCATAAAATGTTTGAATGAAATAATGGACAATAAACCTAATAATTCCTGTTATGTCGCTTCTCAACAATTAGGTTGCAAAACTAAAAAGTTAAATCATGGCTCAAGCTTTTTTGTTCATAGGAAAAGTACTTGGAAACCATGGATATATGCATCATGGAAAAAAAATGATCTTGAAGAAAAAGAAGTCGCTTTGGAATGGATTTATAAATCATGGAGTAACCTAAAAAGGTTTTATCCAAATATTCACTTAGCCCAATTACATAATCATTTGAAGTCTCATGAGGAAGAAACTACATTAGCCTTTGGAAATAGAATGAATGAATTAAAAACTTTAAAGAATATTTTTGACCCACAAGGTATTTTGCCTCCTTTATGAGGTAACTTCTTAATTATAAAGAAACTTAAAATGTCAAATTTCTCAAGATATTTATCTAAAAATTGGTTAGATGATCCAAAGTCAAATATTCTCTCTGGCTTAGTTGTTGCTTTTGCAATGATCCCAGAAGCAATTGCTTTTTCAGGTATAGCTGGTGTGGATCCTAAAGTGGGCCTTTTTGGTGCATTTTGCTTATCTATAACAATTGCGATTGTTGGAGGGAGAAGGGGTATGATCACTTCAGCCACAGGTTCAACGGCTCTTTTAATGACTGGACTTGTTGCTTATGGAGAATCACGAGCTCCTGGATTAGGAGTCCCATATCTTATTGCAGCTGGAATATTAACTGGAATATTCCAAATTCTTTGGGGATATTTAAGACTTGCCTACCAAATGCGATTCGTACCAACAGGAGTATTAAGTGGATTTGTAAATGCACTGGCACTTTTAATATTTCAAGCACAACTACCTCAGTTAGGAATAGGTATTAAAGAATCAAAAGGATTAGTTGAACAAACTATAAGTCAATATCCAATTAATTCTCAGATTCCAGTAGTTTGGATTCTTGTAATCCTAGGATTAGTAATTATTTACGGGCTTCCAAAAATCACAAAAGTAGTCCCATCTCAACTTATCGCAATAGTAGTAATTACTCTTATAAGCATATTTTTTAATCTAGATGTCCCAACAGTTAGCGATTTGGGTAAGTTACCTGATGGATTACCAAGTATTTCTCTTCCTTTTGGATCAATAGAAAATGGGAAAGTACCTTTTAGTCTTGAAACATTAGGGATAATTTTACCGACCTCACTTGCAATATCTCTCGTGGGTCTAATGGAAACCTTCTTAACTCAAGACATTTTAGACGATGTAACTGATACAAGTTCTAATAAAAATAAAGAAGCACGAGGCCAAGGAATCGCAAATATTGTGGCATCCTTATTTGGTGGAATGGCAGGATGTGCCTTAGTTGGGCAATCTGTTATGAATACTGAAAATGGTGGTAAATCTAGATTGTCAACCCTCTCCTCAGGTATATCTCTACTAATTATGATCATCCTCTTGAAATCTTGGATTGGAGCAATACCAATGGCTGCTTTA
This sequence comes from uncultured Prochlorococcus sp., assembly GCA_902576415.1. Lineage (GTDB taxonomy): Bacteria > Cyanobacteriota > Cyanobacteriia > PCC-6307 > Cyanobiaceae > Prochlorococcus_A. The sequence goes on along the minus strand of CACGVZ010000005.1, from coordinate 59,005 downwards.
GTAGCAATCATGATAACCATCGCAATAAGTACAGCAGATATAAATGGTTTAAAAAATATTAGAAAGATACCTAAAAGCGATACTGCAGTCATGCTTATGACTTTTGCAGTTACAATGCTTACAAAACCACACAATCTTGCACTTGGAGTTATTGCAGGAGTTGCATTAGCTGCAATTCTTTTCAGCAGAAAAGTCGCAAAAGTTATAACTGTCTCAAGATCGAAAGAAAATAATTTGACTACCTACAAAGTAAAAGGACAATTATTTTTTGTAAGTAAAATTTATTTTTTACAAGGATTTGATATTCATGAACATCCAGAAAACATTTTAATTGATATGTCTTTAGCTCATATTTGGGATCAAAGTGGTGTTGTTGCTCTTGAGCAAATTATTAGAAAATTCCAGAATGGCGGTTCTAAAGTTGAAATTGTAGGATTAAATAAAGAAAGTCTTAACTTATTTGAAAGACTAGGTGGTATAGAAAGCGCTCATTAAAAAAGTTAATTAAGACTAACTTGTTGATAACAAAACCAAAGCCATTGCTGAAAAAGTAAATTCCTATGAGATCTCCAAGCGGTTTTTGAACTATTTAGATCAAAATTTTCTGGAGGAGGAACATCTCCCTTTTCTTTATCTCTCTCTATTTCACTAATAATCCTATGTACCGTATATTCTGGATGACCTAAATGCATAAGTTGTTTTTGATCATTACTTTCAAATATTGTGTATCCGACGTTTTCCCCATAAGCCAACAAATTCAATTTCCCTTCTTTTTCGGCCTTCTCCATTTCCAAATCTGGTAATCCCGCAAATCTACTTTGAGGACAAATAAATTCATCATCTTGTGTGCCCATCAAAGGGTGTCCAGGAACAAGACTTTTTAAAGGGAATACCCCAAATAATTTCCTATCAAAAACTTTCTTATCGACCCCTGCCAAATAAGCCAGCGCAAAGCCAGCCCAACATAATCCAAGAGTACTCGCACAACAATTTCTGGCTTCATTTACAATTTTCACAAATTCATCCCAATACTTAACTTCCTCAAAGGCTAGGTGCTCAATGGGTGCTCCTGTAATAATGACTCCATCTAATGGTTCTGGATTATTTGCTTCTTCCCAAGTTATGTATAGATTATTTAGATGATTATGATCCCATGTTTTATAAGAGTGAGTTTTAAGTTTTATCCAAACTGGCTCAATTTGAAGAGGAGATAAACCAAGTGGATGTAGTAAATTAAATTCATACTGCTTGCCAAGAGGCATGATATTTAAAATACCAATCCTAAGAGGACGTATATCCTGTCTTTTTGCCAATTCTGGTTCGATCCAAGATATATGATTTTTCTCAACATCACTAATCTTGTGATAGTTACTAGGAATTATTAAAGCCAATAAATCTCCTTTCCTATCTGATTTGTGAAAGTGCTTGTTCGAAATCTGCTTTTATATCATCAATATGCTCAATTCCTACAGAAACTCTTACCATCGTGGGAGTGACACCTGCAGATAATTGTTCTTCTTCAGATAATTGCTGATGAGTTGTTGAAGCCGGATGAATTACTAATGTTTTTGAATCGCCCACGTTAGCAAGGTGGCTCGCTAATTTTAAGGAATCAATAAATTTTACTGCATTTTCATAACCTCCATTAAGAGAGAACATAAGCATGCAACCCATTCCCCTTCCAGTTGTATATTTTTTGGCACTTGAGTAATATGGATCAGATTCTAAGCCAGGATAATTAACACTACTTACATTAGAATTAAAATCTAACCATTTTGCTAATTCAAGAGCATTAGAAGTTTGTCTTTCTATCCTTAAGCTTAGAGTTTCCAAACCCTGCAATAACAAGAACGAATTAAAAGGACTTTGAGCTGATCCCCAGTCTCTAAGACATTCAAGTCTTGCTCTCAACGCAAAAGCTATATTTCTATTATCAGGTACTCCCAAAGATTTGCAGATATCGCTACCGAAACCAAAAGCGTCCCAATGAACGAGCCCATGATAAGCAGCGCTTGGCTCACTCATTAGCGGGAATTTGCCATTTCCCCAATCAAAGGTTCCGGCATCAACAATGACCCCTCCGATACTTGTTCCATGTCCACCTATCCATTTTGTGGCACTCTCCACAACAACATCTGCTCCAAAATCAATTGGTCTTATTAAAGCGCCACCAGCACCAAGGGTATTATCAACTATTAAGGGAATTCCATTTTCCCTCGCCAATGCAGAGAGTCCCTCAAAATCTGGAATGTTGAAGCGAGGATTTCCCATTGATTCGACATATATTGCTTTGGTTTTATCATCAATTTTATTTCTAAAACTATCGATACTATCACCATCCGCAAATTTAACTTCTATGCCTAATCTAGGAAATTGTACTTTAAATTGATTGTAGGTCCCACCGTATAAAAAAGATGTAGAGACAAAATTGTCCCCTGCTGTCATGCAGTTCACGATTGCCAAGAATTGAGCAGCTTGACCTGATGATGTTGCCAGTGCTGCCATTCCTCCCTCCAAAGCTGCCATCCTTTTTTCGAAGACATCTGTGGTAGGGTTCATAAGTCGGGTATAAATATTCCCAAATTCTTTTAATCCAAAAAGATTTGCTCCATGCTCTGCATTATTAAAGACATAGGAACTAGTTTGATAAATGGGTACTGCTCTAGAATTTGTAGTTGGATCAGGAGTTTGTCCTGCATGTAACTGAAGCGTCTCGAACTTTTGGTTGCTCAAAATTTTTAAATAATCCTATTATCTATTTAACTTAAAAAAGACCAAAAAAAAAACAAAAAAAAGATAAATATTTATAAATCCTTTTTTAATGAGGGGTAATTATCTTTCATATATAAACTCAGATCCTTTTTTATCGCCGATCTGAGTTCCTCAATATTTGCTGAATCAATTATTGGAAAAGTTTTATTAGCCTGAGGATCTTTTTCAGTAATTGATTTCCAATTCTTACTAACATCTTCTTTAGAGCTGTTTAAAACCTCATCAAAGTTTAAAACCTTATCGTTGTTTTTCGCGTCAAATTCGCTAAAAGCTTTGTTTATTAGCTGTTTTCTATTTTCGAAAAGATTTTTGGCTTTTAAAGTATCTGGAAGACCCATAACTGGTTGTAATTCCTTAAGAAGTTTTATTTCCTCTTCAATTAATAGTGCCCAAACACCATATTTATTTTTTGGGAGATTAGAATTACTAAAAGTATTAATTTCATCTAGGTAAAAATTTAACCATAAATAATAGGATTTTTCTTCAATAGTTTTTTTTACGGATATTTTTTTATTTTGAATCTTTGGGAGTAACTTTTCTGCTTTCTTTAAAAACTGTCTGTCTTCTCTTTCTAAATTTATTAATCCCCATCTTTGACTGTAGTCCCATAAATCTTCGTATCTTGTTAAATCCTCTTGATTCCAACCAAGAGCTTTCAGTTCATGCGAACGATGTGATAATTCCTTTTTCAAAAAAACCTTTTAAAACCATAATAATTCTAACCCCGCAATCAAGATTAGTAAATAAATGAACAACTTAGCTTTTTATTAAATTAAACAAATAATCAATTATTAAAATAATTATTAATTATTTTCAATACATTGATATAACTTGGATTTTTTTTTGAAATTTGATTACCATATTCATTTTTTTTAAGATTGTTTTCCTCTTTGTCAATAAACAATTTCTTGTAAAGGTTTTCAATATCATTAAAAAGATAATCTCCTTTTAATTTTTCATTTAGTTCTAAAGATGATTCAGATTTCACTGATTCTTGGCAAAAATTAGTGATTTCTTGTGAACTAATTAAAACCTTATAAATTTCTTTTTTTTCTTCTGAATTTGCATTAAAGCATAAATAAATCAGATTTATCATCGAACAATTATTATTTTTGATTTTGAATTCTTTATAAATGTCTGGCCAAAATTTTAAAGATTTTAGACCTTCTAAACCTCCTTGACTAAGAGAGTATTTATTACACCAATTTACGAATTCTGATACATCTTTTGGACATCTTTTGAGTTGCAAAAGCATATCTGATAAAACTTGTCCTGCTTGAAAATTGCGTGTTGGTTTTCCTTCAGTTGGCAGAGTCATGCTCCCTAAGACATCAGCCTTAACAGCATTTAATTGAGAAAAAGTATAATCTCCTTTTTCATAAAATTTATCATTAATTATTTCCTTTGCACTAATTATTTCTTCACCATAACCAAGTTCTTTTAATGAAAGATATTTATTCTCTAATTTATTTTCTTTTCTAACTTGTAATGATACTGTTGCGGCCTGATCTAAACATTGAGTTAACAAAATCGTATTAATGCTAGGGAGCATTCCTGGTTTATCGTAATGAAAGTTATTTACAAAACCTGCAAATATGGATGAAATATTTTTTATTGATTTTATATATTGACATTCAATATTATGAACTCCTGGAGAAACTTGAATTTTCGGAGACAATTCATTTAATATACGCGCTCCTATTAAAGCAGTTAGGGCATCAGGATGACAGAAATTTGCAGTAAAACTATCATTAGGATTTCGTAAAGCGCCATGACGATGAAATCCCGTAAAAAAAGCTAAATTTGGATATTTATTACAGAGAATAAAAGGTTTTTTATTTTTATTATCAATGCAAAAGGAACCAACAAGACATCCAAGAACAACATTTTCTCTTTTTAAAGTTTTTCTGAGTTCTAAAGCATGTTTAACATCATCTTGTATGTGATTACTGTTTGAAGCAAGAATAACTATCTCACATTTCAAGAGAAGATCTTCTAGATCAAAAGAATTTCTTTTTCCCTCTGAAGAATAATGTCCCATTCTCTCAATCTTTTCAATAATCTCATTATCCATATCGGAGAGGACATCATTTGAGAAAGCACCTAACAAATCTCTATTTTCCCTAGGTGCTAAGAGAATATTATTTGATTCTCCATGCATGGCACAATTGTATGCTAATGATGCAGGATATAAACCAACACTGTAGAATCCAACTTTGATCTTCTCTATATCTTCAATCAATGAATAAAAATATTTTTCATTATTTATGTTTTCTATGAAATTATTCTGCATTATGGAAATTCTTTATAAATTTTTTAATTTCTTACCAATACCAACATTTTTCTACATTAAAGCAATTTTTGACCATAGCAAATTTTTTATTATAAATATTGAATTTTTTACTTTATAATTTTATCAATATAGAAATTAAATAAAAAGAGAAATAAAATTAAACATGGAACATGTAGCAAGTAATTTAAAGATACAAAAACAATTAATTTCCTCTAAAAATATCTTATTTATTCAAGACATCGATGGAGTTTGTATCCCTTTAGTTAAAGATCCAATGACTAGAGAATTAGAATCAAACTATATCTATGCAGTAAAAGAATTTGCCGAAGAATTCTTTGTTTTAACTTGTGGGGAACATGAAGGTCCAAGAGGGGTTAACAGAATAATAGAGAGGAGTTTAGGGAGCACTACTGAGCCTAAAAACAAAGAACTATATTTAAGAGGTTTAGCTGCCTGTGGAGTAGAGTATCAAGACAATGATGGTGAAATAAGTTTTGAAGGAGTTTCAGAAAAAGAACTACAATTTTTATCTAAAGTACCGAGTTTAATAAGACCAAAATTTAATTTTATAGTTAAGAATATTTTTCCCGAACTTAGCCAAGAAGATATCAATTCTCACGCAGAAAAATCAATATGTGAAACACGCTTCTCGCCAACGATTAATTTTAATAGTCTATTTGATTTAGTTCACAAAGATTCTGATAAAAGAAAGCTTATTCAAATTAGTTTTGAAAAAATGATGAATGAAATCATCTTAAGAGCTGAATCCGAAGGGCTCAAAAACTCATTTTTCCTCCATATTTCACCAAATTTAGGTAATAAAAATTGTAGAGAAACAATTAAACTCTCTTCTCAAGATGATATAGGATCAACAGACATACAATTACTTATAAAAGGAGCAGTTAAAGATTCTGGAGTTTTATTTCTTTTAAATAAATTTATTGCGTATAAAACTGGTAAAGCTCCTTTTGGAAGAAATTTTAATTTTAGAAACTCTCCAAATTCTATTACGGAAAAAATTGATTTATGCAAAAGAACTATTCAGAAAGAAGATATGCCTTTGATTGTAGGAGTTGGTGACACAGTCACATCAAAAAAAAGTAATGATGAAAAAAGTTTTTTAAGAGGAGGAAGTGACAGGTCTTTTCTAGAATTAATACAAATATTAGGTAATGAATTTGGGGTTAAAAATAAAATAATTTTTGTAGATAGTAGTTCTGGTGAAGTTGAGAGACCCTCTACAAAAAAAACTGGTTTGATTGGGATCAGTGATGTTTATGACAAATTAAAGTTTGACATGGTTTTTAAAAATGGTCCCAAAGAATACATAAGTTGGTTTATTGAACTTGCTAGTAAGAGATCGAACTTGAAAAAAAATAGTTGACTTTTTAATTTTCGAATGACAATTTATAAATAATAGATTCATGAAAGAAAAATTCCCCTCAATATATAAAGAACCTATTGAAACATTACAAATCAACATAGGTTATAAATGCAATCAGGCATGTAAGCATTGTCATGTCAATTCGAGTCCCCTAAGGACTGAAAAGATGTCCAATGAAATGATATCTCTTATTCCAAAGATAATTGAAAAATATCAAATCAAGACTTTAGATATTACAGGCGGTGCGCCAGAACTTCACCCAGAATTTAAAAAACTTATAACCAGTTTGAGCACAAAACAAGTTAATATTATTGATAGGTGCAATTTGACAATTTTCTTTGAAGAAGGTTATGAAGATCTTCCTCAATTTCTTGCAAAGAATAAAGTAATAGTTACTGCTTCGCTACCTTGTTATGAAAAAAATAATGTTGATTTTCAAAGGGGTTTTGGGGTTTTTGAAAAAAGTATTAATGCCATAAAAATTCTTAATGATTTAGGATATGGAAAGAAAGAAAATGGATTACAATTAAACCTTGTTTACAATCCTGTAAGCCCAATTCTTCCTCCTTCTCAGGAAATATTGGAGAAGGATTATAAAAAAATACTATTCGAAAAATATAATATAGTTTTTAATAATTTATACACAATAACTAATATGCCAATAAATAGATATGAAGAATCTCTTCGAAGAGAAGGAAAACTAAATTCTTATTACAAATTACTAAAAGAAAATTTTAATGAAAAAAATTTAGAAAATCTTATGTGTAAAAAGACAATTAGCGTAAATTGGCTAGGAGAAATATATGATTGTGACTTTAATCAACAGATAAATTTCCGAGATAATAAGGGACCAAAAACACTTTTCGATCTACTAGATGAATCATTTACTTTTGACTACGGGGTAGCTGTAAAAGAACATTGTTTTGCTTGCACTGCAGGTGCAGGGTCAAGTTGTGGAGGGACTTTAAGTTAAAACTTGCTAAATGCAATTAGGACAAATAGCTCTCACATTTAAAGAAGATTCAATTAGTTTAAAACCATTAACTTTTGCTGCAACTTTGCCTGCCTTTAAAACTTCCTCATTTTCGAATTCTTCTGTTCTTCCACACCTAATACAAATCAAATGATGATGGTCCGGTGTGTCGTTACTAAGCAATTCATATCTGTGCCCACCCTCACTGAGTTCTAATTCATGCAGCAAACCCATTTGCACTAAAAGTCTTAAAGTTCTATAAATTGTTGCCAGTGAAACTTTGGAGCTTTTTTTAACTAACTTTTCATGAACCTCTTCAGCACTTAGATGCTTTCCAGAACCAATATTTTCAAATAAATTAAGAACCTTTAGCCTCTGAGGTGTTAACCTCTTTCCATCTTTATGTAAACCATCACTAAGAGGAGATGTAATGACATTGTATTGCGAGGATAATGACAAAATTAACCCATTGCTATTCTCAATAATAACTCTAGATGAGAGTAAAACAACTTATTGATTTAAAATCTTTACTAAAGTTCTTCAAAATATTATGTTAAGTGTATCTTTATATGTAAATGATGAATGATCAAGAAATCTCTTCTGATGAATTATCTTCGAAAGTAAACGCCTTGCTAATTATTGATATTCAGGAAAAAATAATAAGACCAATTTTTAATAAGGATTCAATAATCAAAAACATCAAAAAGCTCATAAATGCTTACCAAATTTTAGAAGAAAACATATTTATATCTGAACAGAACCCGCTCAAATTGGGGGGGACGATACCTGAATTATCACTCATAGTAGGATTTAGAAAATTTGAAAAAATGGTCTTCAGCCTAGCTAAATTAGAAGAATTTTTAAAAGAAATTAAAGATAAGAAAATCACTAATTTGATAGTTTGTGGGATCGAAACGCATATTTGTATTCAACAAACAGTCTTAGATTGTTTACAAAAAGGGGTTGAAGTTATTCTCATATCAGATGCCATGGGAAGTAGAAATAGAGTAGATCATGAAATAGCCTTAAAAAGAATGACTCAGAGTGGAGCATTATTAACAACAACTGAATCAATAATTTTTGAATTATGCATAACTGCAGATAGAAAAGAATTTAAAGAAATTAGAAATATAATAATTAGTTAAAGAAAAAAAAGACTGGTTTGTTGTTTAGAGATAATTTAAAATTTTATTAGAGATAAATTTTTAGAGTTTATTTGAATATGAAATTATTTACTGAAAACTTCCTTCTGGCAATATCTATTTTTTTTATTGGAACTTTATTATCAATAATAATTTCTAAGTTTTCAAAAATATTTTTTAAAAAGATTTCCAAAAGAACGAAAACAAATTTCGATGATTTTATTTTTGAGGTGATCTCTGGAATTATAAAACCTATAGGTTTCCTTCTCTCATTTTATTTTTCAATTGACTATTTTTTTGCTGATGAAATAACGTTCATTTCTGTCTTATTGAATATTTTGAAATTATTTATATTAATAATTATCATAAAAGCTCTAAACAAAGTTTTAATAAGATCTTTAACAGAATCGACCTCGAAAATTAATGATTCCTCAATTAGTTCAATGGTATCTTCACTAACTCCATTGATAAAAGCATTAACTTGGACTATTGGCTCAATATTTTTCTTACAAAATATAGGTGTTCAAATGACTGCCATTTGGGCTTTACTAAGTGCAGGAGGAATTGGAGCCGGATTAGCTTTGAAAGATCCAGTTCAGGAGTTTTTTGAATATATAACAATTTTGCTTGATAAACCTTTTCAAAAAGGTGAGTTTATAAAATCTGATGGAGTCCTGGGAATGGTTGAGAGAGTGGGAGTTCGATCCTCAAGGATAAGAAGTATTAATGGCGAAGTAATAGTAATGAGCAACAGCGCCCTAACAAATGGAATAATTTCAAATTACGCACAAATGGAAAAAAGGAGGTTAGTGCATAAATTGGGAGTTGTTTATGAAACCTCTCCAAAACTTATGAAATTGATTCCAATAATAATTAAAAAAATAGTTGAAGAGACAAAAGATGCTTCTTTTGATAGATGTCATTTCACAGATTTCGGCGACTTTAGTCTTAATTTCGAACTTGTTTATTACATCCCAACAAATAATTATCTTGCTGCAATGGAAGCTCAACAATCTATAAATTTAAGAATTATTGAGGAATTTGCGGTTAATAATATAGAGTTTGCATTCCCAACACAAACCTTAAATATTGAAAGTAACAAAGCCAAATGATCTACAAATCTCTTCACTTAAAATCCAGAGTTTTGAAGCTAACTCAGAATTATTTGCCTCATCACTAACCTTACTTTCAACTAATTTATGTTTTTTAAAAAATACAAGTTTATTGCTTAAATGAATGTAACCAATATTATTTAAATTTGAATCAAAAACAATTTCAGAAAGTATCTTACCAGCATTTTCTATACTTTCAGAAATTCCAAAAATATTTTTTGCAGCTTTAGAAAAAACTAAATATCCAAAGAGATTAAAGCGTTTACTATATCTAAAAAAACCGGAATCATCATTTGGTATCACCAGACCAGGAGCCCAAGTAATTACAGAAATTTTACTAGAGGAAATTTTTAATTTTTTTTCAAGTTCTTTAGCAAACAAAATATTACATAACTTACTATTTTTATAAGCTTCATCAGCATTAAAATTTAAAAATTGACCCGTAACTTTTTTTCTAAAATCAATTAGATTATTAAGACCTGCTTTCTTTCCTATATTTCCGCCTGAGCTATTTGGATCGTGTACATCTGATGATGTAATAATGATTCTAGATTCTTCTTTATCTCTAACTAAATCTTTTAGGATGTTCACTAAGTAAAAATGCGCAAGATGATTAACTGCAAAAGTTAGTTCTATGCCTTGTTTTGAGACTTTAGGGTAAAAAGAACCCGTATATTGCAATCCAGCATTTAAAACAACAGCATCTAAGAAAATCTTTTTTCTAATAAAGTAATCCTTAATTTGTTTAATATTCTCTAGATTTGAAAGATCACAATTTTCAATAATATTTAAATATTTACTGAGGTAATTTTTATCAAAAAATTTCTCCATTGTTTTGAGAAATTCATGCTTTCTTAATTCAGATTTTATTACAACGTATAAATTACTTTTCGTCTTTAGTATATTAATTATGGCAAAAAGCCCTATGCCTGAATTTCCCCCAGTAATTAAAATATTTTTATTTTTAATCATTTAACTAACTATATATTTTTTATAATAAAAAATTTTTAAATATTTTTTATTTTGTAATCTTATAAATTATTGTTAAAACACTGAAAACTTATTCGCTAGTAATTGAGTAATTTGATTATTATTAATCTACTCTCGTTACAAGTATTGGATGAAATATATAATCATACGTGAAGAAGTAATAATTTGTTCCATAAATTTTTTTAATTATAAGATTTATTTTTAATGTCAAAAGAAAATATGCCAGATGTTCTTGTTTTGGGTGCAGGGCCTGCAGGTATGGCAATTGCTTCGGCTTTAGGAAAGGAAAAATTAGATGTTGAAGTTCTTTCTCCAAATGGACCCGATGAACCTTGGCCAAACACATATGGCATTTGGGGGAGAGAAGTTGATCAACTCGGACTTGAGGATTTGCTTGAATATAGATGGAAGAATACTGTAAGTTTTTTTGGTCATGGTGCTCTAGAAGAACAGGACGATGAGAATAAAGCCACGGAACATTCACTAGATTATGGACTATTTGATAAGAAGAAACTCCACAATTATTGGTTTAATGAATGCAATAAGTCTCTTATTAAATGGCATCAAGGCTTCGCAAACAAAATACATTTTGAAAAATATAAAAGTACAGTAACCACAAAAGAGGGCAAGACTTACTCTGCAAGATTAGTAGTAGATGCAACAGGATATGATCCTGTTTTTCTTAAATTAAAATCCTGTGGTCCCTTAGCAGTCCAAACTTGTTATGGGATAGTAGGAAATTTCAGCAAACCTCCACTTAAGAAAGGGCAGTTTGTATTAATGGACTACAGAAATGATCATCTTAACGATGAGCAAAAAAAGGAACCGCCTACTTTTCTTTATGCCATGGATATGGGGGATGGGAAATATTTTCTTGAAGAGACATCTCTTGGTTTAGTAAATCCTCTAACAATGGAAAATTTAAAAGAAAGACTAGAGAAGAGGCTTTCTTATCGAAATATATCAATCACAAGCATGCAACATGAAGAGCTTGGCTTATTTCTCCCTATGAATATGCCAATCCCAGATTTCAAACAACAAATACTTGGATATGGTGGTGCTGCTTCAATGGTACATCCTGCATCTGGATATTTAATTGGTAATGTTTTAAGAAGAGCTCCACTTGTCGCTAAGGCAGTCTCAGAAGCAATTAAAAACAAAAATCTAAGTACCTATCATATTGCTAGAAAAGGTTGGGAAACCCTATGGTCAAAAGAATTAATTAGGAAGAAATCACTTTACCAATTTGGATTAGAAAAACTTATGAGGTTTGACGAGAAACTATTAAGAGAATTTTTTGGGAGTTTTTTCCAACTACCTAAAAATCAATGGTATGGTTTTCTAACTGATACTCTTTCCTTAAAAGAGATTGTATATGCGATGTGCGTAATGTTTATAAAGGCTCCATGGAGTGTAAAGAAAGGTCTTATGATTATGCATGGTAGAGAATTTAAGATGTTACTTAGGATAATATTTCCAAACATATAATTTAAAAATGAGAACTTTACTAATAAGTGGAGCCAGTAGAGGTATTGGACTAAATATTGCACATAAAGAATTAAAAGAAGGCAATAGAATTAGTGTTGGCATAAGAGATTTAGAATCATTAAAAGGAAGCGCTATTGATCCAAATAAATGGCCAAAAGGGAAAATTATAATCAACCACTATGATGCATTAAAAAAAATTACAGCCGAAAACTGGATAAAAAATACCGTAGATGAATTTGGAGGGTTTGATTCAGTAATAAATTGTTCTGGAGTATTATCAAAAGTTCCTTTCTTATACAAAGATGGTGATGAAGAGGATATTTTAAATACATTAAATATAAATTTTTTGGCAATTTGGAATTTATGTAGGCTTTCTTGGGATTATTTATGTACCTCAGGCAGAGGAAGAATTATTGTTTTAGTTTCAATGAGTGGGAAAAGATCTAAGGGTGATTTAGCCGCTTATTCTTCTTCAAAGTTTGCTTTGATGGGATTGTGCCAAACGATGAAAAATAAAGGTTGGGATAAAAATATAAGGGTTTCAGCAATTTGTCCAAGCTGGGTTAATACAAAAATGGCCCAAAATATCTCTTCCTTAGATAAATCAAGAATGACACAACCTGAAGATATTGCTGAAATATGCTCAACTATTCTAAAGTTACCCACCCAATCAGTTCCATTTGAAATTGCCTTAAATTGTAATTATGAAATTTAACCTAAATTGAAAATTAAGTAAGCCATTGAAAGCATTGCAATCGCAATAAATAAACCTTTTATTCGATTAGTTAACAATGAAAAAAGAGCTAAATCTTCAGAAAAGTATCCGCCAAAACTACCTGTTATAAATAATATAACCATTGGTAGAGATGCCATTCCAAAAGAATAAGATATAGATTTTACAAATCCAAAATTTAAATAATTAAAAATAAAGGTACTTAATGAAAACAATAAAAAAGATGCAAATAGAGTTATGGAAACTTCAGCATCTAAAGTGTGAGGTAAGCTACCCTTTAATTCGAATTGCTTTTTACATTCTCTAATTTGTCTTTTAGAAAGCTTTAAATAACCAGTTTCAGGAATTCTTTGCAACTTATATTTTCTTAGTAATCTTGCTTCAAGAGTTTCTGGCTCTTTTGTCATAATTGATGTTAATAATTCATCTGGCTTTAATTTCTTAATTTTCTTTTCAAGATTGTCCGTTTTCCCAATCCTATAAAGGTCTCCTACTCTAATAAGATAAACATATCCCGACATTTGCGTTGTAAAATTAATACTGTTCCTACCTAGATAATACTAAAAGAATTAGAGAAATTAAAAGTTTTTACAATATGAAAAAAGATATTTTATATTCATTTCGAAGATGTCCATATGCAATACGTGCAAGATGGGCACTGTTAATTTGTGAAATAAAAGTAGAGATAAGAGAAATTGATTTAAAAAATAAACCTCTAGATTTTTTAAATAATTCAAAGACAAAAACGGTTCCCATACTTATAAAAAAAAATAGTGAAGTTATTGAGGAAAGTCTCGAAATTATCCTGTGGGCCCTCTCAGAGTCAAAAAAGGAAAACATCAAAATAATTTATTTCCCTGAGAACAAAAAGGAGGATATTTTTGAATTAGTTAATGAAAACGATAACGAATTCAAATATCATTTAGATCGATTTAAATATGCCACAAGATATAAGAATAGTGATGAAGAATTTCATTTCACAAATGCGATTAAATATATAAAGAGATGGAACGAACTTCTTGAAGAAAACAAATACTTTTTTGGAGATAGCCCCACAATCGCTGATTGGTCTATTTGGCCTTTTGTAAGACAATTTAGAATCGCTTGTGAAAGTCAAAAAAGAACAAATTATTTTGAATCTTCAATAAAAAACTGGTTAGATTCATTTGAGAAAAATAGAAAATTTAAATCTTTAATGTATAAATACGAACTATGGGAGCCAAATTCTATAAAGAATTATTTCCCATTTAATTAACTTTCCAATAACTTCCTTTTCTCAATTATTCTTGCTAACTCCAAAAAATATCCTGCAGTCCTAAATTTGCCTATATTTTTTTCCTTAAAATCAAGATCGCTTCTAATTTCTGCAGTCTCCGCCATAAGCAAATCTAAATCATTTGATCCAAGACTATACAATTCACTAAGTTCGATTTCCCTTCCAAGTAAATGACTCCTAAACCATTTCCCTTTATTTTCTTGAGGTGGAATATCGTAGGAAGTAAATGACATTAAAAAAAATTTAGCTTTTACTATTCTAGGGTTCTTATTGAAACTTTTTCATCTCTACCTTATTAAAAATCAATGCAATAAAAAGAATTGCGAATGTAATTAGGGCACAAATTTCTGTCCAATAATCTAAACCAATTTTAGAAATCATTAATGGTGCAAGAACTGTGAATAGTCCCCCAGAAAGAATTAACTGAGCGAATAGCTGTTTTGACGTAAAAATTGGTAAAGTCTTAGAAATATTTTTAGGATCTGCAAGCCTTAAAAGGAGTAACCCAGAAGCTACTACACCAGTAGAATTTCCAAACTCTATCAAACTTTTTTCAAACCAATAATCATCAAAAATAAAGTATGCGAAATAAGCAATGCAGATTAAATTCCAAAATAAACCGAAAATAGTAAACACTAAAATAAGTATCCAATTATCAAAAACAACTGCAATATCTAAACTAGCCATGGCTGTAAAAATCAATAAGTCTGTGGATAAAATACCAATCTCCCTTTGCAGAATATTTGAAATAAATTCTGTATTTTTTGTTTTCTCTAAAATATATCTAATAAGGAGCGAACCTATAAGGATAAAGGGGAATACTGGTAGTGAAAAAATAATTTCCTTAGAAAAATCACCAAAAGAACTTGAAATATACCTTAAAAATTTAAGTAGCAAAACACCAAAAGAAATTGCTAAACCCGAGAATCCAATATTTATTATAAAAATTCTTAAATCTGCAAATATTCCAATCTTATTTTTTCCTTTTAAAGTATCTTTTTGTTCATGAATTTCCTCAGTATCTGAAAGACCTAAAGTCCTGCCAAGAAAGATAAATATGCTACCCAATATTGAAGAGGATAATAAACCCATTGTTGCCATAGCTAAACCAAGATCTAAACCATTTTGGAATCCTAGTTTATTAAAACTTTCACCAATTATTGATGCCGCTCCATGACCACCCTCAAAACCTACCTCTATTAAACATCCCATTAGAGGATTTGCATTCATAGATGGAGGCAGAAAATATTTAACAACAAGTCCACCGACAAAAAACTGTCCGAAACCTAGTGAAAGAGCTAATAGAAATTGATTAAAAATTGGTTTAACTAAACCATTTATATTCGGTATAGGTCTTCCCATCATTAAAGTTGCGAAGACTAATGATAAAAGGGGAGTAGGTAAATTACTCCAAACATTGATTGTTTCTTTTGGCAAAAAGTGTAGTGCACCAAATGGTCCTATAGATATACCTAAAATTCCTGATATAACTGCAATCGGTAATCCAAATCTCTCGAGTTGAACAGCAAGTTTAAATTTTCTCCCAAAAATCAACAAAAAAAATATAATTAATAATCCTAAAAAACTTATCAAAAGAGAATTTGAAAAAATATCTTTATTCTGTATCGAAAAAATATTCAATGATTTCAAAAACATATAATTCTAAATCTAAATTATTAAATAAAATTTTTCAAATAAAAAAGGCTCCGGTATGAGGAGCCTTTTGATATTGGTAATAAATTTGAAAATTAATCTTTAAGAGTAACTGTTGCACTATCAATATTACTGATAGCATTTGTAACTCTCTTGAAATCAAAGCCTAGTGCTCTTAAAGCGTGCCATAGATGACCCTGAATAAAGAAGAATCCAAAATAGTAATGAACATTAGCTAACCACGCCCTTGAAGTGTACTCACCATCAGGAAGATCAACAGTATCTACCCAATAAGGAGAAATACTAAACTTCAATTCAAGTGGTTCACCAAAGAATTCAGTTGGATAAACTGTTGTATTAGCTGCACTCCAGAAGGCTGCAATAATAGCCATCCAGCCTATTCCAGCTAGTGACCAAGATAAAACAGCTTCAGCAGAGAGCAATCCTTTACCTTTGAATTTGGTATATTCACCAACTTGCTTAGTAGCAATATGCCAAGCACCACCAGTGATCTCAACGAAAGCTAGAAAAGCATGGCCTCCCATTACTTCTTCAAGACTGTCGATTGTCAAAAAGTCTGTTTGGTGATTCCAAATTTTGGCCAAATTTAATTCGTACTCTACCTGTCTTACAGAACCAATAGCTGGATCATAAATTCCATGAACCCTTGCCCATTCAACAAAAGCAATAACTGCAAAACCAAGAATAATTAGATGGTGACCAAGAATAAATGTCAATTTGTCTGGATTATCCCATTCAATATTGAATTTTCTAGCTCGTGCTACATCAGAATCTTCTAGATTTCCAGGAAGAAGTAAAGAGTGTAAAAGTCCGCCTGCTGCTAAAACCATAGAAGAAACTAAGTGAACTATTGCTATCGCTAGAACAGGTTTAGTATCTCCCATCGCAACGCCATTAGCATCAAACCCTATTCCAAGAGTTGCTAAATGAGGAAGAACGATTAAAGGTTGATGACCCATTGGGACGCTGGGGTCAAATCGTGAAAGTTCAAAAAGGGTGAATGCACCCGCCCAGAAAACAATTAATCCTGCATGAGCTACATGAGCAGCGATGAATTTTCCTGAGCGATTTGCTACACCTGAATTACCAGCCCACCATCCATAGGTAGTATCTGGATTTCCATAGGTTTGCATTTAGGAATTGATTAGCTTAAACGTTTTGAGAATACTTTATATTTCACCAAACAGTTGAATTAATAACAAAATTGTAAAGGTTAGTAATCCTAACTATTACAAAACAAGAAATCTTCATAAGGCAAACCAATAGCAAAAAAGGTAGATTAAATGTATAAAAATTATTCTCAGAGATATAAGTTCTATCAAATAAACAATTATTTTTAGATTCAAATAAGTTAAATAAATTTCATTTTGCTGACATTCAACGATATTTTGTTTCATTACACCATGCTGGTTATTGCCTCATTCGCAAACAATTATTAAATATGGGATAAGACATCTAATATTATGACTACTTCTCAAGAGTCTTCTAGAAAATTTTCACTAGAAATGAAATCGGAAGTTCATTACAAAAAGGCTGCAAAATCCTACAGAAAATCAAAACAATATATAAATATGATTAACTTATATCCAACTTTGCAAAACACTCTGATTGAATGTAAGGATGAGAATCTAATCGAATAGAAATTTTATATATTTTTGTCAATATGATCTTAAAAATATTTTTTAGGCTGCTGTTTTATAGTTCTCTTCAAAATAAAATTTATTGATTATTTTTCTACACATTTTTATATCATAAAGCGCTTTGGGGTTCCAAGGTTTTTTCTGACCAAGTGGAGAGCTTTTCCAATGAATTCCAGGCTTGAGTATTCCATTTTCACGTAAAAAAGAGAGTTTAATTTCAGTTATTCCTAATTTTTCAGCGGTCAACTCAGATGAGCTCCATTTAACCCCTAACATTGAATTAAGTAAATATTATTAATCCTTGATAACGTTAATTTTATTTTTTTGAAAGGGGTAATACTTTTAAATAATTATTAAGTAACAAAATCTAAGTATTTATAAAGAAAAAAAATTTGAAACATTCATATCTAATTAAGAAATGTTAAATAAAGAATCTTGATTTATGAATATCTCATCAATACCTTTCTCTTTCTTGATGGATTTATAGACAAAATATTCTTCAGTGATAGATTGATGCTTTGGAAGATTGATCCATCCCTCATACCAATTTCCACTATTTATTAATTCTTCGTAAGTAGCTCTTAAATTAATCTCAGAATCAAGTACAGAAACCATCAAAAAAAAAATATTTCCTTTTTCTTTAGTCTCATTTACCAAAACAAAATGTCTTAATCCATTAATCGGTTTACTAGAAGTCCAGTAATTTTTCATAATTTTTTTTTCTTAATGTCCCCCTCAAAATTTTCTCTAGATATTTTTTTATATTCTTTTCTAATTTCTTCTAATAAAAGTTTTCTTCTATCCATATAGTTAAAAGAATCTTGTTTTGATAAGTTATATCTTTCTTTTTTAGTTAAATTCATCCAATTATTAAGGTTCTTCTTATTGAAGGCTGTTATTTTTTTAGACTTAAAAACTTTTTGTTTTTTATTTAATTTAAGAAAATTTCTCAAATTTAAAAAAATAATTATGAAAGCAAAAATTATCACTAATTTCAAGAACATCACTTTACAAGTAAGTTATTGTTTATCCACTTTTCTAATTTAATATCATTATCAAAAGATATTACCTCTTCTTCATTCCCATCTCCTGATTGATCAAAGAGCCTTATGCTAAATTCTCCATTAACTGCCTCATCATCACCAATAACAATAATACTTTTAGATTTAAGTTTATTTGCCTTTTTAAATTGTTTAGAGAATGAGGCTCCACTTAAATCTAACTCAACTAACAAATCATAATTTCTTAATTTTCTAGATAAATCCATTGCTAATGATTCAGCAATTAAACCTTGATTAATGATATATATATCAGTATTTCTAGGGATTTCAAACTCTTTTCCTGCGAGTAAAATTAATCTTTCTAGACCAATAGCGAACCCAATTGCGGGGGTACTTGCCCCCCCCCATTTGTTTTATTAAATCATCGTATCTTCCTCCTCCGCAAACTGTAGCTTGGGAGCCTAGAGCCCCACTAGTTATTTCAAAAGCTGTATGGGTGTAGTAATCTAAACCCCTGACAAGATTAAAATTTTCCACATAAGGTATTTTTAAAACCTCTAAATGTTTTTTTAAGTTTGAATATCTTTTATGACTGTCTTCAGATAAGAAATTAAATAATCTTGGAGCATTCTCTAGAGCTTTTTGTGTTTGAATATTCTTGGAGTCCAAAATCCTCAAGGGATTTTTAGTAATCCTGTTCTGAGAATCTAAATCTAAAGAATTTTTATTTATTTCTAACCATTTTAAAAAAGATTTTTGAAAATTTAATCTATCATTAAGATCTCCCAAAGTATTTATTTCAAGATTAAGTTCTTTTATTCCTAATTTACCTAAGATATCCCAAGCTAAAGCAATAATTTCAACATCACTTCTAACTGAATCGTATCCTATAAACTCAACACCTAACTGATGAAATTGTCTTTGCCTTCCTGCTTGAGGTCTTTCATATCGAAACATAGGCCCCATGTACCAAAGTTTTTGGAGAGGATGATTAGACAACATTCCATTTTGTATTAACGCTCGCGCAACGGAAGCGGTTCCTTCAGGCCTAAGAGTGCAAGATCTATCCCCTCTATCAATAAATGTATACATTTCCTTACTGACAACATCTGTTCCTTCACCAATTCCTCTTATAAATAATTCGGTCATTTCGAGTATTGGCGTTCTTATTTCATTAATAGATGCTCTTGCAAGCTGCTCTAATACAATTTTCTCAACGTTTTGCCACTTTATTAATTGATCAGGCAGTAAATCTACCGTTCCTCTAAGATTTTTTAATTTATTCAAGGTTCTAGAAAATAATTCAAAATTTTTAATACAAGTAGAAATTAATCTTTAATTAGATGTTTTGTGGGACAATTTTAATTTAACATTTAGCAAAACTATTGGAAATTAATAAAAATAAAGAGAATCTGCATTGCGGTACAAAACCAAAAAAAATTGCTTTTGGAATAGCACCCCTTGGTATAGTTTCAGTAGGAATAGTGCCAATGGGAGTTATAAGTATTGGAGTAGTTCCAATGGGTGTATTTTCTTTTGGTGCAGTAGCAATGGGGATTGTGAATTTATCAGTAGTTGGGATGGGAATTATCTCTGC
Source organism: uncultured Prochlorococcus sp. (assembly GCA_902576415.1). Classification (GTDB taxonomy): domain Bacteria; phylum Cyanobacteriota; class Cyanobacteriia; order PCC-6307; family Cyanobiaceae; genus Prochlorococcus_A. The sequence continues at coordinate 38,930 of CACGVZ010000005.1, read as the reverse complement.
GGGAGTAACTACTATGGGGATATGGGAGTATTCACCTAATTCTCAAAATAATCACCATAATCATTCCAAACATTTTTCAAATTCTAATAAGAAAAATATGGTGTCAGATTTATTCAATACTAAAGAAGAAGCTGAACAGGCTGCCTCAAAATATGGATGTATTGGAGCTCATAAAATGGGTAATAAATGGATGCCTTGTAAAATGCACTAAATATTTTTTAGTCAAAAATTTATTAAATATTAATTCAAAATCTCTACTCTAAAATCAAGATTTTTTGCCTCATCAGTAGTTAATTTCCTTGCCCAAGCTCCTTGAACAGGATTATTCCATCTGAACCCAGCATTTTTAGCTAAAGATCTGTCTTCGTAACTAACTAAGGCCTTGTATAAAAACCGCGGCTCAGTAGCTTTAAGCAAAACTTCTTCTAAATTATCGCATTTTTTGAAGACCTCAGATAAATAAAAACAGTCAGACAAAGCTCTATGTAAATTCCAAACTGGTATTGAAAAAGATAAAGCTAGATCAGTTACTGAAGGTCTATTCTTGAGTGATTTTTGAAAAGACCAATTGATATCCTCTAAAGTACATATCCATTTTTTATTAAGTTTTGGCAATCTCCCTTTACCAAACCATTTCTTATCGAACTCTACATTATGAGCAACAATGAAATCCGAACAGTCAACAAGTTTTAAGAAGAAATTCAATCCATCTTCCCATGGTTGAGAGATATTAGTTACTTCTGCAGATATACCATTCACATGTTCGGCTTCATTATTATTAACCGGAAATAAAAATGAGGCCTGTGATAGTACACATTTGAAAGAAACATCAAACAAAATACATCCTATCTCTATCACTTCATCTTTATTTACATCTAAACCTGTTGTTTCAGTATCAAGAATTAAAATTTTTTCAATTTTCTTATTTTGATAATTATCACTTTTTTTTGATGGGTTACTATTAATTTTGCCCTGAAGAAAATCCAACTGATTTAATTCTTTTTTGTTAATTAGTTCCAATTAGCTGAAAACACTTTCATTTATCTTGACGCATTTAATAAAAATTTCCCTTAAATTAATATAAATAAAGAAAAAATGATTAGAAAATAATTTTGAAAGATTCTTAGTTTATGAAAGATGACTTTTACAAAATATCAATTTAACAATTATTGTTATTGGCCTTCAAATCCAAAAAAAATTGTAGAGTTTATAGGTGGAAGTTATTTGGCTTCTAAACCAGATTTAACTTATAGAAGATTCATAGAGAGTTTAATTAAAAAAAACTATGCAGTACACGCATATAAATACACTCCACAATTTGATCACCAACAACTTGCTATTAAAGCATGGAGGGATTTTAAAAATTGCCGAATATCTTTATCCAAGAGAATAGGAGCATCAATTCCTTCAATAAGAATTGGTCATAGCCTAGGTTGTAAACTTCATCTAATTTCCCCAGATGGTGGAAGAAATTGCGAAAAATTCATATCAATTAGTTTTAATAACTTCAGTGCTAACAAGTCAATTCCATTATTGAAACAAATTTCTCAAAAATTAGAATTCAATAGTGAATTCAGCCCAAGCCCTGAAAGAACTTTACAATTGATTAAAAAAACATACAATCAAAAAAATAACTTCCTTATAAAATTCAACTCAGACGAATTAGATCAAACAGATAAATTATTTTCTTGTCTGAAAGCAAGAAAAGAAGATAATTCTAAGGGAGTAATTTTAAAAGGTACACACACTATAATCGCAAGCGCAGGATTAAGAGAAAGTTTTTTGGGAGACTGGGCCGATGATGAATTCAAAAGAAATACTATAAAAAAGATTTCCAATTTGATTGATGAATCTAATTAGGATAATTCTTTAAGTTTTTCTAAAACAGAACTATCTTCAAGAGTACTTATATCACCACTAATTTTTTCTCCAGCAGCCAAAGATCTTAAAATTCGCCTCATAATTTTTCCACTACGTGTTTTGGGAAGAGATTCAGAAATTATAATTTTTTCAGGCTTTGCGATAATTCCAATTTCATTAACAACATGTTTCTTTAAATTCTCTACTAATTCTGAAGAACTTTTCACTTCTTTCTCTAGAGAGACAAAAGCAACTATAACTTCACCTTTTAAATCATCTTTTCTACCAACGACTGCAGACTCTGCAACTGATTTGTGACTTACCAAAGCAGATTCTATTTCCATTGTTCCCAAACGATGTCCTGAAACATTTATAACATCATCAACTCTTCCCATAATCCATATATATCCATCTTCATCAATGCGTGCTCCATCTCCGGCAAAATAAACATTTTTTTCTCCTTTAAAGGAAATATATTCCCAATAACTCTCCAAATATCTCTCTGAGTTTCCGTGAATTGTTCTCATCATTCCTGGCCATGGTTTCTTAATAATTAAATAGCCACCGTCGTTATCCTTAACCTTATCTCCATTCTTATCGACGATTTCAACTTCGATTCCTGGCAGAGGTAAAGTAGCCGATCCCGGCTTTGTCGGAACAACTCCAGGCAAAGGACTTATCATTACGCCTCCTGTTTCAGTTTGCCACCAAGTATCTACTATGGGACATTTATTCTTACCAATAACATCTCTGTACCACATCCAAGCTTCAGGATTAATTGGTTCTCCAACAGTACCCAATAGCCTGAGACTCTCCAAATTATAATTATCAGGGATTTCACGCCCAGACTTCATAAATGCTCTTATCGCAGTTGGTGCAGTATAAAAAATGGAAACCTTATATTTCTGAACAATTTCCCAAAAAGCACCTAAATTAGTAGGCCTTGGCACTCCCTCAAACATTAATGTTGTAGCCCCATTAGATAGAGGCCCATAAACTATATAACTGTGGCCAGTAATCCAACCAACATCAGCAGTACACCAGTAAATATCGTCATCTTTTAAATCAAAAATCCATTTAAATGTCAAATGGGACCAAAGATTATAACCTCCTGTAGTATGAACTACACCTTTAGGTTTTCCAGTAGAGCCTGAGGTATAAAGAATAAAAAGTCTATCTTCGCTATTCATTATTTCCGGTTCACACTCATCTTTTTGATCTTTAAATAATTCGTGCCACCAAAAATCTCTATCATCAACCATAGAAATATTTTTTTTAGTTCTTTGAACAACAATTACTTTTTCAACAACTTTATCTGCCCCACTCTCAATTGCGGCATCAACTGCTCTCTTAAGCTCAATCACCTTATCTTTTCTAAAACCACCATCCGCAGTAATAATAAATCTTGCATTTCCATCAATTAATCTATCTTTTAAAGCTTCTGAAGAAAACCCCCCAAAGACAACTGAATGCGTGGCCCCAATTCTGGCACAAGCTAACATCGCAAACATTGCCTCAGGAATCATTGGCATATAAATACATACCAAATCTCCTTTTTTTACTCCAATCATTTTTAATCCATTAGCTGCTTTGCATACTTCTTTTAGCAGTTCTTTATAAGTATATTTTTTGCTATCACCGGGTTCACCTTCCCATATAAGTGCAGTTTTCTCTCCAAGACCTCTCTTTATATGTCTATCTAAGCAGTTGAATGTAATATTGAGTTTCCCTTCTTTAAACCACTTAAAAAAGGGTGCATTATCGCTATCTAGTACAGTTTGAAATGGCTCGAACCAATCTAATTCAGATTTTGCAAAAGATTCCCAAAATTTAGTAGGATTATCTGATGCCTGTTTTTTTAGACTTAGTAATTCTTCTTGAGTACTAATATTTGAGTTTTCTGCAAACTTTTTTGATGGAGGGAAAATTCTCTTTTCTTCAAGTATGTTATTAATTGAATTTTTCTTATCTAATGCCATTAAATAAATCTATGCTCAATAAACTTAGTCGAAAAATTTAATGTTTTCAAAAATTTTAATATTAATTTAGCTGAAAAAACTTATTTTAATAGATCTAATAAATGCGACCCAGAACAAATTCAGGTAGCTCAATTAACGCCCTTTTATATTCTGAATCAGGAATCCAAGCTATAGCTTCTTTAGAGCGCATTGCAAAATTTTCAGCTAGTTTTCTAGAACTTTCAATGGCATTAGAATTCATGATAATACTAAGAGCATGATCTAAATCATCTTTTTCAACAAGTTCTCTATTTATGAGAACAGACAACTTCTTATTCTCTTCTAAGGCGTACAAAACTGGTGCAGTTAGATATCCACTAGCAAGGTCACTCACAGCAGGTTTTCCAAGTTGTTTATCGTTACCAGTAAAATCAAGTATGTCATCAACAACTTGGAATGCAAGACCAATATTTTTACCAAAATCGTAAAGCGCATTTAATTTTTCATCATTAAGATCACTTAAAACACCGGCCGCTTTACAACTATTAGCAATTAAAGATGCAGTTTTGCAGTAACTTTTATTTATGTATTTGGAAAAAGATTGAGCCGAATCGAATCTATTTAAATTCTGTTTAATTTCACCCTCTGCTAAATCCATTATTACTCTACTGAGCAATTTGACTACATTAACATTATCAAGATTTGCTAAGTGCCAACTTGCTTGCGCGAATAGAAAGTCACCAGCCAATACAGCTACTCGAGTATTAAATCTGCTATGTACAGTATCTACTCCTCGTCTTGTAGAAGCCTCATCAACAACATCATCGTGGACTAGTGATGCCGTATGAATCATTTCAGTAATTTCAGCAAGTCTTTTATGTTTATCTTTTAAACCAAATTCAGGGGATATAGCTTTTGAAATCAACAAAACAATTCCTGGTCTCAGTCTTTTACCCCCCGCACTAAATAAATGCTCTGCTGCGGCTTGAAGAATTGGATGACCAGCTCCAATCAGATTTTTCAGTTCAAGAATGAGATCGTCAAGATCATTTTCAACTGGTTGTAGTAGTTCTGTTACTGTGTTCATTGTTGCCCTCTCCTATATATTAAGGAATCAAACAATGCTTCGGAGGTTAACCAACCTAATTTCTTTATTAATTTCAAGCCAAAATTTTACTTTTTTGGAAAATTGATCTTTTTCTGAAGTAACAAAGAATTTAATATTTTCGTTTGAAAGACTTTCATAGCCGTCTTTTTTTGAATTAGTAAAAGATTCATTAAATTTTTTTATTAAAGCTTCCGCTGGATCAATAATTTTTATATTAGAGTCAACTTTTTTTCTTAAAAAGTCATAAATTAAAGGGTAATGACTACATCCTAGTATTAATTCTTCAATATTCTTGCTTAAAAGTGGTCTAAGGTACAAATCTGAAAGATGATCTAACTTATCAAAATTTAACTTTTCTTTTTCAATTTCTGATACAAATTCTGGACATTCTTGTTGAAATATTTTCAAATTATCCTTTTTAGCACTTATAGCGTTTTTGTAATATGAAGATCTAACTGTTGTTTTTGTTGCCAACACACCAATAATTTGTTTATTTACTGTTTCAGATACTGAATTTATAAGATCAAAACAGGGAATACTTAAGTTATTTTCTAGAATATCAAGGGCACATGCATTAGTAGTATTACAAGCAATTAAAAGTGCATCCAAATTCTTATCTTGAAAAAAGGCACAAATCTCTTTTGCAATTAACCTTACCTCTTTATATTTTTTATTTCCATAAGGGATCCTTTTAGTATCAGCTAAATAAAAAACTTCAACATCTTTACGTGTTTTCAGTAAAGAATTAAGGATAGTAAAACCTCCTATCCCACTATCAAAAATTCCTATTTTAAGTTTCACCTACTTAGAAAGATATTCAAGAATGCCCTTTGCAATTGCATAAGCTATTCTTTTACGATGAGTAGTTTTTTCTAATCTTCTTGCATCTAATTTTCCTGTTAAAAAAACCAATTTCCACAAGAACGGCAGGCATGTTAGTGTTTTTTATCACATAAAACCTACCTTGCTTAACTCCTCGATCAGGACTTCCGGGGGACACTTTTAGAATTTGTTTTTGAATTCTTTTAGCGAGTAATCTACCTCTCCACCCCCTATAGTAAAAAGTCTCTAAACCATTGATGTCCCTTCTTTTACCTCTCGAGGCATTTGCATGAATGCTTACAAAAATATCCGCATTCTTTCTGTTTGCGAAGTAAACTCTTGGAGGCAAATCCAAATCAACTTCATTTTTTCTAGTTAGCCATACTTTGACACCTTTCTCAGAAAGTAACTTTTTAACTCTTTCAGAAACCTCTAGTACAACATCTGTTTCTCTTAAACCACCAATACCTATTGCTCCCGGATCAGGGCCACCATGCCCTGGATCGATAACGACAGAAAATTTGTTTTGTTTAACGTTCGGCAACTGCAAGTAATCAGGCACTCTTTTCTTCGTATTACGTGAGTTTTGATTTGCATTAACGTTTCTTATTCCTTGTTTAACTGAGCCTTCACTTATCTTCTTAAATGAATATTTTGGATTAAATAGTTTAATTCTCCATCTATTTTCATCTACCCCAATCATTCGCCAATTCAAAGGGCTCAAATAAGTTTTTTTCTTAAATTCAATTACTAGTCTTGTATTACCCTTATTAGGTTTACCTAACCTTATTTCTTTAATTGGACCATTACCTTTAATTGTTCTGGGATTTTTTAATTCTCCGGGGAAATCTATCCAAAATCTATCACCATAGATTTGGTTAGCCTTCTGAAAGTATGCTTTTAAATTTGTATTAGATTTTGTTCTTAATTCTAAATTCCCATTAGATTTTATTTCCCATGCTGCCAGAGCACTAGAAGACTTTACTGGGAGGATAGTGGAATTTAAAAATATAAAAATAGAAAAATAACGAAAAAGTTTATTATTTAAAAACTTTGACATTAGTTTGAAAACAATTTGTTTTTTCTATGTTTAAGGCTAGGCATCTGCTCCCTAATTTTCTTTACTCTTTGCTTATCTGCAGGAGCAATAGCGGCACCCTGAGTTTTTCCAGCATCAGACAAAACAGTGCCCCATGGGTCAATTACCATTGCATGGCCATGACTTTGCCTTCTGCCGTAATGAATCCCGGTTTGAGCTGGAGCAACTACATATGCTGTGTTCTCAATCGCCCGCGCTTGCAATAATATCTGCCAATGATCTTTTCCTGTAAATGCTGTAAAAGCTGCGGGAATCATAATTAACTCTGCACCATTAGAAGACAAATATCTATAGAGTTCAGGGAACCTAACATCATAACAAATCGATAAACCTACTTTACATAAACCTGGGATATCTACAATTGGGGGGTATTCTTTACCAGATAAAATAGTAGATGATTCCTTGTATAAATTTCCGTCTGGCAAATCAACATCAAACAAGTGAATTTTGTCATATTTTGCCAAAACCTGGCCATCTTTTCCATAGAGGGCTGACCTATTTAAAGTATGACTATCATCACCCGCAGGAACAGGATATCCGCCTCCCAAAAGAAACACTTGATATCGTTGAGCCATTGTTTTCAGGAAATTTGTACACTTCATTGACAATTCAGAAGCCAATTTAAGTTTTTCATCATCTTCTCCTAAAAAAGCAAAATTCTCAGGCAATCCTATTAATTCAGCGCCTCTTCTAGCAGCCAATTCAATTTGTTCTTCTGCTTCAACAAAATTTGCTTCAACATTAGAAGTACTTGTAATTTGCAATGCAGCTACCAAAAAATCAGTCAAAACATTTCTCCTAATAAACCCATTCGTAAGTCATGAGGCACGAATAACACCTCTTTCTACTTGAGCTGGAACAATATCTAAGCAATCAAGTTCAGAGCAACATTTAAAATCATCCTCATAATCTCCAAGACTTGTCAATCTTTTGCCATGGGTTGCTGTTTTTAAACATTTCAAGATATCATCTTTCCAAAAATTCCAAAGTGCTAAAGCAGCTTGTAATTCGTCATTAAGAATATTAATTTCGGAATCACAGTTCTGTAGGTATGAGGCCAAAGCACCAGCAGCCAAAGAATCCTCGAGTGAATAAGAGCCTTCCCAACCACTACCAAGTATTAAAACATTTTCACTTTTTAATGAAATGATTTTTTCAGCAACTGCTTTCCTATTTGGGAGACACATAGCAAATAAATGCTTAGCATTTTGAACTTTTTGCAATGATTTTGTCCCATTGGTAGTACTCATAAATAGTCTTTTACCATTAACAACTTTTTTTGTAACTGATAAAGGAGAATTTCCTAAATCAAATCCCTCAATCTTCTTTCCACCTCTCTCTCCAAGCATTATTCTCTTTTCAGCTTGCCATTTAATTGCAGATTCTTTTAATAAATCTAAATCTGCAAAAACTTGTATTGAATCAGCTCCATTTTTTAAAGCCCAAGAAATTGTGGTTGTAGCTCTTAAAACATCAATGACCACTGCAATGTCTGGACTTATTTCTGGAACATCTTTTGCAACGTGATAATAAGTAAGATTAATAATTAGTTCCCTTTTGACTGATCTTACTATAGAAAACAGTTACTTAATTTGATTATTTTTTTTTAAAAACAAACTTATTGATAAGATATAAGTAATTTGTTTTTACAGAAATCTTATCAAGTATTTAATCTAAAATGAATAATATCCGCACAATAAAAGGTGGAGTTAATTTAAAAGGGAAAATAAAAGTACCTGGAGATAAATCTATATCTCATAGAGCTTTAATAATAGGGAGTATTGCTAAGGGTGAGACGACTATTGAGGGGTTCTTACATTCTGAAGATCCACTTTCAACTGCTGATTGTCTTAGAAAATTAGGTGTAAACATACCAGAAATAAAAAAAAATGAGCCTTTTACAATTTCAGGATTGGGTCTTGATGGATTAAAAGAGCCCAAAGAAATTCTAAATTGTGGGAATTCAGGAACCACCATGAGATTGTTAATGGGGTTACTTGCAGGTCAAGAAGGTAAGAATTTTATACTCACAGGTGACATTTCTCTCAATGAAAGGCCAATGGCTAGAGTTGGCAAACCATTATCTTTGATGGGAGGCAAAATTTTTGGTAGAGAGAAAGGAAACAAAGCTCCAATCTCAATTGATGGGAATAAACTAAAAGGATGTGTTATTGGAACCCCTGTAGCGAGTGCTCAAGTAAAATCGGCAATCTTATTGGCAGGCCTCAAAGCTTCTGGGACTACTTCTGTTATTGAACCAGCATCTTCAAGAGATCATACTGAAAGAATGTTAAAAGCATTTGGAGCAGACATCAGTATCAGAGGAGAATTAGGAAGGAATATAGTTATCAAGTCAGGGGGTAACTTAATTGGCCAGAGAATATTGATTCCTGGAGATATAAGCTCTGCTTCTTTCTGGATGATTGCTGCATCTATTGTTCCAAATTCAGAGGTTTTAATTCAGAATGTCGGATTAAATCCCACTAGAACAGGTATTTTAAATGTTATGGATTCAATGGGGTGCAATTATGAGATTTTAGATAAATCGACTATTGCAGGTGAACCTATTGGATCTATTAAAGTAAAGACTTCAAATAATTTAAGATCATTCACTATTGAAGGAGATATTCTCCCAAAACTTATAGATGAAATTCCTATACTTACTGTGGCTGCCTGCTTTTGTAATGGAGTTTCTGAAATAAAAGATGCACAAGAATTAAGAGTTAAGGAGACAGATCGATTAAAAGTCATGGCAAGACAGTTACAAAAATTCGGAGCTGAAATAACAGAGAAAGATGATGGTTTAGTTATTTATGGGCAATCAAAATTTCATTCTGCGGAGGTAGATAGTGAGACAGATCATCGAGTAGCAATGAGTCTTGCTATTGCTTCACTTCTTGCCAAAGGTACTTCAAAAATCATGAGAGCAGATGCAGCTAGCGTCTCGTATCCCACTTTTTGGGAAGATCTGGCCAAACTAAGTAACTAGCCTAAAAAGTTTTTGTCTGAATTAATAGAAGTTTTAACTAAAGATGGTAGTTACTCTTTAAGAAGTGTATTTTTTCAAGAGAACTTTCATAGTTTATTGGGCGCATTGGAGGAAACAAAATCAAAGTTTACAGCTACTTCTAATTTGCAAAGATTTAAGGGCAAATCTCTTAATGTTTTGGATATATGTTTTGGTTTAGGATACAATACCGCTTCTTTATTAGATGTATTAATTAAACAAGAATCGTATTTAAATTTATATGCATTGGAGATTGATAAAAAGCCTCTTGAATATTCACTTAGAAATGCATCTTTCCTTAAATTATGGGATCCAAAAGTAAAAAAAATATTTGAATCACTGTATCGAAAAGATTACTTTGAAGATCAATTTTTTAAATGTAGTCTTTTATGGGGTGATGCTAGAGAAAAAATCAACATTATTCCTTCCTCTATTAAATTCGATCTGATTTATTTAGATGGTTTTTCTCCTCAAAAATGCCCACAATTATGGACAATTGAATTTTTATCTAAAGTCAGAAAAAATCTTAATTCTCAGGGTTATTTAATAACTTATTCTTCTTCAGCGGCAGTAAGAAAAACTTTAAGAAATCTTGGATTAGAAATTTTTACTATTAAGCCAAGTTCTAAAAACAGAACTTTTTGGAGTCAGGGAACTGTCGCAATATCAAAATTTGATAAGAATAAATTGAAACCTAATTTCAATTTTGAAAAGTTATCTTTAATGGAAGAAGAACATCTCTTAACTAAAGCTAGTATTCCTTATAGAGATCAAGATTTGAACTCAAGTAAAGAAGATATAATCAGAAGAAGATTAGATGAGCAATTAATATCAAATCTATTATCTACAAATAAATGGAGAGAGAAGTGGGGAATGACGAAGTTATCCGTTAAGAGTTAGATTTAAATAAGGATTTCAAACAAAAATGTTAAGTGTTGCAATATTAGCGGCAGGCAAGGGCACTAGAATGGAAAGCTCATTGCCAAAAGTTTTACATAAAATTTCTGGCAAAAGTCTTCTACAAAGAGTAATTGATTCATGTGTCGAATTAAAACCTGATCAAATCTTCGTAATTACTGGACACAAATCAAAAGAAGTACAAAATTCAATCCCAACCGATAAAAACATCCATGTTGTCGTTCAAGAACCTCAATCAGGAACAGGTCATGCTATACAGGTACTTTGTAAAAAAATAAAAAAACATGAAGGAAAACTTTTGGTACTTAACGGCGATGTTCCACTCATTAGGCCTAGTACTCTAAAAAGACTTTTGTATTTACACGATTCAAAAAATGCTGACGTCTCTTTAATTACTACGAAGAAAACAAATCCTCATGGATATGGCAGAGTTTTTTTGAAGAAGGATTTTATAGAGAGAATTGTTGAAGAAAAAGATTGTAATAATCTAGAAAGAGAAAATCCACTAATAAATGCTGGTATTTACTGTTTTAACTGGTGTAACTTGTCAGAAATAATTAATACTTTGCAAAGCAATAATAATCAAAAGGAAATTTACTTAACAGATACAATATCTTTGCTAAAAAATTCCTTAAGTCTAGAGGTAGAGGATAATGGAGAGCTTCAAGGAATTAATAACAGAATTCAACTATCAGAATGCGAGGAAAGTATTCAGAATTTAATTAAAGAAAAGCATATGCTTAATGGTGTAACTTTTATAAATAAAGCAAGTTGTTCAATTAGTGAAGAAGCCGAAATTGGTAAGGATGTAATCATAGAGGCTAATACACATATAAGAGGAAATACGAAAATAAATAGTCATTGCATTATCGGACCAAATACTTTTATTGAGAACTCTAATGTGGGATTAAATTGTGAAATCTCAAACTCTACTGTTTATGCTTCTCAGATAATGGATCATATAAAAATTGGCCCTTATAGTCATATAAGACCTAATTCCAAAATATCTTCCTTTAGCAAAATAGGTAATTTTGTTGAAATCAAAAATAGTCAATTAGAGGAAGAATCTAAAGTAAATCACTTAAGTTATATTGGCGATTCTATTATTGGAAGATCTACAAATATAGGAGCAGGTACTATTACTGCAAATTTTGATGGTCAGAAAAAACATCAAACAAAGATTGGTAAAAATTCTAGTATTGGTGCAAATACAGTTTTTGTAGCTCCAATAAATCTAGGGGAATCAGTTACAACAGGGGCGGGTTCAGTGATCACAAAAGACTCCAAAGATAATTCATTGGCAATCTCAAGAACTAAGCAAGTAAATATAGAAAATTGGGAAAGAAAGAAATCCTGATCTGATTTAGTTAATTAATTCAATAATTTTTTCAAGTTGCCAACTTCTGCTACCTTTTATAAGAATAGAATCACCTTTTTTTGTAGATTTGTTTATCTCTTGAGGTACATCTTTAATGTTATTTAAAACTAAGAATTTTTTCTTATCTTTTAGATAATTAGTGTAAATTTTTTCATTTTTTTTATCGCAAATAAATAAACACTTTTCAATATCTGAATTATTTATTAAGTTGAATATTTCTTTGTGATGTTTTTCAGATTCTTTTCCCAATTCTTGCATACTTCCAAATATGAAAAATTTATTTCTCGGTTTTTCAAGCAGGTTTTTAATACATGCTTTTACTGACTCTGGAGAAGCATTATATGATTCATCATATATTGTTGTTTTTACTGATTTAAGAATTTTATTCCTTCCACCTAAACTTACAAAATTAAATTTATTTGAGCTTGCAAATTCGATGCCTAGCTCTTTAGCAACGGCATAAGCAAATAAGAAATTCGAAGCATTGTGAAATCCCTCAAATGAAATTTCAAAGGTATTTTCTTCAATTAAAATTGTTTTATTCGAAGAATCATAAAATCCTTGCAAATCATCATCTTTCTTAAAACTCTCCTTTTGATTTTCAATATTTAATAGTTTTACTTTGATCACTCTACCTTTCCAAATTTCTTTTAAAGTTTTTTCTAGAAATGGATCATTTGCTGGAATTATTACAACCCCTTCTGGATTTAAGAACTTACTAATTTCACACTTTGCATAAGTAATATTTTTTTTCGAGCCTAGCAATCCAATATGAGCTGTGCCAATGTTAGTTATAACTGCAATATCGGGTTCACTATATTTAGATAAATTCTCGATCTGTCCAAGACCTCTCATCCCCATCTCAAGAACTAAAACTTTATCTTCTACATCTGTAGCAAGAATAGTAAGACCAACTCCAATCTCATTATTGAAATTTGCCTGAGATAATTTAATTCTTCCAAGTTTATTTAAAACTCCACCAATCATTTCTTTTGTTGTTGTTTTACCCACTGAGCCAGTTATTGCAACAATAGGAATATTTAATTTTTTTCTTTTTAGCAATGCTAATTTTTGAAATGCCTCTGTAGTATCATTTACGACCCAATAAGGAAAATTACTAGGAAGTAATCTCTGCATCCCTTTTTTAATTACTACAGATTTTACTCCTTTATTTAAAACCTCTGGAAGAAAAATATGTCCGTCAAAATTTTTACCTTTAATAGCTATAAAAAGATCATTTTTTAATAAAGTTCTACTATCAATACTTATATTTTTAAAATTTAAAAAATCTCTTTTCCCCTCGCTCAGATTTCTAATATCCCCCAAAACATCGTTTAATTCTGATAATGAGAATTCCATTAAAAAATTAAGTCATACTTTTTTTTAAAGATGGATCAGCTGATTGTCCGTAAGAAAATTTTTCAACTTCAGCAACATCTGGCGATGGTTCTTTTATTCCACAAACATCCTTATACATTACTTCGTATTCAAGAGCTGATCTTTGCCAACTAAACTCTTGGCTCATGGCTCTTTTTTGAAGTAATTCCCAACTATCTTTATGTCTAAAGGCTTCCCATGACCTTACTAAAGAAGTATAGAAATCTATAGGTTCAAAGCGATCAAAGCAAAATCCCGTACCATTATTATTTTCTGGGTCATGAGGTAAAACTGTATCAACTAAACCTCCAACTCTCCTTACTATTGGAATAGAGCCATATCTCATAGCGAGGAGTTGACTAATACCACAAGGTTCAAATCTACTTGGCATTAAAAATGCATCTGATCCACCATAGATAAGCCTTGATAAAGAATCATCATAGGTAAGAAATACTGAGAATCTTCCTGGGTAATCTAATGCCAGTTGCCATAATCCAGACTCTAAAGATCTATCTCCAGTCCCCAAGACAGCAATTTGAGAATCTGTATATGCTAATAGTCTTCTTGAAACTTGTAAAAGTAAGTCAACCCCTTTTTGATCAACTAACCTACTAACCATACCTAAAAGATATTTTTTAGAATTAACTTCCAAACCCATTTCTCTCTGTAGAATTTTTTTATTTTCCAGCCTATTTTCTAAATTCCTAATACTGAATTTTGCAGGTAAAACTGGATCTTTGGCTGGATTCCATTCATCAAGATCTATGCCATTAAGAATTCCCCTTAATTTACCTGAAATGTAATTAAGTAATCCTTCAAGGCTCTCCCCATATTCATGGGTTTTAATTTCATCTGCATAAGTCGGGGAAACAGCATTGACCCTATCTGCGTACAACATTGCTGCAGCCATTGTGTGGTCTCCATGCATATACCAAGGACACCAAGTCATTTTTTCAAGTTTCCACCTCCAAGGGCCTTGGTATTTTAAATTATGAATTGTGAAGACCGTACTGATTTCGGGATCCTGATGCATCCACACAGGAATCATCCCTGTGTGCCAATCGTGGCAATGGAGAACTTGAGGTTTCCAACAATTCCAGGCAAATTCTGCAGTGGCACTTGCAAAAAATGTAAAGCGCCAGTCCTCATTTTCGCCTCCGTATATTTGCTCAGAATCAAATGTTGGATGACCCACTAGGTAAATCACATAATTATGAATGGGATGTTTTGCTTCATATACAGCAAAATCAGTACCCATTGTATTTGCTCTAAAGACTGGTTCGTTCGATACATCTAAAAGACTCCACAATTTTCCATATCCTGGAATTATTACCCTTACATCGTGACCAAGTTTTATCAAAGATGGAGGTAACGAACCAACCACATCTCCCATCCCTCCAACTTTGATCATTGGAGCACATTCAGCGGCGGCAAGAAGAATTCTCATTGATAATTATTTAAAAAAGTTCTTTTGAAAAATAAACTAGGATGTCCACTTATAGTCAGAAAAGTCTGGTGGACGCTTTTCAAGAAAGGCATCTCTACCTTCTTGAGCTTCTTCAGTCGAATAGAATAATTGGGTTGCATATCCAGATAATTCCTGAATACCGGCAATCCCATCATTCTCCGCATTAAATGAAGCTTTAAGAATACGAATAGCAGTTGGACTATTTCGTAAAATCTCTCTTGCCCAGATTACACCCTCAGCTTCTAATTCTTCAATCTTTGTAATTGCATTTATCAAGCCCATCTCAAGAGCTTCCTTGGAATTATATTTTCTACATAAAAACCAAATTTCTTTTGCTTTTCTTTGACCAACAAGCCTTGCTAAATAACTAGATCCAAAACCGGCATCAAAACTACCAACTCTTGGGCCTGTTTGACCAAATATTGCATTTTCAGAGGCAATACTGAGATCACAAATTAAATGAAGTACCTGTCCTCCTCCAATTGCAAAACCGGGGACTAAGGCAATAACCACTTTAGGCAAACTTCTGATTAATCTTTGAAGTTCAAGTACATTTAATCTCTGCTTCCCTTCATCATTTTTATACCCATTTTTACCCCTTACACTCTGATCACCTCCAGAGCAAAAAGAATAAATGCCTTTCTTGTCAGGTCCTGCACCTGTAAAGAGAACTACGCCAATAGTTTCATCATTTCTTACGATATCAAATGCGTCAATGAGTTCATCTACAGTTTGTGGCCTAAATGCATTTCTTTTTTCAGGCCGATTAATTGCAATTCTCGCAATTCCCTCATCTGATTTGTGAAACAATATATCCTCATAAGATTTGCACTCTGACCAATTTAAAGTTGTTTTACCAGGTAATACTTTCATGAAATCTAATTATTCAAAAATAAAAAATGATGAATTTAAATGCCAATTATTTCTTCTAGCAGGGCATTTTTTTCACAAATTTCATTTTCTGGATCAACATCAACTTTAATTATTACAGATTTCTGGATAGAAATGCTCCAATCGAATGCCTCTCGTAATTTTTTAAAATTTGCCACGCTTTTAAAGTTTACCTGATAGCCCTCTGCGAGTTTTGGCCAGTTTATTTCTTTTGGCATAAGAAACAGTTTTTTTAAATCATCTTCTTTTAAATTTTTTTTATAAATACGATTAAATATATTTCCGCCATTATTATTTATTAGAAGAATTGTTAAATTCATGTCGATTGAATTTTCAATCAGCCAACCGTTTATATCATGAATAAAAGCCAAATCTCCGGTCACAAGAAGTAGAGGATTTTTAATTCTAGAAATACCTAATGCAAGAGATAAAGTACCGTCTATACCAGAAGCGCCCCTAAAGCTGAAACAGTTTCTTGTTAAAGTGCTATTCTCAGAAAATGTGAGCCAATCTCTAATTGGGCTACTTGCGGAGAGCATTATAGGATTTTCAGCTGGCCAAAGTTTTGGGACAAGGTTTGCAAGCATATACTCAGTAATTTGATTATCTTGAGTAATTTTCTCTTTTAAAACCCCTCCAATCTTATCGCCTTCCTCTATTAGATCTAAAGCCATTTGAGTAAGAGATTTTTTATTTTTTTCGTTAATTGATAATTCTTCTAGCAATAGAGTAGTAAAATTTGAAAGCCCAAAATCATATTCAAATGATTTTTTTATTGGGTCCAATTTTCTATAGTTTTTTTCTTTTATAAGAATTTGTATACCTTCAAAAGTTGTTAAAAATTTCTCCAAATCAATTGAAGATGACATGGGACCAAGCCTCAAAAGTTGATGACAATTTATTGAATTTTTATTTTTTCTTAAGACTAATTCCCAATTCACAACTAATCCTCTCAAATCAGAATTAACTCCTGATACAGGATCAGCAAATACTGGCCAACCAGTAATTTCTTGCAATCTTTCTAAAGATTTATTGAAATAAATTAAATCATTTATGGATCCTTGATAAGGACCTACCAAAATAATACCGGATTCATCTAAATTTAAATTTTTTGAAATTTCTAAGAATTTTTTTTTGTCATATTTTATTTCAACTTTCTGAAATATATATTTTTTCTTTAAATAAAGTCTTTCAAAAACCTCTAAAACATTTTTTTTATTTAAAAGTGAAATACCCAAAGGCTTATCAATAGGAATATTTAAATGAATAGGCCCAGGGAAAGTTGATATTTGTTTCTCAGTAATTCGAACTAAATTCAGGATTTCGTTTTCTTGTGTTTCATGAAGTCCATTTTGATTTGTACTTAAAACCCTTCTGCAGACTGAAGTCAAAAAATCTTCTTGATTTACTGTTTGATTAGCGCCACAATCTTTTAATCTTAAGGGTCTATCAGCAGTAAGAAATATAATACCTTTACAAGATCGGTCTGCCTCCACTGCTGCTGGCAATAAGTTACTTACGGCAGTCCCAGAAGTGGTAATAACTAAAGAAAGATTACCTGATGCAGCAGAAATCCCAAGAGAGTGGAATCCCGCAGATCTCTCATCTATTGAATTAAAAATATTTACCAGTCCTAATTTATTTAATTCTCCAGCAGCTATCGCAAGAGGTGCTGATCTACTGCCTGGACATAGTATTAAATTTTGAACTCCTATTTTTATAAAGAGATTCAAAAGTTGTAAACTTCTAAGAAAATTTTTGCATTCAATAGATGATGTCATAATTATATAAATGCTTTGGGATTTTCCTTATAACTGAATTAAATAAAACATGTCTACAACTCAAGAAAAAAGAAATTCAATAATTAAGGATTTAAAAAATCTTTTAATTTGGATATCTATAGCTTTAATTATACGATGGCAGGTTATAGAGCCAAGATGGATCCCCTCCGGTTCAATGCTTCCAACTCTTCAAATACAAGATAAAATTCTTGTTGAGAAAGTAACCCCCAAAATCACTTCCAAATCAAATCTTTCAAAATTAAAAAATAAAATAGTTGTTTTTAAAGTTCCGGAACAATTAATTAATGCTGGTTATGAAGCAGATACTGCACTAATAAAAAGAGTAATTGGAATACCTGGAGACAAAGTAGAAGTAAGAGACGGTAACCTTTACTTAAATGATATCGCTCAAAAAAATTACGTTTTTGACAAAAATATTAATTATTCTATAGGGCCTTTTATTGTCCCAGAGGAGTCATTATGGATGATGGGAGATAATAGAAATAACAGTATGGACTCACATATTTGGGGATTTTTACCCTATGAAAAGGTTATTGGTAAAGCTATTTTTAGATATTGGCCTTTAAATAAAATTGGACCTATTCGGTTCCCTGCCCTTAATAATTTAGATTAATGGGTACATAATGTTGTAGGGTTTTTATATCTTGAAGTTGTAGAAATGTTTAATCCAGAATTTCTTGCTACTGAAAATAATGATCCAAACGATGAGAATGATTTAATCCAATATTTACAAAAACAATCTCCAGAAGTTTTGCAAAGAGTAGCAAAATCAGCTAGTGAAGATATTCAAGAAATTATTAGACATAATGTTCAAGGTCTTCTTGGAATGCTTCCTTCAGATCAATTTGATGTAAAAATAACCTCTTCAAAAGACAACATTGCTAATTTATTATCTTCTGCAATGATGACAGGATATTTCTTAAGACAGATGGAGCAAAGAAAAGAGCTGGAACAAACTCTTAAAAATGATGAGAACATGTCTATTGAAGAATAATTGTTTTTAAAGATTTACTTCTTCAGGAATTATTCCTAGTTCAAACAACTTTTTATATAAACCCATCAAAAATTTATTATCCTCAGGAAGTTTGTCCCACTTTTGGGAATTAATTTCATTAATTAATTTTTGACAATCTTCTATTGTAAATTTTATGGGGGCCGTAAAATGAGCTGGAATTAAATATTCCATATCTTCAAAACACTTGATATTTTCTAACCATTTGAGTAAAACTTCTTTTGAACGCGGAAAAATTAATTTCTGTAAAACTGGTGCAATTTGAATCTTAGGAGTATCTTTACCCATTATTTCAACAAGAGAAGATTCCCAATCTTCGTCCCATAAAAAGGGATATATACCGAAATGAGATCTCCAATTCCTCAGATCTTTTTTGAATGAATACTTAAATATTTTTTTTAAAGGTGGAATATTTAATTTACCTGGTTTTAAAAAAGATGAAAACAAGACTAACCTTTTCCATCCTTTTTTTCTATGTTCGATGGAGTCAATCAAAGGTTCATCTCCTCTCTCCCTAGAATGAAAAAGAAGTGGAGTTGGATCAAAATCAAATATCTCAGGGGGAGTGGAGTCTATCCCAACTATTGCGTCTGTCACATGAAGTGTTTTCGTAGGATAATGGAAACAGCTTATCTCCTGATATCTTCCAAGGCCTAAATTCAGAGGGCCTAATGAAGACCATTTAAAGTAGTTTGTATGTGGAGTACCATCCTCAAAGAGTATTCTTGATCTTTTTGATGGAATTCCTAAGAAATCTAGTGGTAGATTTATGGGGAAACTCCATTGTCCAGGACAAAGCCAAATTTCTGCATCTTTAAAAGTTCTTGAAAGAGCTGGCAGTCCGATTTTATGTTCTAGTCCAGAGGCACTCGGTAGAATTATTGTTTTTACTTTGCCATGGATCGCAATTAATTTTTCTAACTCACTTATTAATTCTTTTGTCGGAGGCAGTGGATTTATTAGCATCAATCCATTATCAACCTTTATTACCGTCATTCTTATTGGAACCGCAACATAATAAAGTCCCTGTATTTGTTCCAAGGACCATATTTGATCAGGAATTAATTCTTTTAAAATTGTTTTCTTTTTTCCATAAGGGTATAAGGGGAATAATGGCCACCAATTCCACTTTTTATTTAAAGTTTCATCCACCACAATCATTTATAACCAGCAAATAATTTCTTTAACTTAAATATTCCGTATCTTGGAGCGAATAAAAAAGCAAATAAAAATATAAAAGTTTGTGCCAAGACAATTGATCCACCTGTTTCAAGATCAAACCAAAAACTAACATAGATTCCTATAAGGCTTGAGATGATTGCACTTAATACTGAAATTACTGTCATATTATCAAACTTATCCGTAAGTAAATATGCAGTAGCCCCTGGTGTAATCAACATTGCAACTACCAAAATAATTCCAACAGACTGCAACCCCACAACAGCTGCCAAAGATAAGCATGTGAGTAGTAAATAATGAAGAAAAAATACATTAATCCCAACTGTTTTTGCATGCCTAGGGTCAAAACAATAAAGCATTAAATCTTTTCTGAAAATTGATAAAAGGATTACTACTAATAAAGAAATGAATATAGTTTGTTTTACATCTGAAAGTGATATTCCTAATGGACTACCAAAAAGAATAGAGTGCAGATCAATATTACTTTTAATCTTAGAAACCAATACTATTCCAAGAGCGAAAAATCCAGTAAATACCAACCCAATAACAGTATCTTCCTTAACTCTAGATTTCTGCTTAATAAACCCTATCAAGGCTACAGAACCAACTCCGAAAATAAATGCCCCTAATGAGAAAGGAAGACCTAATGCATAAGCAACCACAACACCAGGCATTACCGAATGTGACACTGCATCTCCCATTAAAGCCCATCCTTTAAGAGTCAAATAACTTGATAGAAAACCACAAACAGCTGCAACTAATGAACTCATAAGAAGTGCTTTTCTCATAAAGTCATGCGTTAAAGGATCTGTTATGAATGAATCTAAAGTTAAGAAAGAACAGAGCTCCATATAAATTAAAATTTAGGATTCAGGTCCAAACAAGAAATCAGGTGAGATCCCTCCAAAAGTGGTTGTAATATTTTCAGGGGTAAACACTTCAGAGGTTTCACCATAAGCTACAACAGTTTTATTTATTAAAAGAACCAAATCACAAAATTCACGGACATGAATCATATCGTGCGTTGATAATAATATGGTTTTCCCCTCATTTTTAAATTGAATAAATAATTCCGAGATAAGTTTTTCAGTTCTTATATCAACTCCTGAAAAAGGCTCATCAAGAAGAAGTATTGATGCTCTTTGCGCAATTGCTCTAGCTAAAAAAGTTCGTTTTCTCTGACCTCCAGATAAGTTTCCAATAGGTGTAGATAAATGATCAGTAAGATCGACTCTCTCAATAGCATCTTTAACCGCCTGAACATCAGACTCTCTTGGAGACCTAAAAATATTCATCGAACCATATCTTCCCATCATCACTACATCCCAAACACTTATTGGAAATTGACTATCAATTCCCTCATTTTGAGGAACATAAGCAATTGTCTGATCTTTTTGAGCAGATCTTACAGACTCTCCATTTATTCTAATCTTTCCCTTTGAAATATTTACAAAGCCAGTTAAAGCATTAAAGAAAGTTGTTTTACCAGCCCCGTTCATCCCTACTAACCCACAAATCTGGCCAGGTTTCAATCTTAAATTGGCATCATACAAAGCCACCTTACCGTTGTAATCTACACAAATATTTTCTGCCTCAATCCTAAAATTTTGATAATTGATTGTTTCCATAATTCAAAAAAGTCCTTTTTTAATTAAATCCAAATTATGCTCAAGCATTTTTATATAGGAACTAGCAGGCCCACTATCATCAGATAATGAATCAACAAAAAGATTTCCTCCAAAATTAGCCCCAGTTTCGTTTGCAACAACCATTTGAGATTCGTTACTTACAGTACTTTCGCAAAATACAGATGGAACATTTTTTTCTTTAACTAGTGAGATTGTTCTTGCCATTCTTTTGGGAGTAATTTGACTCTCAGCATTAACTGGCCACAAATAAACTTCCTCTAATCCATAATCATTTGTTAGATACGAAAAAGCACCTTCACAACTTACTAGATACCTCCTGTCTTTATTTAAGTTATTAATAAAAAGTGAGAATTCTTTATCTATTTTAGATAGTTTATCTTTATAAATTTTTCCATTTTCTTCAAATAATGTCCTTTTGGATGGCCTCAATTCTGATAAAGAATCTACGAGAATATCTACGTATAGGATCCCTCTTTTTGGAGAAATCCAGGCATGAGGATTGGGTTTCCCTTTATAAAAATCTTCAGTGATAAAAATAGGATTCAAATCTTCCGAGACAGTAATTCTTTTAACTTTTAAATTAGAAACAAATTTTTCAGCCCACAATTCAAATCCAAATCCATTATCAATAAAAACAAAAGCATTAGAGGCATTTACCAAATCGCTTGGAGTTGGTTGGTAGCCATGAACTTCAACTCCAGGTTTCGTTATTGATCTAACAATGAAATCATCTTTAGCGACATTGCTAATTATATCCGCCAAAACAGTGAAACTTGCCAGTATTACTTCTTTAGTTTCATTTTTATTCGATATTCTCTTACATGAGCCTGAAGCAATAGAAAGTAGAAGTATCAAACTAAAAAAAAAATATTTTTTTTTCATAGTTAACATCCATCCCAAGATTATGAATTATAAGATAGTTTCAAAAGTGGTTTTCTAAGATCAGAAATAAATCCTTTCCAGTTTATTTTTTCTTTTTCAAAAGCTTCTTCAACAATTTTCTCAGAATTTTTCTTTATAAAATCCAAATCAGGTTCTTCTACTCCTTTTGTTATTGCCATAAAATCAGCCAAAGAACTTGATACTACTCTTGTTAAATAAGCAGCACTGACAGCCTGAAATGTTCCAGAGACAAGCCAATTTGGTCCATGTAATTTTGTTATGCCAATTAGAGTCTGTCCACTCCATTCAATAACTCCCTGAGCTATTGCAGTCTTTAAAATCTCTTTGGATACTTTATCTAAAATTTCAGGAGACCAATTACATCCCCATATAGACTTAATTTCTTTAATCATTAAAGAATTTAATACTGTCATTGCCATAACATCAATTGATGGGATAGGAGATAAGAAAACAGTTGTTGCGACAAGAATTTGATTTTTTCTTTGTATACCTTTTAACTGCATTCTTCTTATACCTTCAATTTCAGATTGCCAGGCAACATGAAGTTCTTTCAAGAGCCTTTTTTTTGTATTTTCAATATTTTTAGATGAACTTATGAAAAACTTCCTTAAAGAAAAAGGTATATTTGTTATTTCACTCTTATTCACATCAAAAGTAATAATTTTGTTTATGAAGTCACTTGAAATTTGAGACTTTAAGTCTTCTATCTGATTTTTGGCTTCTATTTGGTTGGAAGTTAAAGCCACCAGCCAGATTGGCATATTTTTAGGAAACTTTTCCAGCCACAAAAAATCATTTGCCGACAAAGGCAAGTTTATACAATACAAGATTGCATCACTCTTCAAAGCTTCTTCTGGAATAACTTGAGAAGAATTATATTTAGGCAGTTTTTCGTATAAATCAAAGTCAAACTTATCTGCTTTGAAATTACTTTTCAAAACAGATTGAAAACTTTGATAATCTTTTTGTCCAATGCAACTTATTTTTTCTTTTTCACATCTATTAAGAATAGATTCAAGTGCTTTTTTTCTTTTTGAATTCTGTTTTTCTAATTCATTTTTTGCTTCAAGTTCTTCAAAAAAATTTAAATCTTCATTACATAGGTTTATCCAACCATCTAAATTATTTGGCTCATTAAATTTAGGCTTATCATTCTTCAAGTAAAAATATCCCCCCAAACACAACGCAAAAAATCCTATTGAGCCTCCTGCAAAATGAATTAAGTCACTAACAAACCATTCTCCAAAACCTAACAATAATAAAATAATAAGAAGATTTTTTTTTGGAAACTTTATGAAATCCTTTAAAAGGTTGTCTTTACTAATATCAAACACAATACTTTATTTTTCTATTTTTATTTTAATGCAAGTTGTGAATGAGAAAAGCAAAATTTCATAAGTCGTTAATCAAAAGATAAAAATTTAAGCCTTTTAAAAAGACTTATTGCATAACAAGATGCTAAGTTAATAGACTATTTAAATAACTTAAGAAACATTAAGATGTCTAATTCAAATTTCAGCAATAATCCTGCACAAGAAAATTACAGAGGTCGTTCTAACAATGAAAGATCTAATTTCAGAGATAGATCGGGCGGCAGAAGAGATGGAGGAGGATTTCGAATAAGATTGAGTGATAACGAAATGAAAGCTGTTAAATCAATACAAGAGACCTTTCAATTGAGATCTACTGTTGCAGTTCTGGGTTTCTCTGTTAGAACACTTAGCGAAATGATCAAAGACGAAAAATTGATTGAATCAATCAAAGAATATGCAAAAAATAATAAAAACTCTTCTCCGAGTAGACAATCACAAAATTCTTATGAAGAAAAGACAAAAACAGCACCTGACCCTTTTGCAAGACCTGTAAAAAGTACATCAACTGAAGAGATCCAATCTAACGAAGTAGAAGAGGATGGCAAATAAAAAAAGAATTCTTTCGGGAGTTCAACCAACTGGTGATTTACATATTGGGAATTGGCTTGGGGCCATAAATAATTGGGTTACGCTTCAAAAGCAATATGAAACATTTCTATGTGTAGTTGATTTGCACGCAATAACAGCCTCCTATAATCCCAAAGAATTATCTAAAAACACTATCTCTACAGCGGCTTTGTACGTCGCTTGTGGGATAGATCCAAATATATGTTCAATTTTTGTCCAAAGTCAGATTTCAGCGCATTCGGAACTTTGTTGGATATTAAATTGCATGACCCCAATAAATTGGATGGAAAGAATGATTCAATTTAAAGAAAAATCCATACAACAAGGTAATAATGTATCTATTGGATTATTTGACTATCCAATACTTATGGCTGCAGACATCCTTCTTTATGATGCTGACTTCGTACCAGTAGGTGAGGATCAAAAACAACATCTTGAACTTGCGAGAGATATTGCACAACAGAGAATTAATGCCAGATTTAGTAAGGATAAAAATATTTTAAAGATCCCTCAACCAATCATCATGAAGAATGGTTCAAAAATAATGAGTTTAATTGATGGTTCAAAAAAGATGAGCAAAAGTGATCCTAATGAGGGCAGTCGCATTAACTTATTAGATCCTCCTGAAATAATCACAAAAAAAATTAAAAGAGCAAAAAGTGACAGTTCTATTGGAATTGAATTTAACAACCCTGAGAGACCAGAATCTAAAAATCTTTTGATGATTTATTCAATATTATCTGGCAAAGAAATTTCTCAATGTGAAAATGAATTCTCAGAGACTGGATGGGGGACATTTAAAAAATTAATTACCGAACAACTTATTGAATCACTAGAACCTATTCAGAAAAAATATAAATTATTAATTAATGATCCCTATCAACTAAATGAAATCCTTAATGAAGGGAAGGAAAAAGCTGAAGATTTAGCGAATCAGACTTTAAAAAGAGTTAAATCAAAATTGGGATTTTTTGAAATGGAGAAATAAATTATGCCAATAATTACCTTGCCTGATGGTTCAAAAAAGGTTTTCGAAAAATCTGTAACTATTCTAGAAATTGCCCAGAGTATAGGCGCTGGATTAGCTAAAGCGACAATTGCTGGGAAAGTAAATGATGTTCTTCTTGATGCAACAATTCCTATAAATAAAGATTCCAAAGTTGTAATAATCACATCAAAAGATAAAGAAGGAATTGAAATAATAAGACATTCTTTCGCTCACCTTATTGGTCATGCAGTTAAACAAATTTACTCTGATATTAAAATGGCGATTGGACCTGTAATTGAAGATGGTTTTTATTACGATATTTTTTCTAAATACAGATTTACTCCTGAAGATTTAATAAAAATCGAAAATAGAATTAATAAATTAATAAAAACAAATTATGACGTTGAAATTTTACAGGTTTCTAAAGAGGAGGCAATTAAAACTTTTAAAGAAAGAGATGAGACTTTTAAATTACGAATAATTGAAGGAATTCCTGAAGATGGTCTCATCAATTTATACAAACACGAAGAATATATCGACATGTGTAGAGGGCCTCACGTACCCAATACTAGACATTTGAGACACTTTAAATTACTTAAATTATCAGGTTCATACTGGAGAGGAAATAGTGAGAATGAATCATTACAGAGAATATATGGGACTGCATGGGCAAAAGAAAAAGAGCTCAATGACTACTTAACTAGAATTGAAGAAGCGGAAAAAAGGGATCATAGAAAACTTGGTAAAAAACATTCACTATTTCATATACAAGAAGAATCTCCAGGAATGATTTTTTGGCATCCAAATGGATGGACAATCTACCAAGTATTGGAAAAGTACATAAGAGAAATACTCAAAAAAAATGATTATTTAGAAATCAAAACACCACAAGCTGTTGATAAATCTCTTTGGGAAAAATCCGGTCATTGGGAAAAATTTAGAGACGATATGTTCACTACTGCTTCAGAAAATCGAACTTATGCAATTAAGCCAATGAATTGTCCATGCCATATTCAAGTATTTAATCAAGGTTTAAAAAGTTATAAGGATTTACCTATTCGTCTTGCTGAATTTGGTTCTTGTCACAGAAATGAGCCCTCTGGTGCACTACACGGCTTAATGAGAGTAAGAAACTTTACTCAAGATGATGCACACATATTCTGCTCAGAAGAGCAAATTCAAGAAGAGGTATCAACTTTTATAAATCTTGTTTTTGAAGTTTATAAAACTTTTGGTTTTGATGAAATCATTATCAAATTATCAACCCGTCCTGAAAAAAGAGTAGGTAGTGAAGAGATTTGGGATAAATCAGAGGAGGCTCTTACCAAAGCTCTAGATAATAAGAACTTAAAATGGGAACTCCAGCCAGGGGAAGGGGCTTTTTATGGTCCAAAAATAGAATTCTCGTTAAAAGATTGTCTTAATAGAGTCTGGCAATGTGGCACTATTCAGGTTGATTTCTCAATGCCTATTAGATTGGATGCAACTTATGTAGATATTGATAATGAGAAAAGAAATCCAGTTATGCTCCATAGAGCAATTTTAGGATCATTTGAAAGATTTATCGGAATCTTAATTGAGCAATATGAAGCAAAATTCCCAATATGGCTTGCGCCTTATCAAATAATTTTATTGAGTATTACTGATAGAAATATTGAAAAGTGTCTAAAGTTTAATGAATTAATAAATGATAATGGTTACCGATCAAAAGTTGATGTTAGGAATGAAAAAATAGGATACAAAATAAGAGAGGCAACTCTCGGGAGAGTACCTTTAATTGCAGTTATTGGAGATAAAGAAGAGGAAATTGATTCGGTCGCTTTAAGAGGTTTGGATGGAACAAATTTAGGAATTTTCGACCTACCTAATCTATACAAATTAATGGATGAATTAATAGAAAAAAAAGGACGAACAGAATAATTTCGAGTAGATGAATTTTTTAGCTTGTGATTTAGGAGGTACCAAGGTTCTATTGGGAATATTCGAAAAAGTTATAAATGATGATTCGCCTAAATTGTTATTCAAAAAAAAATATATATCTTCTGATTGGCATTCTTTTGAATCGATTCTAGAAGATTTTCTCAAAAATGAATGCAAAAATATTACTCATCCTTCTTCTGCATGTTTCGCTATAGCTGGTCCTTTATCTAACAACAACGCAAAAATCATGAACTTGTCATGGAATATTTCCGGAAGTGCTCTACAGAATAAATTTAATTTTAAAAAATGCGAGCTAATAAATGATTTCGCAGTCCAAATTTATGGAATTCCTTATTTAAAAAAAAATCAATATTTAACTATCCAAAATGGATCCCACTCTGTAGGTGCTAATAATGATTTGCATGCCATTGTTGGAGCTGGGACTGGTTTGGGCATTGCAAGAGGCATAATTTCAGGGGAAAAGGTGAAAGTTTTGGCTAGTGAAGGTGGTCATGTTGAGTACTCTCCAAAGTCCCAATTAGAATGGGAATTAAAACTTTGGCTTAAGAATTATCTAAAAGTTGAAAGGATATCTTGCGAAAGAATTATTAGCGGCACTGGTTTATCAAGAATTGCCGAATGGAGATTAAGCAAACCTGATGCCCAAAATCATCCTCTACAAAAATATTTAAAAGAAATTAAAATTTTTGATGCTGCGAGAAAAGAACTTCCTCAAAAAATTTGCGATCTTTCTAAAGGAGGGGATCAGCTAATGAGTGAAGTTGAAAGGATTTGGTTAGGTGCATATGCTTCTTTATTGGGAGATGTTGCTCTTCAAGAATTGTGTTTTGGCGGTTTGTGGATTTCTGGAGGGACCGCATCAAAACATTTCAAAAACTTTAAATCAGAATTATTTATGAAACAATTTTTCGACAAAGGAAGATTAAAAGATATTCTTAAAACAATACCTCTGAAAGTAATTTTAGATGAAGAGTTTGGACTTTTTAGTGCAGCCTGCAGAGCAAAAATGCTTTAAAAAAACTATCTAACAAAAAATGTATATCCCTGAAGTTGGTAAAAAAATAGTAGTAAGAGTGCCATCCACAACAGCTAATTTGGGTCCAGGGTTTGACTGTCTTGGCGCAGCACTAGATTTACATAATGAATTTATTTTTACAAGAATTGAGGGTGGTGGAGATAGATTTGATTTAATAATGGAAAGTGCCGATGGTAATCATTTGAGGGGAGGGCCTGAAAACTTAGTTTTTAGGGCAGCTCAAAAAGTATGGGGAAGCGCAAATATGGATCCTTTTGCACTAGAAGCGAGAGTTAATTTAGCAGTGCCGCCTGCACGCGGACTTGGAAGCAGTGCTACAGCAATAGTTGCAGGCCTAATAGGAGCAAATGCAATAATGAACTCTCCATTGTCAAAAGAAAAACTCCTTGAACTTGCTATTGATATAGAAGGTCATCCTGATAATGTAGTTCCCTCACTCTTAGGGGGACTTTGCTTGACAGCCAGGGCTTCTTCTCAAAGATGGAGAATCATTAGATGTGATTGGCACGATTCAATTAAAGCTGTTGTAGCTATACCTGCAATGCGTCTAAGCACAAGTGAAGCAAGAAAAGTTATGCCTAAGAATGTTCCTATTTCTGATGCAGTGACAAATATGGGGGCACTTACTTTGTTACTAAATGGATTAAAAACAGGAAATGAAGAACTTATAAAAGAGGGAATGTTTGATAAGCTACATGAACCCTACAGATGGAAACTTATTAAAGGTGGACTAGAAGTCAAAGATGCCGCAATAAATGCAGGTGCTCTAGGATGCGCGATTAGTGGAGCTGGACCAAGTATCTTAGCTTTGTGTAAAAAAGAAAATGGTAAAAACGTTAGTCAAGCGATGGTAAAAGCATGGGAAAAGTCAGGTGTAGCTAGCAGAGCACCATTCTTAAACGTTCAAACAGAGGGCAGCCAATTTAGCACTATCTCTGGTAAGTAGTTTTACTTAGGCATTTTTAATGTTATAGTCTCAAGCTAGTACAACTTCAACTAGAATAAAAAAATTATTCATTCCATAAATGAATTTAGAATCTTTTCCTTGGCTATCATCAATTGTTTTACTGCCTTTAATTGGGGCATTAATAATGCCTTTCTTAAGTTCAAAAGAAGGAGAAGATAACATACTCCCTAGAAATATCTCATTAAGTTTTTTATTTATAGATTTTTTACTAATAATCGGCGTCCTTTTTCAAAAATTCAATACTTCAGATAGCTCTTTGCAACTGGTAGAGAGGGCTTCCTGGTTGCCCTCAATAGGCTTGGAATGGTCTCTTGGCGTAGATGGATTATCTGCTCCTTTAGTTGCTTTGAGTGGTTTAATTACATTTTTATCAGCTGCCGCAAGTTGGAAAATTAAGAAGAAATCTAATCTATATTTTGCTCTCTTATTGATACAAGCATCAGCACAAGCATTAGTTTTCCTTTCTCAAGATTTCCTATTATTTTTCTTGGCATGGGAACTTGAATTGGTTCCGGTATATCTTCTTATTGCTATTTGGGGAGGGAAAAAGAAATTATATGCTGCCACAAAGTTTATTCTTTATACAGCTTTAGCCTCTTTATTAATACTCATAAGTGGGTTAGCACTTGCTTTGAGTGGTGATACTTTTACTTTAAATATTACCGATTTAACCAATAAACATGTAACAGGAAGCTTGGCTTTATTATCTTATTTAGGATTTTTAATTGGTTTTGGAGTAAAACTTCCTATCTTTCCATTGCATACTTGGTTACCCGATGCACATGGAGAAGCTAATGCACCAGTTTCAATGTTACTCGCTGGAATACTTTTAAAAATGGGAGGATACGCTCTCCTAAGATTCAATGTTCAAATACTACCTGAAGTACATCTTCAAATTGCACCTGCATTAATTATTCTTGGAATCATTAATATTATTTACGGAGCACTAAATGCATTTGCGCAAGATAATGTCAAAAGGAGAATTGCATGTAGCTCAGTCAGTCATATGGGTTTTGTTCTATTAGGGATTGGAGCAGTAGATGCTCTTGGGATAAGCGGCGCGATGCTACAAATGATCAGCCACGGACTTATCGCTGCAGCTATGTTTTTTGTAACGGGCTCATTTTATGAAAGGACAAACACTCTTTCGATACCAAATATGGGTGGCTTAGCAAAGGTCTTGCCAATAACTTTTGCTTTTTTCTTAGCAAGCTCTTTGGCTTCTTTAGCTCTTCCTGGAATGAGCGGTTTTATAAGTGAAATAACTATATTTTTAGGTATTACTAGTCAAGAAGGTTTCAGCTCTATCTTTAGATCGATAACGATTCTTATTGCTGCTATAGGTTTAGTACTAACACCAATATATCTATTATCAATGTGTAGAAGAGTATTCTTTGGTCCTAGAATTCCAGCACTAGCTACAGTTAAAGAGATGAATGGTAGAGAATTGACGATTGGTTTCAGTTTATTGTTGCCGACTTTGGTGATAGGTTTTTGGCCAAAAATCGCCATAAATTTATACGAATCCTCAACCAATGCTCTCAGTCAGCAGCTTACTTTAGCTAAGTTGGTTGGATTAATCCCAACTTTAGTTAATTAAATTAGTTTAATAAATGGATACCTCAATCTTTAAATATGGAGAATTACCAGAATTTAAGAAATTTACTCCCGAAAACATAAATAACCAATTTCCAGTAGTACTAGAAAAGATCGCTAAAGACTTTAAAAACATAGAGAATGATTTATCCAATTATTTAATACAAAATGATTTAAATTGGGATGCGGTAATAAATCCGTTAAATGAAGTCAATGAAATTCTTAGATGGAGTTGGGGAGTAATAAGTCATCTAAATTCCGTTAATAATTCTGAAAGTCTTAGAAATATTTATTCAAAATTTCTTCCCGAAGTTATTAAATTGAGTAATAAATTCGGACAAAGTAAAATAATTTACAATAGTTTAGTCAAGCTTAAAGAAACTAATAACTTTGATCAAATCAAAAACAGAATTTTAGATAAAGAAATTCTTGAGATGCAACATAGAGGAATTTCACTACAAAAAAATGATCAAGAAGATTTCAATAATATTTCAGAAAAGCTTGGAAAGCTTTCAACAGACTTCAGCAACAATGTTCTTGATGCCACTAATAAATGGTTTTTAATATTAAATAAAAAATCTGAAGTCGATGGTCTGCCTGAGCGAGTACTTGAATTGATGGCAATTTCTGCTCACAATTACTTGAAAAAGGATGGGAAAGTTAATGCAATAGATGGCCCTTGGAAATTAAGTCTAGATATCCCAACATATACATCGTTTATGACATATGCGACTGACAGGAATCTTAGAGAAAAACTATATAAAGCATTCGTTGCTAGGGCATCAGAAGGGGAAAACAATAATTCCCAAATTATTGAAGAGATATTATCTCTAAGAACTAAACAGGCTAATCTTCTTGGTTATAAAAGTTGGGCAGAACTAAGCTTGTCAACAAAAATGGCAAAAGAAATTAAAAATGTTGAGAACCTTTTAGAAGAATTGAGAGAACCAGCATTCAAATCAGCAAAAATTGAATTAGAAACGCTCGATAAATTTTCCAAAGATAATGGTTTTCCTCAGTCTGAGAATATTAAGCCATGGGATATAAGTTATTGGTCTGAACTTCTTAGAAAAGAAAAGTTTAATTTAGATCAAGAGTCTTTAAGACCTTGGTTCCCTCTAAATGATGTATTAAATGGTTTATTTAAGCTAAGCGAAAAACTATTTGAAATTAAAGTCGAAGAAGCAACTAACGAAGCGCCTTTATGGAATAAAGACGTCTTGTTCTTTAATATCCTTAATAAAGAAGATAAAAAATTAGCATCTTTTTACCTCGATCCATATTCTCGACCAGAATCAAAAAGAGGAGGGGCTTGGATGGATGAATGCTTGAATAAAACTAATGTTGGTAAAAATACTCTTCCTGTAGCTTATCTTGTTTGTAATCAAACTCCTCCATCAAAAGATAAACCTAGTTTGATGAGTTTTGAAGAAGTTCAAACTCTTTTTCACGAATTTGGTCATGGTCTCCAACATATGCTTACTACGGTAGATCTACCTCAAGCTGCTGGCATTAATAATGTTGAATGGGATGCAGTTGAGCTTCCAAGTCAATTTATGGAAAACTGGTGTTTCCATAAAAATACACTCTTAAATATTGCTAAACATTATAAAACGGGTGAAAAACTATCCGATGAAAACTTTGAGAAACTTTTAAAGAACAGGACTTTTAATTGTGGAATGGCCACACTTAGACAAATTCATTTTGCAATTACAGACCTCAGATTGCATAGTAATATTGAAAAAAATAAAGGTAAAACTGCAGATTTAATCAGAAGAGAAATTTCAGAGCAAACTACTGTAGTTGCCCCAATTCAAGAAGATCAATTTCTTTGTTGTTTTAGTCATATCTTTGCAGGAGGCTATTCTGCAGGATATTACTCTTATAAATGGGCTGAGGTTCTAAGTGCTGATGCTTTTTCTATGTTCGAAGAAGCTGACCTGGAAAATACTGAGAATTTAAAATTAACAGGAAAGAAATTTAAAGACACAATACTTAGCTTAGGAGGAAGCTTATCTCCATTAGAGATATTCAAACTATTCAGAGGAAGAGAGCCTCAAACAGGTCCCTTAATAAGACACTTGGGCTTGTCTGCAGCTACGTCATAATTTTTTCAATTATTTTCTCAATAGAAAAGCTATTTCTTACTAAATTTCTGTGTTTATATACTTTTACTGATATTTTTTCTCCAAAATTTAAATTAGTCCACCAGCCAGGGAAGACCATAAGATCCCAGTAAGTAAAGAAACTTATACACTCGATATCATTAAGAAAAAAATCATTTTTTTCAAGTCCTCTCAAAAAATTACTTTTTATTTTCATTTCTGATATCCCTCTAAAGGGGAATTTAGGTACAAATTGAGCTATCAATGTTCCTTTGTGAGGAGAACCTATGGTTATTAACTTTCTTGTTCTTTTATATCCATAAAATTTTTGAATCCAATACCTACCAATTATCCCTCCCATAGAAAATCCTAAAATATCTAATTCTTTTTCCAAGCCATATTTCTCTAGAATTAATTCGTTTAATGTATTAGTCAAATCAGTAATTGAAGTCATTCCAAATGAATGTTCAAGTGTGGGAGCAAAATATTCAATCCCAATATCATCGAGTTTTGGAGTGATACAAGAAAAAATACTTGAAGTATTCCAAAGACCGTGAATCAATATAATAGGATTTCTTTTTTCCAAAACTTTTACTTATTTTCAAGAATTCTTACGATTGAAACCTTACCATCAAAACCAGTAATTGGAGGATTGCATTTTGTCAAAATGATTTTAATTTTGGACAACTTAAATTCCTCATCAATAATTTCTAAAATTGCATTTGAGTATTTTTCTATTGTGAAGCAATATATTTTCTTTGATTGACTTTTTAAAATTTCAACTAATTTTGAATAGTCAACTGTTTTTGTTACATCATCATTTGAAGTACACTTTTCAAAATCAGTCCATAAAAATATATCCAAACTAAAAAGTTGTCCTAATCTTCTTTCTTCTTCAAGGACACCAACTCTAGCCCAAAGTTTTATATTCTCAACATGTAAAAATGTTTCCATCTTCAAAAAAACTAAAGATCCTTATGAGTATAAACAGCCTTTCCAGATGAAAAATCATCAACTATATTTCCATCTCCTTTAAGGAAATACTTATATGTAACCAAACCCTCTAGGCCTACAGGTCCTCTTGGGGGAAGAGTTTGAGTAGATATCCCAACTTCAGCTCCGAATCCATATCTAAATCCATCTGCAAATCTTGTTGAGCAATTATGAAAAACACCAGCACTATCAACTACATTCATAAATTTATTAGCCGTACTCAAATTTTCAGTAATTATTCCATCTGTATGTTTTGAACTATATTTCTGAATATGTTTAATGGCTTCATCAAGATTGTCAACAATTTTTATTGATAGAATTAAATCTAAATACTCAGTTTGCCAATCTTCTAAACTAGCCTCATATTTTATCCCTAATTCTACAGCTCTTTTATCTCCGATTAATTTAACTTTATTTGAATCAAATAAAGGTAAAGCCTTTTCAAGAAAATCTGATGCAATATCTTTATGCAACAATAAAGTTTCTATAGCATTACAGGCTGCAGGATATTGAATTTTACTGTCCAGAGCGACTGACAAAGCCATCTCAAGATTTACCTCATTATCTATAAACAAATGACAAATTCCATCTGCATGGCCTAGAACTGGAATTCTTGTATTCTCTTGAATAAATTTAACTAATTCATTACTTCCTCTAGGGATTATTAAATTAATATACTTATCAAGATTTAACATCGACATACTATCTTTCCTACTTGTAAGTAAGCATATTGCATTTTCATCAAGGCCTGATTCATGTAATCCATCTTTTAATGCTTTAACTATTGCAGTATTTGTTGAATTGGCTTCACTACCACCTTTTAAAATAACTCCATTGCCTGATCTAATTGCTAGTGAACTAATCTGCATAACTGCATCAGGTCTAGACTCAAAAATAATCCCTAGGACTCCTATTGGTACTGTCTTTCTCTCTATGATCAGTCCTTTGGAAAGCTCTCTTTTAATTTGAACTTGATCCACAGGATCAGCCAAATCTCCAACTTTTCTTACTCCTTCAATTCCTGAATTTAATTTTTCTTTTGATAACTTCAATCTAGAGAGCAAAGCGTTAGAAATACCTTTCTTTTCTGCTTTTGTATAGTCTTTATTATTAGCATCTAAAATTTCTGTAGAATATTTTTCTAGATAATCAGCCATATAATTTAAAGCTTGAATTCTATTATTATTTTCAGCTTGACTAATTTTTATTGAAGCCAGACGAACTTTATGAGCTTTTTCTAAAAGATCTTTTCCTGGTTGAGGAACTTCAAAAATATCTGCCATAATTATTTATTTATTTTACAAATAAATAATAGGTCAGAAAAACTATTTTAAAAGCGATTATGTTTGTGAATTAATATCTATAGAATAATTGTAATTGACTCTTCCAATCCCCGTAGGAATCAGAAGAACCTAATAATTCTAAATCTAAGTTTTCATCAATTATTTTATTATTTGGGTCGACTTGTAAGGTTATTATACCCGTAGGCGGCAAATCCTCTCTACCAGGGATGGTTTGTAGAGAGAAATTTATAGAATCGGTAATATCAAAACCTATTTCTGCAACCCATTCTTGTGAGGATATACCTTCATTAGAAGTTGACTCATTAACATTATTTAGATCTACACTTTCGTCAGATAATATATTATTTAAAGAATTATTTTTTTCTATTAAGGCTGGATACAAAGAAAACTGAAATTTTTCACTAAAAGCATCGGCATTATTAAGCTGAGAAATAAATGCTCTATTAATTAAATTTGCAGAATTCCCCCCAATTAAACCAATAATTTGTGATCTAGTGTAACTAGGGGTACTTCTTAGTTGGATTTTTTTATTTTCATCCTCGAAAGACAACTGATCTAAAAATCCTTCATAAGAAGCCTCAATTCTAATAAGCCTAGTATTACCAATCCCAAATGCACCAATTCCACCTGGAATATTATTTGCACCTGAATCATCAGAAATATTTGTGTCTTGATTATTTTGATTTATAGGTATTATTGAATCTGGAACTCTGCTTACAAGAGAGAGATTTATTAATGGAACTACTCCACTTCTTGATGCGAACAAAATAAAGTTTTCCTTGTTTTTATCTAATTTAAAGGGGGTGGTATACAAATTAGCTCTACCTTTCTTTAAATAAATCCATCCTCTTGCATTTAGATCATCTCCAACACCTCCCTTGATTTCTAAATCTAATTTTGTTTCTAGATAAGCTTTAA
Organism: uncultured Prochlorococcus sp.; assembly: GCA_902576415.1. Classification (GTDB taxonomy): domain Bacteria; phylum Cyanobacteriota; class Cyanobacteriia; order PCC-6307; family Cyanobiaceae; genus Prochlorococcus_A. The sequence continues at coordinate 2,711 of CACGVZ010000005.1, read as the reverse complement.
AAATATTTGAGTATTGAACTATAAATTCTGGACCTAGTTTTAATTTAAGATTATTAAAACTCAAGTTATCTAAATAATTTGGCAAAGTTTCCCCTAGAAGAACTGAATTAAGGATTGATTCATTTGAAATTATTTCAATATTTTTATTCTTATTCCAGTAGAGTTCTGGCCAATCCTTTTTATCATCTTTTTCTTTAATATTATCTACCTTATTATTTTGATTGGAGATATTAAAATTAATGAATCCATTATTAAGAGATAGATTACCTCCCAAAACAGGTTTTTCAAATGATCCATTTAAATCTATTTCTGAGTCTATTAAAAAATCCAAATTATCTGCCTTTAAATTAAATTTATTTGTTATCAAATTAATTCCTAACTCTCCAAAATCATTTTTACTATAAAAGGGTAAAGAACCTCTTATAAAAATATTTCCTGAATTATCGGTTTTTGCCTTTAGAGTTTTAATCTCTAAATTATCAAAATCAAAAATTATCAGGCTATTAATGTCTTTTATTTTATTCTTATAAAGATCAATTTCAGAATCTTTGATCACTAAAAATCCATTTAGTATTGGTTTATTTTTAGTGCCTTTTATTATCATTCTAAGATTTACTTCACCCTTCTCAAAGATAAAGTAATCTTCGGCAAAAATATCTATAAGTTCAATAATTTTTCCATTTCCTATTAATCTAAGACCTAATTTATCAGTTGTATTAATTGGTATTGAGCCATTTATAATGATAGGTATTTCTGATTCATTTAATAACAAGGCAAAATCAACATCAAAATTAGAACTGCTGTATTGAATTTGTCCTTTATCAAAAACTAATTTATTATTTTTTATTGATGTATTATTGGAAGAAATTTCACTAGAAAAAGATTTTGTATCAAGATCATAAAATAAATCTAAATCTACATTTCCCTGAAAATCTTTTGGCTGATTTAAGAAAATATTTGCAACACTTAAAGGCATTTTTTTAATCCTTAAAGAACCTTCACCTTTTAGTATTCCTCCTTCCAAATCTACAGAGAATTCTTCTTTATTTTTTTTGTAATCATCTTTAGATGTATTAAGATAGCCATTTAATTTTGCATTTATTTTGTAGTTGTTTGGTCTATCTCCGTCAATAGTTATTTTCCCATTATATCTACTACTAAATTTTCTAAAGTATTTTTTCAAGTTAAATTTGTCTTCCAGCGCATTAATCTCGTCGACAAAATTATTTATAAAATCTATCCTTTCCTCAAACGAAATATCATTTTTATTTATTTCCAAATCATCCAAGATATTAGATTTTTTAGTTGGAATAACTTTTTTATTATCAAAATCAAACATATCAATGGCAGTTAGGATGGTCCAACTAGTACTTATATTATTAAAGTCTAAATTAATTAAATTATTTTTTTTTGAGTCATATTCAATCTCAATCATTCCCCCATCGATTGGATATAATGAGGAATTAATATAAAAGGAATTATCTTTAAAGCTAAAATCAAATAATGAATTTGCCAACTTGATATTTCTATATTTACCTAAACTCCAAGCCAACCTTCCATCAAGGAAAGATTGGTCTGAAGATATTGATCCCTGACCATTAATAATCCCTTTAATTCTATCGAATTGATTATTAGTTAAAGATAATTCAAGCTCATCAAGTGGGAAATTATCAGCTCTCCAAATATAAGTATCATCCTCTTTAACTACTTCTATACTTCCCTTATTAGAGTTAAAAACTCTACTAAAATCGGCATTATCTAGTTTTAGATTAGAATCAAATTTAACAGAGAGAAATGAAGGAATTGGAGAGTACCTATTCTTCATATTTAATACGTATTGATTATTATCATTTTTAATATTCCCTTCCCATATTTCTCTAATGCGAATGCCTTTATAATTAGGATAATCAACATTAAAGTTTATAAAAATATCAGGATCATTAATTTTTCCTTTTAATTCTCCATTAGCAGTTATGAAGCCCCTTATATTATTTTTTCTGAAAATATTTAAGTTAGATAGTTGAGTTCTATTTATATCAAAGGTTGAATCTATATTTCCAAAATTAATCCCTCTCTTATCAAACCAGTAAGGAATATTACCAGATAATTTAATATCTGGATTAAGACTATTAATATATCCAATGCTACCTTTAAGATCAATGTTATTAGAAGTTTCGTTTAATGGAATATTAATATTAAAGTTGGATAATAAAGTTCCATAATTTAAGTTTCCCGAGCTTCCAATTAAATTATTATCTTTACAAAAAAACCTAGTTGAATTTGAATTTATATTCTCCGATAAAGCTTCAGCATTTATTTTTAATTTAGTAAAAGAAAATCTTCCCTCGCAAAATGTTTTCGTTGGTGATTTGATAAATTTAAAGTTAGATTTAAATTTTCCTTTTTTAAGACTAATTTTTCTACTACCAATAATGTATTGTGTATTCTTAAGATCTAATCCCCTTGAAAATAGCTCAAGCCTTAAAAAGTCGTTATTTAATTTCGTATTAAATTTTAATTTTAAAAAACCTTTTCCATCAAATTTAGATTTTATATTTGCAATGATTTCTCTATTAATTGAATTAAATATGAAATTACCTTTTACTTTTGTTTTTAATCCTAAATTTCTAAGCCTTAGATTAGAATAATTATTTAATTTTAAATTTAATTCATAATTCGATTTTGATTTTACTATGCTTCGAGATTTTTTA
>CACGVZ010000004.1 GCA_902576415.1 uncultured Prochlorococcus sp. | reverse complement strand
TATTCCTGAAAATGGCAAATGGGTAAAGATGCCGCAAAAAGGTGGTGTAAAAATAATGAGTTTTGTAGAAATTGGAACTAATTGTTGTATTGATAGGCCCGCAGTTGGATTTACTTTTATTGATGAGGGAACAAAGTTGGATAATTTAATACAAATAGGTCATGGCGTTAAAATTGGAAAGAATTGTGCATTTGCAGCTCAAGTTGGTATCGCTGGAGGAGCAAATATTGGAGATGGTGTTATTTTGGCAGGGCAAGTAGGAATTAATAATAGAGTAAAAGTTGGTAATAATGTCATTGCGAGTTCAAAATGCGGAATACATTGTGACATAGAAGATGGCAAGGTAATTAGTGGTTTCCCCGCGATGGAAAATAAATCATGGCTAAGGAGTTCAAGTATTTTTAAAAAATTACCAGAATTAGCAAAAAAACTTAGACAATTAGACAAGCAATAATTTATTGTTCTATTAAACAAAAATTTAAATGAAGAAATATAAGATTGTCTTATTGTCAGGTGACGGAATTGGGCCAGAGATTTCAGAAGTTTCAAAAAAAGTTTTAAAAAAGCTTTCAAAAAATCATAATTTCGATATTGAGATTATTGAAAAATTATTTGGAGGTATAGCATATGAAAAATATGGTACTCCTGCTCCAGATGAGACACTAGATCAATGCAAAAAAAGTGATGCAGTACTTTTAGCATGTGTTGGAGATATTAAATATGATTCTCTTGCAAGAGAATTAAGGCCAGAAAGTGGTTTACTAAAGTTAAGATCTGCCCTAAACCTTTTCGCAAATATCAGGCCTGTCAAAATAAGAAAATCTCTATTGGAAGCAAGTACATTAAAAAAAGAAATCGTTGAGCATGTAGATCTTATTGTTGTAAGAGAATTAATAGGAGGAATTTATTTTGGGAAACCAAGAGGACATATAACAAATACAAAAATCCCAAAAGCTTTCAATACGATGGTTTATGATTCGACCGAAATAGAAAGAATAACTGAAATAGCAATAAAAATTGCTAACCAAAGAAATAAAAAAATTTGTTCTGTTGATAAATCAAACGTTCTTGAGGTTAGTCAATTGTGGAGAGATACAGTTTTAAATATCACCTCAAAAGATAAAAATATATCTCTAAGCAATATGTACGTTGATAATGCAGCGATGCAATTAGTTAGAGATCCTGGTCAATTTGATGTGATTTTAACTAGTAATTTATTTGGAGATATTTTAAGCGATTTGGCCGCAATGTTAACTGGTTCTATTGGTATGCTTCCATCTGCTTCTTTAAACAATAATGGGCCAGGCGTTTTTGAACCTGTTCATGGTTCGGCTCCTGATATAGCTGGTAAAAACATAGCTAATCCTATTGCAATGCTTTTATCTGCTTCCATGATGTTAAAAATTGGATTAAATGAAGAAGAAGCTGCAGAAAATTTAGAAACTGCCATTGATAAAGTTTTATCAAAAGGATTTAGAACAGCAGATTTAGCTAATGGGTCTACTGAAGTTTTATCTTGCAGTGAACTCGGAGATAAAATAATAGATGAAATTTAAAAAAAAATTAATAAATAAAAAAATATTTTTAAGTAAAACATAAAGTTGGCATATGACCTGTCAGAATCATTAGATATTGTTTTTAAAAAATGTCAAAACGTCATCCAGTAGTCGCTGTAACAGGATCTTCAGGAGCAGGAACAAGTACAGTAAAAAGAGCCTTTGAGCATATTTTTGCCAGAGAAGATATTGTTCCCGCAGTTGTAGAAGGTGATAGTTACCACAGATTTGAAAGAATGCCAATGAAAAAAGCTATGGCAGACGCTCTTGCAAAAGGTGAAAATTTCTCTCATTTTGGTCCAGAGGCTAATCTTTTTGACAAGTTAGAAGAACTTTTTAAAATCTATGGTGAAACTGGAGGAGGAAAGAAAAGATATTATTTACATAGTCTTGAAGAAGCAGAAGAACATAATACAAGACTTGGGACATCCCTAGAACCTGGGCAATTTACTCCATGGGAAGATATTCCTGAGGGAACAGACGTACTTTTTTATGAAGGTTTGCATGGCGGGGTAGAAGGTGATGGATACAATGTGGCATCTTATGCTGATTTACTTGTTGGCGTTGTTCCAATAACAAATTTAGAATGGATTCAAAAAATCCATAGAGATAACGCAGAAAGAGGTTACTCAGCGGAAACCATTGTGGATACGATATTAAGAAGAATGCCTGATTATATAAATCACATTTGCCCACAATTCAGTAAAACCGATATTAATTTCCAAAGAATTCCCACAATTGACACTTCAAATCCTTTCATATGCAGAAATATACCAACTCCTGATGAGAGCTTTGTGATCATACATTTCAGAAAAGGGGCAAGAGAGAAATGGGGTATTGATTTTCAATACTTGCTTGGAATGATTAACGATTCATTTATGTCAAGTCCAACAAGTATCGTCGTAAATGGTGGGAAAATGGGTTTCGCTATGGAACTAATTCTTACTCCAATAATTCATAAAATGATTGAGGAGAAAAATAAATAATAATTAATTTCGATTATTAACTCAAATAAATTATATTTTAACTTTGAGGAGTTTCTAATTTAGAAAATCTCAAATTTTTATATATCTTTCTTGATAAAAGTACCTAACTTAGATTTAAATAGAAAAAAAGGAAACGTTGTGTCATTAATCGACTGGTTTGCCGCAAGGCGTAAAGATCAATTTGTTGGGAAAGTTTCCCAAGATACTGACGAAGGAGATGGTTTGTGGGTTAAATGTTCAGAATGTTCACAAGTAGCCTACAGAAAAGACCTAATTTCAAATTTCAATGTTTGTAGTAATTGTGGTCATCATAATAGAATTAATAGTGATGAAAGGATAAACATAATTGCTGATAAAAATTCATTTAAAGAATTTGATAGTTCACTAAGTCCTACAGATCCTTTAGGTTTTAAAGATAGAAGGTCTTATGCTGATCGAATTAAAGAAAGTCAAGCAGGTACAGGTTTAAGAGATGGCGTAGTAACAGGTATCTGTTCTGTAAATTCAATGCCTTTAGCATTAGCTGTTATGGATTTTCGATTTATGGGAGGATCCATGGGTTCAGTAGTTGGTGAAAAAATTACAAGGATAATTGAGAAAGCAACTTTAGAAAATTTTCCAATTCTTATTGTTTGCGCATCAGGAGGAGCAAGGATGCAAGAAGGTATGTTAAGTCTCATGCAAATGGCAAAAATATCTGGAGCACTAAAAAAACATAAAGAAAAAAATCTTCTTTATATGCCTTTATTAACTCATCCAACCACTGGAGGAGTAACAGCAAGCTTTGCAATGTTAGGTGATTTAATTTTGGCGGAACCCAAAGCTCTTATTGGTTTTGCTGGAAGAAGGGTTATAGAACAAACATTAAGAGAAAAATTACCCGATAATTTTCAAACAGCTGAATATCTTCTTGAGCATGGTTTTGTTGATGTAATAGTTAAAAGGAAAGATCTCAAAGATACTTTGACTAAAATTTTAAAAATTCATGGTGTAAAAGAACTTGTAAAAGCAAATATGTAAAATGAGAATTATTTTAAATTTCTTTTATTTTTCTTTAAGCCTTTTATTTTTTATTTTAAATTTTGCACCATATTCTTATGGAATAGGAAATGTTGACTGGGTCCTACTAAAAGAGAATAATGAAGGTAAAGAATGGCTTGATAAAGGTAGTATTAAGCCGTTTCCAAATGGTGAAATAAGTGTCTTAACAAAGTTCTTTAAAAATCCAACTAATTCGGATGATGATGGAGAGTTATCACTTTATGTAATGAGAATTAATTGCGATGAAAAAAAGTTCAAAGATACTTCCATAAATGGAATACCCCAATTCAATTCAAAATGGCAAACTTCTAATAATGATGAACTCATAGATATTGTTATTGAAAATAGCTGTTCAGAATTTATTAATGGATAAGAATGAATTCTAAAAATAAAAAATTAAAAATAGCAATCGCTGGACTAGGGTTTGGTAAAAAAGTTCATTTAGAGGCATTAAAAGAGTCTGATTACTTAACTCCTGCAGCTATTTATCATTACGAGAAAAAACAAAAATCGAAAATAGAAAAAGAAACGGGCTTAGATTTTTTTCATGATTGGGATGACTTAATTAAATCGCCAGAAATTGATGGGATCATTATTGCAACCCCTCCTGAATCAAGATTTAAGTTAGCCAAAAGCGCACTTGAGAACAATAAAAATTTGCTTCTAGAAAAACCCGTTTCAATTTCCTCCTCAGAAATTGAAGAGCTTCAGAGAATATCTTTGATTAATAATTTAAGCGTGTGTGTTGATTTTGAATATAGAGCAGTACCTCTTTTTCTTCAGACAAAAAAACTTCTTGATGAAAATACTTTAGGAGAAATATATTTAGTCAAATTAGATTGGTTAATGGGGAGCAGATCCGATCCTAAAAGAGCTTGGAATTGGTATTCTTTGGAAGAAAAAGGTGGGGGAGTTATTGGCGCTTTAGGTACTCATGCATTCGACATGTTGAATTGGTTTTTTGGAGAATCAATAAATGTATCTGGTAAGTTAGCAACATCAATCAAAAAAAGACCTTTAGCTAATTCATCTGATTTAAATGATGTTACTAGTGAGGATGTTTGTCTCGCTAATATAGAAATATCAAACTACAGCTCCAATCTGATTCCATGTCAGGTATCTTTATCATCGATTTCTAAAAATGGTAGAGGATTTAGTTTAGAAATATATGGAAGCAAAGGTTCACTTATTCTTAAAAGCGAGAACCAAAAAGATTATGTCCATGGTTTTAATTTAAAATATTCAAACAACGAAAATAAAATACAAAATCTAACAGCAGATTCAAATTTTAATTTTGAAAAAACATGGACTGATGGGAGAATAGCTCCAGTTTTGAGAATTCAAAATTTATGGGCTCAGAGTATAATTAATAGAACTCCTTTAATCCCAGGCTTATGTGAGGGACTTGCTAGTCATAAAGTTTGCGAAGCCATAAGAGAATCTTCGAAAAGTGGATTAAGTATCAAAATTTAAGGCTATACATTTATAGGTATCAATTATCACCCAATAAAGTATTGAATTGATTTTATTTTTTTTTCATATTCTGGAAAAATCAATTGAACTGAATTATTAAAGAATGGCTTTAAATTATTACAAAAATGAGCTTAAAGAAAATGCTCAATTACTAGCTTCTAAAGGAAAAGGGATATTAGCGGTAGATGAATCCACTAAAACAGTAGGTAAAAGACTCGCTGGAATTGGCGTTGAGAATACTGAAGACAATAGGAAGGCATATAGAGGAATGCTTTTTACCACAGAAGGACTTGGCAAATATATAAGTGGAGCAATCCTCTTCGAAGAAACTCTTTATCAGAATCACCAAGATGGTGAGTCAATGGTTAAGAAACTAAATGATTTAGGTATTATTCCAGGTATAAAGGTTGATAAAGGCCTAAATCCACTTCCAGGAGGAGGAGCTGTAGAAACTTTTTGCTCTGGTCTAGATGGGTTAGTGGAAAGAGCAGCAAAATATTATGAACAAGGTGCCAGATTTGCAAAGTGGAGAGCAGTTCTGCAAATTACAAATGATGGTTGCCCTTCAAAACTATCAATTCAAGAAAATGCTTGGGGATTGGCAAGGTATGCAAGATCTGTTCAAGAATCAGGGTTGGTACCAATTATTGAACCTGAAATCTTAATGGACGGCGATCATACTATTGAAAAAACTGCTGAAGTCCAAGAAGAGGTAATAAAGCAGGTTTATATTGCTTGTCAAGCAAATGGAGTTTTTCTAGAAGGCACTCTATTAAAACCTTCAATGACTGTTAATGGAGCAGATTGTCCAACAAAGGCTGATCCTATGAAAGTTGCTGAAATGACAATAAGAACTATGGAAAGATGCGTTCCCGCATCTGTTCCTGGAATAGTTTTCTTATCAGGAGGGTTAAGCGAAGAAGCTGCTTCTGTTTATTTAAACAATATGAACACTCTTTACAGGAAAGCTTTATGGAATGTTTCATTCTCCTATGGAAGAGCACTACAGCACTCATGCTTAAAAGCATGGAAAGGAAGTAACGTTGAAGAAGGTCAAAAAGCATTAATAGCAAGAGCTCAAGCAAACTCTGAAGCTTCAAAAGGTGCATATGTAGCTGGATCTCAACCTTCATCTGATGAGCAATTGTTTGTAGCAGGCTACACTTACTAACTAAAAAAATTCTAAAAATATACTCTGGGTCATAAAATTAGTTTCTTTAATTTAGTATTTTGTATATCTAATGACGTGACATTTGATACCTCTTTATACTAAACTCTCGGAAACATGTGCTTTATATAGCATTTAACTTATTTTAATTATGGCCCTCGTTCCACTAAGACTACTTTTAGATCACGCTGCTGAGAATGGTTACGGTATTCCAGCTTTCAATGTTAATAACCTTGAGCAAGTTCAAGCAATCATGGAAGCAGCATATGAAACTGATAGTCCTGTAATCCTTCAAGCCTCAAGGGGGGCAAGAAATTATGCAGGAGAAATTTTCCTACGTCATCTAATACTTGCTGCCACAGAGACATATCCTAATATTCCAGTAGTAATGCACCAAGACCACGGTAATGAGCCATCAACATGCTATTCAGCAGCAATAAATGGTTTCACATCAGTAATGATGGATGGTTCTCTAGAAGCAGATGCAAAAACACCCGCTAGTTACGAATATAATGTTGCAGTTACTAAAAAAGTAGTAGATTTTGCTCATTCAGTTGGAGTTAGTGTTGAAGGAGAATTAGGTTGCTTAGGTTCATTAGAAACAGGGAAAGGTGAAGCAGAAGATGGTCATGGTTTTGAAGGTGAACTTTCTACTGATATGCTTTTGACTGATCCTGAAGAAGCGGCAGATTTTGTTGCTAAAACAAAAGTTGATGCATTAGCAATCGCTATAGGTACAAGCCATGGTGCATATAAATTCACAAGGAAGCCTACAGGAGAAGTTCTTGCAATAAGCAGAATTGCTGAAATCCATAAAGCACTTCCAAATACACATCTTGTAATGCATGGATCTAGTTCAGTGCCTCAAGAATGGTTAGATATCATAAACAAATATGGTGGTGAGATACCTCAAACATACGGTGTTCCTGTTGAAGAGATTCAAGAGGGAATAAGAAATGGAGTTAGGAAAGTCAACATTGATACCGATAACAGACTTGCTTTCACTGCCGCGGTAAGAGAGGCAGCTTTTGCTGACAAGGCAAACTTTGACCCTAGACATTTCAACAAACCTGCTAGAAAATACATGAAGCAAGTTTGTCTTGACAGATACAAGCAGTTCTGGTGCGAAGGTCAAGCAAGTAAGATCAAGCAAAACAGCACAAATTACTTTGCTGATCTTTACGCTAAAGGTGATTTAGATCCCAAAGTAAAAGCTACTGTTTAATTTTTTTCCTAAATTAAATAAAAAAGACCTCCAAAATTGGTGGTCTTTTTTTTTATTTCAATATTAATGATTTTAATGTAAAGAGACCATCAGTCCCACCAATTGTCTCGTCACATGCACGCTCTGGATGAGGCATTAAACCTAGAACGTTTCCCTTTTCATTAGTTATGCCTGCAATATCGAATGAGGATCCATTAGGATTATTTTTATATCTCAAAGCGATCAATTCATTATCCACAAGTTTTTTTAAAGTATCAGAATCACAATGATATCTTCCTTCCCCATGCGCTATTGGCAACTTAATAGTTTGTTTTTCACTTCCATTATTAAACCAACCTCCTTTTGAAGAAATGATATCAAGTTCAACATCATCACAGATGAAATTAAGATTTTTATTTGCAGTAAGGGCACCAGGCAAAAAGCCTGATTCTGTCAAAATTTGAAACCCATTACAAATTCCTAAAACTCTTTTTCCACTTTTAACAAAGTCATCCAAGGCATTTATTAATGGAGAGAATCTTGCAATTGCACCGCATCTTAAATAATCACCATAACTAAATCCTCCAGGTAAAACTATTGCATCTACATCGCTTAAATCCGAAGACTCATGCCACAAGTATTTTGTTCTTATGTCTAAACAACCTTCCAATGCCCATGAAACATCACGATCACAATTAGAACCAGGAAAGACAACAACTCCTACAGTAAAATTAACCATCTTATAATTTTTCTAGTGAATACTCATAATCTTCAATAACAGTATTTGCGAATAACCTATCACACAATAAATCAATTTTTTCTCTTACTTCGTTTTCACCATTACCTTCTATTTTTACTTCAATCATTTTTCCTATACGTAATGATTTTATTCCCTCGGCTCCAAGTTTTATAGAGGCAGATTTGGTAGCTTCCCCTGCTGGATCTAAAACTGAGGGTCTTAGTCTTACAAAAACTTTTACAGCAAATTGGTCCAATTAAAAATTAATTTCTACTAGAAGATTAGTTTAAATTTTAATAAAAAGTACTATTGATTAATAAACAAATATTTTTACCTTAAGGTTCTCTGAGTTATTAGATGTTTATGTAGCCTCTACCAAAACAAACTAAGCAAGTTCTTCTTGAATTTTCATGAGTTTTAAAGTTTCCTGCCCCACCACATTTTGAACATTTTATTTTATCAATTGATGTAACTTCGTCAGAGATTATTTGTTTTAATACAATTTTTGGATTTTCCATCTTGTGCTGTCTACTTTAGTTAGTATCCCGACAGCTAACTATAATGTCAAATTGCTATTTTTGGTTCACTTAAATTCTTAAATTTCTCTTTAATTTTTCTATTGAAATTTTTTATAGATTTTTTATCAAAGGAAATTATTACTAATTCAAGTCCAGCATTATCATTTGGTCTCCAACAATTGTCTGGAGCTTCTTCAAACCAAGTATTAATTTTCTTTCCAACAATTTGTATTTGTAAAGGCAATGATTTATTTGGTATCCAAATACGTCCTTTTATTCGAAGAATGTTTAATTCATCCAAGATTTTTGAAATCTCTTTTTCAAAGTCATTTTTTTCAAGGAAATAATTTGATTTAATTGAATCTGATACAAGCTCTACATGATTATGGTCATGTTCTTCAGTTAAAAATTCTTTATAAGTCTCTTTTTTAAAATTAAAGTCAAAAAGATAATTTAAATCAATTTTGCCATTCTTGGATTTAAGGACTGGTGTAGATGAGTTTAGACTTCCCTGGATTTTATTTTTTACAACGTCAAACTGATTATCATTTAAGACATCTGATCTTGAGACTAAAACGATATCAGAAACTTCTAGTTGCTCCTCAAAAAGTTCATCTATAGTTGCGTTGTGATCAATTTTATCTGTTTCATTATATTGTTTTGTTATTTTATTTAAATCATTAATTGGTGAACCATTAAGCATTGATTCTCCATTAACGATGCCAACAACTACATCAAGATAGATGGAAGACCTAATTTCAGGCCAGTTAAGTGCTTGAATTAAGGGAATTGGTAGTGCCAAGCCACTTGTTTCGATAATTATTGATTCGATAGGAGGATTAAATTCTAGGAGAGCTTTTATTGATGGAACAAAATCATCTTGAACAGTACAACATAAACATCCATTGTTTAATTCGATAACGCAGTCGTCTTCAGATTCATCACATTTATCACAACTTTTAATCAAATCACCATCAATTCCAACATCACCAAATTCATTAATTATTAAACCAAATTTTTTATTACTCTCTTTTAATAGATATCTTAGAAAAGTTGTTTTACCTGAACCAAGAAATCCCGAAACAACAATAACTGGAACTTTTTTTTTCATCTTTGGTTATTAACAACCTAAACTATATTCTGTACTCTCTCCTGTAGAACTATTTGTGCCCTTAGCAATCGCACATAATTGTTTTTGTTGTGTACGACTAAGAACAGCATCTGTAAAATCTGCACCATCTATTTTTGCACCTTCAAAATTACTCTCCATTAATAAAGCATTAGTAAAATTAACATCCGAAAGATCAGCATCTGTAAAGTCAGTTGCATAAGCTAGTGCATCTCTTAAATTTGCTCCAGTAAACTTTGAGTTTTGCAATTTACTATTATTGAACACCGCTCCTTCTAAATTACTTTCACTGAAATTAAACCCATTCAAATCAAACTTAACGTATTCGTTACCGCTTAAGTCTTGACCATGCATATCTGGCTCTAAATTAAGGTCTTGCTGGTTTCTAATCTCAGGAGGTCTTTTAGCCCATGCAGAATTTACAGAATTAAAAAATAAAATCCCAACGAATAACAAAGTAATTAATGAGTTCTTTAGTGAGGGGAAAACAATTGATTTAATCATAATAAGACTGTATTTTAGAACTTAAGTATTTAAAGTTTGTAAGAGTATCTTAAAGGAAAATATATGGCAATGTCACTAAAGGTTATTGTTCCTCCTCATCCATTAATAAAACATTGGCTTTCAATATTGCGAGAAAAAAATACTCCAAATATTTTGTACTCAACAGGATATGAGCAATTAGGGAAATGGCTTACATATGAAGCATTACGTAATTGGCTGCCATATAAAAAAGAAATAGTAAATACTGATAATGGAGACGCAGATGGATTCTTTATTAATAATGATTATCCAATAAAAGTGATCGCAATGTTGCCCGAAGGGTTATCTCTTTGGCTTGGATCTAAAGAAGTAATTCCTAATTCAACCCTATCATTAGGAGAACTTCCTAAAACTATTGAATCAAATGAAGGAGTTATATTTTATTCAGAACAATTAACAACAAAATCAGCTACATTAGAAACTTTAATGAAATTAAAGGAATTAGGTGTTGATTCAAATAGGATTCTTGTGATAACTGCTATTTGCTCAAATAAAGGGTTAAATGAAATTGCGAAATTACTCCCCAATCAGGTAATTTACACTTCATGCATAGATGAGGAAGACGAAAAAACACAATTATTAGTACCGGGTATTGGGAATCCTCTATCGCGTTTAAGTACTATATTTCAAGATAAGAACTAATATAGTATATAGGAGTAAATATTTTACCAATGTCTGAATACAGAGATTCGTCTTCAAATAATCTTTTATCATTAATAAGCGGTGCTTTTATTGGAGCAGCAGGTCTAGCTTGGTGGTTAATATCCGAAGCAGACAAAAGAAAGGAGGAAAAAAAACAAAAAGCAATGATGTATTCCTCCAGAATTCAAGATGGCTCAGAAGCGATTGATTCAAATGAAACTATAAATGAAGTTGAAGGAGAGAATCTTGAGAAGAAAGTTGAGCAACTTAATTCTGCAATTGCTGATGTAAGGAAGCAACTTGAAGAGTTGGGGCAATAGAATAAAAAAGGTTCTCAAATAATATGAATAAACTAAGATCATCTGCAATAACCCAAGGTGTGCAAAGATCCCCTAACAGATCCATGTTAAGAGCTGTTGGATTTAATGATGAAGATTTTAATAAACCTATTATTGGAGTTGCAAATGGATACAGCACCATAACACCATGCAATATGGGTTTAAATAAGTTAGCTCTAAAAGCTGAAGAGTCAATAAAAAGATCAGGTGGGATGCCTCAGATGTTTGGGACTATAACAGTAAGTGATGGGATTTCTATGGGAACAGAGGGCATGAAATATTCCCTAGTTTCAAGAGAAGTTATTGCTGATTCAATTGAAACAGCATGCAATGCTCAGAGTATGGATGGAGTACTTGCTATAGGTGGATGTGATAAAAATATGCCGGGTGCCATGATTGCGATTGCAAGAATGAATATCCCCTCAATTTTCATTTATGGAGGGACAATAAAGCCTGGGAAATTGCATGGAGAAGATCTTACTGTTGTTAGTGCATTTGAAGCTGTTGGACAATTAACATCAGGAAAAATTAATGAAGAAAGGCTAATCCAAGTTGAGAAAAATTGTATTCCTGGTGCTGGTAGCTGTGGAGGAATGTTTACAGCTAATACAATGTCTGCGGTTATTGAAGTATTAGGGTTAAGTCTTCCTCACAGTTCCACTATGGCTGCTGAAGATCTTGAAAAAGAACTAAGCGCAGATAAAAGTGCTGAGATATTAGTCTCTGCAATAGAAAAAGATATAAGACCTCTAGACCTAATGACAAAGAAAGCATTTGAAAATGCAATATCAGTAATTATGGCAATTGGCGGATCAACAAATGCGGTATTGCACATCTTAGCTATTGCGAATACTGCAGGAATAGATATCAACATTAATGATTTTGAGAGAATCAGACAAAAAGTACCTGTTATCTGTGACCTTAAACCGAGTGGTAAATATGTGACGGTGGATCTTCATAAGGCAGGTGGGATTCCACAAGTTATGAAAATACTTTTGAATGCAGGATTAATTCATGGCGATTGCAAAAATATTGAAGGAAAAACCATCTCAGAATACTTACAGAATATTCCAGATAAGCCTTCAACAAATCAAAATGTCATAAGAGACATAGATGACCCTCTTTATAAAAAAGGACATCTAGCGATATTAAAAGGTAACTTAGCGAGCGAAGGTTCTGTAGCCAAAATTAGCGGAGTAAAAAACCCTGTATTAACAGGTCCCGCAAAGATTTTTGAAAGTGAAGAGGATTGTTTAAAATCCATATTAAATAACGATATCAAAGCTGGTGATGTTGTTGTTATTAGAAACGAAGGTCCTGTTGGAGGTCCAGGCATGAGAGAAATGTTAGCTCCAACATCTGCGATTGTTGGTCAAGGGCTAGGAGAGAAGGTGGCTTTAATTACAGATGGCAGATTTAGCGGTGGTACCTACGGTCTTGTTGTGGGTCACATAGCTCCAGAGGCTGCTGTAGGAGGAAATATTGCTCTAATAAAACAAGGTGATTTAATTACAGTAGATGCTGTAAAACAACTAATTGAAGTTGATTTATCTGACGAAGAATTAGAAAAAAGAAAAAAAGATTGGGTAAAACCTGTTCAAAAATACAAAAGAGGAATTCTTTCAAAATATTCGAGAATCGTAAGCACATCAAGTTTAGGGGCTGTTACTGATTTATAAATCAGCTCAAATTTTATTTTCTTAATCAATAAAACTTTTTATCCTATTTGCTAAATTTTCCAATCTACCGCTGTATTTTGGTGAATTGCATTTTTTTCCATTATTGCTATCCATCCATAATGTTTTAACTCCACACCATAATATTGGTTCATCAGGAAAGTTAAGCTTAGAGATTACTAAAACCAACTCTTTATTTGATTTAAAAAGTTCTAATTCAAGATCATAAATTTCTAATCTTTTACCTTCTTTATCTCGACATAAGATATTAACTGTTAAATCAATATCTTCATCTTCGAATTCGTATTCACCATTTATTTTTACTACAGAATGAACAAAAGGTTTATTTGTTAAATCTGCTGACTTAGCGATTAAGCTCTCTATATTTTTAGGGGGATTTTCAAATAACACTTATTGATTTAATTAAAACTTTTATTGAACCTTGTTTAAACTCATTATTAAGTAATCCATCATCACCGAACTTAGAGTGTAGTAGCTGCAATCTCTTAATTTTAGATGGCTTGAATTTAAATGGAAAACTTACTTTATTAGCTCTTACTGAAGGTTTTAACTCACTAAAAGGAATTTGAACATTTGTTGTCCCGAATTTTTTTGTTGGGAATGATTTAATCCATCTAAGTCCACCCGGAATAAATTCGGTTAGTCCTAGTAGATCATCTTCACAAGCGACAGCAAATTTAAAAGTTCTTCCTTGTCCATCAATATTTAATTCAAAGGATGAATACTCAGATACATTTAAAGAGGGTTTATATATAGACGATCTACAACTAACAAATCCTCCTGCTTTCTCGACAATATTACCCTTTAATATCAAACCCGAATTTGAAATTTCACAAAAAGCTGAACTTGATCCGCCCATAACAGTATCATTTAATGTTTTCCAACCATCGAACTCCTTTTTCTGGAATAAAAATTTTTTCTTACTCATTAAATAATTTAAATTATTAATAGACTTTAACTAAATTTCTAATTCTTTTGCTGATTCCTGATCACAAAATATTGAAATTTGATTAATAGATTTTATTAATTTTGATGGTGTTCTATCTGGTGGCTCTTTTTCATCTAATAACCTCTCAAGAGCAATTCTTTTAGAAGCTCCACTAACTAAAAATACTATCTTTGAAGAAGCTGAAAGAACCTTTGGAGTTAATGAAATTCTTTTTAAACCTTTACCTTCATTAAAGGTAACAAAATCATCTACATTATTATTTTTTTGATAAGGGAATAGTGAGGCTGTATGACCATCGTCTCCAAGACCTAATAATGTTAAATCAAAAGTTGGAGGGTTTGATCCGCATTTTTCAAATAATTTAGAGATAAATTGATTTTTTGTAGCTTCATCATCAGCATTTTTATCATTGAAAATTTCATAAAAAAAAGCTTTAGATCCAAAATTAGTTAACAATGAATTCTTCAACATTAACGAGTTACTCAATTCTGAATTTGGATCAACACATCTTTCATCCCCTAAAAAGACATCAACCATATCCCATCTAAGATCACTTTTTGATAAAAGATTATAGACAGATTTAGGAGTTGAACCTCCACTTACACAAAATTTGAACCTATCATTCCTTTTTAAAGTATGAATAATGTGACTTTCAATAAACTTAAAAACTGCTTTAGATAGCTCTAAATTGTCTTTGTAGATGTTAAGTTTATATCCATTTTTAACCTTCTCAATCATTTCATCCATTCAGTATGAAAACTACCTTCCTTATCAATTCTTTCATATGTATGAGAGCCAAAACAGTCTCTCATTGCCTGAACAAGGTTCTGAGGAAGTCTATTTGTTCTATAACTATTCAAATAATCTAAGGTACTGGATAGACATGGGACTGGTATACCAGCTTTTGTAGATAAAGAAACAACTTTAGCTAAATTATCTAATCTTGTCGCAATTTCATTATTGAACCAATCATCAAAAATTAAATTTTTTAGATTAGGATCTTTATTATAAGCATCTTGAATTTTACTTAATAATTTTGATCTAATTATGCAACCACCTTTCCATATTTGAGCAATTGACGGCATATTCAAACCATAGTTATATACTGCAGATGCTTCTCTTAAAATGTCCATCCCTTGGGCATAGCTAGCAATTGTAGCAAGGACTACAGCATCAAATAAAGGTTTCATTCCATCTGATATATTTCCTAAATCAAAATCCTCTATCTCTTTAGATGGAATAGTTTTTTCAATCTCACTACGTTGCTCTTTTAAAGAACTCATTACTCTTGCATTTAAAGATGCATAAATAGTTGGGACTGATACCCCCAGTTCTAAAGCACTTACAACAGTCCATAAACCTGTACCTTTCTGGCCAGCTTTATCTAATATTTTTTCCACGACATCATCTCCAGTTATCTCATCTTTTGTATTTAGACAAATCTCTGTTATCTCAACCAGATAAGAAGCTAATTCATCAGTATTGTTCCAAATACCAAATACCTCTGACATCTGTTGTCCATTCATACCTTTGACTCTCTTCATAAGGTCATAAGCTTCTGCAAGTATTTGTTCAATTCCATATTCAATTCCGTTATGAACAGTTTTCACAAAATGGCCTGAGCCTCCAGGTCCAACATATGCAACACATGGTCCGTCTTCAACTTTGGCAGCCATTTTTGTTACTAAGCTTTCTATTGCATCATATGAAGCTTTAGTACCACCAGGCATCATGCTTGGCCCTTCTAGAGCCCCTTTGGCCCCTCCAGATACTCCCATTCCAATGTATCCAAAACTTTTACTTTCAAGAGTCTTTACCCTTCTTTCTGTATCTTTGAATTGAGAATTACCGCCATCTATTAACAAATCTCCTTCCTCCAGATATCCAGAAATATTGTCTATGACGGCATCTGTTGCAGGTCCAGCTTTTACCATCATTAGAATTCTTCTAGGCCTCTCTAGCTTACTAACAAATTCTTGAAGAGTTTCAGCTCCCTCTATATTCTTCCCAAGGCCACGACCTTGTAAAAACTCTTCAGTTTTTGAGTAAGTCCTATTAAAAACTACACTAGAAAATCCATTTCTCTCTGCGTTAAGAACTAAATTTTCGCCCATAACACCAAGACCTATTAAACCAAAATGTGCCTTGGACATAAAAAATTAAAAAACTCAATAAATATAGTGTGACGGCAACTCAACAAAATTGCTCAAAAAAAATACTTATGTCAGCGAAAAATGATCGAAAAAGATTTAAATAACAGTTCCGTTTGCGATAGTTGCATTTTTAACTACTACAACAATTCCATTTCTTATATAGAAGCCTAATTCTGGCTTATCTGCTTCTTCTACTCGATCTTTATTTATGATTACGACATTATCACCAATCCTTGTATTCTTATCAAGAATTGCTCTTTTTACAGTAGTTCCTTCTCCTACTCCAAGAGGTGTTCCACCTCCTTTTCTTAATTCAACCCTTTCTTCAGGCGATTCAAAGAAATCTGCACCCATAACTAGAGTATCCTCAAGAACCGAATCACTTTCAATCCTACTTCTTACACCTAAGACACAATGCAAAATACTGCATGACTTCAAGATTGTACCCTCACAGACTATTGAGTCAGTAATTTGAGCATCTACAAGTTTAGAAGGTGGGAGGAATCTAGGTCTTGTATAAATTGGAAACTTTTCATCATAAAAACTAAATGGAGGTTTTGGTTGCTCAGTTAATGCAAGATTTGACTCAAAGAATGCGCCAATGGTTCCAATATCTTCCCAATAATCATCGAACACATAACTTTTAAGAGTATCACCCCTATTTAGTGCTTCAGGAATTATGTCCTTACCAAAATCTGTATAACTAGGAAATTTATTTAGAAGATCGAAAAGAGTATTTCTGCTAAAAACGTAAATACCCATAGAGGCTAGGTAAGGTTTTTCTGCTGCTGACTCCTTACTTAATCCAAATTTTGAAGTATCTACTGCCATTGCCTTCAACTTCTCTCCAGTTGGCTTTTCACTGAATTCTTTTATATTTCCTTGCTCATCTGTTCTCATGAGGCCAAAACCTTCTGCTTGAGCTTCATCAACAGGTAAAGCTGCGACAGTTAGGTCAGCTCCATTCTCTCTATGATGTTGGACGAATAAACTGTAATCCATTCTGTAGAGTTGATCACCTGACAATATTAAATACTCGTCAACATCCCATTCTTGAAATAACCACTGGTATTTTCTAACGGCATCAGCAGTTCCTTCAAACCACTTTGGACTTTCAGGAGTTTGTTGTGCGGCTAAAACCTCTACAAAACCTTGACCAAAAGGTCCATTTAAATTATAGGTTCTTCCTATATGTCTATTTAGAGATGCACTATTGAACTGAGTCAATACGTACATTTTTTCTATACCTGAATTAATACAATTACTAATAGGGATATCTATTAAACGATACTTACCTGCCAAGGGAACAGCAGGTTTTGCCCTCATTTTTGTTAAAGGGTAAAGTCTAGAACCTTTTCCTCCTCCGAGGATGATGGCCAACACACGCTTCATTCAATCTAATGGAGGTAGAGATACAACTATTTAAAGTAACTGATAATGGGCAAGTTTAGAAATAGGAATGGTCAGTTTACAAAGGTATTTCGAAAATTTTTAGAAAAACTTAATATAAATGATGAATTTTTAGCTGTTTTTTTCCTCATCAACCAAAGAAAACAATTTTTCAACAATTTTTAAAGAAGCTTGTCTTTCTTCTCTTGATTGAGGACTTCTCAACTTAGTAACGGGTGTATGAAGTATTTTATTGATAATTCCTTTAGTAAGAGCTTCCACGACTTTTCTTTCTCTTGCAGAAAAATCTGGCCCCATCCTACTAAGTGCTTTTTGGAGTTCCTCTTTTCTAATTAACTCCAAATCCGATCTGAGTTTATTAATGACTGGAACCGCCTCTAAACTTGCCCACCATTCTAGAAAAATGATCCTTTCTTCTTCTACTAAAGATTCTGCTTCCTTTGCTATTTTCTGCCTAAATTCTTGATTTCTTGAAACGACCTCTTGTAGGTCATCTACATCAAACGACTTTACAAATTGATGATGCTTAACATCATTTGATATATTTCTCGGTACGCCAATATCAATAAATTTAAGATTATTGTTCAAATTTAAATTTTCAATTTTAGCGAGATCAATTATTGGCTTTTCTGACGCTGTACTAGTAAAAACAAGAGAAGATGTTGATATATTTTCATCTAATTCGCTTAATCCTTTACAAACAATCTCTATGTCTGGGAAATCTAAGGAAAGATTTAATGCTCTATCAATATTTCTATTCACGAGAACAAGTTTATTACATCCTTTTGATTTTAAATGAGTTATTAAAAGCCTACTCATTCGTCCAGCTCCAACCACAAGAACCTTCTCTGATTCTAAACTTACAAGATTGTCAACCCCATTTTCTTGTCCAATTTTTAATTGAGCAAGTTCTACCGCTGCTGAACTGATTGATACGGCTCCGGTTCCTAAATTTGTTTCTGATCTAACTTTCTTACCTGTACTAACTGATTGAGTTAATAATCTATTAAGAATAGGCCCAGTAGATTGATTCTCTTGACCTAATCTCATCATTTTTTTTACCTGCGAAAGGATTTGTCCTTCTCCTAAAACAAGGCTATCGAGTCCTGCTGAAACTTTCATTAAATGCAAAACCGCGTCTTCTTGTCTGAAGCAAAAAAGATGTGGATTTAAATCTTCAAAAATTATTCCAGAATAATCTGATATAAATTCTTTAATAGATGAAATCCCAGTATTTTTATCCTTTACTAGCGCATATATTTCAAGCCTATTACAAGTACTTAAAATTGACACCTCTAAAATATCAGAGAAAGCTTTTAATGCTTTCAATGATTCTGTTATGGATTGGTCTGGGATACTTAGCTTCTCACGCACTTCAACAGGTGCCGTGCGATGACTTAGTCCGACGACAACAATATGCATAAAATCAAAAGTAAATTTTTAAAGACTAATACTCTTAGCACCATCTTTTATATGGACAGTATTTGTAAATCTTGCAGTACTATCTAAAGTACTAATTACAAGACTGCTTGTTCTAACGCAATCCCTCTCAAATTTAACTCCATCAAATAATAATCCATCAGTTATTCCACTTCCAGCGAAAACAACGTTTTCTCCCGATGCTAGTTCATTAGCTTCATAGATTTTATCTATATCTGTTATCCCCATTTCATTTAAACGTTTGATATTTCCTTCTTTCGTGTAATCAGCCCACTCAGAAGTTTGAGCAATTGCAGGATCATAAACTAGTTGTCCTTGGAAGTGTCCACCAAGAGCTCTCATCGCAGCAGCCGAAATAACACCCTCTGGAGCCGCGCCTATACCCATCAAGCAATGTGTTCCCGTCCCTGCAAAACCACATGCAATCGCTGCTTGAACATCACCATCAGAAATAGGTTGTACTTTCGCACCACATCCTCGAATTTCTTTAATTAAATCCTTATGCCTAGTTCTATCCATTACAACAACAGTAAGTTCATCAACAGAAAGATCTAAACAATCACTGAGTATCTTCAAATTTTCAGTTGCAGAATTTCTTATATCTACTTTGCCTTTGGCAGCAGGAGGAGCTGCTAATTTATTCATGTAAAAGTCAGGAGCATTAAAAAGACCGCCTGTATCAGAAGCAGCCAAAACCGCCATAGAACCTCTTTGATTATTCGCGCAAAGGTTAGTACCTTCACAAGGATCTACCGCGAAATCTACACCTGGTCCACTTCCACTCCCTACCTTTTCACCTATATAAAGCATGGGAGCTTCATCTCTTTCACCTTCTCCAATAACAATTTTCCCTTTCATTTCAATTTTGCCCATTCGCAATCTCATTGCTTCGACAGCTGCAGCATCAGCTTCATCTTTTTGACCAAGTCCTGTAAGTTTTGCTGAGGCAATAGCTGCTTGCTCGACAACTTCGAGAATTTCTTGAATTAAAGTTTGATTCACAATTAAATTTTGAGGATTTTCTAAAAGGTTTTGAGTATGATCTCATATAAAATGCACTTTTTTATGAGAATTATTATGCTAGTAAGCTTTTTTTAACTCTTTACAGCTGTTACTTTATCAGGCCGTGACTTGAAATTAGGAATAAACAACTAAATATAGTATCTTTATTAAATATTTTAAAAATTAAATGACTGAGTCAAATCAAGCAAATTTAACTGGTGCAAATAGACCAATTCAAATAATTCCTTCAGTTTTACCAGCAGATTGGGCAAATATGGGGGCATGTGTGAAAGAGCTCGAGGAAGCTGGGGTAGATAGAATTCAATTTGATGTAATGGATGGAAATTTCGTACCAAATCTTACATTTGGTCCTGAAATGATTGCTGCATGTAGGAAATATTGCAATGTCCCTTTTGAAACTCAATTAATGGTAAGCCAGTACAACTGTGAAACAATGCTTGAATCTTATGTAAACGCTACAAAAGGGGTAAATGGTGAACCAGGAGTAGTAATAGCTCATGCCGAAGCAAATATTCATTTGCATAGAGTTCTTGGGAGGATAAGAGATTTAGGAGGATCTCCTTCTGTTGCATTAAACCCTCATACTCCTTTTGAAATGATTAAAAACATAATGGATATGGTTGATCATGTTTTGGTTATGACAGTTAATCCAGGTTTTGGAGGACAAGCTTACATACCAACAATGCTTAATAAGATAAGAGAAATAAGAAACTTTATTATCGAAAAAAATTTAGATATCGACATTGAAGTTGATGGGGGGATAAAAGCAAATTGGACTATTTCACAATGTGCCGATGCTGGTGCTAATTGTTTTATTGCAGGTAGCGGAATGTTTGCTTACCCAACATTGAAAGAAGGATGTGATGACTTGAGAAAAGTGGCACAAGAAGCACAAAAAGGGAATGTTCTTTCAGAACCTCAATAAATATTCTGGATGATTAAGAAATCACCCAAATATCCATCCATAACTATGTAAACCTATTCCTAAAAAATTAACTCCTAAATAACATACTAAAACAACTAAAAAGCCTGTAGATGCTAATAATGCTGGTTTGCGTCCCTGCCAACCCTTGCTTATTCTCATGTGCAGATAAGCAGCATAAAACAACCATGAGATAAATGCCCATGTTTCTTTCGGATCCCAACTCCACCATGTGCCCCAGGCCTCATTAGCCCAAACTGCACCTGAAATTAAACCAAGGGTTAAAAGAACAAAACCCACCAATATAGAACGGTAACTTAATGTATCTAATTCTTCTGAATGAGAAAATTCAATATGTTCAACTAAATCATTTACGGGATAGCTATTTGAAAGTTTAAATCCTCCTATACCTGTAGAACTGCTTCTGATTTGAAGTGGCTTATTTTTATTGATAAACAAAACGGACATTGAAAGTAAAGAACCTATTATTAATGCTGCATAACTAAGCATTACGACGCTAACATGCATAACTAACCAACTAGACCTTAAAGCTGGAACTAAATTGGATGATAATTTCAAATCCTCAGGTAAAACAAAACAAGCAAAAGCCACAGTCAGTAACTCAATAGGTATAGCAATTGAGGGAATTATTGGAGCTTGGTATTCTCTTTCGACCAATAGTTGACCTAAAGTGATACCCCAAGTAAGGAAATAAAGAGATTCATACAAATTGCTAATAGGAAAGTGCCCAGAAATTGACCACCTAAAAAGTAATTGTAATGTTATTAATAAGTTCACTAAAATCGTAATAAGCCTAACAGCAGCAGAAGACTTTTTTTTAAAAACTGCTCCCAAAGATATTGGTAAGTTAATTAATAAAAAATAAAAAACTAAAAGACCTAAAACTGAAACCGGTTCATATATTAAATTTTTAAAAAAATTATCTAGTACCATTTCTAGAAATTTCTCAAGTTTTAATATTCAATGACAACCAAATAATAATTAAAATCATTCTCATATGAGTAAATCTTTAATAAAAAAGTTTTAATTTATTTCAAAAAAAGCATTTCAAAGTTTGAAATTATCTCCTAGATAATACTTCTTGACTATTGGATTATCAGCCAATTCACTTGATGAACCGTTAGCTAAAATTTTTCCTTCGCTTAGTACATATGATTTGTTAGTAATTAGAAGGGTTTCCCTCACATTATGGTCTGTAATGAGAATCCCCACCCCATCACTACTTAATTTTAAAATTAGTTTCTTTAGATCATTAACAGCTAGAGGATCTATCCCAGCAAAAGGTTCGTCTAATAACAAATATCTAGGTCCTTTTCTGCCTACAGTGAGAGCCCTTGCAATTTCACACCTCCTCCTCTCTCCTCCTGAAAGTTGATAACCATAATTATCTACAAAGTTATTCAAATTAAATTCATTAATTAATTGTTCCCTTCTATTTCTTATCGCTGCTCTACTATAAGATGAATTTTGTAAAGCCAAATCTATATTATCCTTAACTGTGAGGTCTCTAAATATACTCGCTTCCTGAGTTAAGTACCCTAACCCAAGTCTTGATCTAATTGGCAGAGGAAGATTAGTTATATTTTTACCATTCATTAAAATTTCACCTTTATCTGGTTTTATATTCCCAACTGCAAGATTAAAAGTTGTAGTTTTCCCAGCACCATTAGGTCCCATCAAACCTACAATTTCCCCTGGATTAACAGTTATGGAAACATCATTTACAATTAATCTTCCTTTAATTGAAAGGGATACATTATGGATATTTAGGTTCATTTTCCTTGAGATCGATTAGTTTTCTTACTTTCTTGAAAAAAAATTAAATACATAATAATAATTTAATTGAAGATTAAGATATATTCATCAAAGAGGTTTCAAAAAAGGCTTATCGTTTTCGTTTAATAGTTCTCTATATTGTAATTTCCTTAATAAATCTTCCAAACATTGGCAAAAGGATTCAAGATCAATCCCTAAATCAATCTTAGTTCTAGTTTTTATCCTGCCTAAACCCTCTCCAAGCAAAATAGTAGCTCCATTTAAATTGCCTTTACTTAAGTGAAACTGAGAAACAGATACTTGTAAAATTCCTTGGATAACTTGTCTTTCGTCACCATCTACGGAATTCCATATTTCTTCAAAAGCATCATGAGCCTCGTACCATTCATGATTGTTAAAAAGATTTAAAGCTGTAAAAAGGGAATCTTGAAAACTTTTTGCACTCTCTTCTTTCATTAAAGCAATTACTAATTTTTTTTCTTTTTATTTATTTTTCTCATTCTTATTGAATCCGGTGTTACCTCTAGCATTTCATCTGGACCAATATATTCGAGTGCTCTTTCAAGGGTAATATCCACAGGTGACTGCAAAGTATCAAGTTCTTCTGCCCCTGCAGATCTCATATTAGTCAACTGCTTAGTTTTACATATATTCAACTCAAGATCTTGAGGTCGATTATTCTCACCAATTATCATTCCTTTATAAACTTTAACTCCAGGTTTAATGAAATATACTCCCCTATCTTCAGCATTCTTTAAAGCATAAAATGTGGCTACACCTTCCTCAAAAGCTATAAGAACTCCATTCCTTCTAGTTTCAAAGTCTCCTGTTTTAGGTTTATATTCATAAAACGAATGGCTCATGATACCTTCACCTCTGGTTATCCTTACAAACTCCCCTCGAAATCCAATTAATCCTCTTGATGGAACTAGAAATTCTAATTGAGTTCTACCATCTGAA
This sequence comes from uncultured Prochlorococcus sp., assembly GCA_902576415.1. GTDB lineage: Bacteria > Cyanobacteriota > Cyanobacteriia > PCC-6307 > Cyanobiaceae > Prochlorococcus_A. The sequence continues at coordinate 45,994 of CACGVZ010000004.1, read as the reverse complement.
CTTGTCTGCATGTTTTTCATCTCTGCCTTTCTAGATCCAAGTTTTTCGATGCAAGAACCAACAGATACTTCAGGTACGTCTAAAACCAAAGTCTCTATAGGCTCACATTCAACATTATCAATTTCTCTGAAAATTACTTGAGGTTGTGAGATTTGAAACTCAAAACCCTCTCTTCTCATAGTTTCAATCAATATCCCTAGATGTAATTCTCCTCTTCCTGAAACTGAGAACCTGTCAGGAGAATCAGTTTCTTCCACTCTCAAGGCTACGTTTGTTAAAAGTTCCCTCTCCAATCTATTTTTTAATTGTCTACTAGTAACAAATTTCCCTTCCTTACCCGCGAATGGTGAATCATTGACAACAAAAGTCATATTTAAGGTAGGTTCATCAACTTTGATTAATGGAAGAGGATGAGGAGAATCGGGACATGCTATGGTCTCACCAATATTGACGTCATCGAAACCTGAAACAGCAACAATATCACCTGCAAATGCTTCATTTATATCAATTCTTTGTAATCCTTCGAATCCTAAAAGCTTACTGACCTTACCTTTAATAGTTTTTCCGTTTTCTTTAATCAAACTAGCCTGTTGGCCATTTTTTATAGTTCCATTATGGATCTTCCCAATAACTATTCTGCCTAAGAAATCAGAATAGTCCAAAGTAGTTATTTGTAGCTGAAGAGGTTTATTAGAATCACCTACAGGAGGAGGAACATGTCTAATAATAGCTTCAAAAAGAGGCATCATATTGTCACTATTAGATTCCATCTCTTCTTTTGCAAAACCAGATAAGCCACTCCCAAAAAGATAAGGGAAATCACATTGATCATCATCAGCACCTAACTCCAAAAATAAATCAAGGACCTTATCAATTGCTATTTCTGGTACTACTCGTGGTCTATCAATTTTATTTACAAAGACTATAGGCCTAAGTCCTTTTTCTAATGCTTTTTTTAAAACAAATCTTGTTTGAGGCATAGGTCCCTCATTTGCATCTACAATAAGCAGACAACCATCAACCATTCCCAAAACCCTTTCAACTTCTCCTCCAAAATCAGCATGTCCAGGTGTATCTATAATATTTATTCTGGTTTCTTTGTAGTTAACTGCTGTATTTTTTGAGAGAATTGTTATCCCCCTTTCTCTTTCAAGATCATTTGAATCCATTACACATGTAGGGATAACTTCATTATCTCTAAATATTCCTGATTGAGATAACAATGCATCTACGAGAGTTGTCTTCCCATGATCAACGTGAGCAATAATTGCAACATTTCTAATTTCTTTTATCGAAGATGACATTTATAGAATTTATATAAATATTAGATTGACTTTATTAAGGCTAACTCAAAGTATGCTTATTATGAGAATTTTCTCTTTAAGACTTTGAAAAATATAATTTATTGAATAATTAAATTAATCAATTAGATTTATAATTTTCTATTTGAGCTTTCAAAAACTTTTAATGCTTCAATTGACCCCTCATATCTCCAATGCCAGGGTTCGTAATCTATATATTTATTATCTTTGTTGAACGATAACTTAAAGTGAAACTTAGCTGCATTTTTTATTAACCATCTAAAGGCGTCAGTATTTTCGAAGTCGGTTTCAAAGTCTGTCACTCTTTGAGTAGCATCACCGATGTCGATTGCGAATCCTGTACTATGTTCGGAATAACCTGGAGGGGCTGAAACTCTAGCTCTTTCTGCCGCTTCTTGATTTCTAATAGACTTTAAAGAATAAAAGATATCGTTTTGCAAATTTATTGATCTATAACCACTCAAGAAGACTAAATATATCCCATCCTTTTTGGCTTCTTCTCTCATGCTTAGTAGAGAATCGCGCATATCCATATGAACTTCAATATTAGGCTCAATTAAAACTAGTTTCTCCTTAGAAATTTCCGCATAGGGCAAATGACCTAAAATTCTATGGTCGTGATTTATCTGAGCCTGAAAATTGAGATTATCAAGAGATCCAATTTCTATATTTTTAATTAATCGCAATGCAGCGACAGAAAAGATAAGAAAAAGAAATGGAGAAAATATTAATAGTTTTTTTAAAAATGTTGAATTTGGATTATTTAGGTAAGTTCTTTTGGCAAATGGTATATCAAATTGATCGATATCTTTGTTTAGTTCCAATATTTAGAAGTGAATTTGGATAAAGATATTTCGATATTAACTATTATTTTAAGAAATGCACTTTTATATGCAAAAAAGATGTAGTTTTTATATACAGTATTATTTTTTTTCATATGTTGAGGGTAGCTGTTATTGGTGGAGGTCCAAGTGGTTCATGTGCGGCAGAAATACTTGCTAAAGCTGGAATAAAAACTTGGCTCTTCGAGAGAAAATTAGATAATGCGAAACCTTGTGGAGGAGCAATTCCACTTTGCATGGTCGAAGAATTTGATTTACCTGAGTCAATTATTGATAGAAAAGTAAGGCATATGAGAATGATATCTCCATCAAATAGAGAAGTAGATATAAGTTTAGATAGAGTTTATGGGAAAAGTGATAATGAGTTTATTGGGATGTGTAGAAGAGAAGTTATGGATGCCTTTATGCGCAACAGAGCATCAGATCTTGGTGCTACATTAATAAATGGATTAGTTACTTCTATTGATACTGGCGATAATAATCAAGGGCCATATAAGCTTTCCTATTCAGATTTTACGAATGGAGATAAAAAAGGGGAACTAAAAGAGCTTACTGTTGACCTTTTGATCGGAGCTGATGGAGCCAATAGCAGAGTCGCAAAAGCAATGGATGCAGGTGATTACAAAGTTGCTATAGCATTTCAGGAAAGAATTAAATTGCCTAAAGAAGAAATGAGTTACTACGAAGATCTTGCTGAAATGTATGTTGGAACTGATGTCTCTCCTGATTTTTATGGGTGGGTATTTCCTAAATATGATCATGTTGCTGTGGGCACAGGAACCATGCAAAAGAATCAGTCATTAATTAAAGGACTTCAAGAGGGTGTAAGAAATAGGGCTAAGAAAAGACTTGTTAATGGTGAAGTAATAAAGGTAGAAGCTCACCCTATTCCAGAGCATCCAAGACCTAGAAGGGTTGTTGGGAGAATGGCATTGGTTGGTGATGCAGCTGGTTATGTTACAAAAAGTTCTGGAGAAGGTATTTATTTTGCTGCAAAAAGCGGAAGAATGTGTGCTGAAGAAATTGTTGAAGCATCAAAAAATGGTCAAGTAATTCCATCAGAAAAAGATTTAAAAAACTATCTTAAAAAATGGGATAAAAAATATGGCACTACTTATAAGGTGCTAGAAATCCTTCAAAATATCTTCTACAGAAATGATTCTGCTAGAGAAGCCTTTGTTGAGATGTGTGATGACATGGATGTTCAAAGACTTACTTTTGATAGTTACTTATACAAAAGAGTTGTCTCTATGAAACCATTACAGCAACTTAAAATTACGATGCTTACACTTGGTTCGATTTTAAGAGGGAAAGCCTTAGCGCCTCTAAAATATAAACCCGTTGATAGTGCTGTTAGGGAAAATAAAGAGGTAGAAAAAATGCTAGAAAATTATTCAATAAAGGGAGGAATTAAAGTTAAGAGTTCAAAAGTGTAAAGTCGGCAATCTTAAGAGAATAATTTCTAATTAAGCTCAACAAATTAAGTCTATTATTTCTTATTTTTAAATCCTCTGACATTATTAGAACTCCCTTTTCATTATCAAATAAATCCTCGATAGTGTTTACATTAATCTCAAACAAATTTAGAAGTTCCAAATAATTGCAATAACCTTCTGAAAAAAGTTTTTCTAATTCTCCAATAAATTCAAAAACTTTGAATTCACAATCTTTTTCAAAAAGTTTTGTGTTTACATAATTACTTGTTGAGAGAACGTCTCTTGAAATATCACTTTTATTTGCTAATTTGCTTACCCTAGTTATTACCTTCTGGATTTCATCAAAATTATCCTTTTCGATAAAATCGATAATAGATTTAATCCTATTTTTAAGATCAACAATATTCAATACTCTTTTTTGAGACAATTCATCAGAAGAGCAAACGGCCTTTATTAATTCTTTCCTTAGTGATATTTCTTCTAGATGACTAACAATTCTTTGAACTAAAAATTCATTTAAATCATTAAATACTGTTTCTTTTGAGAATTTTAAATTCGGAAATACGATTTTCCAAAAATCAATAAGTTCGTTAAATAATTTATCTAAAGGTAAATCAAGTTCATAATCCCAAATTATTTTAATCACTCCATTTAAATTTCTTCTTAAAGCATAAGGATCAGATGATCCACTAGGACGTTTACCAGAAATAAATATACTTATTAAAGTTTCGACCTTATCTGCTATGGAAACTATTGCACCATATTTTGTGGAGGGCAAAGCATCTTTATAAAAAGAAGGTAAATAATGTTCAGCGACAGCCATGCAAACATCATCACTAAATCCCTCATATTTAAGATATTTACCACCCATTATTCCTTGCAGCTCAGGGAATTCGAAAACAATTTCGCTACATAAGTCGTTTTTACAGTATTTAGCAGCTTCTATTATTTTTTTTTCTTCTAAAGACTTATCATTTAAAAATTTAAGAATTTTTTTAGTAACTTCCTCTATCCTTTCTACCCTCTGAAATATATTTCCAAGTCCTTTTAAATATGAAACTGATTTCAGCTTTTCATTTCTTTCGATTGAAGCAACTTTTTTGTCACTTTCTACAAAAAACTTTGCATCTGAAAACCTTGCCCTTAATACTTTCTCATTACCTTTGGCAATATTATTATTTGATTCTTCAAGACCATTTGAAATAACGCAGAAAGTTGTACTAATATTTTTTTCAGAGCTTAAATCTAGTTTAGAAAAACTTTCGTTTTTAAATAAAAGAGGAACGTATCTCTGATGAATTTTCATGACTGTTGAGAGAACTTCAACCGGAAGGTCAAGAAATTCATTACTAAATTTACCAATAATTAAGTCTGGCCATTCAACTAAATCAGTTAGTTCATTTAGTAATCCTTCTGAAAGGTCAGGTTTCAGATTTAAAGATTTAGATGCCCGATTTATTAAACTTTCAATTTTTTCTTTTCTTTCTTTTCGAATAGCTATTACTCTATTTCGTTTCAATAATTCAAAAAAATCATCAGGATTCTGAACTTCTAAAACTTCATTGATTAACCTATGACTTTTTGTTTTATTACTTATTTTGATTTTTGGATCACATTCATCAAATTCAAAATCAAGAATTTCATCATTATAAATAGAGGCAATCCACCTAATAGGTCTTGAAAATTTTATGTTCCCACCCCCCCATTTCATAAATCGAGGGCCTTGAAGACTCTTTACTAATTTTGGGACAATCGAAGACAAAGAAATTTTTGTTGATAGTCCTTTCTCAATTTTCTTTCCGAATACAAAATCACCCTTTTCCGTGTTTTTTATTTCTAGCTCACCTACATCTATATCTAAGCTATTAGCAAATCCTAAAGCAGCATTAGTAGGAAATCCATCTAAAAAAGCTAAATTTGCTTTAGGCCCTTTTCTCTCTATTATCTTATCTTCTGCATAATCAACTAAACCTTCGAGAAGTAGAATTATCCTCCTTGGTGTTGAGGTGACAACTATTTGTTCGAATTTGATTAACTTTTTATCCAATTCAAATTCTATTAGAGATTTAAATTGCTCTAGAACAGAATGAGAAAATTTTGCGGGCAACTCTTCTGTTCCTATCTCAAGTAAATATTTAGACAAGAAAAAAATATGACTTCACTTACTATAATTTACTACCAGTTAAATAAGCTTTTCGCTAATGTATAAAAAGAGATATGTTTTGGTCCTTTGATCAAGGTTGAGAAAGTAAAAAAGAAAAAAGATTCTGCAAAGGATGAGACTGTTTGTTTAGCAAATGGACAAGAAGTCTCTAAATTTGAAAATTTTAAAAAAAGTAGCCAATTTCTTAAGGAACCACTTGCTACAGAATTAGTCAATGAAAGTGATCATTTTACTAATGATGCAGTTCAGTTATTAAAATTTCATGGTAGTTATCAACAAGATAACCGGGAAAATAGAAGGCCGGGCAAAAGTAAAGATTGGCAAATGATGCTTAGGTTAAGAAATCCGGGAGGTGAAGTCCCTGGGAAATTATTTTTAGCATTAGATGAATTATCTGACAAACTAGGTAATGGAACACTTAGGGCCACGACAAGACAAGCCTTTCAAATGCATGGAATCAGAAAGGAGAACCTAAAGGAAGTAATTCAAACAATAGTAAATTCAATGGGGTCCACATTAGCTGCATGTGGAGACATTAATAGAAATGTTATGGCCCCTGCGGCTCCATTTGATTCGCCAGACTATAATATTGCAAGAGCATTGGCAAAAAAAGTTGCAGATCTTCTCACCCCAATGGCTGGCCAAGGCACTTTTTTAGAGCTTTGGGCTGATGGAGATTTAGAGTACACTATAAAGCCTGATAAAGATATTGAAGCAATCAGGAAGCTCCAATTCAAAGATAATGTTTTTAGTGGAATAAAAGAAGAACCTCTTTATGGTTCAACTTATTTACCGAGAAAATTCAAATGTGCCGTGACAGTTCCTGGTGACAATTCTGTTGATCTTCTTACCAATGACATAGGAATAGTTGCCTTTACTTCTAAAGATGGAAACTTAGAAGGATGCAACTTCTATGTTGGAGGTGGTATGGGTCGCACACATAATAATGAGGAGACCTTTGCCAGAATTGCAGATCCACTTGGATATGTTGAAGAACCTGATATTTATGAATTAATACAAAGCATTGTGGCTATTCAAAGAGATTATGGTGATAGGAAATCAAGAAAAAATTCGAGAATGAAATATCTTCTTCATAGAAAAGGTATTAAATGGTTCAAAAAGATACTTTTTGATAAGTATTTCAAAAAAGAAATTAAAAAAATTAGAAAAGAACCTGATAAGGTTCTTATTGATTACCTAGGTTGGCATAAACAAGATAAAACCTCCCATTTCGTAGGTTTACCATTATTATCAGGAAGATTATCTGGAGAGAAGAAGAATACCATCACAAGTATTGTTAAAAAATATAATTTAGATTTAAGACTCACACCTAATCAAGATATTTTACTTTGTAATATTCCCAATAAAAACAAAGGTGAAATTCAAAAATCTCTATCAAAAATTGGATATGAAAATTTAGAAAACATTAATGAAATACAAAGACACGCTTTAGCTTGTCCTGCTTTACCACTTTGTGGTCTTGCAATGACTGAAGCTGAAAGGATATTACCTGATGTACTAAAAAGGATTGAAAATTTACTATTAGATCTAAAAATACAAAAAACAATATTATTCAGAATGACAGGATGTCCGAATGGATGTACCAGGCCTTATATGGCCGAATTAGCACTTGTTGGAAGTGGTCAAAACAAATATCAATTATGGTTGGGGGGAAGTAAAAATCTACAAAGGCTTGCTAAACCTTTTTTACAAAGAATGGAACTTAACGATTTAGAAAAAACTCTTCAACCATTATTTGATAATTGGAAGAGTAATCTGGATTTGGATTTCGGTGATTTTATAAATACTCAAGATCAAAATTCTATATTAAATTTACTAAATGAAAATCAATAGATTTTAAATTTTTCCATATAGGGCATTTGCTTTTTTATTTTTCCAAGCCCATAATTGATCACCATAACTAAAATGCCACCATTCATTAGGATGTTGAGCAAATCCGAATTTAGTCATAATTTCCCTTAATAAATTTCTTCTACTATTCCAAATAATTGCTCCTTCATTCTTCATGTTTGCATAAAAATAAGGATTTGAGGTCTCGTCCATTTGATCAACCATGCTTCCCATTTTAACAAGATTTCCGTCTTTATCTGACAAACAAACATCCAATGCACCACCAGTTGAATGAGGGGGAGGACACCTCGTGTCATGAGAAGGATATGCCCAAAATTTTTCAACTTTTTTTAAAATGGAAGGATAAGATTTTCTATTTTCAAAAGAGATATCAATATCAGATTTTTCACACTCTAATAAAAATGCTCTTTTAAACATAAATTCCTGGACTTCTAAAGGTCGCCAACTGTCATAAATTAAAAGGTTAAAACTACTCTTTGATATCAAATAATCATTTACTTTTACTAATCTATTTACAACCTCCTCTCTTAATTTCCAAATAGAAGTTTTATCTTTGTAAGGTGCTCCTAAATGAAAGTAAGGGTGGGGATCTAAAAACTTTAGGCAGCTAGGTATAGCTATTAATTTATCTCCATTATCTTTAATTGGTATTTTATTCCAAATTTTCAATAGAAATTTGCAATTGATTTATAGTGACATATATATCAAAAATTACAATGATAGATTTCAATTTAAGAAATCATGAATGAATTTATTATCAGAATTATCAATAAGTATATTCCTTAAAACAATATTTTCTTTTAAATCAGGATCATCACTAACAATCTTAATAGCCTCTTCACGAGCCTTATCAATAAGAAATTTATTATTAGGTAAATTGTCCAGCACAAAATCAGGCAATCCGGATTGTCTATATCCTAAAATCTGGCCTGGTCCTCTAAGCTCCAAGTCTTTTTCAGCAATATAAAAGCCATCATTAGATTTTTGCAAAACACATAGTCGTTTATTTTCTAATCCATTTTTATCGGGGGTTACCAAATAACAAAAAGATTTTGTTGATCCTCTACCAACTCTCCCCCTTAACTGATGTAGCTGGGATAATCCAAATCTGTCCGAATTATAAATAATCATAATTGAGGCGTTAGGCACATCAATGCCAACCTCAATTACTGTGGTTGAAACCAATATATTAATTTCATTCTTTAAAAAAGAATTTATTACTTCATTCTTTTCTTGTGAACTTAATTTACCATGCAATAATCCAACTTTTTTATTAAAAAAGACCTCTTCTGATAAATGTTTGAATGTTTTCTTTGCGGAGCTTAAATTCATTTTTTCTGAATCTTCTATAAGTGGCAAAATCACATAAGCTTGCTTTCCCTTATTGATCTCATCTTCAACAATCTTAAACAGGTTAGTTAAATCATCTTCTGAAATTATTTTTGTTGTTATGGGAACTCTCCCAGGAGGGAGTTCTGTAATTTGACTCACATCTAAATCACCATAAATAGAAAGCGCAAGAGTTCTTGGAATTGGTGTTGCTGTCATTGATAACAAGTTAGTATTTTCTCCTTTATTTAGTAATCTATTTCTTTGAGTAACTCCAAATCTATGTTGTTCATCAATTACAACCATGCCTAATGCATTAAAGATGACTTTATCCTCAAATAAAGCATGAGTACCTACGAGGATATCAATTAATCCATTGTTCAAATTAGTGAAAATTTCTTTTCTCTTTTTTTGAGGAGTATTCCCAGTAAGTAGTTCAACAGAAACCAGAAGGGGATTTAAATATTTTAATAAATTTTTATAATGCTGTTCTGCTAATACCTCAGTTGGGACCATAAATGCACCTTGCTGGCTTTTTTCAATGACAAGTAAAAGAGACGCTATTGCAATTATAGTTTTACCGCTTCCCACATCTCCCTGAAGCAATCTAGACATTGGTACGGGATTAGATAAATCTTTCTTAATTTCATTTAAAACATTTTCTTGAGATTTTGTTAATTTAAAAGGAAAAGTATTTAAAAATTCTTTTAATAAAGATTTCTTTTGAGGTAATTGTTGGGAAGTTACATTTTTATTATTCTTTTTTTTTCTAAGTAGGAACTTTATTTGAAGTAAGAATAACTCATCAAAAACCAAACGTTTTTTTGACTCAATAAGTGCCTGTTGAGTTGGTGGGAAATGAATATTAATCAACGACTCTCCTTTTGATAATAAAGATAATGAATCAAGTTGCTTTTTATTTAAAATTTCTGGATATTGCTTTGCATAAATTAGTACCTTTTTCATAAGTTTGATAAAACTCATATTTGATAAAGCTTCACCTAATGAATACAAGGGTAATATTTTGCCTGAGAAATTAAAATTATCATTGTTATCCTTAAGAATTTCAATCTGCGGATCTACAAAAGTTTTGCCATACTCTGTCAATTTAACCTTACCGGAGATTGCTAATTTGGTTCCAGGAATATACAAAGATTTTTGAGATGAGAAGAAGGAGTAAGATCTAAATCTTCTTCCTAAAAAAAATTTTGTAACCTTTATTGAAGACGTTTCATCAGAAACTACAATATTCATTATTGATAAATTACTATTTTTTTTACTCTTATGAATATAAAATCTTTTAACGTTTGCGATGCACGTGTATAAATTCTCTGGTTTTAAATTTATTATCTTGACTCTATTCGTATAATCTAGATATGTTCTCGGGAAATAATTAATTAGGTCTTTTATATGAAATATCCCTAATTCATTAAGCTTATTTTTATAAACTTTTCCTACATTTTTTATTAATGAAATATCTGAATCAAAAGACAAACTTGAATCAGCTTTATTCAGAAAAACATTATTATTACTATTATTAAAACTTTCTATTTCTAGAGTTTTGCCTAGTTTATAAAGATTTTTTCTTGTATCTATAATTAACCTTTTTCTTTGATTTTCATCTAATTTATTATATTCATTATATTTTTCAGAAAATTCATAAAATATCCTTAAATATTCCTCTGAGAGATTTAGATTATCTAGTTTTTTTAATGATTCATGCAAATAATCATTAAAATATTTTTCTCTTCCTAAGGTATTAATAAATTTATTTTCAGTTTCAATAGTAAGAGATTTTTGAAGAGGTCTTATCCAATCTTTAATTAATTTATTATTATTCTCGCTAATAGTCACATTTGAAAAAAGAGTTATTTTTTCAACGTATCTTATTCAAAGTTATTTCTTTTTGCCTCCAATATGACTCTTTTTTAATCAAACGCTGAAATTGATTTTTTAGCTCATTTATTTTGTTCCTTTGAATAGAAAGATTTAAATTTTTATACTCTAATTCAACAGTAGATATATTGAAGAAAATAATGCTTGGAAAATTGTTGCCTATTAATGATGACTGATTTAAGTTTAATTCGAAATTAATAACAAAAGGATATGGATGTTTTATCATAAAATTTTTGCCTACTAAGTAATCAAAGGCATCTTTAGATATCATCTTTTTTATGAGATTTGCCTTGAATAATTCTTGATTAATATTATATGAAAGATTCAATAGTAAATTTTCCAATGACTTGTCTATTAAATCAAAATCATTAAAAATCTGATTTTTTTGTAGATTATCCATCTGATTGATATTTTCTTTTTCTTGATATCTTGTTTTCTCCACCTTTTCTTCTCCTATTAATTCAATTAAGGAGGAAATAAATTGTTTTTCAACTCCTAAATTTTCAAAAAAATCTTTTTTAGATAAATAATTATTATTTTGGTTATTATCTAAATCAAGTGACACGAATCTATCATAATTATGAGTTTGATAATATTCAGAAGTATTTGATAAGTCTTCAGTAATCTCGAACTGAATGGGTTCTTTTAATTGAAAACCATCTTCATATTGAAATTTTTCTTTTTGATCATCCTTTATTTTTGTTGAACCATCAAAAATAGTAAAATTAATTTGATTATTTATATTTTTTTCAATTTCATTTATCTTTAATTGTTCTACTGTTAAAAAGGGCAAATTCGTAAATATTATTTTACTTATTTTTTTTTCAAAAAGACTATAGAATTCATTTTCATTTAAGAAATTATCATTAATTGTTGGATAACTATATATTTGATTGAGGCCTTTTTCTACAGAGATGAAAAGTAGTTCTCTTACTAGATTAAGATAAAGTTCATATTCCCTATAGATATTTTTAGTTAATATTCTTTTTTGTATCTCTGCTCTCTCTAATTGTGAGTTAATTTTATCTATTTCTGCAAAGTTATTGAAATAGTTCAATTTACTAATTTGATTTCATTGAAGCAACTTCTTCAGCAAAGTCAATCTGATTTTTTTCGATACCTTCTCCTAACGTATATCTTGTAAAGCGTCTTACTTTGATATTCTCTCCGATTTTTGCGGCTGCTTGTGTAACTAGATCCTCAACAGTAAGGGAACTATCTTTAATGTAAGGTTGTGAAAGCAAAACTAGCTCATTAAGTCTTTTCGCTATTCTACCTTCAACTATTTTTTCTTTAATTTGTTCTGGTTTCCCCGATAGATCATCTCTACCCATTTCAATCTGCTTTTCTTTCTCTACTACCTCCTCTGGTATTTCATCAATTGAGACATATTCGACATTGGGGCATGCTGCTATCTGCATTGAGACATCCTTCAACAAAGATTGAAATATATCACCTCTTGCAACAAAATCAGTTTCACAATTCAACTCAAGCAAAACTCCTACTCTTGATCCTGTGTGAATATAACTCCCAATAGAACCTTCAGCAGCAACTCTTCCCGATTTCTTTTCAGCACTTGCTATACCTTTCTTTCTTAACCATTCTAAAGCTTTTTCCAGATTTCCATCAGTCTCGTTGAGTGCTTTTTTGCAGTCCATCATTCCTGCACCTGTCTTATCTCTAAGATCTTTTACGAGTTTTGCTGTAATGTTTCCCATTTAAATAATAAAAAAAATAGTAATTAGAAAGTTTTAAGATTTAATTTTTTCTTTCGGCATTAGAACCTTTTCTGCCTTCATTTATGGCATCTGCAAGTCTTCCCAAAATAAGCTGCACAGATCTAACTGCATCATCATTACATGGTATTGGGACCTCACACAAATCCGGGTCGCAGTTAGTATCTAACATTGATACTAATGAAATATCTAATTTCCTAGCTTCTAAAACCGCATTCGATTCTCTTCTCTGATCAACCAAAACCACTACATCTGGTAATCTTCTCATACCCTTAAGTCCCCCCAAATATTTTTGTAATCTTTCAAGTTCTCTCCTAAGAACGGCGGCTTCCTTTTTTGGCCTCATTGATATTGAACCACTACTTTCCATTTTCTCAAGATCCTTCAATCTTTCAATCCTAGCTTTCATGGTTGTCCAGTTTGTCAACATACCTCCAAGCCATCTTTGATTTACATAAGCAGCTCCGCATCGAGTAGCTTCTTGAGCAACCACGTCAGATGCTTGTTTTTTTGTTCCAACAAATAGAAAACGTTTGCCACTTTTTGCTGCGTTCCTGGTCCATTTATATGCATCGTTCATACATAATGCTGTTTTAACAAGGTCAATAATATGAACTCCATTTCTCGCGCAATAAATATATTTAGACATTTTCGGATTCCAACGTCTAGTTTGATGCCCAAAATGAGCACCAGCTTCCATCATTTCAGATAGTGATACAACAGCCATAATTTAAAAGGTTTCGGGTTAGCCTCCATCTGACTGGGAATTTACTTTGAAATCACCCGAAACTGTCAGATGTGTGGATTTTGTTTCAATAATTGTAGCAAGTGATGTGTACTTCTAAAAGTTTTTTATCTTGATTTAGTTAACTGTTTAATGTAAATCAAATTTAAAGGGATCCTAAGGACCTCAAGAGCTAGTCTATTTCTTCTGGCATTAACAAGAAATCTCAATAATGGTCGAATTCTATCAACACTGATAAGTCCTCCCAAGCAAAGGCACTGCCATAGTAAATAATGAAAAGGTGTTAATTGAATCATAAATCTAACCCTTAAATTTGGATGTTTCCGATGAAAGACTAATGCCATCTTTGCCCTCTCTTTTTCTTGATTTATTAATGATTCAATTTGTTCGCAATTAAATGGGGGATGCCAATGAAAACCAACTGCATCTGGACATTTAATTAATTTTGTCCCTATTTTCTTTAATCTTTCTCCTAGTTCCAAATCCTCCCAACCGTAAAGACTAAAAGAGGTATCAAATAGGCCGACACCTAAAATCAGTTCTTTAAATATCGCAACATTTCCAGTCGCGAAGTAAGCAAAAGAAGTATCAATTATTTTATATTTTTCACTCTGAGGATTTTGAAAATTAGAGGTATTGATGACCGAGCCATAGGTAAAACATTTTTTATCATATTTTTTCCAAGAGGCAAGCAACTTATCTACATGACAACTTATAAAATTATCTAGAACTACAAGATCACTATCAATAAAAATAATAATTTCATATTTTGATTTAATTACCCCAAGATTTCTTCCTAATGCAGGTCCCCCATGTTCTTGTTGAAGAAGAACTACATGAGGGAGATTAGCTTTATTATTATTTATCCAAAAACTTGTTCCATCTGTAGATCCATCATCAACAACTATGATTTCATAATTACTAGTATTTTTATTCAACTTCTGATTCTCAAGCGCGAAAAGACATTTCTCTAGTATGGGTTTTCTGTTGTAAGTTGGTATAACAATACTTACATTCATTGTCACGCTTAAATATCTATAGTAGAAGGATTACAAGAAGGTAATAATAAAAGATATTTGTTAATCAGCCGCCCCGCCATTATTTGCTGTACCTGTAACATTTCCACCATCAGGTCTGCCATCAGTTCTTAATTTCCTTTTTTTGAACTTTCTAGCATATGCTCGGTTACGTTCCTGCTTTTCTTTTTTTAGATTCCTTCTCTTAGACATGAAATTTTTATCTTTTAGTTATATTAGCTCACTATGAGCACTATATATTTTACCATCTTCCATATTTAATATCCTATCGGCCATATCAGATATTCTTGGATCGTGAGTCACCATAAGTACAGAACAATTTTGCTCTTTAGCTAATTTTCTTAAAAGGGTTACTATTTCTCTACCTGTAACACTATCAAGAGCAGAAGTAGGTTCATCAGCTAATAAAAGTTTTGGGTTAGCAGATAAAGCTCGAGCAATTGCTACTCTTTGTTTCTGTCCACCAGATAAGTCATTGGGCATCTTTTTATGATGTTCTTCTAATCCTACTGCTGATAACCAATTTCGTGCAATTTCGCGTCTTTGCAAATATGTTAAACCTTTTATTAAATCTGCTCCCATTTGAACATTTTGCTCAGCTGTTAAACATCTAAGAAGATTGTGACCTTGAAAAATCATGCCAATACTTCTTCTAAGAATCTGACGCGTTTTTCTTGAAGCTCCATTTAACTGATTATTTAATACGGTTAAATCACCACTTTGACAGGTTCTCAAAGCACCAATTAGTGTTAAAAGTGTCGTTTTTCCACATCCAGAAGGTCCCTTTAAAAGAACCAATTCCCCTTTATCAATATTTAAATTAACATCGTTAAGAACTTGTTTTTTATTTTCATTTTTTCCATAAAAGTGACTCAAATTATTTATTGAGACTGTTTTTTCATTTTTGATATTTTTTTTTAATGTATTACCTTTAGGCATATAAATTTAATTGTTAGAAAATTTCAGCAGGATCGGCATCAACTAATTTGCGCATAGCGATAGCAGCTGATCCCATACACATTATTAAAACTAATACGAAAATTAAAATTGTTTTATCTGCATCCATTATAATTGGTAGCTTAGTAGAGCTTCTAATAACTGAGTAGAGAATTTGACCAGAGAAATAAGCAGGTAAATAACCAAACAAAGCCAACAAAAAACCCTCTCTGGCTACAACAAAGAAGAGAGAATTTAATCTATATCCCATCGCCAATAAGGTGGCGTACTCTGGGAGGTGGTCTGTAACGTCACTATAAAGAATTTGATAGACGACTACACACCCTACAACAAAACCCATCAGAGCTCCCAAACTAAATATAAAACCTATTGCAGTGCTGTTTTTCCAATAATTCTTCTCAAAATCTATAAATTGATTTTTTGTGAGAACCCGGACATCATTAGGGAGCGAGTTGTTTAAGATTCTTGAAATAAATTCAGGATCAGATCCTTTTTTAAGCTTTACCAAACCTATTTCTATGCTTCCGGGAGGATTTGCAGGAAAAAGTCTTAAGAATGTTTCTCGACTTGTAATCAAATTACCGTCTGCACCAAAAGATGGTCCCAACTCCACAAGACCTTCAACAATTACTCTTTTTCCAGCGACTTCAGTTTCAACTTTTTTATCTGATAAAAACCATTCCTCAATTGGTCCAAATTCAGGCCTAGAAAGTTTATCAAAAAGAACTCTCGATGGATTTCTCAATTTATAAGCTTTCTTTGAGAAACCATCATCTAGAAGAAGTGAATCAGAAGGATTAAATCCCAATGCTAGTATAGATCTCGTTTTAAGATTTTCGGGATTTCTCCATAGTAAATAATTAAGATTGACAGGAGTAGTTTTTTCAACATCTTCTAATGCAAGAGTTTGGATCAACCTTCTTTTTGGGAATCCACTCATACTTATTGAACTTTTTGATCTTGGACTAATCAAAACCAGGTCAGCATCTAATAGTTTATGAATAGTTACGCTTGTATCAAACAAACCATCTCTGAAACCTAATTGCATAAACATCAAAATTCCTGCAAAGCTGATTCCTGCGATAGCAACTGCCAACCTTAATGGTTGCCTTGTTAACAACAACCAGGCTAATGGGATTTTTCTAAATTTTAAAAAAGAAAAACTCATTAGGGAATAAATCGTGCAATCACTTTCATTCCTGCATAATTTTGCACGGTATCTATAGAATCTTGATCTAGTTTTACGAGCACCTCAATAATTCGAGAATCTGCATCTCCTGTTGGATCAGTAGATAAAACTTTTCTTTGTTTTACCTGAGGACTTATCCTAATTACCTTCCCTTTAAGATTTTTTTGGAAACCTCCATTTTCACTGGTCAATTCAACATTCTGAGATATAAATACTCTATCTATATCAGATTCATAAACCTCTATTAAAGCTTCCATCTTTTGACTAGAACCAATATCTAAAACTCCTTCATTTTGAGGTCTCTCACCCACTCTCGTATTTATACCAAGAATAAAACCATCAATTGGGCTTCTGAGTTTTGAATTAAATAGATCTATTTTGATATTTTTTTGATCTCCAACAAGATTGATTTTTTGTTTTTGCAATTTTAATAATTCATCTTTTCTTTGAGACAACTGTACAAAAGAATATGCATCTTTACTCAAAGCCAATTCATACCTTTGAATTTGATCTTTCTTTAAAACTATTTCATCGTTAATAATACTAATTAGATTTTCATTCTTTTCAAGATCAGAAATTAACTTTTCTCTATTTTCAAAAATTGCCAGGATATCACCTTTTTTTACAAAATCTCCCTCATTAACTAAAGTGTCAACTATTCGAGGGGAAGAACCAAACTGACTTATCGGAGCTGCCAATTGCCTAATCTCCCCTGAAGGGGAAAGTACGCCTAGTGCAGCAACAGCTGTAATTGGAGGGATAAAATCAGCAGTTATTCCTTCTTTTAATTTGGTACTTGATTTGTTATCGCTAGAACAGGAAATAATTCCAAGAGGGATTGGGAAAAGTATTAATAAATAAATTAATAAATTTTGAAATCTTCTTAAATACATTAAAAATCAAATAGTACATTGCTTATATAGTTATTAACCCATTTTTCGTCGAAATATTTTAGGAGAACCATGCTAGTTTTTTCATTTTTCATTTGCTGTAAACAATAATTCTTTTGGTAATCTATTCTCTCTTGAATAATGTTCTTATTAAATTCAGGCCTGGCTTCCTTACTCAATTTGATCAAAATTGAGAGGTATTCATCAACAACTCTACAAAAAGCATTTTTTTCAGAATTACTTTTTAAAGAGGCAAAAAATACATTTTTTGAAAAAATCATTCCCCAGTTTGGAATCTCTCGCAATGAAGTAAAAGAACTCTTATCTACTTCAGAAAGAAATTTTTCGTATTTAACACCTTGATTTTTAGATGCGGGTGATAAATCAACAATCGCAGCTGAGACAATATCATTTATTTTTACTAAATCCATACCAAAAATTGGGATATCAAACTTTGGATCTGGAAAAAAAACACAATGTAAGATCTTAAGGTTTTTCGAAAATTCTGCCACTTCGATATGTAACTTTCTAAATCCCTTGGCTTTATGAAATTCGTTTTCTATAAAGAATTCTCTTCCTATGTCTTTCGATATTATATTGGTGAGATTTGGATCGACTTTCATACTTTGGAGGTTCTCAAGCACGGATCTATGCTCTCTAATATTTTGTAATAAGTCCAAAATAAGAGGATCTGTTAATTTAGTTTTAATTAAAGATTCAGACAACAAGGGTAAAAGGTACCAAAATGGGTGTAATGAGAAAATTTAAATGAATGTAGGAGAAGTTAACTACCATATTCATTCAAGCAAAACCAAATGTGTATTTGTGGATAATAAAGAATTGCCGCTTATAAGCATTGATATATGGTGTAAAGCAGGTTCTTCATTCGAGGAAGTTGGTAAAAATGGCACTGCTCATTTTTTAGAACATATGATTTTTAAGGGTTCTAATAAAATTTTGCCAGGTGAATTTGATCATAAAATTGAATCGCTTGGTGGATTAAGCAATGCTTCAACAGGTTATGATGATGTACATTACCATGTCCTCATCCCACCAGGTAACTTTAGTGAATCACTTGCTCTTTTGACAAATATTGTTGTTTCTCCAAGTTTTAATACTGAAGAATTTATGAAAGAAAAAGGGGTAGTAATTGATGAAATAAAACAACAAAATGATCAGCCAGAAGAAAAATTATATAACTACTTTTTAAAAAGGGTTTGGGTAGGCTCTAACTACGCCAATACAATTCTAGGAACCGAACAAAGTATTCAAAATCTTGAGATAAATGACCTTGTGAAATTTCATAAGAAACATTACATTGCTGAAAAAACTTGTATTGCGATTGCAGGTAATCTCTCAGAAAATATTTATAAAATTTTTGAAAAAAGTGACCTTTCTGGGATTAATAAAAATCCTATTTATGAGTTACCAAATTTTCAAAATCCAAAAATTAAACCTCCCCTAAAAATTAGAAATGGTAGAGAGGTAATTAATTTTGATAATTTAGAGTTTTCAAGAATATTTATGGCATGGTTTATACCAAATCTCAGTAATCAAAAAAGTATTGTTGGACTAGAAATTTTAGCATCAATTCTCTCCGTAGGAAGAAACAGTCGATTAGTGAAGAGTTTAAAAGAAGATAATAATTTTGTTGAATCAGTATATGTAGACGTAAATGCTGGAGAATTAGGTGGATTATTCATTTTGGAAGCTAGTTGTGAAAACAAAGACGTTTATTTAGTAGAAAAGCAAATTAATAAATCAATAGATGAACTTTTAAAATATAAAAATTTAACTTTGAATGAAATTAAAAAAGCTGTAAATATTGTAAAAAGTAACTATATATTTAATTTAGAGACATCTACGCAGCTTTCCTCGTTCTTTGGAAATGAACTTCTATGGGGAAGAAAGTATTCAATTAATGATTTAGAAAATAATTTAAAATATTGGAGTGACTTGGATAATTTCCAGGATATTACGAAATTTATTCAAGAAGATAAATACACTCTTATAGCGTCTTCTGTTAAATGATAAAAAGATTTTTTTTAAATCACAAAAAAAGAAATTTTTCAACTGCTTCAATTTGGATTAAAGGTGGTAGCGATTTGGATAGTATCAATAAAAAAGGTATTAATAAGATTCTTTCTTCATTACTTACCCGAGGATGTGAAGGTTTTGATAATTTCGAGCTATCAGAATATATTGAATCTTATGGAGCGGAGTTAAACCAAGAAGTATTTGAAGATGGTATTTTTATAAGCATCAAATCTCTAAATGAACATTTCAGCAAATTACTCCCTCTGTTGGATTTAATAATTAATAATCCAACTATATCTGAAATTGAATTTCAAAAAGTAAAAAAATCTTCTATTAATTTGATTAAAAAAGATAGAGAAAATCCATTTAATATATGTTTTGAGAAATGGAGAAAAATAGTTTATTCAAATCATCCTTATGCTTTCAATACAATTGGTAATTTAAATGATGTTGCAAAAATAACCTACGACGATATTTTATGTGAGTTTAAGAATTTCAAAAAAAGAGAAAAGTATATAATTTCGAATAATTTAGAAGTAAACGGAGAAACTTTAGATAAATTTGTTCAGACCATCCAAGAAGAAAAATCAAATCCTCGAAGTTATCACTTAGAGCCTCAATATAGATTTGATTACACAAATAATGATTCGAATCAAACAATAATAATGATAGGGAATCAAACCTGCTCTCGTAGAAGTATTGAATACTTGCCACTTAAAATTTTAGAGTCACATTTATCCTATGGAATGAGCTCTGCTTTATTCAAGCTTTTCAGGGAAAAAAATGGTATAACTTACGATCTTGGAGTTTTTAATCCTGTCAGGAGTGGGAATGCTCCCTTTTTAGTTTATTTATCAGTATCAAATAAGAACGCTATTTTGGCTTTTGAACTTTTATCATCTTTATTTAAAAATTTACTTTTTAAAAAGCTAACGGATTCTGAAATATTTTTAGCAAAAGAAAAATTAAAAGGCTCTTTCCTTTTAGGAAATCAATCTTTAGATGAAATTTTGCAGCGAAGGATTCAATTAATTAGTTATGGAATACAACCTATTTCTGAAATCAATTTAATTTCTAAGATAGACGAAATATCTTCATTAGAAATTTTTAATTTGATAAATAAGTATTTTTCGAAACCTTTTTTGAGTATTTCTGGAAATAAAAAAATTATCTTAGAAATTAATACTAGGTGGCAGAAAATTTTTTAAAGTTAAACCTTCTCGATCTTATCAATATCGATTAAGAAGGAACCTCTTCTAAACTTTACTTCAACAGTATCTGGAGATTTTATTGATAAAACTTCTCCAATTTCATCAATTGCTACCAGCTCAGGAGGTCTTAGCATTGGCATATTATCAGAAGTCTTTAGGAAGGACACTGGTGCAATCAACTTAACCTTATCTTTGATCACAAATTGCATAAATAAATCTAATAGTTTCAAGAGTAATATAAGCACAAAGTTAAAGGAAATATCAACGAAATGCATTGATTCAGTCTAGAATCTAAAAATTAACTTCTAACAAATTAATGAATCAAAAATTCAAAACATTAATTTTATGGGCATTACCTATAGTTTTAGTAATAGCACTTTCTTACCAATTCTTATCATCTAGCAATGTTGATTCACTTAAATCAAATGGAACAACGGTTGCCCCAAGAAATTCTGCGGTAGCAAGGGTTAGTTACGGTAGATTTTTAGATTACATTAATTCTGGAAGGGTAACATCAGTTGATATTTATGATGGTGGTAGAAATGCAGTAATAGAGACAATAGATTCAGATTTAGACAATAAAGTCCAAAGATTAAGGGTAGACCTTCCAGGTCTAACTCCTGAGCTCATTAATAATTTAAAAAATGAGGGGATCAGTTTTGATGTACATCCTATTAAAACTGCTCCAGCTGGATTAGGAGTTTTGGGTAATTTGCTTTTCCCAGCCATTCTAATAGGCGGTTTAATTTTATTAGCCAGAAGATCTAATGGTATGCCGGGAGGTCCTGGGCAAGCCATGCAATTTGGAAAGACAAAGGCAAGATTTGCAATGGAAGCTGAAACGGGAGTGGTTTTTGACGATGTAGCGGGAGTTAACGAAGCCAAACAGGATTTGCAGGAAGTTGTTACTTTTTTAAAAAAACCAGAAAAATTTACTTCTGTCGGAGCAAAGATTCCCAAGGGAGTTTTATTGGTAGGACCTCCAGGAACCGGTAAAACACTTTTAGCCAAAGCAATAGCAGGTGAAGCAGGTGTACCATTTTTTTCTTTATCAGGTTCTGAATTTGTAGAGATGTTTGTTGGTGTTGGTGCAAGCAGAGTGAGAGATCTTTTTAAGAGAGCTAAAGAAAATAGTCCTTGTTTAATTTTTATTGACGAAATTGATGCTGTTGGAAGACAAAGAGGTGCAGGCATTGGTGGAGGTAATGATGAGAGGGAACAGACTCTAAACCAATTACTAACTGAAATGGATGGATTCGAAGGCAATAGCGGTATAATTATTATTGCTGCCACAAACAGACCTGACGTTTTAGATTCAGCTTTAATGAGACCTGGTAGATTTGATAGGCAAGTAACTGTAGACGCACCAGATATCAAAGGTAGATTATCTATACTTGAAGTACATGCAAGAAATAAAAAGCTTCAAAAAGATCTAACCCTCGAAAGCATTGCGAGAAGAACCCCTGGTTTTACTGGAGCAGATTTAGCAAATTTACTAAATGAAGCCGCCATATTAACAGCAAGGAGAAGAAAAGATTCAATTAGTATTTCTGAAATTGATGACTCTGTTGACAGGATTGTAGCTGGAATGGAGGGTTCACCATTAACTGATGGTAGAAGTAAAAGATTAATTGCTTATCATGAAGTTGGTCATGCTCTCATCGGTTCATTAGTCAAAGCTCATGATCCTGTTCAAAAAGTAACTGTAATTCCTAGAGGTCAAGCTAAAGGTTTAACTTGGTTTACTCCAGATGATGAACAAACCCTAGTAAGTAGAGCACAACTTAAAGCCAGAATAATGGGTGCTTTAGGAGGAAGAGCAGCTGAGGATGTTGTTTTTGGAAAAGGTGAAATCACTACAGGTGCCGGTGGTGATTTCCAACAAGTTGCTTCTATGGCACGCCAAATGGTTACTAGATTTGGAATGAGCAATTTAGGTCCTATTGCTTTAGAAAGTGGAAATCAAGAAGTATTCGTTGGTAGAGATTTAATGACAAGAAGTGAAGTTTCTGATTCTATCTCCAAGCAAATTGATGAAAGTGTAAGAGTAATGGTAAAGGAATGTTATGAGGAAACTTATTCTATTGTCAGTAAGAATAGGGAAGCTATGGATAAAATTGTCGATTTATTAATTGAAAAAGAGACATTAGATGGTGATGAATTTGTCAGCATACTCTCTCAATTCACTAACATCCCAGAAAAAGATAGAACACCACAATTATTAAACTAAATTTTAAAGGGGTTTCTTATCTAAAACTAGATCAATTAATCCATACTCAACTGCTTCTTTTGGAGACATATAGAAATCTCTATCAGTATCTTCCTTGATAGTCTCATAATCCTTGCCTGTTCTTTGTGATAATTCGGTATTAAGACGTTCTTTTAAAAACAAAATTTCATCTGCTTGAATCCTTATGTCGCTTGCTTGACCTCTAGCGCCCCCAAGAGGTTGATGGATCATTATTCTTGAATGTCTAAGGCTACTTCTTTTACCTTTAGTACCTGCAGCCAACAAAAATGCGCCCATACTGGCAGCTAAACCCACACAAACTGTATGGATATCAGGCTTTACATGTTGCATTGTATCAAATATACCTAAACCATCGTATACAGATCCTCCAGGTGAATTGATATACATATAAATATCTTTATCTGGATCTTCTGCTTCAAGGAAAAGCAATTGAGCGACAATTCTATTAGCTGTTTCACTAGTCACTTGTTCTCCCAAAAAGATTATTCTCTCTCTTAATAGTCTCGAGTAAATATCAAAGACTCTTTCACTACCGCCTGATTCTTCTAAAACTAAAGGGATCATAATAATATTTATCTGTTTATTAGATACTAACGATATTGAGTCAACATACGCTAACCTTATTAAGGTTTACATATAAAAAATTGAAAGAAAAATTGACTGTTTCAGATAGCAAGAAGTTATTCCATGAACAATTTCCTTACGTTATTCCAGGTTTATACAAAAGAATAGTAGATGAAATGCTTGTCGAACTAAATCTTTTACATCATCAAAATGAATTCACACAAGATTACCTCTTTTGTATTGGTCTCACCGAAACATTCAAAGAATTAATGAAAGGATACGAGCCTGAGAAACATTTAGATCTTCTTTTTGATTCCTTATGTAGCTCTACAAATTTTGAAGCTATAAAAATTAAAGAAATATCGCAAAAATTTCAATTAGAATTTAAAGATAAACCATCAAATGACATATTAAAGTTATTAAAAGAAAAAAGCGATACCAAACTTTATCCCTCAAGGATACTAATCCTTGGAATGTATATACTAATTTCAGAATCCCAAGATCTAAAAGGGGAAAATGAAACTGAAATTAATAAGGCAATCAAAAACATTTTTGAAAGTCTAAACCTATCTACTGATAAAGCAGAAAAAGATATTGGAATTTACAAAAGTAGTATCTCTAAAATGAAGCAAGCAAAAGAATTAATAGAAGAACTAAGATTAAAGGATAAGAAAAAAGACAATAAAAAATAGTGACTATTTTTTCAATCTTCTTTTATCTTTCCAAGAAATATAAGAGATATAAATTACAGCAAATGTTATAAAAACAAGTAAAATGAAGGATGAATATATTAGAAATTTACTTAAAAAAGATTCATAATTTAAAAGTGAAATCATATATCAATAGAGCCATCACCGTTTCTACCCCAAACAACCATAGCAATTGAAAAAGTAAAAATTGCAGCTAATGCGGCCCATCCTAGTTGAAAGATCATTAGATTTTAAAGTGTTTAGACAAATATAACAGAATTTCAAATATTTTTAATCATTTCTTAGCTAAATTTAAACTCTCATAAACAGAGATCTATAATATAGAATAAAGATAAAGCAGTTGGGCAGGTTAGTATCAAACCATAGTACAAACATAGACGGGTTAATTCCTATATTGAAAAAATTAGCCCTCAACATTAATATAAAAACAATAACTCCTGCCGTGATATCAAAAGCAAGAGGAAGATCATCAAAATTAACTATAAGATTATCAGTTAAAACTATTAACGGATATAAAGCTATTGCAAGAAAAGGGACAACAGCTCAAGAAGTTTTTATTTCAACAGACTTAAGTAAAGATGACTTAAAAAAAATTATAGATAATTATAGTAGTAATTAATTTATCTTTTTTCAAAGTTACTAGACTATCCAGAAAATCAATGAAATTAGTATTAAATTTATGTTTATTTTTATTCGTTTTAGTCATATCTTGCGATAAAGCCTTTTCTTTAACTGATTACCAAATAAAAAGATTTTGTAAAAATGAGAAAAGACAATTAACTTGTATAAAAATTTTGCGAAAGAAAAGATTCGATCTAAATAATGGTAAATTAATTGAAATACCAGTAATACCTTACAAGAGATAACTATATTTTAAATTTCAAATTCCGATTCAAAAAGATTAAATGAATTTTTATAATTTGTCAGAAGTCGTTCTGAATCCTCATTAAATCCCTGTTGGTCATAAGTTTCTTTTAAAATATCATATAAGTAGACAACTTCATTGAACGCACTCATATATTCTTTTTGTATGTCTTCATCATCGATATCATATATTTTCGCCAATACTAGTTCAACATTTTTTTTAGATGAATATATTTTCTTCTCGAAATCTTTATTTAATTTTCTTCTTTTTTTTGCCATCTATAAATTTTTTTTAAATACAAATTTACAATACTCAAACTCATAGATAAATTAAATTAATACTTATAAAATAAAATATAGTTTCCAAATCAAAATAAACCTTTTATATTTCAATTAGATATTTGATGATATGGATAAAAATGGAAAAAGTAATCCCAAACAGGTCAGAAACCAAAATCATGAATCTAAAAAAATGAATAATTCCGAAAACTCAAAAAAAAAGAAAGATAAAGATCTTCCATGGTGGGTAGAATTGTTATTTGTGCAGATTGGATTGCCAGACACTTTACTAATAAAAATATTAAAAGCCAAAAAACAATCTAAAGAATTTTTGAAAAATGAAAAAAAGTTAATGATATTATTTTTGTTCACAATTACTTCATTTGCATATTTTTATCCAGTTATTAGACATGCAAAAAATAGATTAGATTGTGAAGCAATTGCCAGAAATTACATTATTAAAAATAAAAATATAATAGGACTTAATAATAAAGAACTTAGGATGTTATCAACAAATTTTTGTTATGGTGGCAGAGAAATCTACGAGCTTGAAGAATAAAAAAATTTTTAATTATATTCCTATAATAACCTTCAAAATATTATAATAATCAATCTAGATAGAATTGAATTAAGCTTTTAATCCTATGACTGATATAAGACAAAAGAAAGAAAATGTAAAAATGCATTTAAAAGATCTTAGACAAAATTTAAAGCAAATGCATTTAGCAGTTACGGAAGAATTACTATTACCTCAGCCAGATGAAGTAAAAACATTGATGAATAAAATGGACCAATTGTTAAAATTGATAGAATCAAAATAAACTATAATTTATAAACTTTTAATTATCGAAAGAATAACAAATGAAAAAAATAAAACAATTCACAAAAATATTTTTAGTTTTATTGTTCTTAACTTCTTGTAGAATATCCACAAATAATGAAAATCCCATAATTAATTCTGAAGGAAAAATTAATAAGAATAACAGTTTAGATAAAGAGAAAATGGAAATAAAGTTTTCTTGCGGTGAAGATAGAATTTCAGAATACTTAGATGATGGTTGGATTATTGTAAAAGAATACTCTCAGGAAAAAATTTGTACATGGAAATCTGTTCCCGCCACAAAAAATTGTGATATGGAAAAAGATAAAGGATGTAAATTAACAAAGCCAGATAAGATTGGAGAAGAGAAAACTTATTTATTAGAAAAATAGCTTTCACTTATGACAGAAAAATCAGAGTATTTATTAGATTTAATTTTTAAGAAATTAAAGAAATATAAGAACAGAGAAATCTATTTAGAAAAAGATAATTTAAGAAAATTTATTATTTCACTCATAAATGGGAAATGAACTGAAAGAGAAATATGAAAGGAATGATAATATAAAACAAATTTACATTTTTGATTGTGTATAGTCTTTCCTCTTTAACTATTATTCTAATAATTACATTTATCTTAAGCCTATATTTTTTATATAAAATTACCTCAAATTAAATAAATTAAAAAAAAAGATTGATAGATTTTAGATTATTGGATCCTCTCTAAGTAGTAAAATTGTTTGCTTACTTAAACCATCTTTGATCCATTCCTTATATTCTTCTAAAACACATTCTCTATCATTACTATCTAATAAATTGATTCTTTTTCTTGCGTTTTCTAAAGCTATTTTGATACATAATTCGTAATTTTTGTAATTTTCTTTCATTGTTTTTTTTTAAATTCTAATAAAAATAATTACTCACTTTGTATTAAAAATAACAATAATAAGCTTTGATTTAATAAGAGTATCAAGCAATACGGAACATTTTTTTATATATTTGTGATAATTTAATTTTTATAAGACTATGGCATACGAAGCTGGCAGTAAAGAATGCAGACATTTAATTGAAGCCAAGGAGAGTCTATTATCAGCAATGGATGCTTTAAGCAATATAAATTCAACTGATTTATTACAAATCCAAATCAAAGAAATTTACAACAAATTAGAAAAAATGCACGATAATCGTAAAGAAATAGAATCTGCAACAAATTATCTATAATAATTTTATTTATTTAAAATTTTCCGTATTGGCTTCTTATTTTTTTTAATCCCTTATCTGATAATAAATCTAATAAAGCATCAAGTTGTGCATGAACTTCTTTTGCTTCATTTAAATCTGGTAACAAATCATCTTTTATAAGCATTTGATGCATTTCTCTAAGCTCTAACCTTATGTATCTTAAGTGAGAACTTACTTCCTCTCTCTTAGTTGCACTCATATTTACTTCTTATTAAGACCATTATACAATATCGTGTTTTTATAAACATTGATTAAATCTGATTAAATAAAAAAAATAAGAAATTAGATTATGCATCAAAAGCTTTTTAAAGTTTAAATGTATTAGTATATATTTCATGAAAAACAAAAAAACAAAAAAAATTCAGAAGAATTTAATTAAAAACAATCAAGAAATAGGTCAAACTAAAAATTCTGCAAAACTAGTACTTTTCATATTCGGAATAGGCCCAATAATTGGCATAATAATATTTTTATACAGCAAGGGATTTTTTAATTCGCCAAACATGTAAATTTAATATAGGAACTAACTTTAAATAACTACTGAAATTTCTTTAATGAAAAAATCCTAAATTCAGCCATTTTTCTTGCATTTTCAGGATTAGAAACTAAAAAAGGATGCTCAGATAAATGTTCAAATACTTTATCAATCTTTAAACGTAAATCATCGCAATCAATTTTTTTCCATTCCTCATCAAATGAAATTGCAAAGCTATCGGCATTATCATAAAGTTTATCTTTCATTGGATTTTACATTTAAATTAAAAAGATCTTGAAATTTTGACTTTAGTTGAAAACTTAATTTTTTAAGCGTCTAAAACTAACTTAATAACTAACAAAGAAATTGCTTTCTATTAAGTCTAATTAAAATTATACTTTTCTTCCATAGCTTTAATTTAAACTTATAATTAATTTTCAAAAACTGATCTAATTTGACAGAAGTGTTACAATAACGACATAAGATATTTTAAAAATGGAAAATAAAGTAAAAAGAATAGGATACCTCCCTAGAAAAAGGGTACTAGAAATAATTGATGAAATATCTAAAAGTGAATCTATAAGTAGATCTAAAGTTGTTGGAATATTGGTTGAGGAAGCATTGGATGCGAGAGGGATTGCAAATTTTGGATTTAGCAATGTTAGTAAATCAAGTCTATTTAAATCCGATTCTTTAAAAGAGATACAAAATAAAAATATGCATTTAAAAGATGCAGAAGATGAATTTGTTGATGATAGCGGTTACACAGTTTCTTCAAACAAAACTTCTGATCGCTCAATATCATCTGCAGATATTGAATTAGCAAATAAAATTAATATTCTCAAAGAATCTGGATTGATATAACTTAAATTAAGTATTTATCTTATTTTTTAATGCATAACATTGAATCATTGTTTATTCTTAGTCAAGAATAATATTCTTTTTAAATAATTCGAATATTAAATCCTTTCTAATATTAATTTTGTAATTAAAAAATGAAAGATATTCAATGTCCCTCATGCGGCAAAACTTTCCGAATTGATCCAAGCAGCTTTGAAGAAATACTTCATCAAATAAAAGACGAGGAATTTAATAAACAAATAAAAGAAAGACTTCTATTAGCTGAAGAAGATAATAAAAAAGCTTTGGAAATTTTAAAGCGTGAGTTAAAAATACAGTTAATAGAGCAAAGCCGGATTAAAGAAAATGAGATCCAAGCTCTTAAATCTAAATTAAATATCGCAGAAGAGAAGAAAACAAATGCTTTAAACGAATTAAGAAATCAAGCAACAAATAAAATTAATTCTCTTAACTATGAGTTAAATAAATTAAAGGATGAAATTAAAAACCAGTCTTTAATTTCAGAATTATCTTTAAAAAACAAAGTAAATGAAGCAGTTACTAACTTAGAGAAAGAAAATTCATCCTTAACAAGTTCTATTGAAAAGATAAAGCTTGAACAATCAATAAATGAAAAATTAATTGAAGAAAAGTTTAAAAGCAAAATTAGTGAAAGGGACCTTACTATACAAGAGCTAAGAGAAATGAAATCGAAACTTTCTACAAAGATGGTAGGTGAAACATTAGAAATCCATTGCGAAACCCAATTCAATCTTAATCGCGCTACAGCATTTAAAAACTCATATTTTGAAAAGGATAATGATGTTACTTCTGGAAGTAAAGGTGACTATATATTTAGAGAATTTGATAATAATAAAATTGAAATAGTTTCCATAATGTTTGAGATGAAGAACGAAAGTGTAAATGGAAATAGCAAAAGAAAAAACGAAGACTTTTTAAAAGAATTAGACAAAGATAGAAGACAAAAATCATGTGAGTATGCAGTACTTGTTTCGCTCCTAGAACCAGATAGTGAACTATATAATGCAGGAATAGTAGATGTTTCACATAGATATCCAAAGATGTATGTCATAAGACCACAATTCTTTTTGCCAATTATTTCACTTCTTAGAAATGCGTCTATGGAAACTTTAAAATACAAATCTCAACTTGATTTGATGAGGCGAGAAAATTACGACATTACTAATTTTGAAAGTACTCTTGAAAAATTTAAAAATGCAGTTGGTAAAAATGTATCACTAGCCCAAGATAGATTTAATGATGCAATTGTAGAAATAGATAAATCAATAACCCATTTACAAAAAACTAAAGAGGCTTTAATTCTTTCAAAAAAGCACCTTTTATCTGCTGATAGCAAATCACAAGATTTAACGGTAAAGAAACTAACTAAAAACAACCCAACCATGAAAAGAAAGTTTGATGATTTAAACAATCTCGAAGATGAAGTGGCCTAATTAAACAATAAAGTTTGAAATTAATAATAGTTAAAAATATATTTAATTTATAATTAATAAATATACTATTAATAATAAATTCCACTGTAAAGAAAATAATGTCTATCAACACTCCAATTTTCACTATTGCCAAAGATCTTAATGTCGAGAGTAATAGGATTTTATTAGCCTGCAAGAAACTTGGAATCAATGCAAAAGGTGCGACAAAAAGATTAAATAAACAAGAATTAGAAAAAATTAAAAATTATTTTGAAACGGGTAAAAATGTATCAGATGAAGTGATTAATTTAAATAAAGTCAAAACTAAAATCAGTTCAAGAAAAATTGTAGAAAAAGTAAAGATAAACTATTTTGCAAACAGACTTATTCGCAAATCTTAAATAAAACTTATTTTTCTAATTAATTAATAGAATAAGTCACAGAAAAAAAAAATAATTATTTATCATAAGTAAAAATACTTAAAATGAGCATTAATAAAATTTTAGATTCTCTTGATAATTCCTGGGAAAGGGACGATATACTTTTAAAAATAAAGAATGGGATAGATACAGATAAGATAGTTAATGAATTTTTAGCAAGCAATGAGATACAAATTAAAGAGCTAAATACATTATTAAGACCAGAAGATATTGATTTGTTAAATCAAGTTGAAAAACTATCAACTTGCGAATCTAAATTAATAAATAAGATTAAAGATTTAAACTATTTAGAAAATAATGAAAATCATCATATTCTTAATCAGAAAAAGATTTTGCCATCTAATAGCGTTTCTTTGAACAAAATCAGTTTATTCATGATTAATTGGAGCAACAAAGTTGTAGTTATTGCTTTACTAACAATTTCAGCCATAGCTTTATCAAAACAGGCATGGACATAATTAGCTAAATTAACTTCATAGTAAGAGTTGGAGTTTTGAGAACTAAACAAGAAGATTTAATTAGATATAAAGATGGAAATCTTTATTGTGAACTTGCTGATATTTGGATTGATCCAAGTAAGCCAGTAAAAAAAGCATTAATAACACATGCTCATTTTGATCACTTCACATTTGGCTGTGAAGAATACATTTCTACTTATGATACTGCGATACTTCTTAAAGAAAGAGTTGGAGAAAATATCAAAATTAAGACTTTTGACTATGGAGAAGAATTCAAGATAAATGGCATCAATATTTCTTTTCATCCTTCTGGTCACATCCTTGGATCTAGTCAAATAAGATTTATTTTTGCTGAAGAAAAATGGCTAATTTCAGGTGACTTTAAGCTTCAAAAAGATGA
The DNA here is from genome assembly GCA_902576415.1 of uncultured Prochlorococcus sp. GTDB lineage: Bacteria > Cyanobacteriota > Cyanobacteriia > PCC-6307 > Cyanobiaceae > Prochlorococcus_A. The sequence goes on along the minus strand of CACGVZ010000004.1, from coordinate 14,537 downwards.
GACTTGTAAACAATATGAAATTGTAAAAACTGATTATTTAATAAGCGAATGTACTTTTGGTTTACCAATATTTAAGTGGGATGAGACTAAGAAAGTAGCAAATGATATTTCAAAATGGATAAGTAATTCGCCAGAAAAAACTTCTTTACTTTTCTGCTATTCACTTGGAAAAGCTCAAAGATTGTTAAACGAAATTCAGCAAACAAATTTTAAAGGTAATATTTATTCCCATAGCAGTATTTATAAAATGAACAATTGTTATAAGGAACTTGGAATTGATATTAAAGATACTATAAAAATAGATAATAAAAAAAAGATAGATGAACTTAAAGGAAATCTAATATTATTACCTCCATCTTTAAGTAAGGGCTCTTATCTAAAAAATTTCAAAAATATTCAAACAGCTTTTGCTAGTGGATGGATGTCAATAAGAGCTCTAAGAAAAAGATCAGGATATGATAAAGGATTCGCAATCTCGGATCATGCGGATTGGGATGGAATTCTGGAAGTAGTAAAAAAGTCTGAAGCAAAAAATGTATTTTTTCATCATGGAGATAGTGAAGCCCTAAGTAAATATTTAGTTGAAAGGGAATCAATAAATGTTCTTTTATTCAGTAAATAAACATGAGCTTAAAAAAATTTTCAGAATTATTTGGTGATCTAGATTCAATTAATAGTACAAATAATAAAATTGAAGTTTTAAAAAGATATTTTTTATCAAATGAACCAATAGATAATGCATGGGCAATATATTTACTAACTGGAAAAAGTAATAAGAGATTTATTAGTGGAAGATATTTAAAAAACCTTTTTTCTAATATATATGAATATCCTCAATGGTTAATTGATACCTGTTATTTAAAAGTTGGTGATTCTGCTGAGGTAATAACCTTATTACTTAAAAATAAAACTATTTCCAGAAATAAAAAATTATCAAATATAAGTCTCGATGAATTACTAAGCAAAATAATACCTGATTTATCAAAACTTAATGAGGATGAGAAAAATATACAAATTAAACATATTTGGGAAGCATTACCTGAAGAAAACCATCTAATTTTTAATAAAATTCTTACAGGCACTTTTAGAGTAGGAGTCTCTATCGGATTAATTACAAAATCAATATCAAAACTAATTAATATTGATGAAGAAATTATTTCTCATCGGTTGATGGGTAATTTCAAGCCTTCAATTGATTCATATGAATTTTTAATTAATAAGAGTATCAATAATGAAGAGTTAAATTCCAAACCATTTCCATTTCTTCTTGCAAATAACTTTGAAGATAAAATCTTCAAAAATTCAATAAATGATTTTCAATTTGAATGGAAGTACGACGGCATAAGGATGCAATTAATTAAAAGATCAGGTAATGTTTCGTTGTGGACAAGGGGGCAAGAATTAGTAAATGAATCTTTCCCAGAATTAGTAGATAAAATGTCATATATAAAAGATGATTTTGTTCTTGATGGGGAATTATTAGTTTGGAATTTTAAAGAGCAAGTTGCCTTTGATTTTTCTTTTCTTCAAAAAAGAATAAATAGAAAATCTCCCACTAGATCAATCCAAATAAAATATCCAATTATTTTTATTGCTTATGATCTTTTAGAGATTAATGGAAGAGATATAAGAGAAATTAAATTAGAAAATAGAAGAATTGAGTTAGAAAAATATTATTCAAAATGGCAAAATAAAACTGAAAATAATATCACCGATATTTTAAGAATATGCGATTTAATCTATCCTATAGATTGGACTGATGCTTTAACTTTCAAAGAAAAATCTCGAGAAAACAATACTGAAGGATTAATAATTAAGAACAAAACATCTCCTTACACCTCTGGAAGAAAAAAAGGTATTTGGTGGAAATATAAAGTTGATCCAATGCAATTGGATGCTGTTCTAATTTACGCTAAGGCTGGAAGTGGTAGAAGAGCTGGTCTTTATACAGATTACAGTTTTGCATTATGGAAAGACCAAGAATTAATTAAATTTGCTAGTGCATATTCTGGTTTAACAAATATTGAGATTAAAGAGCTAGATAAATGGATAAGGAAAAATACAATAGAAAAATTTGGTCCAGTTCGATCATTGAAACCAGAAATGGTATTCGAAATATCTTTTGAGAAAATACAAATTTCAAAACGTCATAAGTCAGGCATAGCCGTAAGATTTCCAAGAATAACAAAATGGAGAAAAGATAAAAAAATTAATGATGCAGATAGCCTTGAAAATGCTTATAAACTGATGAGTAAAATATCATGAAAAACATTACTAAAAATAGCAAGCAAAATAATTTAATTTCTAAAATTAAAGAGTTTTTTTTCAATAATGGATGGAAGCCATTACCTTACCAGATCGAATCATGGGAAGCATTTTTAAATGGTGAGAATGGAATAATTCAAGTTCCCACAGGATGTGGTAAAACTTATGCTGCATTAATGGGACCTCTTTCACAGATAGAGGATCCCAAGGATAATAAAAGTGTGGAAATATTATTAATAACGCCTTTGAAAGCACTAAGTAGAGATCTAAAAAATTCTATACAATTAGCAGCTTTACATTTTAACAAAGAAATCACTGTTGAAATAAGGAATGGGGATACAACTCCATATGAAAAGAAAAAGCAATTAGCTAAACCACCTAATATTCTTATCACCACTCCAGAGTCTCTATCTCTTTTACTTTCAAATAAAGAATCAAATAATCTGTTTAAAGATTTATCATCAATAATTATTGACGAATGGCATGAATTGATGGGTAGTAAAAGAGGTAACCAGTGCGAGTTATCTTTAAGTTGGCTAAGAGGTAATATAAAAAATCTACAAATTTGGGCAATGTCTGCAACTATAGGAAATATTGAAGAAGCAGCCAGAGCAATAGTTGGTATGAGAGCTATTAAGCCCAAAATAATATGTACAAATATTCAAAAAGAGATCGAAATTATTAGTGTTTTACCGGAGGAGGAAACGGCCTTTCCATGGAGTGGGCATCTTGGAATTAGAAGTCATTCTTCACTTTTAAAAATCCTAGATAAAAATAAAAGCACCTTATTATTCACTAATACAAGAAATCAATCTGAAAGATGGTATCAATGTCTTAAATTTTTTCTCCCAGAGATGGAAGACAAAATCGCACTTCATCACGGCTCCCTCGATAAAAAAGATAGAAAAAGAGTTGAAGAAGGGGTCAAAGACGGATTAATAAAATGGGTAGTCTGCACCAGCTCATTAGATCTGGGAGTTGACTTCCAACCTGTAGATCAAATAGTTCAAATTGGTAGTGCAAAGAATTTAGCTAGACTTATACAAAGAGCAGGAAGAAGTGCGCATAGACCAGGGGGGAAATCAAAAATAATTTTTATGCCTACTAATTCTTTGGAGTTATTAGAAATTAGTGCAATGAGAAGAATAATAAAAAGTGGTATATCTGAAGAAATTAGACTTCCTGAATTATCTTATGATGTGCTCCTTCAACATCTAATAAGTTTGGCATGCGGAAATGGCTTTGATCCAACAATTGAGAAAGAAAGAATTAAAAATTGTTGGAGTTATAGAAACTTAAAAGATCAAGATTGGAATTGGTGCCTTGACTTTTTAGAATATGGCGGAAAATGTCTTAAAGCCTACCCAAAATATAAAAAGATAGTTAAAGAACAATCTCAAAATAATAATGAAAAATATAAATATTTTGTAAAAGACAAATCTTTAATAAGAATGCATAAGTTCAATATTGGGACAATTACAAGTGACAAATTTGTAAATGTTAAATATATGAAAGGTAAATCCTTAGGTAATTTAGAAGAAAATTTTGCTTCAAAATTAAATCCTGGAGATACCTTTTTCTTTGCCGGTAAGATGCTTCAATTTGTAAGAATCAGAGATATGATTTTATACGTTAAAAAATCAACAAAAAAAAGTTCTCTAATTCCTGCATGGGTTGGAGGTCAAATGGCAATTTCTGATTTACTTTGTGAAAGTTTGAGAAAAGAAATAGATATATGCAATGAACTAGAAAACTATGATTACCTAAATCCTGAACTAAATTCATTACGCCCAATATTGAAGAAACAAAAAGCTCTTTCAAATATTCCCAAAAAAGATGAATTCCTTATAGAAATATATAAAACCAAAGATTTATCAAATCTTTTTGTTTTTACACTTGATGGCAAATTTGTAAATGAAGGAATTGCATTTCTATGGGCTCTAAGATTGGCAAAATTAAAACAATCAACATTTAGTATTACTGCTAATGATTTTGGATTCAGCTTAACCACCTCAGAAGATTATGATTTTTCCATAATAAAAAAAGAAGCTGCTTACTTTTTAGATAATAAAAAATTAGAGGAAGATCTAGAAAATGCAATTAATTTTTCAGAATTAACAAAACGTAGATTTAAAAATATTGCCCAAATAAGTGGACTAGTAAATCAGAATAATCCAACCAAAACAAAAACTTCTTCTCAACTTCAAATAAGTTCAAGTCTTTTCTACGATGTCTTTACTAAGTATGAAAAAGGTCATCTTTTGATAAGACAATCGCATCAAGAAGTAAAAGAATATCAATTAGAAAATAGAAGAATATCTAAATCATTAGAAAGATTAAAAAATTTAAAAATGTTAGTAATAGAGATAAAAACTCCGACTCCTTTTGCTTTCCCTTTATTAGTTGAGAGACTTAAAAATACTTTAAGCAATGAACCAATAGAAAAAAGAGTAGAAAAACTTATAAAAAAATATAGTGATTAAATGAAAAAAAGTTCTTTTAAATTTTATTGGGAAGATACATTATTAGAAATGCTTCCTTCAAGAGCGTTATTTCTACCGAAAACAAGAGAGTTATTAATTTGCGATGTCCACCTTGGTAAATCTGAGTATTTTCAGCAAAATGGTATCCCTCTTACTAATAATTCAGACAAAAATAATTTCGCAAGGATAAAAAAAATAGTAAAAAAATATAGTCCTGAAACATTAATAATTTTAGGAGATTTATTCCATAGCAAATATTCAATAGATAAAACTCTTCAAAAAAAAGTTGAGGATCTTCCTGAACTATTAAAAACCAATGTTGAACTTGTACTTGGAAATCATGATGTAGGTTGCGAAATTAAAAATATAAAAATTTTTGATATTAAAAAAACGAAAAATTTTACTTTTAGCCATGAACAAGTTGATTTAGGCGATAATAAAACTTTGAATATTTGTGGACATTACCATCCAAAACTCTATTTAAAAAATAAAGGAGATAAATTGTCTTTTAGATGTTTTGCAATGGATAAGAATAAAAACACTTTATTTTTGCCTGCATTTGGAGACTTAACTGGAGGATATCCCTGTAAAAAATCATTTAAAAAATGGGCGGTTATTTCTGAAGAAGAAATTATCGAAATAAAATCTTAATTAGAAGTCCTATTGAGGTAAATTAAATTTTTCATTTAGATATACCAATTTATACCAAAATTCTCGTTTAGTTTTTTTATCAATTAATTTGTTTTCTATTAATCTATTTGTACAAGTAAAAAATAGATAATAAAAAATTTATAAAGATAATGCCCCTTTCTTTAGAAGACAATCCACGTTATAAAAAAAATAAACACATTTTATAGAAATGAAAAAATTAATAGCCTTGATTTTATTTCCATTTCTTGCCATACCATTTGAGGTAACAGCAAATGATAATTTTTCCGTAGAGATAGAGGCACTTACACTAGTAATGGAGCAATACAAAGAAGATAATGAATCTAGTGTTGAATTAGACATAGATGACAAAAAACCAAGTTACATGGCTCTTAAACAAGACGAATGCAATGCCACTGTTGAAGTTACAGAAAAAACAGGATTAGAGGTTGTTAATACTGAATCTTTCGATGTAAATGTCTGCTTGAAAAAAATCTATAAAGTAATCAACTAAATAAGCAGGTTATCAAAATTTATTAAAAACAAAAAAATTAAAGAGGTCTTTTACTTAAAGAAGGTAAGACCTCGAGACCTAACAGAATACTTTGGAACGGGTTCTGCTACCCAATTAATAACTACAAAAAAATTGTAGAGGTGTAATTAAAAGTACAAAAACTAAAATTATCTTTTTAAATAATTATTTCTTCTTTGATAATGTTTGTGATTCTTCTCTAGACATTAAAGCTTCGATTTGAGCAAGAACTTTTTGAAGTTCATCCGTTTTTGTAAGAGAGGCTTCTGCTACTTCTCTTAATTTTTCTAACTGTTCTTTAGTTTTATCCATGATAAATAAATTAGAAATTAACCACTTTAAAAAATGGTTTTAATACAGATTTTTCACTCCCACACAGATTCATATTCTCTCTTTTTTTTATAAAGTCAAATAAATTTGCATTTATTAAAGTTTTATTAGGACTTCCAATTAATTCTTTATTTATTATTGAAACCATAAGATTACCTGAAATAGAAATACTCTTAAATTATGAAGTAAATACAGGCAATCCTATTGTTGCAGTTGTTATGAGGGCCCCTGCAAAAATCAAGAAAGGTAGAAAAGGATAGTTCTTCAAAGATAAACTTACTAATTCGAAATAACTATATAGGTATTTATACTGTTTGTCTACCCCTTGACAATCTTAGAGGTAAAATTTTTTCTTTTAAAAGTAAAAAATTAACATCAACCAAATTTACCAGATATGTATTCCTGAGTAGTTTTTTCTTTTGGAGAGTTAAAAATTTTCTTTGTCGAATTAAATTCTGCAAGATAACCTACTTTCCCTCCATCACCATCTTCATACTCAATTGCATTAAAAAATGCAGTCATATCACTAACTCTTAATGCCTGCTGCATATTATGAGTAACTATTATTATTGTGTAATTCTTCTTCAGTTCATGCATAGTCTCTTCTATTTTTAAAGTAGAGATTGGATCTAAAGCTGAGCATGGCTCATCCATGAGAATTATTTCAGGCTCAATAGCAATGGTTCTAGCGATACATAATCTTTGTTGTTGTCCACCAGATAAAGAATAACCACTATCATTCAATTTATCCTTACATTCGTCCCATAATGCAGCCTTTCTTAGTGAATTTTCTACTAATTCATCCAAATCTCCAGTAAAGCCATTAATTCTTGCCCCAAATGCAATATTTTCGTAGATAGATTTTGGGAAAGGATTAGGTTGTTGGAAAACCATTCCGATTCTTCTTCTCACTTCAACTGGATCTACTCTTTTATCGTAAATATTTGTTCCATCAAAGAGGACAGTTCCTTTTAACGAACAATTTGGAATTAAATCGTTCATCCTATTTAATGATCTAAGAACAGTTGATTTACCACAACCAGAAGGTCCAATAAGGGAGGTAATATTTCCTTTTTTAAAGTTACAGAACACATTTCTTACTGCTTCAAAAGTTCCATAGCTAATAGAGACATTCTCAAGAGATAAAATGATATTCTTTGGTGTATTTTTATTAGTTTTAATCATTTATACTCTCTTAGTTTTCTCAGTAAAAGCGGCTAAAATCCTTGAAAATATATTTACTGATAGTATCGATAAAACAAGAATAAAGGAAGCTGCCCAGGCTAATTTATTCTGTGCATCGTATGGTTCTAGAGCAAAGTTGTATATCAATACAGCCAAAGAACCCATTTCATAAAATAAATCTTCAATGCCTACTATGTAGTAGTAAGAAAATAAAGCTGTAAATATCAAAGGTGCTGTTTCACCTGCTGCTCTTGCGATTCCAAGTACAACTCCAGTAGCAATAGACCTAAATGCAGAGGGCAAAGTAACTTTCAATATAGTTGTATACATACTTGCTCCAACTCCAAGAGAAGCATATCTCAACTCATTAGGAACAAGCTTTAAACCTTCATCAGTCGTCTTTATCACAGTAGGCAACATCAATATTGAAAGCGCCATTCCTCCAGCCAAACCGCTATACATACTTCCAAATAAGATCTTTGTTGAAACAATTAAGGCATAAATAAATACACCGGCAATTATTGAGGGGACTCCCGCTAAAACATTTACCCCGAATCTAATAAACCTTGAAAAAGCACCGCTTTTAGAGTATTCAGCTAAATATATGCCACCACCAACACCTACTGGTATAGCGATAATTGAAGCAATGGTAGTTATTATTAATGTGCCTATTAATGCAGGGTTAATACCTCCTGCATCTAAATCATCTCCAGGAGGATTTGGTTCTAAAGTAAATAATTCTGGTGTGATTTGAGATCCACCTTTAATAAGGATATAAGTCACAAGAAAAATCAAAGGAAGTATTGCTATCAACGCACAAATTACTGATAAAGAAGTAAAGAATTTATCTCCTATATTTCTTGATAATCTTTTCTGGTAATAAAGAGGATTCATAATTATCTAATATTTGAGACTAAATTTCTTAACTAGCCATTGCGCAAAGATGTTGACCACCAAAGAAAGGATCATTAGTACAAAAGCCGCATAAAACAGTGATGAAACCTGACTTCCATCAGCTTCACCAAACTGGTTTGCGAGCATGGAGGAAATGGTATATCCAGGAGATAATAGAGACCAACTAAATGCATTTGAATTACCAATAATCATTGTCACAGCCATTGTTTCTCCCATTGCCCTACCTAAAGCCAATAAAACACCCGCCATAATTCCTGATAACGCTGCCGGCAAAATTACTGAAAATATTGTTTTCCATCTACTTGCTCCAATTCCATAGGCTGCATTTCTTAACTTTTTAGGAACCTGATTGAGTGTATCCCTTGCGATGGAAGTCACTATTGGCAAAAGCATTACAACTAAAATCAATATTGCTAACAAAGAATTCCTGCCTGTAGGTTCTGTACTAAATAAAGGTATCCAACCAAAGAAATTATGTAAAAAGACAAAAAAGGTTCTAAAAAAAGGTTCCATAACAAATATTGCCCAAAGTCCCAATACAACTGATGGAATTGCTGCTAATAATTCAACAAAAGAACCTATTATTTCTCTAAAAACTTTCGGTACAAAGTCCTCGGTAATAAATATTGCAGTTCCAACGCCTAGAGGGATAGTTATTAATAACGAAAGAAATGAAGTTACCAATGTGCCATATATTGCAGTAAAAGCTCCGTATTCATCTTTTACTGGATTCCATTCAGAGGTTACGAGAAACTTCAAGCCATACCTTGAAAAGGATTCAAATGACTGAAAAAAGACTACTAAAATAATTCCTAAAAGTATTATTGCTACGAAACTGGACAAGACTAGGGCAGTATTCTTGAAGATAATATCTATATTTTTTTCGATACCGAATCTTTTACGATTCTTGAAAAGAGTTAATTTCTCTTCCATTAAAAAAATAATATCTCTATAAATCTACTACTAAATGTTGTAAAAGACTTTAAGAGGGGTTAAAGGTATAAGAAAGTCATGAAAAGTAAACATCCTTAAAGTTAATTTCTTCAAAAATTTTTCTCTTTAACTTTACTTAACCATAGGTGAATATTATTTATTAAATAAAAACTAAGGAGATGTTTAAATACAGGGAATTCATAGCTCAAATCAAATATAAAGAAGTAATATCTTCACCTGTATATTTTATTCCTGTTTTGCTTCTATCCATAATGATTATTATTGAAGGTTTTCACATCTTTAATCACAAACAAAATTGCAAAACTAAAGCTGAGTGGATGGAACAATCAGGAATGACTTATGACAGGGAATCAGAAGTTAATTAATAAAATCTAAAATATAATTTATTCGCAGCAACGTTTTTTATTTGAAGAATAATCTGTCAAAGAAGTTATCCATTCCTTGATCAAAAAGAGAGCTTCTTTCTTTAGGCTGTAATACACCCATCTACCTTCTTGTCTGTCTGAGATAAGACCAGCTTCCTTCAAAATTTTTATGTGATATGAAATTCTGGATTGAGATAACTTAGTTAATTTCATAATATCGCAAACACAAACTTCTCCCTCCATCATTAGGTCTATTATTTCTAGCCTAAAAGGATCAGAAAATGAAACCATCAACTCAGATATATCTTCTTTTTTTACTTTGCTAATATTTTTTAACAATTTTAAAGTAATTAAATTTTCCTAAATATAGCTTAAATAAAAAAGATTTCATTAATCAAAACAACTTGATACATCAAAATATTTTGATCTATAATTAATATAGAAAATTTCAACAGTGATGAAAATTGGAATTAATGGTTTTGGAAGAATTGGCAGATTAGTTTTCAGAGCATTATGGGATAGAGCTGATATAGAAATAACTCATATAAATGAGATAGCAGGAGATTCGAATGCTGCTGCGCATTTACTCGAATTCGATTCAGTCCATGGTAGATGGGTGAAAGATATAAAGGTAAAAGAAGAAGAAATAATAATTGATGGAAAGAAATTAACCTACACATCTTTTAAAAATTACCTTGATATTCCTTGGGAAAAATCTTCTGTAGATATTATTTTGGAATGTACAGGAAAGAATAAAAAGCCAGACAAACTAAATCCCTATTTTGATACTCTTGGGATGAAAAGAGTAATAGTAGCTTGTCCAGTCAAAGGAATTGTTGCAGAAGCTGAATCACTGAATATTGTTTACGGTATAAATCAAAGTCTTTATGACCCTACCAAACATAAATTAGTAACTGCAGCATCCTGCACTACAAATTGTTTAGCTCCGATAGTAAAGGTAATTAATGAAAATTTTTCTATTAAACACGGTGCTATTACAACTATTCACGATGTAACGAACACTCAAGTTCCTGTAGATTTTTATAAAAGTGATCTGAGGAGAGCAAGAGGATGTATGCAAAGTTTAATACCTACTACCACTGGATCTGCTAAAGCTATCGCTGAGATCTTTCCAGAATTAAAAGGAAAATTAAATGGACATGCAGTAAGAGTTCCTCTACTTAATGGTTCTTTAACAGATGCAGTTTTTGAATTAAATAAAGAAGTGACAACTGAACAAGTGAATATGGCACTAAAGGAAGCTTCAGAAACTTATTTAAAAGGAATTCTTGGCTACGAAGAAAGACCTTTAGTTTCTGCAGATTATGTAAATGACTCTAGAAGTTCAATAGTTGATAGTTTATCAACGATGGTTGTTAATTCAAATTTATTAAAGATATACGCTTGGTATGACAACGAGTGGGGTTACAGCTGCAGACTTGCAGATCTTACTGAATATGTAATCAAAAAAGAGATTTAATTTATGTCTTTATGAAGTTATCTAATATTCAACAATATAGTGTTGTAACAGCAAACTATTGGGCGTTCACGCTTACTGACGGCGCATTAAGATTATTAGTTGTTGGTCACTTTCATGAGCTAGGTTACACAACTCTACAAATTGCTTTACTTTTCCTTTTTTATGAGTTTTTTGGAATAATTACTAATCTTTATGGTGGCTGGATAGGAGCAAGATATGGATTAAGGCTTACTTTATGGATTGGGACTATCCTTCAAATCATTGCCCTTTTCATGCTTATTCCAGTTAAGGAGGATTGGCCGGTAATTTTTAGTGTCGCATACGTTATGGTTGCTCAAGCAGTTAGTGGAATAGCAAAAGATTTAAACAAAATGAGTGCTAAAAGTGCTGTTAAGACAGTAGTCCCAGAGACAAATGATGGCAATGATACTGGCCAAAAACAACTTTTTAAATGGGTTGCTATTTTAACTGGATCTAAAAATGCTCTTAAGGGAGTTGGTTTTTTCTTGGGTGGACTTTTATATAAGTTATTTGGATTCAATAATGCTGTAGGAATTATGGGTTTTGGACTCTGCTTAGCCTTTTTATTGACATTAATTTTACCTGGAGAAATTGGCAAGATGAAAACCAAACCAGCTTTTAATGATCTTTTTTCAAAATCAAATGCCATAAATATTCTTTCTGCAGCAAGATTCTTTCTTTTTGGAGCAAGAGATGTTTGGTTTGTTGTAGCTCTTCCAGTATTCCTAGATATGGCATTTGGTTGGGACTACATGGAAATAGGATTATTTCTTGGGGCCTGGGTAATAGGTTATGGAATTGTTCAGGCTTCTGCTCCAGCAATTAGAAAGATATGGGGCCAGAAAGAAAGTCCAGATCGTAAAGCTATCCAATTTTGGAGTGCCGTATTAATGGTAATACCATCTTTGATAGGAGTCGCATTATGGAGAGAAAGTTCTCCATCAATAGCAATAATTTTAGGACTTACTATTTTTGGATTTGTTTTTGCAATGAATTCCTCTACACATTCTTATATGATTTTGGCCTACTCTGATAATGAAAAAGTCAGTTTAAATGTTGGCTTCTATTACATGGCAAATGCTGCTGGAAGACTAGTTGGAACATTACTATCTGGCTTACTATTTATGATTGGGAGAAATCCGAGTATTGGTCTTCAATATTGTCTTTATTTTTCATCACTTTTAATATTCTTATCTTGGATTTCGAGTCTTAAATTACCATCAATCAAACAAAGCTTATCAGCTCCATAAAGACTAATTTTTAGGAATTAGAATATTTTAATGGCAAAAATATCCTTAATTGAACTTGCAAAAACTTTCCTAAAAATTGGTATTTTCAGTTTTGGAGGACCCTATGCTCATATTTCCTTATTCGAAGATGAACTTATAAATAATAAAAAATTGATCTCAACCCAATCTTTTGAAAAAGGTATTGGATTATGTCAAATACTTCCAGGACCAATATCCACTCAATTAGCAATATATCTAGGTCTTAAAATTAATGGTTATCTTGGTGGATTGATATCCGGTATATGTTTCATTATCCCAGGATTCATTTCAGTATTAGTTCTTAGCTTTTTTTGGCAAATTTATTCTGGATCAAAATTTCTAAATGATTTAATTTATTTTAATCCTCCTATTATTGCAGGAATAATTTTTTCATTTTCATTAGTTCTTTTAAAAAAAAGATTAAGGTTAGATCGGGTATTATTCTCTAGCTCAATCTTATTTCTACTTATATTTGCAAAATATAATAGTATTCAATTTCCCCTCATAACAATTCTTACTATTGCAGGTTTGATAAATATTTTCTTACAGAAATGGAAAAATATTTTTTATAGCTTGGTTCCTTTATCTATATTTTCAACAACCTCATTCTTAACTAGCTCAATCTTTTTGGATATTGCCAAGTTTTATAATTTTTTAAAGCTCTCTACAAACTCAAAGTTTTTAATAGATTATCTTAATCTGTTTTTTTTCTTCTTTAAATCTGGACTTTTTATTTTTGGAGGGGGATTAGTAATCATTCCTCTAATGAGTGATTATGTTATCTCGCAAGGATGGTTAACAAATAATGAATTTATAGATGGGATAATGATTGGCCAGATAACACCTGGCCCTGTCTTATTAACTACAAGTTTTATTGGATACAAAGCTGGGTTTTCGGTCGGAGGAATACATGAAGCTATAAAGTATTCATTTATATCAACTTTTGCAATTTTTTTACCAAGTTTTTTAATGATTTTTGTTTTTGGAAAAGGCTTCATAAAAAACAGAATTAAATCGATTAATTACTTTATCGAAGGAGTAATCAATACAATTCCTGGAGCAGTTATTTTCTCTGGCTTTAATTTAATTGAAGATAGTTTTTCATCAAAATTCTTTTTAATTAGCTCTATTTTTATAGTTTTAATCTCCACACTATTATCTTTTTTTAAAATAGTTCCAACATACATACTTATTCTTTTTTCTTTAATATTAGGTTTATCAAAATATTTGTTTGCATAAAAAAAGGAGGAAATAAATTCCCCCTTTTAAATATTTGTCTTACGGTTTATTTACCGATTCTTTTTACAGCAGCTCTTGATTTCTCAAGAATATCGCCTTTCAAAGGAACAAATCCAAGTGATGGGGCTTTATCTTGATACTCATCACTTAATAATGTATTAAAGGCTTGTTTGATAGCTTTAGTGTTTCTACCATTACCCTCTTCATAAGCAAGTATCCATGTTAATGAAGCTATAGGGTATGCTCCTTTTGCAGTTGGGTTAGGATTTTTACCAGCAAGATTTTCATCTAGAGTAATACCATTAAGAGCCTTAGCTCCTGCTTCTACAGATGGTTTTAGAAACTCACCTGAAAGATTCTGAAGTGCAGCAGCCTTAACATTACCTTTAATATAGGACTGGTTAACATAACCAATTGCGCCTGGAGTGTTTTGAATAACACCTGCAACACCAGAATTACCTTTTGCTCCAACGCCTGCTGGCCACTTAACTGACTTACCAGTTCCTAAAGTCCATGTTGATGAAAATGCTTCCATAGAGTTAGTAAAGGCTTTAGTTGTACCTGATCCATCAGAACGATGAGCCCAAGTTAATTTACCAGCCTTACAGCCAACTTCCTTCCAGTTCTTGATCATACCCATAGCAACTTGTACTGCTTGCTCTTGAGTAAGTTTCAAATCACAATCATAGTTATAACCAAAAGCAATAGTTCCTCCAACCATAGGAATCTGAACTAATCCTCTTGTTACCTTCGCTATATCTTTAGCCTTCATAGGATCATCAGAAGCACCGAAGTTTACAGTTTGATCAATAAAAGCTTTCCTTCCAGAGCCTGAACCAACAGCCTGGTAGT
>CACGVZ010000003.1 GCA_902576415.1 uncultured Prochlorococcus sp. | reverse complement strand
ACTCATCGGCCCTACTGGAAGTGGAAAAACATTATTGGCGCAAACTTTAGCAGAGTTTCTAGATGTTCCTTTTGCAGTAGCTGATGCAACGACTTTAACAGAAGCTGGATATGTTGGGGAGGATGTTGAAAACATACTTTTAAGACTTCTACAGAAATCAGAAATGAATGTAGAACTAGCTCAAAAAGGAATTATTTATATTGATGAAATAGATAAAATTGCAAGAAAAAGCGAGAATCCCTCAATTACTAGAGATGTCTCTGGTGAAGGAGTACAGCAAGCATTATTAAAAATGCTTGAAGGAACAATTGCTAATGTACCTCCGCAAGGCGGAAGAAAACATCCTTATCATGACTGCATCCAAATTGATACGAGTCAAATACTATTTATTTGCGGAGGGGCTTTTATAGGTTTAGAGGATATCGTTCAAAAGCGTATGGGCAAACACTCCATAGGATTTACCACCAATTCAGATCAAAACAAAGTTGATACAAAAAAAATAGTCGACCCAAGAGATTCCTTAAAAAATTTAGAATTAGATGATTTGGTGAAGTATGGACTAATTCCAGAATTTATTGGAAGAATTCCAGTTTGTGCCGTATTAGATCGTCTTACTAAAGAAACTTTAGAATCTATTTTGACTCAACCAAGAGATGCATTAGTCAAGCAATTCAAAACTTTGCTAAGTATGGATAATGTTGAATTATCATTTGAGCCTGATTCTGTTGAAGCAATAGCAAATGAAGCATACAAAAGAAAAACAGGTGCAAGAGCATTAAGATCAATAATAGAAGAGCTAATGCTAGATATAATGTACACTTTACCTTCTGAAGAAAATGTAAAAGAATTCACAATAACAAAAAAAATGGTAGATAATTTGTTCTCATCTAAAATTGTTAAACTACCTTCAGGGTCAAAAAGAATCATTAAAGAGTCTGCATAAAATTAGAGTTTAATTTTTTAATTGAATCCCTAATTTTTCTAATTAATGAAAAATAAATGCCAAATATACATAAGCCTTTTCATCAAAAATATAGACCAAACAACTTAGACGAACTGGTTGGGCAAAAATTTATATCTATTACACTCAAACAAGCACTATTAACAAAAAAAATTGCTCCTGCATATCTTTTTAATGGTCCAAGAGGAACTGGAAAAACATCAAGTGCAAGAATATTTGCAAAATCTCTAAATTGCCAAGCATTCGACCAACCTACCATAACTCCTTGTTGTAAATGTGACTTATGTAGACAAATTACAGATGGGGAGGCACTAGATATTATCGAGATTGATGCAGCATCAAATACGGGAGTAGAAAATATAAGAGAAATTATAGAAAGAGCGAGATTTGCACCTACTCAAGCGAGATGGAAAGTATATGTTATTGATGAATGTCATATGCTTTCAACTGCAGCTTCAAATGCTTTACTAAAAACTATTGAAGAACCGCCCCCAAGAGTTGTATTTATCCTTGCGACGACAAATCCTGAGAGAGTATTGAATACAATAAAAAGTAGATGCCAAAAGTTTGATTTTAGAAGAATAAGCCCTAGTGATATTTTTCAACATTTATCAGAAATAGCGAACAAAGAATCCATTGAGTACGAAGTTCAGGCGTTAAAAATGATTGCAAAAAGATCTAATGGAGGCATGAGAGATGCACAAAGCCTACTTGAACAATTGAATCTTTTACCAGAAGGGATAACAGTTAATAATATCCAAAACCTCCTAGGAGAAGTATCAGAAAGTGAATTAACAAATCTGATTGAATCATTAGTTGAGAATAATCCAGAGTCATTAATTATCACCTGCAACAAATTATATGATGCCGGAAACGAACCTCTTCAAATAATTATCGGATTATTAAATATAACAAGAGATCTACTATTACACACAACAAATAATAAATATTCAGATCTTTACTATACGTCTGATGATTTTCGAGATGAATTGAATAAAATCTCAAAAACAATAAATAAATCAACAATAATTAATTGGCATAATAATCTTAGAAATATTGAATATCAAATCAAAACAAGTGATAATCCAAGGCTTTGGTTTGAAATACATTTAACTGGCCTTCTAAGTAATCAAGAGAAAAATAATTTTGAAAATAAGGAAGAAAGTAAAAATAATACGACTAAGGAGAAGCATAAAAGTAGAAAAAACATTGCAAGTTTTAATAAAGAAAATATTTCTAATGAAATTCAAAAACCAAGTATCACAAAAGAGACAATTCGCGAGGAATTGATCGAAAAAAAAGACGATAAATTAGAAAAATTTGACCTTCATGAAAAAGAAAGTATTGAAAATATTTCTGACAATAATCAAAATAATCCTGGATCAAATAATTTAAAAGATAAATGGGAATTAATTCTTTCTAAAATAGAGTTACCATCAACAAGAATGTTACTTTCGCAACAAGCCGAACTTGAAAGTTTTGATTCGGAAAAAATCACAATTGCATTATCTCCCAACTGGGAAAATATGATAAAAAGCAGAAAGGTTATTATTGAAAATACTTTAAAAAAGATATTTGGAGATGGAATAATACTTAATTTTTCAACCAAGCAATTAAATAATAGTAACCCAAAAAATACTCCAGAAATAACCCAAAATGAAGTCAATAATTTCCGACCAATAAAAAAAATAGAACCAAAAACTAATTCATTACCAAAAATATCTAACGATGAAAATTATGATGATAGTTCAAAAAACTTAGCAAATTTTTTTAATGGAGAAATTATAGACCTTGATGAATAAATTAAACCCCAGTATGAAGAGTCTTTCTCCAAAGTATTTTTTTTGGGAAAATAGACATCTTTATCGTTACCCAAGGGATTACAAGAAACCAATGTGATAAATAAAAAACCGATACAAATACCATCAAAAGATTTCCTTTTTGCAATACGGGCACTTCGCTTTTGCAAGAAGAACCGTACCAAAAAGCAATTCCTGAAAGCATAAAAGCTGTTAATGAGATAGGCCAATAAATTGGTGAATCTAATAAAGCAATACTTAGAACTAAATCAAAAATAGAAATTATTGGCAATGCATATTGCAAAATGAAAAAATAAGTCAAATCAAATTTTTGCAAATAATCAATTTTATTAGTGAATAATTGATCCCCATAATCAAAGAATCTTTGCAAACCTCCCTCTGCCCATCTTTGCCTTTGGGCTAATAAAGCATATAAATTATCAACTGCTTCCTCCATAACTGGAGGATCCCATAAGATTCCAATTCGAGATTTTGATAATAATAACCTTAAACTTAAATCTAGATCATCCGTTACTGTGTCTTCATTAAAAGAACCACATGCCAATAATGTATCTTTCTTAATTAATTGACCATTTCCCCTTAATTCAGAAACTCCAGCAACTGATAATCTCCCATATTGAAAGATTGCATCCATAGCCATCTCCATTGCCTGACATGAAGTTAAAAAATTTTTATTTACATTAATTACTGATTTTCTTAATTGAACTGCAGACCAATCACCCTCTTCTACAAAACTAAATAACCTTTTCAGAGAATCTTGTTTTAATTGAGCATCAGCATCCAAGACTAATAACCATTCACCATGAGTAAATTTCAAGGCATAATTTAAGGCTCCTGACTTTCCTCCTCCAGCGTTTGAAGAACGACTTACTACTTTTAGCTTTTCATATTGTCTAGATAATCGATCTAAAATTAAGGGCGTCTTATCAGTACTGCCATCATCAATTATGTAAATATTTAATTTATTTTTGGGATAATCTAAGTTAAATAATCTGTCTACTAATCTTGCTATAACATTTTCTTCATCTCTAGCTGCTACTAAGATGTCAAGTACAGGTAAATCTTTATTGCTAATTCTGATGTCTACAGTACTTAAAATCTTATTCCTGTTGAAATTTCTAGAAATAACCAATAAACCGTATAAAACAACCACAAAAGAAAGAGCCAATATAAGGTAAAAGAGATTTTCGAACTTGTAAGCATGAGGAATAAGAGCTACAAAAAAACAAGCACTAAGAAATATAAATGACTTTAGTCTTCGATTTTTATAAAAACCCTGACTCATAAAAGTAAAAAATTAATTATTGAATATTCATTGAGACAATATCTCAATTTTTTTTAGTTTTGCATCTCGATAGTAATGATTCAATATTTGTTCATAAGAGAATCCTAATTTAGCCATTTCAATTGCTCCTGACTGAGATAAACCTACACCATGACCGAAGCCTCCTCCTCTCAAAAGCCACAAATCATCACTTAATTTATTAATAGTAAATAAATTACTAGGTATAAAATTGAATACCCGTCGAATATCATCTTTAACTAGAACAATAGATTTGTTTACTTTATTTGTCTGTATTTCCAATTTTGTCACTCTGCCACTAGGCCCACGTTGAATAGATTTTAAATCCAAAACATTTTCATTAATATTTATGAGTTTGTTTTTAATTAACTTTTCTTTAATTTCAGAACTAGAAATTTTCTTATTCCATCGAAAAAGAGAATGATTACTCCCATAAAACTGTTCTGTGTCAAAATTTAAAAAATTATTTAAATCAGATTCACTTGTGATTGGAAGTTTAAAGATTTTTTTTAATGATTTAGAACCATCTATAGTTGAATTGAAATAAGAATAATCTTGAATTTGCCAAGACTCTCCTGAAGTAGCGGATACACCACCATTAGAACCATGATAAAAGGCATTTATTGGTTGATTTCCATATGTAAGAATTAAATTTGAAGTTGCTTCTATAGCTTTTTGTACTTTTTTATTTTTAATATTAGAAGGCTTATAAACTTGGCACTGAGTGCTTATACATAAATGATATTTATCCATATTAAATCTATTAGAATTAAAGATTCCCCAAGTTCTTGCAATAACTGCTTGAGCCTTAAGTGCCTCTAAAGGAGAATTAAGTCCAATTTCGTATGGCAAAACACCTGCCAAATAATCAGCGAACTCAATTTTTTGAACTAAAGTCCATGTTCCATATGAATCCTGAATTAAATAAAAATTTTTACCAAAATTTACACCATTTATTTTTATTGCCTCGTCAGCATAAATATATATTGGTCCTTCAAGTTTCAGAACACCATATTCGCTTTTAAGAATAGGAGTAATTTGAGTATTTTTTATTTTTCTAAAAATCTTATTTTTTAATTCAAAATCTGGCAGATTATCTTCAAATGGAATCCATACTTCCCAATTTTTAGGATAAGCAACAGTAGTCTCAAATCCTTTTTCTTTTAGTATATCTGCTTGTTTTTTTGCAGATTCATAGCTAGCAAAAGGACCAAAAACAACTCTTTCAATTGTTTTTGGATTTTTAATCAATATATCAACCCAGGTAATATTTATTTGTTTAGATTTGTGTTTGATGCCATTCGAAGAAATTAAGTTTAACAAACCTTTATCAGTAATAAAGTTAATATTATTTTTTTTAGAAAAACTATCATTTTCTCCACCTAGATATTGCTCTAAACCAATTAAAAATTTTCCATTTTTAATTTCTGCATTGAGGTCAACCTTTTGCAATTCTTCTGCTGCTAGATGAGAAATAAATTTAGTATTAAATATTAAAAAAGAAATACAGCCTAAAAATAAGTTGAAAAAAGTAAATTTAAGTTTCATAAGTTAAGAATATTCCTTGTCAATAAAAAAATTTAATTTGCACCAATGCATATAAAGGTTTAGATTATCCTAATTAAACACATTTGACTTAAATGTCTAAACTTAAAACCCGTAAATCAGCTGCCAAAAGATTCAAAGCTACTGCGACGGGTAAATTTATGAGAAGAAGAGCTTTCCATAATCATTTACTTGATCATAAAAGCTCCAAATTAAAAAGACATCTATCAACAAAAGCCGTAGTTGATGAAAGAGATGCTGATAATGTAAGATTAATGATTCCATACGCTTAAATCTTTAACCTATTTTCATTAGATATTCATGGCACGCGTAAAAAGAGGCAACATAGCCAGAAAAAGAAGAAACAAAATCCTAAATCTTGCAAAAGGTTTTAGAGGCGGTAACAAAAATCTTTTCAGAACCGCAAATCAGAGAGTAATGAAAGCTCTTTGCAATGCTTACAGAGATAGAAGAAGAAGAAAAAGAGATTTTAGAAGACTTTGGATTTCTAGAATTAATGCATCAGCAAGAATAAATGGTACTAACTACAGCAGATTAATAAATGGAATGAAAAATTCAGAAATTATTATCAACAGAAAAATGCTTGCTCAATTAGCAATAAATGATCCAAAGTGTTTTGAAAAAATAGTTTCTTCTGTTAGTAATTAAAAAAATAATATAATTTCAAGTAGTAACTATAAATAATGGAAATATCTTCCTTTCAATCATATTTAGTAATTCTTTTTATCGTATTAATAATAATTTCTATTTTTGTATTTAGACAATTTCTTAAAACAAGAAGTGAAGAATTGAGTTTAGTAAAATATGAGCAGAAAGGTTTAGATTCTCTAACTCAAGCTACTGAGTTATATGAATTTGGGTCTATTCAGATAAAAAAAAGATTATATTCTGAAGCAACTAAGACTTTCTTAAAAGCTATTGAAAATTATGAAAATGAACCAGCTGAAGCGAAAGCTATAATAAATAATGCCTTAGGATTTTCTTATGCTGCTCAAAATGAATTTAAAAAAGCAATTAAATTCTATAACTCTGCAATTAAATCACTCCCAGAATATCCAATAGCCCTGAATAACCTCGCATCAGCGCAGCAACGTTTATTGGAATATGAGTTAGCATATGCAACTTATCAAAAGGTTTTAGTGATAGATCCAAAAAACAAAACAGCAATTAAAAAAAGTAAGGAGTTAGAAAAAAGGAATAACTACCAACCTTATAAAGGTATAAAAGATAAGGGATTCTAAATATGCAAAATAATTCAAATCTACTTATTGGAGGAAAACAATTTACCAGTAGATTAATGGTAGGAACTGGTAAATATAAATCCACACAAGATATGTTAGAAAGCTTGTCAAAGTCAGAAACAGAAATTATAACAGTAGCTGTTAGAAGAATTAAAAATGGTGAGACCGGAGAAAATTTACTAGAAAAGATCAATTGGAACAAATACTGGATGCTTCCTAATACAGCAGGTTGTATTAATGCTGATGAAGCAGTAAGAATAGCTATTTTAGGAAGAGAGCTAGCAAAATTATCCGGTCAAGAAGAAAATAATTTTGTAAAGTTGGAAGTGATTCCTGACAAAAAGTATTTGCTACCAGATCCAATAGAAACTCTTAAAGCAGCGGAAGTTTTAATAAAAAAGGGTTTTGCTGTACTTCCCTATATCAATGCAGATCCTATTCTTGCAAAAAGACTAGAAGAAGTAGGTTGTTCAACTGTAATGCCATTAGGCTCACCTATTGGTTCGGGGCAGGGTTTATTAAATTTATCAAATATAGCGATAATTATTGAGAATGCCAAAGTACCAGTAATAATAGATGCAGGAATTGGGGTGCCTAGTGAAGCTTCCCAAGCTATGGAGCTTGGGGCTGATGGTGTTTTAATAAATAGTGCAATAGCACAAGCTGAAAATCCACCTCTAATGGCTCAGGCAATAAATTATGGAGTAAAAGCTGGCAGGCGAGCTTTTCTTGCAGGAAGGATAAAAAAACAAAATTTTGCTATATCCAGTTCACCAGACAAAAACATATCTATCTAATTAAATAAAGCAAAACCAAGTTTAAAAAGAGTAAAAAATTTATTATTTGATTATATTTACCCTATTCAAGAAAAAAGATTTGAAACTATTTACAATATTTTTTCGCAATTTGGAAGCGCACTGTAGTAATTTAATAAATATATTACGAATCTATTAATCCTGGAGTTCTGAGTGAAAGTTATTGTTCTTGGTGGAGATGGTTTTTGCGGTTGGCCTTGTGCGGTGAATTTAGCAGAACAAAATCATGATGTAATTATTGTCGACAATTTAAGTCGTAGAAAAATAGATATTGATCTAGAAGTAGAATCTTTAACTCCGATTTCTTCAATAACAGAAAGACTTTCTGCTTGGGAAGAGATTGGAGGTAAACCCATGAGATTTCTTAACATGGATATCTCTAAACAATATCAAAAATTACTCAATTTACTCGTTGAAGAAAAACCAGATTCAGTTATCCATTTTGCAGAACAAAGAGCAGCACCTTACTCGATGAAATCGAGTTTTACCAAAAGATATACTGTAGATAATAATGTTAACGGCACACACAATCTTCTTGCTGCAATAGTTGAAAGTAATTTAGATATTCATGTTGTTCATTTAGGAACAATGGGAGTCTACGGATATGGATCACATAGAGGTGCAACAATTCCAGAAGGTTATCTAAAAGTTGAAGTTCCACAACCAGATGGAAGCCGCTTTGAAGAAGAAATATTACACCCCGCAAGTCCTGGTAGTGTTTACCACATGACTAAAACTCTAGATCAATTATTATTTCTTTACTACAACAAAAATGATCTTGTAAGGATCACTGATCTACATCAAGGCATTGTTTGGGGAACAAATACAGAAGCAACTTTAAAAGATCCCAGATTGACAAACCGATTTGACTATGACGGAGATTATGGAACTGTTCTAAACAGATTTCTAATGCAAGCTGCAATTGGATATCCATTAAGTGTTCATGGGACAGGAGGTCAAACAAGAGCATTTATACATATAAAAGATTCTGTTAAATGTGTACAACTTGCTCTTGAAAATCCTCCAAAACCTGGGGAGAGAGTCAAAATCTTTAATCAAATGACTGAAAGTCATCAAGTTGGAGAACTAGCTAAAAAAGTTGCGTCTCTAACAGGGGCAGATATTAATTATTTACCAAATCCAAGGAATGAAGCAGTAGAAAATGATCTAATTGTTGATAATAAATGCTTTATAGAATTAGGTTTAAACCCAACGACTCTTGATAATGGCTTATTGGAAGAAGTTGTTGAAGTTGCAAAAAAATACTCCAACAGATGTGATCTTAAGCGCATTCCTTGTGTTTCATCCTGGACTAAAAAACAAGCTGAGGCTATAAAGACTAATTAAAATTTCTGAAATAATTACCTTAAGAAAGTGAAAATTGCATTGTTTACTGAAACTTTTTTACCTAAAGTTGACGGCATAGTTACAAGATTAACTAAAACGATTGAATTTTTAATAAAAAATGGTGATGAAGTTATAATTTTTTGTCCAGAGGGGTGTCCAGAATCATATATGGGAGCAACTGTAGTTGGAGTTGCTGCAATGCCATTACCTTTATACCCAGAATTAAAGCTTGGTTTACCAGGTCCTGCAGTCTCAGATAAGTTAGAAAAATTTAACCCAGATTTGATACATGTTGTAAATCCAGCTGTACTAGGATTAGGAGGCATATGGTTGGCGAAAACTAATAATATTCCTTTAATTGCTAGTTACCATACTCATCTTCCAAAATATCTAGAACATTACGGTATGGGTATGTTAGAACCACTTTTGTGGGAATTACTTAAAGCAGCTCATAATCAAGCCTTGTTAAATTTATGTACTTCCACAGCTATGGTAAACGAGTTAAAAGATAAAGGTATTCAAAGGACTGCTCTATGGCAAAGAGGAGTAGATACTCACAGTTTCAGACCAAATTTGAGAAGTGAGAAAATGAGAGAAAAATTATTTGGGAAATATAAAGACGCTAATTACCTATTGATTTATGTAGGAAGATTATCAGCAGAAAAACAAATTGAAAGAATTAAACCAGTCTTAGAAAGTATCCCTAATGCTTGCCTAGCACTCGTAGGTGATGGACCATATAGAAACCAGCTTGAAAAAATCTTCGAAAACACCAAGACTAATTTCATAGGATATTTATCTGGAGATGAGCTTGCTAGCGCCTATGCCTCTGGAGATATATTTTTATTTCCCTCTAGTACAGAAACGCTTGGGTTAGTTTTACTAGAAGCAATGGCTGCAGGATGTCCAGTTATCGGAGCAAACAAGGGGGGAATTCCAGATATAATTAGCGATGGTATCAATGGTTGTTTATATGATCCTGATGAAAAAGATAATGGGGAACAAAGTTTGATTGAAGCGACAAAAAAAATTCTAGAAAATGAAGATAAAAGAGAAGTTATGAGGAAAGAGGCACGAAACGAAGCAGAAAAATGGGATTGGAATCAAGCAACATTGCAACTGCAAAATTATTATTCCGATACTCTCAAAGAAATAGATTAAAATTAATCTAAATTATGCAACGTTTGGAGGAGTAGGATTACTATAGGAACTTAAAGGAAGTATTAAAGTAGCTATATTTTGATTCTTTTCAGGTCTTTTTTTCTTTGAGAATTTTTTACCAAAAGGGACTCTTATGACATTAGTTCCCTCGATGGAACAAATTTTTGAATTATCTCCTGAAAAATTATTGACAAATTTTGGTAAGTCGACGTTTTTAAATGGCAGGTGCTTAACATTACCAGATTTAAAATCTTTAGTCATAGCTTCAAATACCCCAAAAAAAATTTGATGCTCAGATATTTTAATAAAAAAATTTAAAAAATTTCTATAAGAAAATATTAAATTTTTACTCACATTGATGATAACTAAGTATTTAGAAGGACGCTAGTCCTTTAAGCACATTTTTTTTCTTCTAAAGACTCTAGTGGATTTACATTGCAAGAACAAATTAAATTGCGATCGCCATATGCATTATTAATCCTAGAAACCGAAGACCAAAACTTAATGGTTGTTGGGGTTTTATAAGGAAAAGAGGCTTTTTCTTTTGAATAAGGATAATCCCAATTATCATCAATTAACTCTTTCAGCGTGTGGGGAGCATTGCTTATTACATTATTTTTATTTAATTCATTATTATTTTCTATTTCACTGATTTCTTCTCCAATCAATAGCATAGCCTCACAAAATCTATCTAATTCTGCCAAACTTTCACTTTCAGTAGGCTCTATCATTATGGTCTCTGGAACAGGCCAACTTATAGTTGGAGCATGAAAACTATAATCTATTAATCGTTTAGCTAAATCATTTACACTCAAACCGGTTTTGGCTTTTAAATCTCTAAAATCTAAAATACATTCATGTGCGACAAAATTATTTTTTCCTTTATAGAGAATCTTGAATTTATGCTTCAAAGAATGCGCAATATAATTTGCAGATAAAATTGCATGCGCAGTTGCTTTCCTTAAGCCACTAAAACCAGCCATTTTTATGTACATCCAACTTATTGGAAGAATACTTGCACTACCATGCTTGGCAGAAGATACATAATTGGAACTATTGGATAAATTATTATCCATTAAAGAATGAGTAGGAAGAAATGGACTTAAAGTTTCTGATGCAGCAACTGGTCCAACTCCTGGACCACCACCTCCATGTGGGATACAGAATGTTTTATGTAAATTCAAATGACAAACATCAACACCATAGTTACCGGGTTTGCATAATCCAACCTGAGCATTTAAATTTGCTCCATCTAAATAAACAAATCCTCCAACAGAGTGAATTAAGTCACATATCTTTCTAATTTGCAATTCAAAAACTCCATGAGTCGAGGGGTAGGTCAACATAAGTGCTCCTATTTGGTTATCAAATTTCTTAACCTTGATCGACAAATCTTGAAAATCAATATTTCCTTCGTCATCACATTCAATCGTTAAAACATCAAACCCTGCCATAACTGCACTAGCAGGATTTGTTCCATGAGCACTTTTAGGAATTAAACATTTTTTTCGTGAAAGTTCCCCTTTTGATTCAAAATAAGAATTTATTGCTAATAATCCAGCAAACTCTCCCTGAGAGCCTGCATTTGGCTGAAAAGAAACTGATTTTAAACCAACAATATCACTTATCCATTGCTCTAGGTCAGATATTATTTTTGAATAGCCTTTAGTTTGATCTAATGGAGAAAAAGGATGTATAGAAGATAAATTAGCCCAAGAAATTGGATTTAACTCTGCTGCAGAATTTAACTTCATAGTACAGCTTCCTAGTGGCATCATTCCATCTACCAGAGAAAAATCTTTTTCAGCAAGTCGAAATATATATCTCATTAGTTCAGTTTCACTTTGGTAATTTGTAAATATATCTTGTTGCATCCATTCACTAGATCTCAAAGCTAAACTTTCAAGATGAAATCCTTTATCAAATTTTATATGCTCTAAATTTTCTTTTTTTTCTATAACATTTGCAATGAAAATCAAAATATCTCTGATTTCTTTTTCACTACTAAGCTCATCTAAAGAGATCCCAAAGCCAGTTGAATTTTCAATAGATGATCCCAAGGGCAAAATTCTTAAGTTATAACCATTTTTTAAAGCTTCATTATGGATCCTCTGGGAGTGTTCAGAATAAATATCAACACTGTCAAATCTAATCCCATTAGGAATATCAAAACCTAAATTAGCTAAACATGATTCTAAATTTAGTCTCAACTCCACTAATCTCTTAGCAATTTGCGTTAATCCAGAGGGTCCATGATAAATCGCATAAAAAGAAGAAATTATGGCTAACAAAGATTGAGCAGTACAAATATTACTAGTGGCCTTTTCCCTTCTTATATGTTGCTCTCTTGTTTGCAATGCTAGTCTTAATGACTTCTCTCCATTTTTAGAGAGAGTTTGCCCAACAATTCTTCCAGGTATCAGCCTTTTATATTTTTCGCTACAGGCAAAATATGCTGCATGAGGCCCACCAAAACCCATTGGAACTCCAAATCTTTGCATACTGCCCACTGCTACATCAACACCAAATTCAGAAATTGGTTTAATTAAAACTTGTGCCAGTGGATCGATAGATGCCGTTACAATAATTTTTGATCTATGTGCTTGGGATATTAAGAATGTGGGATCAAATAATTGCCCATTTTTACCTGGCAATTGCAATAAAATTCCAAAAACATCATCATGATTAGGAAGATCGCTTTGAGTAAAGCGTTTTAAGCATATTCCCAAAGGTTTTGCTCTGGTTTGTAGAACATTAAAAGTATGATCAAAAACATTTGATTCCACTAAGTAAACTTTTGAAGATTTATTTTTTCTTGCAGCAAAACTCATGGCCATAGCTTCTGCAGCCGCAGTGCCCTCATCTAATAAAGATGCATTGGCGACAGGGAATCCTGTTAGTTCACAAACAAGAGTCTGAAAATTAAATAGAGCTTCTAATCTTCCTTGTGCAATTTCTGCTTGATATGGAGTATAAGACGTGTACCACCTAGGATTTTCAAGAACATGTCTTTGGATTACTTTAGGCATGTGATTGTCATAATAACCAAGGCCTATTAGTGATCTCATTTTGGTATTTTTCTTCGCAATCTCTTCTAATTCATTTAAGGCCTCAATTTCTGAACAACCTTGGGGCAATATTTCTGAAGATTTATCTTTAAGCTGAATATCTTCAGGAATAACTTGGTTGATAAATTGATCAATATTATTAAAACCAAGCTTGTCTAGCATACTTCTCTCATCATTATCTCGTAACCCCAGATGCCTATCTATGAACAATTCAGGACCCAATTTGGATGTCATATTAAATATTTTTCTTTAAAATAGCTCTTTTTAAAAAGTTTGCCTTATTTTGGTACAACTTTTGATTGATATTCCTCAGAAGTCATCAAATCAGCAATTTGCATTTCTGATTCTGGTTTCAAAATGACTAACCAACCTTCTCCAATCGGATCATTCTGTAAAAGCTCAGGGTTATCAATAACACTTTCATTTACAGATACTATTTCCCCTGAAAAAGGGAGGTATACTTCCTCAACGGCCTTAACAGATTCTATTGTTCCAAAAGTCTCACCTTTCTCTAAAGTCGTCCCTTGATCAGCTAACTCAACAAAAACAATATCTCCTAATTGATCTATAGCAAATTCACTAACTCCAATTTTTAGCAAGCCATTTTCTTCTAAAACATACTCATGGGTATCAGCATAGTTAAAGTTATCTGGAAACTGGTAAGACATGATTAAGTTAATAAAGAAAGTAGAGAATCCTTTGAAATTAATTTTTCCTCTAATAGTTCAAATAATAATTGAATAAGTGCAATTTTGATGTGAGCTATGTGAGAACCACCTTGAACAAAAATATTGTAAGGATCTCTTAAAGGAGCATCAGCAGAAAATTCACTTGTACTACCCTCAATAAAGGTACCTCCTGCCATTAATAATTTTGAATCATATCCATCCATTGATGATGGAACAACATTAAGAAAAGAATCTACTGGTGAAGAGTTTTGAAATGATTGACAAACTTTTTGTACCAAATCAGGATCGTTCAATCTTACTGACTGAATAAGATCAGATCTATAAGTTTCCGGCTCTGGCAAAACCTTAAATCCCAAATTTTTAAAAACTACTGCAACCATATCAGCACCTTTTAGTGATTCATGAACAGTTTGTGGTGCTAAAAACAAACCCTGCAAAATTAATCTTCCTAGTCCAAAATTTATTCCTGCAGATGAACCAATACCTGGTGAAGTTAATCTAGAACATGCCATCTCAACCAACTCTGCATCTCCTGCAACATAACCACCAGTAGGAACGATTGTCCCTCCCAAATTTTTAATTAATGATCCAGCAATTATATTTGCCCCCTTAGAAATTGGTTCACTATCTTCAACAAGCTCCCCATAACAGTTATCAACAAAACATATGCAATTAGGGTCAAGAGAATGAATCAGACTACAAATTTTCTCTATCTCATGATTCGTAAGAGATTTTCTCCAACTATATCCACAGCTTTTTTGTATGAATACTAATTTGCATGAATTTTCTTGAAAAGAATGAACAATTTTTTCTTCATAAGAATCGAAATTCTCGCAGATATTTATTTGCTTATATTCAATCTGAAAATCTTTAAGTGAGCCTTTACCGCCTCCCCTAATTCCTATTACTTCTTCTAATGTGTCATATGGTTGTCCTGTAAGAGATAACATCATATCTCCAGGCCTAAGAATTCCAAATAAGACAGAACTTATTGCATGCGTTCCACTTACAAATTGCATCCTCACAGCTGCCTTTTCAGCAAGAAACAATCTTGCAAAAACCGCATCAATTTTTTCTCTAGATATATCAGCATGACCACTACCAGAGGATTGATTGAAATGACTAGTAGAAACTTTTTCTTCCTTAAAAATTGTCAAAATATTTTCTAATTTCTGGAAAACCTGATTAGATCTTTCTTGGAAAACTTTACTTAAACTCTCTTCTACTGAAAGAACAGCGTTTTCAGCCAGTTTTAAGTTATTGTTTAGTATCATTTATTATGAAAACTCATATTATTTTTCAGAAGCTAAATTTCTTAATTCTGCTAGAAAAGCATTAGGTCCCCTACCTTGAAAATAAGAAAGCTTTTTTGAAGCCTCATATAAATCAAGCAGCTCTCCATCTAACTCTTCTGCAGTGTAGTCTCTAATTCCTGCTATTACCTCAGCAAAACGTTCTCTACGAGAAGATTTATTAACAGGATAGGCTTCCATTACCTGAATTTTACATGATCTCCAAGCCTTATTTTGACAAAAATGAACTGAAAGAGCATCACTTAAAGCAGAAGCTTCTTCATCTTCTATATACCAATCAAAAGATGAAGGGAGAGATTTTAATCCTGCAAAAATCTCAAATAACTCCCCGGCTGATAATGGATTACCAGAATCATTTTTTAAAGGTAAAGCAGACTCTTGCAAAGATTTCCATAACTCTGGATAATCACTTTCTAAACGATCCCTGATTTTTTCTATACCTTGATCAAGAATCGTATTAACTTGAGCTAAAGCAAGAAAAACTTCAGGCCCTGGCGAAGATAACTTTCCATTCCTGAGATTAGAAATTTGCGAATTATGAACTTTACCTAAATCAAGAATTTCAGAAAGTAATGGCAAAACCCTATGTGACCAACCATTTCTCTCATGCCAAAGGTGTATCAAATGAGCCATAGCCCTTCGACCTCTAGATAATTTATCGCGATATCCTAGACTCACAGATAATTAAACTTATCAATAGTATAGTATGATAATATTACATATCGGTAATTTTGAAAATAGTTTTTCAATATCATGAACACAGTAATTTTCCAGGAAACAGCAAAATTAAAAAAACCTGTTCCAGCTGAAAAAGTTATAGAACTTTCAGAAAAATTATTAGAACCTTCAAGCCATTCAAAAAAATATCCTCCAAGACTTCATAAAACTTGGGGAACAATTCTTTTCATGGTTTCAATTCATATTCTTTCTCTTGTAGCTTTACAACCAAAGTTTTGGAGTCTCCCTGCAGTCATTTCATTATTATTCTTTTACTGGGTAACTGCTTGTTTAGGAGTCACTCTTGGTTATCACAGATTGTTATCACATAGATCGTTCATTGTTCCAAGATGGTTAGAAAGATTTTTTGCTACCTGTGGAGCTATAAGTTGCCAGCATGGACCTATTGATTGGGTAGGTTTGCATAGGCATCACCATTCTTTTTCAGATACAGAAGTAGATCATCACAACAGTAAAAAAGGTTTTTGGTGGAGTCATATGGGTTGGATGTTCAAAGACGTTGAAGCATTAAAAACTGTTCCAAAATTAAGTGCAGATTTAATTAAAGATCCTTACTACAGATTCCTAAATAAATATTTTTTATTTTTACAAATTCCTATTGGACTTTCTTTGTATGCAATAGGTCAAAAAATAGGAGTTGGAGGTTGGGCTTTGGTTCTATGGGGAATTCCATTGAGGCTTGTGGTTGTTTATCACGTAACTTGGCTAGTAAATTCGGCTACTCATTGTTGGGGTAAAGCCCCATTTGAAAGTGGTGATTCATCCAAAAACAATGCATGGGTTGCTGCATTAACATTTGGAGAAGGTTGGCATAATAATCATCATGCATTTCCCAATTCGGCAAAACAGGGATTATTTAGAGGTCAAATCGACATAACTTGGGAACATATTAAGATTCTTGCGAAATTTGGTCTTGCAAAAAAAGTAAAGTTACCCTCTAGGTCTTATTATTAAATATATTGTTCAATATTTTCATGGCTAAAAGAGTACAAGTCGCATTAACTGAATCAATCAAATCACTTGGTAAAGAAGGTGATCTAGTTGAAGTAACGCCTGGATATGCAAGAAATTTCCTATTACCTTATGGAAAAGCAATGAATGTAACACCAGCTGTTCTTAAACAAATTGAAAGGAAAAAAGAAAAAGAAAAAATTGCTGCTGATAAATTAAAGCAAGAAGCTTTAGACTTCCAGACTGCATTATCAACAATAGGAAGATTCACTATTAAAAAGCAGGTTGGAGAAGACGGAGTGCTTTTTGGAACAGTTACCAATGGGGACGTTGCAGAAGCAATTGAAGCAGCTACTAAAAAAGAAATTGATAGAAGAAACATCACAGTTCCTGATATTCATAATTTAGGTTCCTTTACTGCAAAAATAAAATTACATTCAGAAGTAAATGCAGAGGTAAATATTGAAGTAACAAGTTAATCAATTTGTTGCATTATTTTGAAAAGTAGCCAGAGTATATATCTAAGCAATTAAAGATATGGTTTCAGTACCTTTTCCAAATAATGGGCAAAATAAAAATTTTAAAAAAGATTTTAATAGTGAAAATGCTGGATTAGTACCTCCACAAAACATTCAAGCTGAGGAAGCTGTTCTTGGTGGAATACTTCTTGATCCAGACGCGATCGGAAGAATTGCAGACTTAATTAAACCTGAAGCTTTTTATATAAATGCCCATCAAGAGATTTATAGAACAGCATTAATGTTGCATACCCAAGGTAAACCAACTGATTTAACATCAATGAGCGCTTGGTTAGCAGATAATGGATCACTAGAAAAAATTGGAGGTAACAGCAAACTAGTAGAACTAGTTGAAAATGTTTCCTCTACAGCTTCCATAGAACAAGTTGCTAATTTAATTAATGACAAATTCATGAGAAGGCAACTTATCAGATCTGGAAATGAGGTGGTTCAACTAGGTTTTGATCAGACTCAAGATACTAATGAAGTATTAGATAAAGCGGAGCAAAAAATATTTGAAATCAGTCAAGAAAAACCTTCAAAAGGTCTGACTCAAGCAGCTGAAATCCTTACAAGTACTTTCAATGAAATAGAGTCCAGATCATTAGGTACTTCAGTAGCTGGAATTCCTGTAAATTTTTACGACCTTGATGCAATGACTCAAGGATTTCAAAGAAGTGATTTAATAATTGTTGCTGGACGACCTTCGATGGGGAAAACTTCAATAGTTTTAAATTTGGCTAAAAATGTTGCACAATCTCAAGATTTACCTGTGTGCGTATTTAGCCTTGAAATGAGTAAAGAACAGTTGACGTATAGATTACTCTCTATGGAAGTTGGAATCGAGAGTGGCAGGTTAAGAACAGGAAGATTACAGCAAGATGAATGGCCTTTACTTGGAGAAGGTATCAATTCATTAGGGCAACTACCAATATTTATAGATGACAAACCTAACTTAAGTGTTTTAGAGATGAGATCCCTGTGCAGAAGATTAATAGCTGAACAAAAAAAAGAACTAGGATTAATTGTGATTGATTACCTACAGTTAATGGAAGGATCAACCCCTGATAATAGGGTTCAAGAACTTTCACGAATAACAAGAGGTCTTAAAAGCATGGCTAGGGAATTAAAAGTGCCAGTAGTAGCGTTATCTCAGCTTAGTAGAGGAGTAGAATCTAGAACAAATAAAAGACCAATGTTAAGCGATCTAAGAGAATCAGGATCTATTGAACAAGACGCAGATTTAGTATTAATGATTTATAGAGATGAATACTATAATCCAGAGACTGAAGATAGAGGAATTACAGAGATCATTGTCACTAAACATAGAAATGGACCCGTAGGAACTGTTAAATTATTATTTGAACCTCAATTCACGAGATTTAGGAATTTAGCTAATTAAATCGATCCTAATAATGCAAGATCATCAATCAACAAATGAATCTTTTGACATTATCGTCATTGGAGGAGGGCATGCAGGATGTGAAGCAGCTATAACAACAGCAAAATTAGGCTTTGCTACAGCCTTATTCACAATCAATTTAGATAGGATTGCTTGGCAACCTTGCAACCCTGCAGTTGGGGGGCCAGCAAAAAGTCAGTTGGTGCATGAAGTTGATGCATTAGGAGGCATTATTGGAAAATTAGCTGATGAGACAGCGATCCAAAAAAGAATATTAAATGCGAGTAGAGGGCCCGCCGTATGGGCATTAAGAGCACAAACAGATAAAAGAGAATACTCCAAAAAAATGATCGAAATGCTACAAAATACAGAAAATTTATCTTTAAAAGAAGCGATGATTACTGAACTAGATATTACAAGAACTGAAGAAATTGGATTGAACTCAAAAAAAATTGTAAAGAAAAGAATAAAGGGTGTAAGAACATTCTTTGGTAGTTATTATTCAGCTAAATCAGTTATCATCACTGCTGGTACTTTTTTAGAAGGCAAAATATGGATAGGCAATAAATCAATGTCAGCTGGTAGATCGGGCGAACAAGCAGCACAAGGTCTTACTCAAAATTTGCACGAAATTGGTATCAAAACAGAACGTTTAAAAACAGGCACTCCAGCAAGAGTTGATAAAAAAAGTATCAGTTTTGATGAATTAGATATTCAACCTAGTACTGCAGCAGATAAATATTTTTCATTTGACCCAGATATCAAAAATAATATGCCCCAAGTTAGTTGTCATATCACAAGAACAACTTCTAAAACACATCAACTAATTCGAGACAATTTACATTTAACACCCATTTACGGAGGTTTTATTGATAGTAAAGGGCCAAGATATTGTCCATCAATTGAAGACAAAATCGTTAAATTCGCAGATAAAGAATCACATCAAATTTTCTTAGAACCAGAAGGAATTAATACTCCTGAAATATATGTTCAAGGATTCTCTACAGGTTTACCAGAAAATATTCAATTAGAACTATTAAGAACCTTACCTGGATTAAGTGAATGTAAAATGTTGCGACCAGCATATGCTGTCGAGTATGACTATATACCTGCAACACAGCTCCAAACTTCACTCGAAACGAAAGAAATTGAATATTTATATAGCGCTGGACAAATTAATGGAACTACTGGTTATGAAGAAGCAGCAGCACAAGGAT
Source organism: uncultured Prochlorococcus sp. (assembly GCA_902576415.1). GTDB lineage: Bacteria > Cyanobacteriota > Cyanobacteriia > PCC-6307 > Cyanobiaceae > Prochlorococcus_A. The sequence goes on along the minus strand of CACGVZ010000003.1, from coordinate 61,223 downwards.
TAGTTGCAGGAGTCAATGCGACAAGAAAACTTAACAAAAAAGATCCAATAATCTTCACTAGAGAAAGCAGCTATATAGGAACAATGATCAATGATTTAATTACTAAAGATCTCAAAGAACCATATAGAGTTCTTACTAGTAGGAGTGAATATAGATTAACTCTAAGAGGAGATAATGCAGATAGGAGATTAACCCCACTAGGCTATCAAATAGGGCTGATTGATGAAAAAAGATGGTCGGCCTATCAACAAAAAATGAAATTCCTCGAAGAAGAGAAATTAAGATTAAAAAACACCCGTTTAAAAAATACTGATGAAATAGCTAAAAAAATAGAATTAGACACGGGATCAAAAATCAAAGGCTCAACAACTTTGAAAGACCTTTTAAAAAGACCAAACTTTCATTATTCAGATCTAATTAAATATGCTTTAACTAAAAAAAATCTTGCTTCTTCAATACAAGAAGGTCTTGAAATAGATATTAAATATGAGGGTTACCTAAAAAGACAAAAAAATAACATTGAACAAATAAATCGTCAAAGCTGTAAATCTCTGCCGCAAGAAATAAATTATGAAAAGATAGATACATTATCTTTAGAAGCTAGAGAAAATTTGAATAAGATAAAGCCAAAAAATTTTGGTGATGCCTCAAAAATTCCTGGGGTAAGCAAAGCTGATCTAACGGCATTACTTGTTTGGCTAAAAATAAGAGAGATAAAAAAAGAAAAGTCAAATATTTTTACTGAAAAAAAGTTATCATCGTAGAAGCAATCTGTCATAGCACTGAATAATAAACTTTTTAAATCCCCAAAGATTTTATGGGAAGAAAAAGCCTCTACTTTTTTAGTGAAAAATTCACTCCCCAAAATATCTGGTCCATGGAAATTAATGCTGCTTGGAGATGGGAGTCCAACTAGACATCTACAACTATTAACTAATCAAGAAACAAAAATTAAATTGATTGCAATGCAATTAGATTCTCTATTCAGCAAAGAGGGTCCTCAAGAATTGAATCAATTAAATGGACCTTTAATTAGAAGACAAGTATGGATTAAAAACAATAATAAATACTTAGCATGGGCTGAAAGTTGGTGGAATGCAGAACAAGCGAGTGAAAATTTAAAAGCCAAAGAAGAACCAATTTGGAAAAATTTAACGCAAGACAGATCCGAATTATTTAGAGAAGTTGATCGAATTTCACTTGTTAATTCAACATGGTTAGAAGATCAATTTTGTTTTAAAGGTCCATTTTGGTCAAGAAATTACAGATTTTTTCGTGACAAAAAGCCTTTAACAATTATTAGGGAGGTTTTCAATCCACATTTAGAAAGTTTATTAGGTTCTTCTGGAATTAAAGAATTTGCAAGTCTATACTCTTCTTCTTCTTGATCTAGGAAGATTTCTTGATTGTGATTGAACTTTTTGGTTTAGTTGATCACTTGATATATTATTCTCTTTTTCTGAGGATCTTTGCCATCTTTCAACTTTAAAATCCATTTCATCTGGCCAATCATCCTCTTTAATCTCTTTCACATAAGGTAATTTTTTTTGCTCAGTTGTCTGTGAATTTTTTGGTTGTCTTAAAGATATAGCTTCTAAAGGTCTTTTTGAATAAGTTTTAGTAGATTCATAAGAATTAGATTCTCTAGTAAATGTCTTCATATCATTGTTATCATCATAAAAATTATCATCATTCCAATCATCATTATCTTCATCAAAAAATAAATCCACTTTTTCAGATACCCATCTTCCTACTTTTTTAACACTCTTACTTGTTATTCCTTGAAAATCTGAGTTCCTTCTTTTCCCTGGCCTAGCACCAGATACTCCATCAACGAATTGTCTTCCAGTTTCAAAAATTTTATCAACTTGTTTATCAACAATATTTCTATCAAAATTATTTCTAAGATTTCTAATTCTCCTTGAATCCATAAATTATTGTGCTCTTTAAAATATAAATTACATTAAAAAAATAAATAATTCCAAATATAGAAACAAAAACACATCTTATTATTTCTAATCAAACAAAATTAAACACTTTTTATTCCATGATCCATTAAAGAAATTTGCACAACATTTTTTACAGGCTATATTCTTTATTCTTTTTCTATAAAAAAATTTCTCACCACAATTTTGACATGTTCCTATATATTTTAATTCTCTCCTCTCTATAGGAAATGAGTGCCTTACAGTAATTTGAAAACTCTTCTCTTTCGCATTAATTTCATGCATTTTTTCTAAAAAATTTGGACCATGTATCTCATTTTTCTTTAATATCCTATCTACCCATGCATGAATCATTTCATGACATAAAGTACTGTTTATTTCAATAGTGGATAATTTACTCAAGATAGGTTTCGATAAGATAATTTCAGAATCTACAAGACCATTAATGCGTTTTCTTTTATAAAAACCAGCAGTAGTTTTTAATCTATTATCACTCCATCTAACTTTTACTAAAGGTTGATTATTAACCGTTAAAGAATTTTCAAAATATTGGCTATTAAATCTATGAAATAAGGGTAAAAGAGGAATTACAGGCATTATGGATTAAAATTAGTATTATTTTGACAAAAAAAGCCATCAAAAACGATTTCTTTTCTTAAAGTAATAAAAACTCAAATTAACATGGACGCATCACTAGTTAAAGATATCGGAATTAAAGCATTATTAGTTGGCGGAGCAGTACTAGTTTCTTTTTGGACTTTTAATGCAGTCAAATTAGTAATAAGCGCCAGAGGAATTAATCCATTAGTAAGAAAGTTTTTTGATCAAATAGCTGCTGGCAGAATTGATGCAGCTTATGGTTTGACTACAAAAACTTATAAAACTCATGTTAAACGCCAAGACTTTCTTAAATTTTTAGCTAGTTTAAAACTTAATAAATACAGAAATTTAAAATCAGGAAGACCTAGAGTACAAGAAGATCAAATCATAATAACTTTGAATTTAAAATCGGAAGACAAACAAGATGAGCTTCCATTAGATTTTACTTTCGCAAAAACTGACAACGATTGGAAAATAGACAGAATAGCTAAAGTGAATTAATAATTTCTTGTGAGGCAAAAAGAATTGTTTAAAGAAGAAATAATACATCAATTAGAAATACACCCAAGTAGATTAGATAAAGAAAAAATCATCTCAGAAGCAATGGAAGAAGGTCTAGATGATTTTTTTGAAGGTATCCGTATGGCACTTGATCCATTGGTAACTTTTGGTGTAAAAATTGTTCCTGAGAAAGAGAATGACAAAAGTCAAAATTTTTTATGGGAAGATTTTAAAAAATTAGCCAATAAGCTTATTCAAAGAGAACTTACTGGTCACGCTGCTCGCGATGCAATTCGTACAGCTATGGAATCTGCAACAAAAGAGGAGTGGAATGGATTTTATAGACGAGTTTTAATTAAAGATCTTAGATGTGGTGTATCTGAAAAAACAATCAACAAGATTGCAAAGAAATTTCCCAAATATGCTATTCCTATTTTTTCTTGTCCTTTAGCTCATGACAGTGCAAATCATGAAAAAAAAATGATAGGAAAAAAGCAAATTGAAATCAAATTAGATGGTGTACGCGTCTTAGCTATTATCAGACAAAATAAAGTAGAAATGTTTTCTCGTAATGGGAAACAATTCCATAATTTTGGTCACATTATCACAGAAATAGAAAAAGTCTTAAAAGAAGACCCAGCTCCTTATGACTTAGTTCTCGATGGTGAAGTAATGAGCGCAAACTTTCAAGATTTAATGAAACAGGTACATAGAAAAGATGGTAAACAAACCAAAGACGCAGTTCTTCACCTATTTGACTTATGTCCCCTTGAAAACTTCCAAAAAGGGAGATGGAACACCAAACAAACAGCAAGAAGTTTATTAGTTAAAAAATGGGTAGCAAAACATTCTATGCTTCTAAAACATGTACGAACACTTGAATGGGAGAATGTAGATCTTGACACCATTGAAGGACAGAAAAGATTTGTAGAGCTTAATAAATCTGCCGTGGAAGGTGGATATGAAGGAGTAATGATTAAAGATCCTAATGCGATGTACGAATGTAAAAGAACACATAGTTGGTTAAAAGCAAAACCTTTCATTGAAGTCACTTTAAAAGTTGTATCGGTCGAGGAAGGCACAGGTCGCAATAAAGGTAGGCTGGGAGCAATCTTCGTAGAGGGGAAAGATGATGGGTATGAATACAGTCTTAGTTGCGGAAGCGGATTTAGTGATATCCAACGTGAAGAATATTGGTCAAAACGTGAGCATCTCGTTGGTCAACTTGTAGAAATCAGAGCTGATGCGAAAACTAAATCAAAGGATGCTTTGGCTTTTAGTCTTCGGTTTCCTAGATTCAAATGCTTTAGAGGATTTAAAGCTGGAGAAAAGGTTTAAATTTTAAAAAATTATTCAACAAAGTAGTCAATGATAAATGTGGTTTTTAAATAAAAAAACTTAAAATATTGGCTATAAAATATAAAAAATATTTATTAGGACTTTTGAGAGACTTATGACGAAGAAAACAGTTTTCAACTACATAAAAACACCTTGTGGTCAGGCAAAATATATCGAATTAGAAGCCAATAAAACTTTTTTAGGTAAAGTTAGGCTATTTTGGTTTTTCTTTATTGCATCTATTAGAGATTGGAATATTAAAAATTAAATTCTTAGGAATTTTCAAAATATTCTCTGGAGTATTTAGCTAAGAAATATACAACCAAAAAAGTTGATACAACTCCGATAATAGTCATATACAAATTATTTGGTGATTGCACATTTTTTAACTCCTGGAGACTTTTTGCCAAACTACCTATTGAGCAATAAAGAAAAGTTCCTGGAACAATACCAAGAAGGCCAAGAGAGAAATCTCTAAATTTAATATTATTCAAACCATAAAAATAATTTAGAATACTGAAGGGAAATATCGGAGATAACCTCGCTAAAAAAATTAATTTAAGTCCGCCTTTTTCTACTACTTTCTCCATAACACTTAATTTTGGATAACGACTAAAAAGGTTTTTTAGCTTTTTTGCAAAAAAAGTTTTTGATAAGAAAAATGCAACTGATGCTCCAATGGAAGCGGAAATAAAAACGATAATTGATCCTAAATATGAACCATATAAAAAACCCGATAATAAAGATAACCAAGAAGCTGGAAGTATTAATAAAACAATTAAAATATAAAGACAAACAAAAGATAAGATTCCAATTCCAGTATTAAAAAAAAAAGACAAATTATAAATATTTTCTAGGAATATATTCATTCTCAATTCAATAGTTCAAGTTTTCTAGTAATTCTCTCCTTTTGCACCGAACCCTCATTTATTTTAAATCTGCATTCATCAACAATATCTTTTGGAGCCTTATCAACGAAATTTCTATTAGATAATCTCTTATTTAAATTTTCTAATTCATTAGTCACCTTTTTTAAATCCTTGGTTAACCGTTCCTTTAATGCATCTATATTTACAAAATCCTGAAAAGGTAAGTAAACCTCTAAATCACTAATTATTCCAGAAAAAGATTTAGCAAACTCTTTTTTATCAACAGCATTAGTTTTAAAAATAAATATTTCAGATGATTTAGTTAAGGTTTGAATATCATCAACTACAATTTTTAAAAAATCAATCAATTCATCATTATCTGAGATTAAATATACAGGACCTTTTTCTGATGGCTTAAGACCTAATTCAGCTCTCAAATTTCTAATCAGCCTAATAATTTCAAAGAGTTGTTGAAAGGAATTATCAAGCTTATTATCAACAAATTTATGTTCGTGAATTGGCCATTTTTGAAGAGATAATAATGCATTATCTGGTTTTAGTTGCAGTACATGCCAAAGTTCCTCAGTAATGTGCGGCATAAAAGGATGAATCATTACCAAAATATCATTGAGGACCTTTATTAAAACTTTTTCAGATATTTGTCTATTTTTAGTCTCTTTATTATTAAACCTTTGTTTGGCAAATTCTACATACCAGTCACAAAAATCATTCCATGCAAATTCATATAGAAGTTTCGCAGATTCTCCCAATTTATATTCTTTCAACAAAGCAGCGACTTTTATATTTATCTGATTCAATTTCGATAAAATCCACTTATCACATAATTCTAAAGAAGTTTCATCACTCTCAGTAAGCGAATAATTATTGTTAGAAGTTTTATTTATTAAAACAAATTTAGTTGCATTCCATAATTTATTCGCAAAATTTCTTGAAGCTTCAACAGTTGAGGATGTATCTTTTTTTCTATCAAAATCAAGCCGGATATCTTGTCCAGCGCCTGCAACTTCTCGAATTAAAGCAAACCGTAGAGCATCAGAACCATATTTATCAATTAATAGTATTGGATCAATACCATTACCTGAACTTTTACTCATTTTTTTATTGTTTTCATCTCTAACTAGACCATGAATATAAACATCCTTAAAAGGAATATTGTTCGTAAAAGTATTCCCCATCATTGTCATTCTGGCCACCCAGAAGAAAATAATATCGAAACCAGTAACAAGAACATTATTTGGATACCATTTTTTAAAATCAGGATCATTGGTATTTGGCCAACCAAGAGTTGAGAAAGGCCATAAACCACTTGAAAACCATGTATCCAAAACATCTTTATCACGGACCAATTTAATATTTAATCCAAATTTTTTATTAGCTTCGATTAAGGCGTCTTCTTCATTTCTTGCAACGATATATGGAGTATTTTGTTCTATTGAATCTTGAGAGTCATCTAAAACATACCATGCTGGTATTTGGTGCCCCCACCACAATTGCCGACTGATACACCAATCATTAATATTCTCTAACCAATCCTTATAAACTTTCTCCCAGCGTGGAGGAATAAACGATGGGTTTTTAGAATCAATTTCATTAAGACATCCTTGTGATATATCATCCATTTTCAAAAACCATTGTGTTGACAGTAAAGGTTCAATTGGCACCTTACCTCTATCAGAAAAAGGAACAGTATGTTTATAATCTTCTATCTTCGTCAAAAGGCCTAAGTTATCCAATTCTTTGATAATTTTCTTTCTAGCATCATATCTATCTAAATTTTGAAAAATACCTGCATTAATGTTTAAAGTTCCATCTTTGTTCATTACATTAATCTGTTTTAAATTATGCCTTTTTCCTATTGCAAAATCATTTGGATCATGGGCTGGAGTAACCTTCACACAACCCGTACCAAAATCTTTATCAACGTGTGAATCAGCAATAATAGGTATTTCTCTATCAACGAAAGGGACTTTTACTTTGACACCAATAAATTCTTTATATCTATCATCATTAGGATTAACTGCTACAGCAGTATCACCCAAAAGAGTTTCTGGTCTTGTTGTTGCAACTTCTAAGTATTTATCTAAATATTCACCACTTTCAGAAATTAAAGGGTATTTAAAATGCCATAAATGACCATTTACTTCTTGCATTTCAACTTCAAGATCACTTACAGCAGATTGAGATTCAGGGCACCAATTAACCAAATATTCGCCTCTATAAATTAAATTCTTTTTATGGAGAATATTAAAAGCCTCAATTACTGCTTCATTTAATTTTTGATCAAGAGTAAATCTTTCTCTAGTCCAGTCAACTGAATATCCTATCCTTTTTAATTGAGAAACTATTCTTCCACCACTTTGTTCTTTCCAGTTCCATGCTCTTTTAAGAAATTCATCTCTTCCAATATCCTCGCTTGTTTTACCTTCACTTTTTAATTTTTTTTCGAGAATAGTTTGAACAGCTATTGAAGCATGATCAGTTCCTGGTAAACACAAAACATTCTTACCTAAAAGTCTTTGAAAACGTACTACAACATCTATCAAAGCCGTATTAAATGCATGCCCCATATGCAAAGATCCAGTTACATTTGGTGGGGGAATAACAACACAAAAAGGCTCCCCATCATCCTCAGGGTTAGGACTAAACGCCTTTAGACTTTCCCATTTTTCTTGCCACTTTTTCTCTACTTCAAAAGGTGAATAATTCTCTAAAGATAATTGATCATTCATCTCTGTCATGTGCAAATTTTTATTTCAATAAACTTTTTGTTTATTTTATCTTGAGAGCAGCCAATTAATGAAAATAATATTAGTTTGCAAAAAAAGGCACATTCATTCTACAAAAGTTTGAAGCCGGAACCACAAGAACATCGCTTTGCATTTTTTGGTGTTGAAATAAGAAATCCACCACCGCTCAAATCACCGTAATAATCTAATTTTAAATCTTTCAGTAAATTAAACTTTTTTACATCCGCATATAAAGTTACTCCTTCAGTTCTCGAAATAGGGGATCCATCACACATACCAGGCCTTAATTTAATATGCATCCATCCTTCGGAACAATTTTTATCCTCTACCAAATCAATCGACATTTCTCCTGGAGAACCTCCAAAAGAAGCTTGCCTAGATAGTTCTGAAGCAGCGCTTTGACTGATTGAAAGATTGACGATCTCAGTCATTAGAAAAATAATAAATGGGCGATCCAGGGTTCGAACCAGGGACATCCTGCTTGTAAGGCAGGCGCTCTACCGCTGAGCTAATCGCCCTTATAATAAAACATTCTAATAGATGAAGTTGAAAAATTTATACTAAGTATTTAAATATTTCATGATTGAGGCAAAATTTAATTAATAAAATATATCCTATGTCCTCAAACAATAGATATAAATTGGAAAACAATTCTGATTTAGAGACTATAAATAGTTTTAAAATTTTAATATCTAATATCAAAGCATTAAAAGATAAAAATTGGGGCTGCCCATGGCAGAAAATACAGTCTCATATATCGTTGATCCCATTTTTGTATGAAGAAAGTAATGAATTTATAGATGCGATATATGAAAAAAATGCAAACAACATATGTGAAGAGTTAGGAGATCTTTTATTACAAGTAATGCTTCATGCTGAAATCGCTTACGAAGAAAAAGAATTTGAACTAAATGATGTTATAAAAAATCTAAATAAGAAAATTATTAATAGACATCCATATATTTTTAACAAAAAAGAAAAAGTATCATTAAAAAAATCACAACAGATTTGGGGAAATATAAAAAATTTAGAAAAAGAAGTACCTCACATGAAATCTTCAATTAGTAGAAATTTGAATTTGAAAATTAAAAATTTACCTCCAACTATTGGTACAGATAAAATCACAAATGTTGTTAAGGAACATGGTTTCAAGTGGGAAAGTACTGATGAGATTTTTAAAAAGTTAGAAGAAGAGATAAATGAATTAAAAGAGGCAATTAAAAGCAAATCTGATTTAAATATAAAAAATGAATTTGGAGATATTTACTTTACCCTTCTGAATCTCTCAAACTTTTTAAAAATAAATCCTGAGTCAGCTCTTCAAAAAAACTAATATAAAATTTTTAGACAGATTTTCAATAGTCGAAGAGCATGCAGGAGATAATATTAAAAAACAAACTCCCAAAGAATTTCAACGACTTTGGCAAATAGCCAAGCAAAAACTGGCGGGAAAAATTCCTAAAAGCAAATGACAAATATTACAACATGGATAGATGAATATCATAAAGGCTCAAGATTTGGCCTTAATGGGAAAATTCTAATTAAAAAAACCTCTAAATATCAAGAAATTATTGTTATTGAAAATGCATATTATGGTAAAGCTTTAATGTTAGAAGGTTGCTGGATGACATCATTAAAAGACGAGAAATATTATCATGAGTGTCTTGTGCATCCTGCATTAAGTAGCATTGACGAAAAATCTAATGTACTTATTATTGGCGGTGGTGACGGTGGTACTGTAAGAGAATGCGTTAAATATTCTCAAATATCAAAAATTGATCTAGTAGAAATTGATGAGGAGGTTATAAAAATATCTAAAAAATTTCTAAAAGAAATTGGAGGGGAAGCATGGAATGACAAAAGATTAGAAATACATGTTGATGATGGTGTTAAATGGGTAAAAAAAACAAGAGATAATTTTTACGACGTTATATTTATAGATTGTTCAGATCCCTCAGAATTTTCAAATTTATTATTTTCAGACTCTTTTTATGAAGAATGTAAAAGAATACTTACTCCAAAGGGGATATTAGCGACGCAAAGCGAATCTCCTGAATCATTCAAAAATATTCACATAAATATTTTGAAAAGCCTAAAAAATATATTTAAAGTTTCTGAAACTATGTATTCCTTTGTGCCTATATATCCAAGCGGGATTTGGAGTTGGACATTTGCTTCTTCAGAAGATCTAAATTTATCAAAGCAAAATTATGATGAAACCTTAAAAATAGAAAAAGGATGTGAAATTTGGAATTTAAATTTTCAAAATGCAGCATTCAAAATGATGCCAAATAAAATTGTAAAAGAACTAGATGCATGAGATGACAAAAAATTTATTTGATAACGAAAATGCAATTTATATGGGATCAAAAAGAAGTCCTGAGAATTGCTCAATTGGTATATTTGGAGTTAATTATGACGGGACATGTTCGTTTAAACCAGGAGCAAGATTTGGTCCAGAAGCAATAAGACAAGTCAGTTCTTGTTTAGAAACATATTGTCCAAAAATAAAAAAAGACTTAGAAGATATCATATATGTTGATTTTGGATCAATATTAATTGATAAAAATGACTCAAAGTCTGTTATTGAATCGGTTAAATCAGCAACAAATTATTTAATTAGTAAACGCCTTAGTCCTATTATGCTTGGAGGAGAACACTCTATTACAAGAGGTGCTATTGAAGCATTGGTAAAAAAATATCCAGATTTGATATTGGTTCAACTTGATGCTCATGCAGATTTAAGAGATTCATATATAGGAAATGAACATAGTCATGCTTGTACTATGAAAAGATGCTTAGAAGTGCTACCTAAAAAGAAAATTTTGCAAGTAGGAATTAGAAGTGGGACTAAGGAAGAATTTGAAATTATGAATAACCACAACCAACTAGTTAACTTTTGTCCAGGTGGAAATGCATATGAGTTAAAACAAGCCCTTCTACCATACGCTAATTCTCCAATCTATTTAACGATAGATTTAGATTGGTTTGATCCCAGTTTATTAGCAGGGACGGGCACTCCAGAACCGGGAGGATTTTTTTGGAATGATTTTGAAGAAATACTAGAAACTTTAAAAGAATTTAGAATTGTGGCTTCAGATATTGTGGAATTATCTCCAGAAATTGATAAAAGCGGAGTAAGTAGTATAGTTGCAGCCAAAGTACTTAGAAGCTTAATTTTGTCATTAGAAAATATGCAATAAAAAATTTCTAAACTAAAGTGTAAAAATACTAAATAAAAACTAAATATTTCATGGATTTGCTAAAAAGTCCTCTTTATTCAAAATATGTTGAATCTAATGCAAAATTAGTGGATTTTGCAGGTTGGGAAATGCCCATATCATTTTCAGGATTAATTAAAGAGCATGAATCAGTTAGATCTTCAACAGGATTATTTGATATTTCTCACATGGGCGTGATATCTGTTAAAGGAATCAATCCAAAGGATTATATTCAAAAACTTTTTCCTACTAATTTATACTCCTTTTCTGAAGGTCAAGGGCTTTATACAGTAATGCTCAATGATAAAGGAGGAATAATAGATGACTTAATAATTTATGACCTTGGTATACAAGAAAATGATATATCAGAATTATTGTTAATAGTTAATGCAAGTAGATATGAAAGAGATTTTCAGTGGATAAAAAATAATTTAAATAAATATGAAATTTCGATAACAAACTTTAAAAAAGACAAAGTACTTTTAGCCTTACAGGGGAAAAACTCATTCGATTTATTTGAAGAATGGATTGAATCTTCGATCTCACATATCCCTAACTTTGGATGCGAATATAAAATTTTTGAACATATTTCGCCTAAAGAAAAAATTTTCTTTTCAAAGACAGGATATACCGGGGAAAATGGTCTAGAAATACTTTTATCTAAAAAAGCAGCAATTAATTTATGGGATTTCTCAATTTCCAAAAATGTTGCACCTTGTGGTTTAGGAGCGAGGGATACTCTTAGACTTGAAGCAGGCATGCATCTTTATGGTCAAGACATAAATGAAGAAACTTCTCCATATGAAGCAGGGTTAGGCTGGCTAGTACATTTAGAAAATAATCACGAATTTTTTGGAAGAAGATTTCTTGAAGAGCAGTCTAGATTAGGTATTCAAAAAAAGTTAGTTGGTCTCTCTATAGAAGGTAAAGCAATAGGAAGAAAAGGTTGCACAATTTTTAAAGGTGAAGAAAATATTGGGACTATCACAAGCGGCAGTTGGTCTCCAACTAGACAAAAAGCTATAGCTTTTGCATACATCAATACTTCTCATGCGTTAATAAATAATGAAGTTCAAATATTAATAAGAGGCAAAAAGTTCAAAGGGGTTATAACAAAAAGAGCTTTTTATAAAAAAAATTATTAACTAAATTTACCCTTAAAGAATTATTATAAGTTATTGATAAATAAATCATACTTAGATGAGAAACAAAATTTGCAAAGAACTCAATAATACAGATATTGGTAAATTAGTTAATTTATGCGGATGGGTAGATAGAAGAAGAGATCATGGTGGTGTAATTTTTATTGATTTAAGAGACCATAGTGGATTCCTACAAATAACAATTAACCCCGATGATGGTGCAGATCTATTTAAACAGGCAGAAACTCTAAGAAATGAAACAGTAATAATGGTTAGCGGAATCATTAATGAAAGGCCCAAAGATTCCATAAACAAAAATTTAAGTACTGGAGAGTTAGAGCTTAAGGTTAAAGATTTGCAAATTCTCAACCAAATTAAAAAAAACTTACCTTTTCCAGTCTCTATACATGATTATGAAAATACCAAAGAGGAACTCAGATTAAAATATAGATACCTTGATTTAAGAAGGGGAAAATTACTAGAAAATTTAAAAACAAGACATAAGGTTATTAAAGTTGCAAGAGAATTTCTTGATAATTTTGGATTTACAGAAGTAGAAACCCCATTACTTACAAAGTCAACTCCAGAGGGTGCTCGCGATTTTCTTGTGCCTGCACGTCTTTCAAATGGAGAATTTTTTGCTTTACCTCAATCCCCACAACTATTTAAACAACTTTTAATGGTTGGAGGCCTGGACAAGTATTATCAAATCGCAAAATGTTTCCGTGATGAAGACCTGAGGGCAGATAGACAACCAGAGTTTACTCAATTAGATATTGAGATGAGCTTTATTAGTGAAGAAGAAATAATTTCTTTTAATGAAAGTCTCATAAAAAAAATATGGAAAGAAGTGTTAGATATTAACTTTAATAATTCTTTTCCAAGAATGTCATGGCAGGCAGCAATGGATAATTACGGCACTGATAGACCAGATACTAGATATCAAATGTTATTAAAAGATTTAGGAGGAGTATTAGGTGATATTGGATTTAATATTTTCACCAAGGCAATTAAGTCTGGAGGTTATATAAAATCCATAACAGTCAAAGGAGGTAATTCAAGTATTAGCAACGTAAGAATTAAACCGGGAGGTGATATCTTCCAAGTAGCTCAAGATGCAGGGGCTGGTGGTTTGGCCTTTATAAGGGTCAAAGGAAATGAGCTTGAGACTATTGGGGCAATTAAAAATAATTTAAGTGAAGAGCATATAGCTGATATTTTAAAAATCACAGAAGCAAAAGATGGAGACTTAATCCTCTTAGGAGCTGGAGATAAACAAATTGTCAATCAGTCATTAGATAGGGTTAGACAATATATCGCAAAAGACTTAAATCTCATAGATAAAAGTAAATGGAATTTCTTATGGGTAACTGACTTCCCGATGTTTGAGAGAAATGAAGAGGAAAATAGATATGAAGCTTTACATCATCCTTTTTGTTCTCCAAAAAATATAAAATCTAAAGATTATGAAAACTTGAAAAAAGAAATTGAAAGCTCTACAGCAAATGCTTATGACTTAGTTCTCAATGGATTGGAGTTAGGAGGTGGCTCTTTACGTATTCATGAAGCGAACTTACAAAGAGAGGTTTTGAAAACAGTAGGACTTACTGATAAAGAAATTGATGAAAAATTTGGATTTTTAATAGAAGCCTTAGAAATGGGTGCTCCTCCTCATGGTGGAATAGCATTTGGATTGGATCGTATTACCATGCTGATCATTGGTGCAGATTCAATCAGAGAGACAATTGCTTTTCCAAAAAATCAACAAGCAAAATGTCTTCTCACAAATGCACCTTCAAATGTCTCTGAATCACAATTAAAAGAATTAGATATTGAAATAACAATTGATGAATAAGAATATATATGGATGTTCTAAAAGTTTTTTGTTTAAATAAAATATAAGGAGGCTGTGCTTAATTAAAAATATTTAATGTCAAAATTTGTATTTGTCACCGGAGGAGTAGTTTCTAGCATTGGTAAAGGAATTGTAGCTGCAAGCTTAGGAAGATTATTAAAGTCAAGAGGATATAGTGTTTCAATATTAAAACTAGATCCATATCTAAATGTTGATCCCGGAACAATGAGCCCTTTCCAACATGGAGAAGTATTTGTAACCGAAGATGGGGCTGAAACCGATCTAGATTTAGGTCACTATGAAAGATTTACTGATACTGCAATGACTAGGTTAAATAGTGTGACTACAGGATCTATCTATCAAGCAGTTATCAATAAAGAAAGAAGAGGTAGCTATGACGGAGGAACTGTGCAAGTAATACCTCACATAACGGGAGAAATAAGAGAAAGAATTCATAGAGTCGCCGCCAATAGTAATGCAGATATTATTATTACTGAAATTGGTGGAACAGTTGGTGATATTGAATCTCTACCTTTTTTAGAGGCAATAAGAGAATTCAAAAATGATGTCAATAGAAACGATGTTGCATACATACACGTAACATTACTTCCTTACATCAAAACCTCTGGCGAAATAAAAACTAAACCAACACAACATTCAGTGAAAGAATTAAGATCAATTGGAATTCAGCCAGATTTACTTGTATGCCGAAGTGATAAATCTATCAATGAAGCTCTTAAAAAGAAGCTTAGTGGTTTTTGCGGTGTCAGTATGAACTCTGTAATTGAAGCTTTAGACGCAGACAGTATTTATTCTGTACCTCTTTCTTTAAAAAAAGAAGGTTTATGCAAAGAAACCCTGAAGTACTTAGACCTTGAAGATAAAAAATGTGATTTAAAAAACTGGGAGCAACTAATACACAACCTAAGAAATCCTGGAGCTCCAATAAAAGTTGCTTTAGTAGGAAAATACATTGAACTTGGAGATGCATATTTATCCGTTGTTGAAGCTTTGAGACATGCATGCATTGAACAAAAGGCTTTATTAGATTTACATTGGGTAAGTGCTGAAATGATAGAAAAAAATTCAGCAGAAACTTACTTAAATGAAGTTGATGCAATTGTCGTCCCGGGGGGATTTGGCAATAGAGGAGTCAATGGAAAAATTTCGGCTATAAAATACGCAAGAGAAAATAAAATTCCCTTTTTAGGTTTATGCCTTGGTATGCAATGTGCAGTAATAGAATGGGCCAGGAATGTAGCTAATCTTCCAGATGCATCTAGTTCAGAACTAGACCCAAACACTCCAAATCCAGTGATACATTTATTACCAGAACAGGAAGACGTAGTTGATTTAGGTGGGACAATGAGACTTGGAGTTTATCCATGTAGATTGACAAAAAATACAACTGGAAAAAGCTTATATGATGAGGATGTTATTTATGAGAGACATCGACATAGATACGAATTTAATAATTACTACAAACAAAATTTTTTAGATTCTGGATACAAAATTAGTGGTACATCTCCAGATGGCAGATTAGTGGAGTTAATTGAGTTAGAAAATCATCCATACTTCTTAGCCTGTCAATATCATCCTGAGTTTTTATCACGACCTGGCAAACCTCATCCTTTATTTAAAGGTTTAATAAAAGCCTCTCAAGATAAGTTAACTCAATCAAATTAATATTCTTTATTTTTTTGAATGAAAATGACAAATTTTTTACCCTTAGTCGAACAATTTCATTCATTACAAGGTGAAGGTTATCATGCTGGAAAGAGTGCTTTTTTTGTAAGATTAGCCGGATGTAAAGTTGGATGTTCGTGGTGCGATACCAAGAATTCATGGGACGAGAAAAAACACCCTTCTATATCAATTGAAAAAATAATAGATCGCATAAAAATTGCAAGAGAAAAAGGAGCATCTTTTTGCGTTATTACAGGTGGAGAACCTTTACAACATAATTTGGATAATTTTTGCAAAGCCATAAAAAAAATGACAATGGGAGAAAAAGAAAAGCCAATGCAGATTCATATTGAGACAAGTGGAGTTAATTCGATATCAGGAAGCTATGACTGGATTACTTTATCGCCTAAAAGACACTCACCTCCAAAAAATTATTTTTTAAAACACTGTAATGAAATCAAAATAATCATAAATGAAATAGAAGATATTGAATTTGCTATTCAAATAAAAAAAGAAACTTTAAAACAATATCAACTCTCTACAAGCAAAGATGGCTTAAAAATAGAAGATAAAATTTTTTATTTACAGCCAGCATGGAACAATGCGAATGGTTTTTCTCTTGCTATTGATTTCGTAAAAAATAACCCCGATTGGAAATTGAGCCTTCAAACTCACAAATACTTAAAAATTAATTGAAATTATATGACTCTTAAAAATAAATCAATAGTAGTTTTATTATCTGGAGGTTTAGATTCTTCTACAGTTACTGGTATCGCAAAAAAATCCGAAGCTAAAATTTTTGGCCTTTCATTTGACTACGGTCAACGTCATAAAAAAGAATTAAATTCTGCATCAATAATTGCAAAACACTTTGCTATCGAAGAATTTAAAATCATTAAGCTTGACTTATCTTTATGGGGAGGCTCGTCATTAACTGATACACAAAAAAATATTCCAATAGAAGGAGTACAAACTCATAAAATTCCTAATACTTACGTTCCTGGGAGAAATACTATATTTATTTCCGTTGCACTAAGTTATGCCGAAGCGATAGATGCTGATTTTATAGGATTAGGGGTAAATGCACTAGATTATTCTGGTTATCCAGATTGCAGACCTGACTACATTAAAAAATTTCAAGAATTAGCAGATTTAGCCAATAAAAGAGGAAGAGAAAATAATCCAATAAAACTTTGGACACCACTATTAGATTTAAATAAAGAGGAAATTATTAAATTAGCTTTTGATAATCATGTCCCTTTAGAAAAAACATGGAGTTGTTATTCAGGTAATTCAAAACCATGCGGTAAGTGTGATAGCTGCAGAATTAGAAATGCCGCTTATGAAAAATGGCTTAATTACAAAAATAAAAAATGAAAATAAAAAAAATAATTATAGAAAAATGGATAGATCCAGCACTGATTACGCATCATCTAACAAAAAAGTTCGGAGATAAAGGATTAGCTTGGCTAGAC
The DNA here is from genome assembly GCA_902576415.1 of uncultured Prochlorococcus sp. Lineage (GTDB taxonomy): Bacteria > Cyanobacteriota > Cyanobacteriia > PCC-6307 > Cyanobiaceae > Prochlorococcus_A. The sequence goes on along the minus strand of CACGVZ010000003.1, from coordinate 43,822 downwards.
AGTGATGGCAAAGAAAATGGGGAATGGTCAATAATAGGAATTAAACCTAAAAAAATAATCCAATCAAGAGATATCAATAACTTAGACAAAACTAATAACCCATTTAACAATTTAAAAAATATTGAAAACGGATTTTGGATCGGATGGTTAAGTTATGAAGCTGGAGTTTACATAGAACCCAAAAACCCATGGCGAAAATCTAATATGGCAACTTTATGGATTGCATCATATGATCCAATCATTAAATGTAATCTAATAAAAAAAGAAATAATTATCGAAGGTACAAACTCATCTGAACTGGTAAATTATAAAAACATAATTAATAATATTGAAGAAGAAAATATTATTAAAACAAATTTGAATTTTGATTTTTCAAAAATAAATTTGGACGAAATGGCTGAAAAATTTCAGAAAAATATTCTTAAATTGAAAAAATTAATTTCCCTAGGGGATATATTTCAAGCAAACCTAACAACTAAATGCGAAATTGAATCTTCAGAAAACTATAATCCTCTAGATATTTATTTGAAAATAAGAAGGAAATTAAGAGCTCCCTTTGGGGGAATAATAATAAATAATGATAATTATAAAGAGGCTGTATTATCTACCTCGCCAGAAAGATTTATAAAAATAGATAATAAAAATTTTGTAGAATCAAGACCTATCAAAGGAACTAGATCCAGAGATAAGGATTTAAATCAAGACGCACTTAATGCTATTGATTTAATAACGAACGAAAAAGATAGAGCCGAAAATATTATGATTGTTGACCTAATAAGAAATGATTTAAGTAAAGTTTGCGAAACAGGAAGTATTACTGTGCCAGAAATATTGAAACTTGAAAGTTTCTTAAAAGTTCATCATCTAACTTCAGTAATCAGAGGCAAATTAAAAAAAGATAAGAACTGGATTGATTTACTAAAAGCTTGTTGGCCTGGGGGCTCTATAACTGGAGCACCTAAATTAAGATCATGCCAGAGACTTTTTGAATTAGAAGAATGTGAACGCGGACCATACTGTGGCTCGTTTTTGAAGCTTGACTGGAATGGAGAGTTTGACAGCAATATACTAATAAGATCATTTTTAATTAAAGACAAAAAAATCTATATATATGCTGGTTGCGGAATAGTTATTGACTCTAACCCTGAAGAGGAAACTAATGAACTAAAGTGGAAACTTTTACCGTTAATTGATTCACTAAAATGATTGAAACATTAGGCTGGTATAAGGATCAATGGTTGGATATTGATAGAATATTTATTGCTGCTAATAATAGAGGATTAAAATTTGCTGATGGTATATTTGAAACCATTTTGATAAAAGAGAACAAACCTATTCTTTTTGATGAACATTTGAAAAGGTTAGAAAAAAGTAGCAAGATTTTAAATATTAATCTCAAAATAAATAAATTAACTTTGAAACAACTTATCCAGGATGGAATTAGAAAGTTATCGCTTAAAAATGATCAATTTGCTTCAGTAAGAATAAACTATAGTCGAGGAACTAATAAAGGTAGAACACTAAAAATTGATAGCACTTCAGAGACAAAAAATTTGGATAATTTATGGCTTGAGTTCTATAGAATCAAACCAAATTTTAATCCGATCAGCGTTTGCATTAGTCAAACGGAAAAAATAAATGAATTCAGTCTTATAAGTAAATGCAAAACATTTTCATACAATCAGGCAATACAAGTTTTGACAGAAGCTAATGAAAAATCATTTGATGATTCTATCCTTTTGAATACGTCAGGTGAACTTTGTTGTGGAAGTACATTTAATCTTTTAATTAAAAGAAATAATCAATGGATAACTCCTAGAAAAGAGAGCGGCTGTTTAGAGGGGATTATGGTTTCTAAAGCTTTAAAATTGAAAATTGTAAAAGAAGACTTAATTCCTGCAGAATTTCAAAATGATGACATAATAGTTGCAATTAATAGCTTATCTTGCAGACAAATTAATCAAGTTAATGATTTAAAGCTTAAACCTAAATTCGATCCAATTTACTTTTGGGATATATTGTATAGTTGAACTTTATTAATGTCTGGTAAATAGACATCAGATACTTTAGTTATATTGTTATTAACCTTAAATTCAACAATTTTTCCAATAATGATAATTGATGGAGCTATAAATTCTTTGTCTTTGATTTTATCTGAAAGATTATCTAATTTCTCTATCAAACATTTTTGATTCTTTAAAGTAGCTTCTTGAATAACAGCGCATTTAGTATTCTTATCTAAACCACCTAGAATTAATTCTTTTACTATAAATTCAATATTTTTTATCCCCATAAAAATTACTAAGCTATCTGATGATTTAGCTAAATCTCTCCAATTGACTGTCTTTTTTTCCTTATCTACACGCTCATGTCCAGTTACGAAAGTTACAGAACTCGCAGCATCTCTATGAGTAAGTGGAATACCAAAATATGTGGGGGCAGCTATCCCAGAAGTAATACCAGGAACGATTTCAACTGAAATTCCATTTTTTTCTAAAACAGATACCTCTTCACCACCTCTAGAAAAAACGAATGGATCTCCCCCTTTAAGCCTTACGACATTTTTGCCTTCTTTTGCTAATTTCAAAATAAGAGCATTTGTTTCAGCCTGAGGAACAGAACACTTTCCAGCTCTTTTGCCTACATGATAAATTTCTGTATTTTTTCCTGCCTCTTTTGTTATTGCATCTGGGATTAAAGCATCATGAACTAATGCATCACAATTTTTTATTAGACGTAAAGCTTTTAGAGTTAAAAGCTCAGGGTCACCAGGACCTGCTCCAACTAAATAGACAATACCAGACACATTAATCTCCATTAACAAGTATGGTAGTAGAAGTTAATCGTAATGAAGGTAAATATTGTGAAAGAAAGTTTATTGAAACCAAATAAAAAATTTACTCTTCTTAGCGCTTTTATCACTCTTCTAAACGATCGTTTAAGTGAAAGTATACTTTTACCTATTTTACCCTCTTTTGTTTTACTTTTTGACTCCAAAGCTAGTACATATGGCTTATTATCTTGCACTTACCAATTAGCACAATTTACAGCTTCTCCTTTTATAGGACTTATGAGTGATAGATATGGAAGAAGGCCTGTGACTCTTTTTTGTATTACTGGTTCCGTAATAGGAATATCAATACTATCTTTTACGGTTCTTTTTAACTGGTCAAATTCAATAGCTTATATCCCATTATTTTTATTATTCCTTGCGAGACTAATTGACGGCTTAAGTGGCGGAACTGCAGCTACTGCAACAACTATTCTTGCAGATATTTCAAGCCCTGAAAAAAGAGCAAAGACATTTGGTCTTATTGGTGTAGCTTTTGGTTTAAGTTTTTTCTTAGGAAATATTTTTGTTGTAATTTTTGCAAAAAATACAAATAACAACTTTATCATTCCAGTTTTGATAGCCTCTATAATTCCAATAATAAATTTTCTCCTAGTATTTTTTTACTTACCGGAAACGAAACCTAATAATGCCTCTAATAAATCAAGAACTTTTTTAAAAAATCCTTTAAAAGAGCTATTTAAAGTTTTCAAAGAAGAAAAAATTAAAAAATTATCATTAGCTTTTTTTATTTACTTTATTGCTTTTACTGGATTGACCAATATCCTGATATTTTTCCTTCAAGAGTCTTTAAATTGGACAACCAAAGCATCAAGCGGGACTCTTGTAGTAGTAGGAATTATTGCAATTATTGTACAGGGAGGACTCATTGGACCTCTGGTAAAGCAATTTGGCGAAATGAGATTAACTCTAATTGGATCAGGCTTCATTCTTGTAGCATGTTCACTTTTAATAACTGCTCCAAAAGAAAATGCGATAGTTAATATTTATTCAGCTGTTTCATTTTTAGCTATTGGGGCAGGATTAATTACGCCTACCTTAAGAGCACTTATATCAAAGAAACTGGACGTTGATAAACAAGGATCGATACTAAGTAACCTTCAAGGCCTACAAAGTCTGGGAGGGGTTTTAGGAATTGCAATGGCTGGGAGGGTTTATGATAGTTTTGGCCCTAAATCTCCCTTTATAGCTGGTTCCATTATCTTAATTTTCATGATATACCTTATTGCAGAGGGTAAAAATAATAATTCTTTGAACGAACAAAAATCAAAAGTATTTTAATGAAAAGCCAATCAAATATTTTTATTAATAGAGAATTAAGTTGGATTGAATTCAATAAAAGAGTACTTCTAACTGGCATGGAAAAAGACTATAAAATCCTGGATAAAGTTAAATTTTGTTCAATTTTTAGCAATAATCTTGATGAATTTTTTATGGTAAGAGTAGCTTCATTAAAGGCTCAAGTTGAAGCAGGAATTACAAAAAAAAGTATTGACGGACTTAGCCCTAAAGAGCAATTAACAAAGATCAACAAAGAAGTAAAAAATTTAACAGATCTTCAAGAAAACTATGTAAATAATTTAGTAAAGAATGAACTAAAAAAGAAGGGTGTAGTTTTAAAAAATTATAAGGACCTAAATGAAAATCAAAAAAATTGGTGTAATAATTTCTTCACTTCATCTATATTTCCCTTATTAACTCCACTGGTTGTTGATCCAGCACATCCATTCCCATTTATAAGTAATTTAAGCCTAAACTTAGCAGCTCTAATTAAAGATAAAGAGGAGACCAAAAATCAATTTGTCAGAATAAAAATACCTACAAAAAATATCAATCGGTTTATACAAATTCCTAATGAAATCATTGAAAGTAGTGATGAAAGTACTTACTTTTTCATAAGTGTTGAAGATCTAATTGGTAATAATATAAATGCTTTATTTAATGAAATGGAATGTGTAAATTACTCTTTTTTTAGAGTAACAAGAGATGCAGATCTAGAATTAAAAGAACTTGAAGCTGATGATCTTCTTTTAGCAGTTGAACAAAGCTTACAGAAAAGAAGATTAGGTGGAGACGTAGTTAGATTAGAAGTTAAATCGGATATTCCAAAAAACATTCTCAAATTACTTGTTGAAAGTATCTCAATACAAGAAGAATATATATACTTTTGCAAAAGTTTATTAGGTCTTGACGATTTAAATCAGCTGACAAAAATTAATAGAGATGATTTAAAAGAAAATCTGCTAATTGGAAAAACTCACCAGGAATTAAAAAATTTAGATTCTTCTTCAAATAAAAATTTAAATTCTATTTTCAAGATAATTAGGAAAAAAAATATTCTGCTTCATCATCCCTACGACTTATTTAAAACTTCAGTTGAAGAATTTGTTAACAGGGCAGCTGATGATCCACTTGTGATGGCTATAAAAATTACTTTATATCGAGTTTCAAAAGATTCACCTATAATCTCAGCTTTAATGAGAGCAGCAGAAAATGGGAAAGAAGTAATGACTCTTGTTGAACTAAAAGCAAGATTTGATGAAGATAATAATATTCAATGGGCAAAGCAACTTGAACAAGCTGGAATTCATGTTGTATATGGAATAATAGGATTTAAAACACATACAAAAATTGCGTTAATAGTTAGAAAAGAAAAGGGACGATTAAGAAATTATTTTCATATTGGAACAGGAAATTATAACTCTAATACTTCAAGGTTTTATACAGATTTAGGTTTACTTTCAACAGATCCTGATATTGCTTCAGACTTACTTGAGTTATTTAATTACTTATCAGGTTTTTCTAAACAAAAACATTTTAAAAAGTTATTAGTTTCTCCCTCATCAATGAGGGAGAAATTTATTTTCCTAATAAAAAGAGAAATTAAAAATGCAGAAGAAGGTAAAAAAGCTGAAATAATTGCAAAAATGAATTCTTTAGTAGACCCAGAAATAATCAAACTTCTTTATTTAGCTTCTGACTCAGGTGTAAAAATTAGCCTAATAATAAGGGGTATTTGTTGCCTGTATCCACAAAGAAAAAATTTAAGTGAAAATATTCAGGTCATAAGCATTATTGGACATTTTCTTGAACACTCAAGAATTTTTTGGTTTTGCAATGATGATGATCATGAAGTTTTTATTGGGAGTGCAGACTGGATGAGAAGAAACCTTGATAGAAGGATAGAGGCTATTGCTCCAATAGAAGATTATGAATTAAAATCTGAACTTCATACACTTTTACAAACCTATATTAAAGATGATTACTTTTCTTGGATAATGAAAGAAGATGGTTCTTACTCAAAATATTCATTAGATACAGCAAATAATCGTTCGCAAATTGACCTCATAAAAAAATAAATTAAATATTGATTTTTATAACATTTGAAAAAAAACTAAAAATTTTAGAAATTTTTATATTCTTATAAAACCGCCTTATATCAATTGATTTGAAGGAATTTTGATAAAATAAATTTTTTTTGTCTTTAAAGTTTCAACGTAAAAGTAGTTTTTATTTCGATTTCAGTGCTAGTTTTTTAAAAAATCCATTATTTTAGGAGGCCAGGGTGATGGGGATCCCTCTGGAATCTGCAAAGAGCTCTTCAAGTAATATTGACGAGCCTAGATTACCAAACACGGCGGGTAAATCTCGCAAGACAAAATCAGATTTAACAGACTCTTCTTTCAAGAGTTCTTCGATAAATAACTTAGAGGAACCTAAGTTACCTATTACTGGAAATGAATCTCGAAGTAAAAAATCTCGATCAACTTCAAAGCAACACCAAAAAAGATCAACAAGATTTGTAACAGATTCTATTGGTTATTACTTATCTAGTATTGGAAGAGTTCCATTATTAACTGGTGAAGACGAGATTGATTTAGCAAAAAAGGTTCAAACCTTAAAAACCCTTATCAAATCAGTAACAGAAAACAACGAACTTTCTGAAGCATTAGCTGTTAAGAGTGACTTTAATATCAAAGAAAATATAAATGATAAAAATACAGATGAAGACGGTGATCCGGAAAAATCTTTTAAATATGACTTAGAAAATAGTATTTATTCAGGTAAGGAAAACTTTAGTAAAATAGAAAGCTTATCGAAAAATAGTTTTGCAAAATTAATTTCTTGCCTTGAAAGATATTTTAAAAATTACAATAAAAACGATGAATGGAAACAATTGAAAAGAGGTTTAAGAGCCAGAGACAAAATGATGGAAGCTAATCTAAGACTAGTTGTATCTGTAGCAAAGAAATACCAAAACCAAGGCTTAGAATTATTAGATTTGATACAAGAAGGAACAATCGGTCTTGAAAGAGCCGTAGACAAGTTTGACCCGAAAATGGGATATAAATTTTCTACTTACGCCTATTGGTGGATTAGACAAGGAATGACGAGAGCTATAGACAATAGTGCTAGAACTATAAGATTGCCAATTCACATTAGTGAAAAACTTTCAAAGATGAGAAGAGTTTCTAGAGACTTATCTCATAAACTTGGCAGACAACCAAACAGATTAGAAATGGCAACAGCTATGGGGATTGAACAAAAAGACCTAGAAGACTTGATTTCTCAAAGTGCGCCCTGCGCATCCCTTGATGCTCATGCAAGAGGAGAAGAAGATCGAAGCACTCTTGGGGAACTTATTCCTGACCCCAATAGCGAAGATCCCATGGAAGGAATGGATCGATCTATTCTTACAGAACATTTGGGATCTTGGCTTGCTCAATTAAATGAAAGAGAACAAGAAATTATGAAAAAAAGATTCGGCTTAGATGGAACAGAAGAATCCACTCTTGCAGCAATAGGTAAAGATATTGGTGTATCAAGAGAAAGAGTTAGACAACTAGAAGCAAAAGCCCTGAAAAGACTGAGAATGATGTCAAATTATGATAAAGCAGCCTAATTAAATTGATAGAATTTACGGTAGTTTTATTATATTTATTTTCAATTTTTTTAATCTCAATAGTATTTAAAAAATTTAATGAAAATAGTAGCGAAATTGTTAGAAAAATAATACATATTGGAATTGGGCCTTTAATACCAATTGCACAACTTCTAAAAATTGATCAAAATTCTGCTCTTTTTTTTACTGGAATTATCTCATTTCTAGTTCTCATAAATTACAAATATAAAATATTCCCATCAATAGAAGATGTTGAAAGAAAAAGTTATGGAACACTTTTTTATTGTATTAGTTTATTTATTTTAATTACTCTTTTCTGGGATAAAGATCCTTATTCGCTAATCACTGGATTTTTTATCATGACCTTTGGGGACGGACTAGCTGGTTTGATAGGTAAAACCTTTAATTCAAAGAGTTGGATTTTTTTTAAACAAAAAAAATCTTTATTTGGAACTATAACAATGCTTTTAACAAGCTTCATAGTAGTTTCAACTCTAGGCTATTTCCAACAAAATAGTTTTCATTTAAATTATTTTACGATCGCTTTTATTGCAACTCTACTTGAACAATTTAGTGTATTTGGAATAGATAACTTCATTGTTCCAATCTCATCAGCATTATGTTTTAATTTTTTTATAACTAATTTATAGAACTATACAAAATTGCGAGTAACTCTTTAGTTGTTTCAATATCTATACATGCATCTGTAATGCTTCTGCCAAACTCAAGATCATCTTTTTTTAAAAGTTTCTGATTTCCTTCCTTTAAATGGCTTTCAAGCATAACACCTAAAATATTTTTTTCGCCATTACTAATTTGAGAAGCTACATTTTTTAGTACTGCAGACTGTTTTCGAAAGTCTTTGTTGGAATTTCCATGGCTACAATCAATCATCACTTTATGGGGAAGATTACATTGCCTTAATTCATCTGAAATTCTTTGAACATGTTGACTTTCAAAATTTGGGCCTTTAGAGCCTCCTCGTAAAACTATATGACCATCTGGATTTCCCGTAGTATTAACAATAGACGCCATTCCATTAGCATTTACACCCAAGAAATGATGCGACTTCGAAGCTGAATTCATTGCATTTATCGCAGTAGAACAAGAACCATCCGTTCCATTTTTAAAGCCAATAGGCATTGATAATCCTGATGCCATTTCCCTATGAGTTTGGCTTTCAGTAGTTCGGGCGCCTATGGCTGTCCAACTTATTAAATCAGCAATGTATTGAGGAACAATTGGATCTAGTAATTCTGTAGCAGAGGGTATGCCACGAGTTGCTAAATATGAAAGCAAACTTCTTGCTCTTCTTAAACCAGTGTTTATATCATAAGAATCATCTAGATGAGGATCATTTATTAATCCCTTCCAACCAATAGTTGTTCTTGGCTTCTCAAAATATACTCTCATGATTATTTCTAGTTTATCTTGATATATTTCTCGAAAGTTTTGAATATATTTTGAATATTCTTTTGCTGCCTCTGTATCATGAATTGAACATGGACCAACAATGACTAAAAGCTTCTCATTATTATGATGCAAAATATTTTGTATCGATCTTCTTGTTTTAGATACTGTATTAGCAGAGGCGTGATCTAAAGGTATATCATTATGTAATCTGCTCGGAGGTATTAATGGGCGTGTTTCAACAACATGTAAATCTGATGTCTTTTCTAAGGCTGAATTATTTGATGATGTCGTCATTGATAAATTAAGAAGTTTGAATATTTAAAAAAGCATTTATGAATACTCTCCTTTTCAATATTAAAAATAACAATAGATTAGGCATTAAACCTTACTAATGAAGAATTTGGAAACATTGCTAAAAGATTATACAGATCACGTAGCTGAAAGAGCTGCTAAAGGTATACCTCCTTTACCTTTAAATGCTGAGCAGACAAATTGTGTTACAAAATTATTGGAACAAGAAAGTAATTACGATTCATCTTATTTACTTGATTTACTAATTAATAGAGTACCTCCAGGTGTTGATGAGGCTGCTTATGTAAAAGCAAGCTGGCTTACAGCTATTGTTAATTCAGAAAAATATTGCGAATCAATTAACCCCGAAAAAGCAATTGAAATACTAGGGACAATGATAGGCGGATATAATGTAAATTCTTTGGTTGAAATACTTAACGGAGAAAATAGTTTATATGCTAAAAAAGCGGCAGAAGTTTTAAAAAATATTATTCTCGTTTACGACTCAGCTAATGAAATTTATGAATTATCTCAAAATAATATTTATGCAAAAGAGGTTGTAGATAGTTGGGCAAATGCAGAATGGTTCCAAAATAAAAGAGTTCTCGAGAAAGAGATTACTTGTTTAGTATTTAAAGTTGACGGAGAGACAAATACAGACGACTTATCTCCGGCTGTACATGCAACAACTCGCCCTGATATTCCGATGCATGCATTAGCTATGTTGGAATTTAAAAAACCAGATGGGCTAGAGATTCTTGATAATTTAAAAACACAAAATTTACCTATAGCTTATGTTGGAGATGTTGTTGGAACAGGAAGTTCTAGAAAATCTGCTATTAATTCACTCATTTGGCATATAGGAGAGGATATCCCCTTTGTTCCAAACAAAAAAACAGGAGGAATAATAATTGGTAGCAAAATAGCACCTATTTTCTTTAATACAGCTCAAGATTCAGGAGCTTTACCAATTGAAGCTGATGTATCTCATATGAAAACAGGAGATGTTATTAAATTATATCCTTATGAAGGCATTATTAAAAAAATTGATAAAGCTTCAAATAATGAAGAATTAATAAGCAAATTCAACTTGTATCCATCAACTCTTACTGATGAAATTCAAGCTGGCGGAAGAATTAATCTTATGATTGGAAGATCTCTTACAGACAAAATTAGAAACAAATTAGATTATCAACCGAGTGAAATATTTATCCGACCAAAAAATCCAACCTCAAGTAATGCCGGGTTTACTCAAGCTCAAAAAATAGTAGGTAAAGCATGCGGTTTAGATGGAGTTAGACCAGGAACCACCTGTGAGCCAATAATGACCACAGTTGGTAGTCAAGATACTACTGGGCCAATGACTAGAGATGAACTAAAAGAACTAGCTTGTTTAGGATTCACTGCAGATTTAGTAATGCAAAGTTTTTGTCATACAGCTGCATATCCTAAACCAGTAGATCTAGTTACCCATAAAGAATTACCTGACTTTATATCTCAAAGAGGTGGAGTAGCTCTTAAGCCTGGAGACGGAATAATTCATAGTTGGCTTAACAGAATGCTTCTACCAGATACTGTTGGCACGGGTGGAGATAGTCATACAAGATTTCCTCTTGGCATTTCATTTCCTGGAGGCTCAGGCATTGTTGCCTTTGCCGCTGCAATAGGATCAATGCCATTAAATATGCCAGAATCTGTGCTGATTAGATTTAAGGGTGAATTATTACCAGGCATCACTCTTAGAGATTTAGTAAATGCAATCCCACTCTTCGCAATTAAGAAAGGACTCTTAACTGTTGAGAAAGAAAATAAAAAAAATATATTTAACGGAAAAATTATGGAAATTGAGGGATTACCAAACCTAAAACTTGAACAAGCTTTTGAACTCACTGATGCCACTGCAGAACGCTCGTGCGCTGGGAGCACAATACTATTATCAGAAGAAACTGTTAAAGAATACTTGAGAAGCAATATATGCTTGCTAGAAAAAATGATTGAAAGCAATTATGAAGACTCAAAATCAATTTCTAGAAGAATAAATGACATGAACAATTGGCTGAAAAAACCATCATTAATCCAACCAGACACAAACGCTCAATATGAAGAAATCATTGAAATTAATTTAGCAAAAGTAAAACAACCTATTGTTGCATGCCCAAATGATCCAGACAATGTAAAAGAAATCACTGATGTTGCAAATACAAATATTGACGAGGTTTTTATAGGTTCTTGCATGACAAATATCGGCCATTACAGAGCAGCTGCGAAAGTTCTTGAAGGTGTAAAAAATTTAAAAGCTAAATTATGGATTTGTCCACCAACAAAAATGGATGAAGAAACTTTAAAAGCTGAAGGCTACTATAAAATATTTGAAGATTGTGGTGCAAGATTAGAGTTACCAGGCTGTTCTTTATGCATGGGAAATCAAGCCAGAGTTGATGAAGGGTCTGTGGTTTTTTCTACTAGTACAAGGAATTTTGACAATAGACTTGGCAAGAACGCGCAAGTATTTTTAGGTAGTGCAGAATTAGCAGCAGTTTGCGCACTTCTTGGGAAAATTCCTGAAGTAGAGGAGTATCAGGATATTACTAAAAATAAAATTAATCCATATTCAGATGAACTTTATCGTTATCTTCAATTTGATGAAATCCAAAATTTCAGTTTGTTAAAATGATCATGGATTATGGCAAACCTCATAAAAGAAAATATTCAAAAAACCAGAAATACTTCATCTCGTAGCATTAAAAGATTATTAAAACAAAGATCTCTCGTTGTTGCATTTTCGCTCTTATTAACAGGTTTAGGAGCTTCAATAACAAGCATATCTTTTAAAACTGGAATCTACTTTATTAACAATTGGAGATTGGCACTATTAGACCAATTCCCTTCTGTTGCAGTTCTACCAATTTTTGGAGCTCTAGGAGGAGGTATTGCAGGATATTTGATCAAAAATTTTGCTCCAGCTGCAAAAGGTTCAGGTGTAAGTCAAATTATGGGTTTCCTAAGGCATAAAAAAGTACCAATGAATATAAAAGTGGGATTAATAAAACTCATATCAGGAATTATCGCTATTGGAAGTGGATTCCCTTTGGGTCCTGAAGGTCCGTCGGTTCAAATGGGAGGATCAGTTGCTTGGCAAATGGCGAAGTGGCTCAAAGCTCCTACAGCCTTCAGAAGAGTAATAGTAGCAGCAGGTGGTGGTGCAGGAATAGCTGCGGTGTTTAGCGCTCCATTAGGAGGGTTTATTTATGCAATAGAAGAGTTATTAAACTCTGCAAGACCAGTAATTTTGCTATTAGTAGTTATTACAACTTTTGTAGCGGATTCATCTGCTGATATTATTCAAGCATTAGGTTTAGATCCTAAAGCAGGAGGCTTTGATTTTAACCTAGGATTTTTGATTCAAAAAGAATATGACCCGTCAGTTTTTTTCTTACCAATAGATTTTATTTACCTAGTTTTACTAGGAATAATTATTGGAATCTTCGCAGAAGTGTACAGCCGATATGTTTTATTAATGCAAAATCTTGGGAAAAAGTGGTATAAAAATAAATTTGTTTTAAAAATGAGTATCTGTGGACTTATTTTAGGAAGTATCTATTCTTTTTTACCAAGTACATTTCATAATTTAGACGAATTACAAAAAATAATAGCTGAGCAAAATACAAGTATTGGAATTGCTTTATTAGCAGTTTTAGTATTGTTTATAACAACAGGTTTGGCTGCGGCATCTGGAGCTCCTGGAGGATTATTTTATCCAATGCTTACATTAGGCGGGTCAATAGGGCTAATAATAGGCAACTGGGTAGAAATTGCAACAGGACATGCACCTAGCACATATATTTTTGCTGGAATGGGAGCTTTCGTAGCAGGATGTTCGCGAACTCCAATAACAGCTATGTTTTTAGCTTTTGCCTTAACAAAAAATTTATTAATTATGAAGCCTGTCTTAATCAGCTGCATTGCCAGTTTCTTGATAGCAAGAGCTTTTAATGAAGAATCAATTTATGAAAGACAAATACAAATAGAATTAGAAAACTAAGAAATTATTTTCAATCAAAAACAGCAGTTTTTTTATTATAGACAAACACTTGATGATTAAGATGTAATCTAACCGCTCTTGCTAAAGCAATTCTTTCAATATCTCTTCCTTTTCTAATCAAATCATCAACTTCATCCCTATGACTTACATTAACTGTGCATTGCTCTATTATCGGGCCTTCATCAAGATCTTCAGTTACATAGTGCGCAGTAGCACCGATTAATTTAACTCCCCTCTTCCATGCTCTATGGTATGGTTGCGCCCCCTTAAATGCAGGTAAGAAAGAATGGTGAATATTTATTATTGAAGAAAATTTTTTTAAAAAGGAATGGCTCAAAATTTGCATATATTTGGCTAATACAACAAGATCAATCTGGTATTCTTTTAGTAAATTTAAAAATTGATCTTCAACATAAGATTTGTCAAAATTAAACGTATCAAAGTGGGCAAATTTTGCATTAAAGTCTTTTGCAATATTTTCAAGTTCAGAATGATTTGAAATTATTAACGGCACTTTCATTTTGAGTTCACCGTTTCTTACGCGCCAAAGTAAATCAATCAAACAATGATTTTGTTTGCTCACGAAAATAGCAACATTGGGAATTTCATCTGAATAATTTATATTAAATTTTCCATTAACCCCAGCTGCAATTTTTTTAAATTCATTATAAATTTCATGTCTATTAATAGATACATTTTTACTTTTCCATTCAATTCGACTAAGAAACAAACCCGCATCTTGATCTGTGTGATGATCAGAGTGCTTTATATTGCCACCGTAATTTGAAATCCAACTTGTCAGTAAACTTACAAGGCCAGGACGATCTGGGCAAACAATTTTGAATATAATTGAAGGATGTTCCAAAAAATCTTTAACTATTTAGTCAAATAAGTGAGTACATCTAATATATCAATGAAAAGCTTAAAAGAACATTTTAATAAAGCACACATAGTAATTATTGGATCGGGAATTATTGGAAAATTTAACGCCTTAGAATTGTCAGAGTTAGGCTTTCAAGTAACAATAATAGATCCAGCGCAATACAAAAATGCAAGCAATGCTGCACTAGGATTACTAATGGGTAATATGTATCAAAAAAGGAGAGGCAGAAGTTGGGATCTAAGGAAACAAAGTAATGAATTATGGCCAAAATGGATCAAATTCCTTCAAAAATTTAATTATGAGTTGAATATTGTAAAGCCATTAATACAGCTAACTACTAATGAAGAAAAGTTTAAAAAATTAGAGAAATTTATTTATGAAAATCATGATCAAAACTTACGAATTTTAGAAAAAGATTCAATTCTTATCAAGAATATAAATAAAACCTTCCAAACAAAAAATATAAAAGGAATAATTTCCTTCAGAGATGGAAGAATAAATGCTACATCTTTGCTTCAGACAATAGATAAATATCTAAAACATAAAAAAATAAATTTTATAGGAGAAGAAATAATAAAAATTAGAAAATTAAATAATCAATGGGTTTCCAGAACAAGAAACGATGAAGAAATTAAATCTGACATTATTGTTTTGTGTAATTCTCTAAAAGCAGTAGATTTAATAGATAGCGAATCTCACAAAATCAAATTAAAACCTGTGTTAGGTCAAGCTATGGAAGTTGATATAAATGATGCAGAAGTTAATTTATTATCACTTCCAAAACAATTCAACATTAATGGTAAAAACATAATTCCAAAAGGTAAAAATAAGCTTATTATTGGTTCAACTGACGAATATAGTACTAATCCAGAAGAAAATATATTCGAAAAGCTCACAAACTTTCTCGATAAAAAACCAATTTGGCTTATCAACGGTCAAGTCACTAAAAAGTGGTTTGGAATAAGGTCTAGACCTCAGGGTGAAGCTTCACCAATAATGAAAAATTTGGGTAATGGACTAATGATATGTACAGGTTTTTATAAAAATGGTATTTTACTTGCTCCAGCCTGTTCTCGATGGGTTGCTAATGAAATTAAAAAATACTTTTCTTAATCTTTTGATTCAGTAAAGTCTGCATCAATTACATCATCTCCACCTTTATCATTTGATTCAGTTTGATCGGAACCACTTGCTGAATCAGGGTTTGGAGGCTGATTACCTGGTTGCTGATAAACAGATGAACCGACTGCGTAAAGTTCTTGTTGCAGCTCTTCAAGGAGTTTCTTCATTGATTCATAGTCTTCTTTTGAGGTTGCCTCTTTTAATGCATTGCTCTTTTCTTCAACCTTAGACTTTGCTGCAGCATCAATTTTATCTCCCAACTCACCAAGTTGCTTTTCTGTCTGATAGACAAGTGTTTCAGCTTGATTCTTTAAATCAATTTTTTCTCTTTTTTCTTTATCTGCTGATGCATTTGATTCTGCATCTTTAACCATCTTTTCAACCTCATTATCAGATAAAGTAGAAGCACCTGTAATAGAAATACTCTGCTCTTTACCACTTCCTTTATCTTTAGCTGTAACACTAAGAATACCGTTTGCGTCGATATCAAATGTTACTTCGATTTGGGGAACACCTCTTGGTGCTGATGGAATACCATCTAATCTAAAAGTTCCTAAACTTTTATTATCAGATGCCATTTCTCTTTCACCCTGTAATACATGTATTTCTACATTTGTTTGTCCGTCTACAGCAGTTGAATATGTCTCAGATTTTTTAGTAGGAACTGTAGTATTTCTATTTATCATTTTTGTCATAACCCCACCTAAAGTTTCAACGCCTAGAGAAAGCGGAGTAACATCAAGCAATAATATATCTTTAACTTCCCCTGCTAAAACGCCTCCTTGAATAGCTGCTCCAACAGCTACAACTTCATCAGGGTTGACAGTTTGATTGGGCTCTTTACCTATTATTTTTTTAACTAAATCTAAAACTGCAGGTATCCTTGATGAGCCTCCGACCATAACAACTTCATCAATTTCACTAGTAGAAATTTTTGCATCACTAATAGCTCTCTCAACTGGGGTTTTGCACCTATCTATTAAAGAAGCTGCTAACTCCTCAAATTTTGCTCTAGTTAGATTCAAATCTAAATGTTTTGGACCTTCAGGGGTCGCTGTGATAAACGGCAAATTTATTTCACTTTGAGTAGCATTTGAAAGCTCAATTTTTGCTTTTTCTGCTGCTTCAGTAAGTCGTTGTAAAGCCTGCTTATCCTGTCTAAGATCAATTCCCTCATTTGATTTAAAGGTACTTGCTAGATGATCTACAATACACCTATCAAAATCATCACCACCTAAATGTGTATCTCCAGATGTAGAAAGAACTTCAGTTACACCGTCACCAGCTTCAATAACTGAGACGTCAAATGTTCCTCCACCTAAATCAAATACAAGAATTTTTTCATTTTCTTTATCCAAACCATAAGCTAAAGCTGCAGCGGTTGGCTCATTGACAATTCTGAGGACTTCTAAACCTGCAATCTTTCCTGCATCTTTAGTAGCTTGTCTTTGAGAGTCATTGAAATAAGCTGGAACAGTAATTACAGCCTGTGTAACTTTTTCACCAAGGTATTTACCCGCATCATCTGCTAACTTTCTTAAAACTTGAGAACTTACCTCTTCAGGGGAGAACTGCTTATCTAAAATAGGACATTTTAATTTAACACTAGAACCAGATTTTTCAACAGAATAACTAACTTCTTTAGATTCTTCGTTTACTTCATCAACTCTTCGACCAACAAAACGCTTTGCAGAATAAAAAGTATTTTCCGGATTCATTACAGCTTGTCTCTTTGCAATTTGTCCAACGAGCTGATCTTGATTTTTTGTATATGCAACAACTGATGGAGTAGTTCTGAAACCTTCTGCATTTGCTATTACAGTAGGTTTACCACCTTCCATCACAGCGACACAACTGTTAGTTGTGCCTAAATCAATTCCTACAACCTTCCCCATGGGTAAATTCTTATATTTAATATTCTCCATAATCGGTCATCAACGACATTATTGTTACTCAAAGACGGGGTGTGGTTCCCGAACAGATCTTTATTTTTTAAGGAAAAAATTCTAAACATGATTTCAAGTGAGACATCTTTTATTGCATTAATCGGCAATCCAGTAAGCCATTCCTTGTCACCGATTATGCAAAATGCTGCCCTTCAATATTTAGGCCTAGATTTAATTTATATCGCCATACCTTGTAAAGATAAAGATCTAGAATTAGTACTGAATTCTTTGAAAAAAATTAATTGCAAAGGTTTAAATATTACAATTCCTCATAAAGAAAGAGTATTTAACCTTTGTAGTGAAATTTCCCCTATTGCAAGCAAACTGAAAGCAATTAATACTATAAAATTAAATTCTGAAAGAGAATGGAGTGCTACTAATACAGATGTGGAAGGATTTGTTTACCCTTTAAAAACACTTAACTTGAAAAAAAAACAATCGATTGTTCTTGGCTCTGGTGGTGCAGCACGATCTGTCATACAAGGATTAATAAATTTAAATCTTTCAAGAATTTCAGTAATATCACGGAACAAATCATCACTAGAAGAATTAATAAAAAATTTTGAAAATCAAATTGAACTTCAAGGATTTTTAAGTAATGATAATGAAGCTCAAAATCTAATTGAAGAAGCAGATTTAGTTGTTAATACAACACCCGCAGGAATGAAAACAGCTAAAAATCAAATAGATGTATTACCTTATGGCGAGTCTTTTTGGAGATCTCTTAAATCAAAAACAATTGTTTATGATTTAATCTATAATCCTGCTCCAACTCATTTATTGAAATTTAGCGCCAAAAAAGGATGCATGACTATCGATGGTTTACAAATGCTTGTTGCTCAAGGATTAAAATCATTATCATTTTGGACAAATGGATTAGAAGTACCTTTTCATATTATGAATGACGCACTCAAAAATTATCTTTAAAATAAATAATGCTGATTTTTAAAGAAATGCACATCATGATGTATCGTTAAAGATGAACAGACGCTCATCATAATCATGAGCCAAAGACCTTGTCTGAAATTATGAACGATCAACAATCTTATTACGAAACCATGTATATCCTCCGCCCGGATATTGCGGAAGATGAAGTAACCAACCATATTGATAAATACAATAAGCTTTTAAAAGAATTTGGCGGTACTATCCTCGATAGTCAAATGAGGGGTAAAAGAAGATTAGCCTATCAAATAGCAAAACATAGGGAAGGTATTTACGTCCAACTAAGTCATCAAGGTGATGGACAACATATTTTCAAAATTGAAAAAGCAATGAGACTTAGTGAAGATGTCATAAGATACATGACAGTTAAACAAGAAGGACCTTTGCCAGCTCCAAGACCTTCTAATAAGAGTACAACGCAAGTAGATGATACAGATGATAAAGAAAATCAAGAAACTAAAGCTGAATCCAAGAAAAAACAACCATTAGTAAGCGCAGAAAATTCTGGAAAAGAGGATACTAAAACCAAAGAAAATGCAGAATCTTAAATGTTAATCTCTAGTTTTTGAATTTAACTCAGCCCATATTTTATTAGACATACCCCACATATAAATAAA
Organism: uncultured Prochlorococcus sp.; assembly: GCA_902576415.1. Classification (GTDB taxonomy): domain Bacteria; phylum Cyanobacteriota; class Cyanobacteriia; order PCC-6307; family Cyanobiaceae; genus Prochlorococcus_A. The sequence goes on along the minus strand of CACGVZ010000003.1, from coordinate 24,809 downwards.
ACCCTCTGCTAAAGAATGATTAAATACATCTTCTTTGTTATAAGTTGCCAAATCTTCCCTATATAGTGAGTTATTTTCAGACATTCTTCCAATTACTATAGCGTTCCCCTTATGCAGTCTAATCTTTACTCTTCCATTAACTGAAGTTTGAGTCGATGAAATAAATGCATCTAAACTATCTTTAAGAGGTCCAAACCAAAAACCTTGATATACTAGCTGACCCCATTTTTTTTCCACTATTCCTTTAAAGTCAGCAACATCTGGGTTTAATGTAATGCTCTCTAATTCTTTGTGAGCTTTGATTAAAAGTAAGAGGCCAGGTGTTTCATAAATCTCTCTACTTTTAATTCCTACTACTCGATCTTCAATCATATCTATTCTTCCAAAACCATGCTCGCCTGCAAGTTCATTTGCTTTTTGAATAATCTCTACTGGAGTTAAAATTTCATCATTAATTCCAACTGGATAGCCATTTTTAAAGACAACTTCTATATCTTGAGGGGAATCGGGTGAATTATCAATTGAAGATGTCATCGCAAATATATCTTCAGGTGCTTCTTGCATTGGGTCTTCTAATATCCCTGCTTCAATACTCCTACCAAGTAAGTTAACGTCTATTGAATAAGGTGATTTTTTTGATACTGGTGCAGGAATACCAAATTTTTCTCCATACACTATTGCCTCTTCCCTACTCATATTCCACTCCCTTGCAGGAGTAATTATTTTTAAATCAGGTCCTAAAGCATTAATTGCCAAATCGAATCGAACTTGATCATTGCCTTTACCAGTGCATCCATGGGCTACCGCATCAGCATTTTTCTCTCGAGCAATATTTACAAGATTTTCAGCAATTAAAGGCCTTGCAAGAGCTGTAGATAATGGATATTTATCTAAATATAATCCGTTTGCTCTAATAGCTGGAAAAGCATATCTCTCAACAAAACTATTAACTAAATTACCAATGATTGATTGGGATGCACCAGAATTTAAAGCTTTTTGCCTGATAAGTTCTAAATCCTCACCTTGTCCAAGATCTGCTACAAAAGCAACAACTTCTGAAATTCCATATTCATTCTTTAAATATGGAATACAAACGCTTGTATCTACCCCACCAGAATACGCTAGTACAACTTTTTTAACCTGCTGCATCTAAATTTGCTCCATAAATTTAAATTTTTGACGTAATTAAGAATTTGAAAACTTGTTAAAAACTAATATTATTGTAACTAAAAGAGCTGGACCAAAAACTAATAACAAGAGAAGAAAGTTATTAATTATTAAAACATCAGTATTCAAGAATCCAATGAGTTTAAATAATCCAGAAAGCAACAGGGTTATTAGCAAGATATAAAAGTATTTTAAATTTGCTTTATCAAACAAAGTTTTTCGTACGCATGATTATGTATTATCTTATATATAGAATACTACCTTTAATGGACTCAAATAAATTAAAACTTAGATTAGATGATATTTCTGAAGTCAACCCTGCATTAACTTGCTACCACAGAGATGATCCTGCTCCTGTTTTACCACTTAGAGATGAACCTGATCTGCTTTCTTGGCTTGAAAATACAGGAAGACTGGTTGCTGAAAAAGAAGGAGACTCACAAGAGATTAGTACTATAGAAGAAGAAGAACTTTCAGCCCTAATGGGTGAAAAAGAAGATTATAAGACTGAAGAAGACCCTTCAGAAGATGATTGGGAAGATTAAAAAGCTTAACTTTAAATCGTTAATTATTTTAAATACTTTTGCTTTAATAGTAACCTCCTATTTTTTTGATAATTTTTTTCTTATAGGAATTTTCACATTATTTTTTTTAATTTCTTTATTAACAACAAAGAATGGTATAGAAAGGATCAGAAAATTAAATTTGCTTCAAAATATTAGAACAGAAGGTCCAACTAATCACTATAAAAAATGTGATACCCCAACAATGGGAGGGATATTAATGGTAGTCCCTTTTTTGATTTTTCTTTTGATAATAACTATAAATTTAGGTTCTCTAAAATTATTTCTTTTATTATTTACAACTTTTGGGTTTTTTATTATAGGGTTTTTAGATGATTATTTAAGTATTAAAAACAAAGAAAATACAGGTTTAAAAACAAAAGAAAAATTTATCTTACAAAGTATAATCTCAATAATTTTTATATTGTTAGCCTATGAAAAAAATTTTATAAGTCCATTAATAACAGTATCTGACTCTTGGGGAATAAATATGAATATTTTCATAGTGCCAATTTCTTTTTTATTACTAGTTGGTATTAGTAATTCAGTCAATTTGACTGATGGACTTGATGGATTAGCAGCTGGATGCAGCGGGATTGTCTTTTATGGATTAGGAACAGAAATATTAATGAAAGAACAGCAAGAACTTTTTGTGTTTAGTATCCTATGTTATTCAATGTCAGGAATATGCTTAGGATTTCTCAAGTACAATAGTCATCCTGCAAAAATATTTATGGGTGATACTGGATCTTTAAGTATTGGTGCAATTCTGAGTTCTATAGCCTTATTAACAAATAGCGTTTTTACCTTATCTATTTTCTCAGGAATATTTATTATTGAGTCATTATCAGTCATGATTCAAGTAGGTTTTTTTAAAATTACAAAAAAATTATTTCACAGAGGTAAACGCATATTTCTAATGGCTCCACTGCACCACCATTTTGAACTGCAAGGAGTTAAGGAACAAAAAATAGTTGAAAATTTTTGGAAAATCAACATTTTACTTGTAATTTTAGGTATAGTTTTAAAAATCAACCTTTAAAAAATTTGTTATGAGTTTTTTTACGTGGAAAGACAATGGATTAACAAGTGACTGCTCAAGTCTTGATGCAATGGCTTCAAGATTCGAAGAAACTGCTAACTTAATGAAAAAACTATCTAAAAAAGGTTTTAAACTAAAAAAAACTCATAATAATCAACTAATTCTTCACCCTGATCCTAAAGTATTTGATCAATGGGGTTTTATTAGTGAAGAACTTCCTTTTAAACAACTCTGTTTAATATCAGATGAGGAATAACTATTCGACTTCGAAAACTCTTCTGTAAGTATTGATAAATAATTGCGTACATGAGTATTCCAACTAAAATGTCTGTTAACCCCCTCAATTCCATTTCTGCTCCATAATTTCCACTGATTAGTATCAGAAATTCCTTTTTCAAGCATAACTTTCAACTCATTAATATCAGTAACATCTACTAAAAGTCCATTTTCACATTTTGAGCGAATTTCTTTTGGTCCTCCATCATTTGTTGATATTATTGGTAATCCACATGAAGAAGCTTCAAGAAGTGTTAAACCAAAAGGCTCTGTTAAAGCTGGATTTACAAATACACCCCCTCTGCTTGCGGCCCACCTATATAAAGCAGGAATCTGACTTGGAAGATGCTTTTTTGGATAAGCTACCTTTCCATACAAATTATACTTATCAATCGTTTCAAAAATATTATTGAAAACATCTTTTTGTTGAGGATCAAGTTTTGAAGTACTATCTCGACAACCCAAAATCAAAATTAAATTAGTTTTTCTTTTTAATTTTTCAGATCTTCCATATGCCTCAATCAAAGAAGGAATGTTTTTCCTTCGTACAGCTCTAGCAATATTTAATAATGGAGGTTTAGTAGGATCCTTCAGAAAAGGTTGCATCATATTATCAATTTCAGAAGTCTCTGTTGTTGAGTGAATATGGTGAAACTTATTATGATCAACACCAGGAGGAATTACTCTAGCTTTGTGTGGTGAAAAAGAAGAATACTGAGAATATTGATAAACTGACTCTTGTTTAGTGCTTGTAACAATAATATCTGCTGACTTTAAAGCTTTTTCTTCTGCCTCAATTCTTTTACTTATTGCATAAAGCTTTTCTATTTGATTAGTTTTTAAACCAGTATCAAGCAATTTCCTTTTTTTTTCTCGTCCTAAGGAATGGCCAGTAAAGATAAGTGGAATATTTAAAGATTTACTTAGTTTAACTCCCACATATCCTGCATCTGCATAATGTGCATGAATAAAATTAGGCTTTTTATTTTCTTGATAATAAGAGATAAGTCTTTCAGTTAAATGATCTAAATAAGACCAAAGCAATTCTTTTCTTAAATATTTATTAGGTCCAAATTTGAATCTTAAAATTCTAACTCCAGGTTCTACAAACTCTTCTTCTTTGGAATACTCATTATCTACTTTTGGGTCGTTAATTAAACGAGTAACTAAATCTACTTGATCAACTTCTGAAGTATTTGCCAAACATTTAACTAACTCTAAAACATATTGTGTTTGTCCTCCTGTATCTGCATCCCTTCCTAATTCAAGATTTTTAGAGCGTATAAGACCATGTAAATGCAAATGTAAAAATTTAAACCTCATTCAGCAAATCCTCAGATCAACGGCCTTTAATACAAATAAGCTGAATTTCCAAAGGAAATATTAAGAAAGCATTATGATTTTAAACTTATTTAATACAAAAACTTGTGAAAAACAAGATATAGACTGAAATAATACTCTTAAAAGAAGACTTTTCTTTAACTCAGATAATTAAAAATACAAAGAAATACAACAAGTTTTATTTAAGAACTTTTTTAAGATATTTTGCTGTATGGCTTGTGGGATGTTTAGCTACATCTTCAGGAATACCTTCTGCAATAATTTCGCCACCTTTATCTCCTCCATCAGGTCCTAAATCAATAATCCAGTCAGAACATCTAATAACGTCTAAATTATGTTCGATAACAATTACAGAATTCCCTTTATCTACCAAACGTTGTATCACATCCATTAATTTATGAACGTCATAAAAACTTAAACCTGTAGTTGGTTCATCAATCAAATATAGAGTTTTTCCAGTAGCCCTTTTAGATAATTCTGTAGCTAATTTAACTCTTTGAGCCTCTCCCCCAGATAATGTAGGAGCAGGTTGGCCTAATTTGACATACCCTAATCCAACATCTACTAATGTAGATAACCTATCAGCAGCTTGAGGTATTGCGGAAAAGGTTTCTGCTGCTTGTTCAACAGTCATCTCTAAGACGTCGGAAATATTAAAGCCTTTATATTTAACTTGAAGAGTTTCTCGGTTAAATCGAGCTCCTTTACATACTTCACATTGAACATACACATCAGGCAAAAAATTCATTTCGATGACATTAACTCCTTGGCCTTTACACGCTTCACATCTTCCGCCTTTCACATTAAAGCTAAACTGACCAGCCTGATAACCTCTAGCTTTAGCTTCCACTGTGGCGGTAAATATCTGCCTTATAGGATCAAAGGCGCCTGTATAGGTAGCAGGGTTTGATCTTGGTGTTCTCCCTATTGGAGATTGATCAATAACGATAACTTTATCAATTGCCTTTATACCCTTTAACTCTCCTACCCCTTGAGGAAAAGGAACTTTTAATCCAAGAGAGTGACACAAGGCAGGATGAAGTAGTTCATTTATCAAAGTACTTTTCCCACTACCACTGACACCAGTTACAGAAACTAGTCTTCCTAATGGAAATTCTACAGATATATTCTTTAAATTATTTTTTGAGCAACTATTTAAAATTAAACTTTTTTTAACCGAGGATCTACGTTCTTTTGGAGTAGGAATTGACTTCCTACCGCTTAGATAAGCCCCAGTTAATGACCTCTCTGATTTCAAAACATCTTGATATGATCCCTTAGCAATAATTTCCCCACCATAAATACCCGCACCTGGTCCAATATCTACTAAATAATCTGCAGATTTCATAGTATCTTCGTCATGTTCAACAACAACTAAAGTATTACCAAGGTCTCTTAAGCTTTTTAATGTTTCTAATAATCTATCATTGTCTCTCTGATGTAAACCAATACTTGGTTCGTCTAACACATATAAAACACCAGTAAGGCCTGCACCTATTTGCGTAGCTAATCTAATACGCTGAGCTTCTCCGCCAGACAAAGTCATGGCTGGTCGATCTAAAGTTAAATAATCTAAACCAACATTAATTAAAAACTTCAAACGTAAACGAATCTCTTTTAAAACCAATTCACCTATCTGCTTTTGTTTTTCTGTTAAAGATATATTTTCCTTCTTAGTCTTACCTAAACCCATGATACGCTCTACATGAGTTAAAGTTTCAGAAACGCTTATCGAAGTTAAGTCAGTAATATTATATGGGCCAAGTTTAACTGCCAAAGCTTCAGGTCTTAATCTTTTACCAGAACAAGTCTTACAGGGAACCAATTCTTGGTACTTTTCTAGTTTTTGTTTTACTGATTCTCCATTAGCTTCATTCAATTGCCTTTCTAAAATTGGTAAAATTCCCTCAAAAGGTCTTTCGAAACCACTAGAAGCTTTAAAACGACTATCAGCTTGAATTAATATTGGTTTATCTGATCCCAGTAGTAAAACTTTTTTTTGCAAATCACTTAAATCTTTCCAAGGAGTCTTTAATTCAAAACCATAAGCCTGGCCTACAGAATAAAGTAAAGAAAAGTAATAAGTATTATCTTTTTCACTCCAAGGCGCTATTGCAGCATAAACAGGTAAAGTTTGATCTGGTACAACTCTATCAGCAGTAAATTTTTTTAGATAGCCAATCCCATGACAGTCTGGACATGCCCCATATGGGCTGTTAAAGGAAAAAAGTCTAGGAGAAAGTTCCTCAACAATAGAACCATGAACAGGACATGCATAATTTTCTGAATACAATTTCTCTCTCTCTAAGTTAGAAGGTAAATTTTCGCCTTTTTTTGGAACAACTTCGACTATTGCCAGACCATCTCCCCTCTTAAGACAAGTTTGTAGAGAATCATTTAATCTTTCTTGTATTCCTTCCCTTGCAATTAGTCTATCAACAACTACCTCAATATTATGAATTTGATTTTTATCTAATTCAATACTATCTGCCAGTTCTCTCACCTCGCCGTTAATCCTTATTCTAGCGAAACCCTCCGCAGCTAATCCACTTATTAATTTTGTATGAGTTCCTTTCTTCCCTCTTACTACAGGAGCCAACAATTGGTACCTTGTTCCTTCTGGCAATAAAAGAATTTGATCAACCATTTCATCAATTGTTTGTGGCGCAATTGGAATCCCGCAATGATGACAATGCGGTTCGCCAGCACGACCAAACAACAGCCTCAGGTAATCTTGTATCTCTGTTACTGTTCCAACTGTTGATCGAGGATTATGACTTGTTGATTTTTGATCAATTGAAATAGCAGGTGATAATCCCTCAATATTGTCAACATCTGGTTTATCTACTTGACCTAAAAATTGTCTTGCATATGCTGAAAGACTTTCAACATATCTTCTTTGACCTTCAGCAAAAATTGTATCAAAAGCTAAAGAACTTTTACCGCTTCCACTGACTCCCGTAAAAACAATAAATTTATTTCTAGGTAGAGAAAGATCAATATTCTTTAAATTATGCTGACGAGCTCCCCTTATAATAATTGAATTATCTTGTTCAAAATTATTATCAGTTTTTATAACCATGTTTGAGTCTAATTATGGTTTAAAAAAACTATTATAGTGGAATTTTTTTTATTTTATGCAGCAGCTTTATCAAGAAGTATAGAAGCATATTCATTTACTTCGGCAGAACCCCCGCCAATAAGTTCCATTAATTCATGTTTTCTTTGTTTTTTTGTCTTTAGTCTTAATATTGAAGTATAAGTAATTCCATCAATAACTTTCTTATTGACTTTAAAATGAGCTAATCCTCCAGCAGCCAAGAAAGGCTGGTGTGTAATACATAAAACCTGTTGATCTTTAGAAATTTCTTTGATTAACTCAACCAAAGAGAGTAAAGATTTTCCACTTAAACCACTATCAATTTCATCTAAAAAGAAAGTATTTGGTTTTTTAGAAATACTAGATTTAATAGCTAACAAGAATCGTGACATTTCTCCACCTGAAATAACCTTTGACAATGGCGCAAGCTTCTGATCAGGATTCGCAGAAAACAAAAAATTTATATTATCAATTCCATCTCCAGAGGGCTCACATTCTAAAAATTGAATTGAAAAATTTGCATTTTCTAATCCTAAATCCCTTAAAATTGAGATTACTGAATCTTGTAAGTGTTTAGCAGTCCTTTTTCTCTCAGTAGATTGAATATGCAATAAAGAATTTAAATTAATTTGGAAGTTTTTAATTTGATTTTCAATATTACCAATCTCATTATCTTTTTCGTTTTTTTGAAAATATGTCCTTAATTGGTCTCGCTTTTTAATTAATTGAGGTAATTCCAATGAAAAAGTTCTCTCCAAATTTTTTAAAAAAAATAATCTTTTTTGTATTTCTGAAAGATTAGAATCGTCATTATCTATTTCTTGTAAATATAAATTTAAAGAAAAAATTAAATCTTCAACATAAGTTTGGATATCTAATAAATTTTCTCTAAACTTTTGAATTTTGAAATCAAATTCCGCAGTTCTGTTTAAATTTTTTATTGATTGATTGATTAAAGACGCTACTGATGGTTCGTCATGACAATAGTTATTTAAGTTTGCCAAAGATGATTGAACTGAACTATTTATTTCGAGATTATTTACAAGTTTATTTTCTAATAACTCTAATTCTAAGATTTCTTTACTAGACTTTAAATCTGCTTCCTCAAGAGTCTTCAATATTTGTTTAGTCATTAAGTTATTTTCTTCTAGCTTCTTAGAAGATTCTATTTTTTCATTCATTAAACCTTTTAAAACCTGAATTTCGGCCCATATATTTTTAATATTTGCACTTGTATCTCTCAATTCTTGCGAACATAAATCATCAATAATTAATCTTCTCTTCTCTTGAGAATTAAATATAAAAGTATCTGATTGTCCTGCGAAATCTATTAGTAATTGTCCAAGTTCTTCTAATAATTTTTTATTAATCAATAAATTATTAAGGGTAAATTTAGATAAAACTTTATTTTTTTTTCTATAAGATATTCTTTTTATATTTACAAATGAATTACTTTTAAAACCGTTACTTATTAACCAATTATTGATTTGAAAAGAAGAAGAAAATAGAGCCTCGATAGCACATTGATCTTTTCCTGGACGTATTAAGTGCTTTAAGGGTATATTGGTGCCACCAAATAAAACATTTAAGGAATCTAAAATTAGTGATTTTCCTGAACCAGAATCCCCAGTAATAATGTTCAAACCTTTTTCGAAATTAATTTCTATAATCTCTATTAAGGCAATATTCTCTATCTTTAATTTTATAAGCATGATAAATCTTCCATATAAAAAAATTAACTTCTTTTTTAAAAAAAAAAAGGTTTTGAATATATAAAGTTATGAAAGAAGATTTTACTGATTTTATTGAGGTCTCTGGACTGTTGGATTATGATCCAGAAACAATTTCTAAAATTTACAGAAAAAACCCTAAGAGACTTTTAAAAAGACTTTGGCAAACACTCATACCTATTTTTGCCTATGTATTTTCTGTTGGATGGGATAAATTAACTGGTAGATTAAAAAACGAAGAAAAAGCAAGATTTAGAGCAAAAGAATTAACAAATTTATTAGTAGAACTTGGGCCAGCATTTGTAAAAGCGGGTCAAGCATTATCAACAAGACCAGATATCATTCCAGGGATTCTTCTTGAAGAATTATCCGAATTGCAAGATCAACTTCCAGGATTTGAAGGAGATAAAGCAATGGAATTAATAGAAGAAGATTTAGGGTCCACAATAGATGAAATTTTTTTAGAAATTGATAAGGAGCCAATTTCTGCTGCTTCTCTTGGACAAGTGCATAAAGCTAAACTAAAGAATGAAGAGGTTGTTGCAGTCAAAGTCCAAAGACCAGGTTTAAGAGAACAAATTACTTTAGATCTATACATAGTAAGAAATATAGCCAATTGGCTAAAAAATAATATTGGATTGATAAGAAGCGATCTCGTGGCATTGATTGACGAATTAGGTAAGAGAGTTTTTGAAGAGATGGATTACTTAAACGAAGCTCAAAATGCAGAAAAGTTTAGAGATATGCATAAACATAATCCAATGATTGCAGTGCCGAAAATTTATAAAGAAATAACATCAAGAAGAGTCTTAACAATGGAATGGATTAACGGTACAAAATTAACTAATTTAGAAGATGTAAAAAAATTAGGAATTGATCCTAATAGAATGATTGATGTAGGAGTTCAGTGCAGTTTAGAACAACTTTTAGAGCATGGTTTTTTTCACGCTGACCCGCATCCAGGGAATTTATTAGCGTTGAAAGATGGCAGATTATGTTATCTAGATTTTGGAATGATGAGCGAAGTTTCCAGAGAATCTAGATCTGGTTTAATTCAAGCAGTTGTACATTTAGTAAATAAAAATTTTGATAAATTATCTCAAGATTTTGTAAAACTGGGCTTCTTATCGGAAGAAGTTAATCTTGAGCCAATAGTTCCAGCATTTCAAGATGTCTTCATTAATGCTGTTGAAAAAGGAGTTTCAAAAATGGATTTCAAAACCGTTACAGACGATATGTCAGGTGTGATGTATAAATTTCCATTCAAATTACCCCCATATTATGCCCTTATTATTAGGTCATTACTGACATTAGAAGGTATTGCATTAAGTGTAGACCCAAATTTTAAAATTTTAGGAGCAGCTTATCCATATTTTGCGAGAAGATTGATGGAAGATCCTGATCCGCAATTAAGAGAAAGTTTAAAAGAAATGCTTTTTGATGAGAAACAATTCAAATGGGACCGATTAGAAGATCTTCTTGCTAACGCCGCAAAGCAAACAAATCTAGATTTGGAAAAACTTTTAGATGAAGTCATAAATCTTCTATTTTCTCAAAATGGAGGATTCTTAAGAAATGAAATAATTGAGGGGCTAACGAATCAAATTGATTTACTAAGTCTTAAAATACTGAAAAATTTAAATAATTATCTACCTAACTCAATTAAATTGAATATGTCTAATGAAAATAACAACTTAAGTGACATCGTAATGTATTTGGAACCCTTAAGAAACTTTTTAGAGATTTTGAAAAATGTACCTGGATATTCTATTGATATGTTTCTAAAAAGAGTTCCTCGACTAATTAATGAGCCCTATACAAAAGAAATGGGTATAAAAATTGCTAAAAAGGTAACTGAAAAAGGAGTTGTTAGACTCGTAAAAATTGCTGCAGGTGCAACTATATAAAATGAAATTTAATAAATTTCTAGTAACAAAATTATGTTTTATTTTTATAAGTTCTCAATTTCTTTTTAATATTTCAAAAACCAATGCTGCTGAAGAAATAAAAATAACATACAGCATTTTTTCTAGAACAATAAAAGTAAATTCATTAAAAACTTTTGCGGAGAAAGGTGATTCTACAAAAAAATTAAAGAGAGTCTTAAGAGCAACTGGATCTAAAGATGAAGAAATTAGATCGGTATTAAATAAAAATTTTGAGATCCCTATTACAATTGCAAGCAAGTTAGTAAATTCAGAAATAGGTAATGTTTTTTTAACAAGACTTTCATCTATAATCCACACGCCCAGAGCAGATGATAAAAAAACAGGCATGCTAGCCCTTAGAGCAAGTGTAATTCAAGGTATTAAAATAGGAAATGGGAAAATAAATATGATAAGTTTTTTTGAGGGATATCCAACTAAAACAATTATTTTAGACGTCAACGCTTTAAGCAAAGTTATGAATAAAGTAGAATCAATTTCAGAGCTATTAAACTTTTTTACGGATTCTCCTATAGAAAAAATTAAAACAAATTAAACGGCTATGGTGTTTTTAAATAAAATTAAGAATAAATTAGGTATCAATTACAGAAAAAAAAGATGGCCAGGTCTAATCGAGGCTTATAAACAATATCTTCCAGTTACCAAAAAAACTCCCATCATCTCACTAAATGAAGGAAATACTCCTCTAATTTTTAGTAACACAATTAGCAAATTAGTAGGAAATGGTACAAAAGTTTTTCTTAAATATGATGGACTAAACCCCACAGGATCTTTTAAAGATCGGGGAATGACGATGGCCATAAGCAAAGCAAAAGAGGATGGGCGTGAAGCTGTAATTTGTGCAAGTACTGGCAATACTTCTGCTGCTGCTGCTGCATATGCTTCTAGAGGAGGATTAAAACCTTATGTTTTAATCCCTGAAGGATTTGTTGCACAAGGGAAACTTGCACAAGCTTTAATGTATGGAGCAGAGATAATATCTATTAATGGAAACTTTGATAAGGCTCTTGAAATAGTAAGAGATTTATCAGCTGAACATCCAATAGAACTTGTTAATTCTGTTAATCCATATCGCATACAAGGACAAAAAACAGCAGCTTTTGAAATAGTTGATGACTTAGGTTTTGCACCTGATTGGCTTTGTATTCCAATGGGAAATGCAGGGAACATAACCGCTTATTGGATGGGTTTCAAAGAGTATTCAAAAATAAAAAGAAATTTAAAATTACCAATTATGGTGGGTTTTCAATCTGAAGGATCTGCTCCTTTAGTAAAAAATATTATAGTTAATAATCCAGAAACAATTGCAACTGCAATCAGAATTGGAAATCCAGTTAATAGAGAAAAAGCAAAAATGGTAAGAAAGGAAAGTAAAGGAGACTTTCAGTCAGTTACAGATGAAGAAATAATTGATGCTTATAAAATTCTGGCCAAGGAAGGTGTTTTTTGTGAGCCAGCTAGTGCAGCATCTGTTGCCGGACTCATTAAAAATAAAAATAGAATTCAAAAAGAATCAACTATTGTTTGCGTTCTTACAGGTAATGGATTAAAAGACCCTGATTGTGCGATTAAAAATAATGATGCAATTTTCAGGAAAAATGTTGAACCTTCACTAAAAAATATAACTAAAATTTTAGGATATTAGAATCCAAAAAAATTAGTGTCTGTGGAAATCAATTAAAAGGAAGTTTTATTTGTTGAAAAATTCAAGGAAAGTTATTTATTTTGTTGAATAAATTCAAGTTTTCTGAAAAAAGAAAAAATTATTCAACAAATAATAAAATTTTTCCACCTATCTAAATCTATATAAAAAAAGTAAATAAGGATCTAAAGTTTTATTTTCCACAATTTCCACAAAACCTACTACTACTATTCTTTTTATTTTTAATGAATTTTTATATTAGAAATAAAGAGTAAATTAAGTTATTGAATTTAATTAACGAAAAAAGTATATTGAATGTGTAAAAAAGATCCAAAGCCCGATGGAGATTATTTGTAATCAAAATGATTTAAATAATGCTATTCAACTAGTAAGTAAAGCTGTTGCTTCAAGACCAACACATCCCATTCTTGCAAATATACTTTTAACAGCTGATCAAGGAACAAATAAGATTAGTTTGACAGGATTTGATCTTAATTTAGGAATTCAAACTTCTTTTGATGGGACTGTTAAGAATAGTGGGGCTATTACTATACCTTCAAAACTATTATCTGAAATAGTAAATAAATTACCTAATGAAACTCCTGTTTCTCTAGAGGTAGATCATGAATCAGAAAATATTTTAATAAAAAGTGATAGAGGATCCTTTAACCTTAAAGGTATACCATCAGATGATTATCCTAAATTGCCATTTGTTGAAAGTGGTACTTCTTTAGATATTGAACCTACTTCTTTTTTGAGAGCTTTAAAATTAACAATTTTTGCAAGTAGTAATGACGATTCAAAGCAATTACTTACGGGAGTTAATTTTACTTTTAAACAAAATTATCTAGAGTCTGCATCAACAGATGGTCATAGATTAGCGGTATCTTTAATTGGTAATGAAGATAGTATTGCAAATAAACAGAATTTTTATTCTAATGAGAGTGATTTAACAGTAACAATTCCAACTAGTTCTCTAAGAGAAATTGAAAAATTAGTGACTTTAAAAAGCTCGGATAATTCAATTAAACTTTTCTACGATAAAGGTCAAGTAGTTTTTATTTCTTCAAATCAAATAATTACAACAAGAACACTTGAAGGTAATTATCCAAATTATTCTCAATTAATACCAGACACATTTTCTAAAACAATTAATTTTAATACTAAAAAATTTGTTGAAGCATTAGAGAGAATCGCTGTTTTAGCTGATCAACAGAGCAGTGTTGTTAAAATTAAATTAGATAATACAGAGTTAGCTTCAATAAGTGCGGATGCTCAAGATATTGGGAACGCAAATGAATCAATACCTGTTTCTTATTCTGGAGATGATTTTGATATTGCATTTAATGTTAGATATCTTCTAGAGGGGTTAAAAGTTATTGCTTCTGAAAATGTACTTTTAAAATGTAATCTTTCAACGACTCCTGCTGTTTTTGTACCACAAGATAATATTAATTCCTTTACTTATTTAGTCATGCCTGTTCAGGTTCGTTCTTAATTTGAAATTACCTAAAGAAATTTTATTAAGTGAATTATTAAATTATTATGTCAAGGGTAGTATGACTCTTAGCTATGGAAAAGGAGAAGATGTATGGATGCATCCTCCTGTTCATCGTATTTTAGGATGGTATTCTCGTCCTTCAAATTTTGATTTAAGAAGAAATGTTTGGCGATTAAATCAAATTAGTCAAATAATAGATAATGAAATTTATGTTAAAGGTGATCCAGCGATTTCTGATTTGGCTACTTTAAATAGGTTTCCAACTTTAATCGAAGCTAATTTAATAAATAAAAATGGTTCAAAAATAGGATTTATTGCAGATTTTTTATTTGATATGAAAACAGGTGAAATTTATTATTATTTAGTTTCTCGATCTAATCCTAAGATTCCAGGCTCTAGTAGATGGAAATTAAATATTGAAAATATTAATGATCAACAACCTGGTTTAGTATTTTGCGAAAGCAATTCTTTAGAAGATTTACCTTTGATAAAATCAAGTATTAAAAATGAATTTTTGCAAAAAGGGAAAAAAATTTTTGATAGATTTGATGATATGAAAAATAAAGCTTCTAATAGATTAGAAGATTGGTTGGAAGAAGATGAAGATATAAACCCAAATTTAGATTTTAAACAAAATAGTTTTTATAATGATGATATAACATCAAGAAATTTCAGTGATAAAAAAGAAGATGACCCTTGGATCTAAATAATGATAAATTCAAAAAATAATGATCAATATGATCTTAGCGAAGCACTTAAAGTTGAAAATTTAACCGTTAATGATTATGACGAAATTTGTAAAAGATTAAAGAGAACACCTAATAGGACTGAATTAGGAATGTTTGGTGTTATGTGGTCTGAACATTGTTGTTATAGAAATTCAAAACCTTTACTATCTAAATTTCCTACTAAAGGTAAAAATGTTTTGGTAGGTCCTGGAGAAAATGCTGGAGTTATTGACGTTGGAAATAATCAAAAACTTGTTTTTAAAATAGAGAGTCATAATCATCCCTCTGCAATCGAACCTTTTCAAGGAGCAGCAACAGGAGTAGGAGGAATATTAAGAGATATTTTTACAATGGGCGCAAGGCCAATAGCAGTATTAAATTCATTGAGATTTGGAAATCTTAATAAACCAACAAATGTCGATTTGCTTCGAGGAGTTGTATCAGGCATTGCACATTATGGAAATTGTGTGGGTGTGCCTACTGTCGGAGGTGAAATTGAATTCGATGATAGTTATTCTGGCAATCCTCTTGTTAATGTAATGGCTTTAGGACTTTTAGAGACTAATGAAATTGTTTGTTCAGGAGCTAAAAACGTAGGATCACCGGTACTATATGTTGGTAATACAACTGGTAGAGATGGCGTTGGCGGAGCTAGTTTCGCTAGTTCTGAATTAACTACAGCTTCATTAGACGATCGGCCTGCAGTTCAAGTAGGTGATCCATTTATTGAGAAAAGTCTTATTGAAGCTTGTTTAGATTCTTTCAAGACAGGAGATGTAATAGCTGCGCAAGATATGGGTGCTGCAGGTTTAACTTGCAGTAGCGCAGAAATGGCTGGAAATGGAAATTTAGGAATATCTATTAATTTAGATTTGGTCCCTTCTAGAGAAAATAATATGTCCCCATATCAGTATTTATTATCTGAATCTCAAGAGAGAATGTTATTCGTGGTTAAGGAAGAAAAAGTTAATGAACTTATTAAAAACTTTAATAAATGGGGATTATATGCAAATGTAATTGGTGAAGTAATAGATACAAAAGAGGTCATTATTTCACATATGGGTAATATTGTTGCTCAAATCCCTACTTCTGCTCTATCTGATGATACCCCTGTCAATGTTAGGAACGTAATTAATAATCCACCTGATTATTTATTAAAGAAATGGGAGTGGAAAGAAAATTACTTACCAGAAATTGATGAGCATCAAATTTTTTCATTGAAGGAAAAAAAGAGTTTTTCTTATTCACAAATTATTTTAAAACTTCTCTCAAATCCTTCAATAGCTTCTAAAAGTTGGATTTATAAACAATATGACTCTCAAGTGCAGGCAAATACAGTTTTTAAACCTGGAGAATCTGATGCAGCTGTCATAAGATTGAGAGCACAAACTAAAAAAAATAAAAATAAAGTATTTTCTGGCGTTGCTGCTTCCGTTGACTGTAATAGTAGATGGGTTTCTCTTGATCCTTTCAGAGGAACTATCGCTGCAGTTGCAGAATCTGCCAGAAATGTTAGTTGCGTTGGAGCTGAACCAGTTGCAATTACTAATAATTTGAATTTTTCTTCTCCGGAGAATGAAATAGGATATTGGCAACTTTCATCTTCATGCAAAGGAATTTCTGAAGCATGTAAAGCTCTAGAAACTCCTGTTACAGGAGGAAATGTTTCCTTATACAATGAATCAAAAAATAAAGATAATGAAATAACTCCCATTAATCCAACGCCAGTAATTGGAATGGTTGGGAAGATAGATAATGTTGAAAAAGCTATCAGTAGTGAATGGAAAAATTTTGATGATCAAATCTGGTTAATTGGTTCTCATAAATCAGAAACAACAATAGCTGCTAGTTCTTATTTGGAATACTTTCATGGAGAAATTACAGGCAGGCCTCCAAAAATAGATTTGTTCGATGAAAAGTTATGCCAGAGTTTTTTAAGAAATTCTATTTTAAATGGTTTTGTAGTTTCTGCTCACGATATTAGCGATGGAGGTTTAGCTATAGCACTAGCAGAGTGTTGTATTTTGTCTTCAAAAGGTGCATCGATAGATATAGATAAAGTTTTTAATAGAAATGATAATTTATTGTTTGCAGAAGGAGGATCAAGAATTATTTTTTCAATTGATAAAAAAACAGAAAAAGAATGGCTTAAATTTCTAACAACAAATCAAATTAATTCTCAATCAAGCGTGTATATCAAAAAAATAGGATATGTTTCAAGTCAAACTCTTAATATTAAAATTCAAGAAAAAAATATTTGCAATATTAGAGTTGAGGAATTAACCGAAAAATTTAATAATAGTATTTCAGGACACTTTTGAATATGAAAAAGATTATTCAACTATCAAAATTTTTAATAAATTAAGTTATGTGTGGAATAGTTGGAATCGTTTCTTCAGATGATGTAAATCAACAAATTTACGATAGTCTTTTGCTGCTTCAACATAGAGGACAAGATTCAACAGGTATAGCAACAATGGAAAATACTATTTTCCATATCCACAAGGCTAAAGGTCAGGTAAGCACTGCGTATAGAACAAGAGATATGAGGAATTTAATTGGCAAAATTGGGCTTGGTCATGTTAGGTATGCCACCAAGGGATCAGCAGAAAGTGTAGAGGAAGCTCAGCCTTTCTATGTTAATGCGCCTTATGGAATTGTTTTGATACATAATGGTAATTTGACCAATACCAGAGATTTAGAAAAACAATTATTCAATATTGATAAGCGGCATACAAATTCTTCAAGTGATACTGAAATGTTGTTAAATGTATTTGCTACAGAATTGCAAGAACAGATTCATAATCAAGAATTACAACCTGATATTATTTTTGATGCTGTTAAATCACTACACAAAAGAATTCAGGGATCATATGCTTCAATAGCATTGATTTCAGGACACGGTTTATTAGCATTTAGAGATCCTTTTGGTATTAGACCTTTAGTTATAGGAAAAAGAATTTCATCAAATACTAAAAAAGATGAGTGGATGGTTGCAAGCGAATCTTTAGTGCTTGAGAATAACGATTATCAAGTAGTTAGAGATGTAGATCCTGGAGAAGCTATTTTTATAAATCTTAATGGCGAGTTTTTTTCTAAGCAATGTTCCGAAAATCCAGTCTTATGTCCTTGTGCTTTTGAATATGTTTATTTAGCTAGGCCAGATTCAATTATGAATGGGATTTCAGTTTATAAAGCCCGATTAAAAATGGGAGATTATTTGTCTGAAACAATAAAAGAGACTATTAATTCTGGAGATGTTGATGTTGTAATGCCAATCCCTGATTCTTCTCGACCTGCTGCTATGCAAGTCGCAAGACAGTTAGGTATAGAGTACAGAGAAGGTTTTTTTAAAAATAGATATGTAGGTAGAACGTTCATAATGCCTGGTCAGCAGAAACGTAAAAAATCTGTAAGACAAAAATTAAATGCTATGAGTGCAGAATTTAAAAATAAAAATGTATTAATTGTTGATGACTCAATAGTAAGAGGTACTACTTCAAAAGAAATTGTTCAGATGGCTAAAGATGCAGGAGCAAATAAAGTTTATTTCACATCAGCAGCACCTCCCGTTCGTTTTCCTCATGTTTATGGAATTAATATGCCAAACAAAGATGAATTAATAGCTCATGATAGAACAATAAGTGAAATTGCTGATCAACTCGAAATTGATAATCTTGTTTATCAAAGTGTTAAAAATTTACGCAAATCCATAATAAGTGACTCTTCAATTGAGGATTTGGAGATGAGTTGTTTTACTGGGTCTTATGTAACAGGAACAGTTAATCAAGAATACTTAAATTGGGTTGAAAATGAATATAAATCTTAGTCAAGAAGGTTTTTGAGACTAAAACAATTTTCAAGATGTTCTCCTATCTCTAAATTTAAAAAGTTAATTAAAAAATTTGTTGTATTATTTCTGAAAGTTAATTTATCAATATTTAACCTAGCAGATTTATTTTTATTAGTTTCAATATCAAGGAAATGTTTACTTGGTAAGACTTTTAGAAAGGAATCTTTTTTAAGCTGGATTCTTTCATTTAAGTACCCTAAATTGTATTCATTGGCGTAATAAATTTCACTTGTATTTAAGCAATATATTCTACCTTGTTTTGAAATTAAATAAATATTTTCTTCATTTTGATATGGGCAACAAGAAACAATCATTTCAGTCGGCAAAAGTTTTACAAGCATTAATCCTTGAGATTGTTTAGTTGTAGGAGTTAAAAATTTATCAGATAAATTAAATTTAAAAATTCTTCCTATTGAAGTTAATATTATTAAATTTTTTTCTTCGTTAGCAATAAATGAGTCAATTACTTTTTGATTATTTTTTAATTTTGTTATTGCGAAAGATCTATTACTATTAATCATATCCTTATCAAATAAAACCTTTTTAAATCTCCCATCAGAATTTAAAATGCATAAATAGTTTTTAATTCCTTTATTAATTGAATGAAAATTTATTATTTCATTTGGATCAATATTCCCAAGACTTTTATTTTCTAATTTATAGTCATTATTAATTTTTGACTCCCAATCTATGTTAATAACCTTTCCGGTATATGTGATCCCAATTAATTTTAAATTTTTATCAACATTACAAATAAATTTTTGAATATTTTTATTATCTATAATTTTATTTATATTCTCAAATGATTTTTTATAATTATTGAAAAACATTTTTTTTAAATATATTCTGTTGTCAATATGTAATTTTGTTTTTTTATTTATTAATTCCTCTAATATCTGATTATTAATTGTTTCTATTTCTTGATTTTGATCTATATTCTTAAGAAGTTTGGTCTTTCTTTTGACACTATAATTTTTCTTTAATAATAAAAATTCATTTATTAACAACTCAAGCAATAATTTTCTTTCATCCAATAGTTTTTTAAGATAATTCTTTTTTTCTTGTAATTTTTTAATATCATCATCTATTTGTTTTTTTTCTAGATTTGTTAATTTTTTTAATGGCATATCCAAAACTGAATTTGCTTGTTTTTCACTTAAGAAAAAATTTTTACTCAATTTTGATTTAGCTTCTGTAGAGTTAGATGAGCCTTCAATAACCTCGATAATTTTTTTTATATCTTTTGTTGCCTTTGATAAACCTTCTAATATTTCAAGTTTTTCAAGAGTATGTTTTAGAAAATAATTAGTTCTTTTTCTAATTGTTTCTTCTCTAAATTCAAGAAAAAAGCTGAGATATTGTTTTAAGTTTAGTTGCACAGGCTTGCCTTTAACTAAAGCTAAAAATATTGCACCAAAGTTCGTTTGGAGAGTTGTTTTTTTATATAAATTAGAAATTACAAGTTCAGCATTTGCGTCTTTTTTTAACTCTATGACAATTCTCATTCCTTCTCTATCGCTTTCATCCCTAATGTCAGAAATACCATTTATTTTGTTTGTATTAACAAGTTCTGCTAATTTTTCAATCCAACCTGCTTTACTGATTTGATAAGGAAGTTCTGTAATAATTAAAGCATTTTTTTTATGTTTACCTTTCCCTAAATTTATTTCTTCTGTACTTATGACGCCTCGAATTGTTACTGATCCTTTTCCTGTTTCATAAAGTTCATCTATTGCTTTACTATGAATTAATTCTCCGCCTGTAGGAAAATCAGGTCCTTTAATAATGTTAGTAAGTTTTTTATTACTAATATCTTTATTTTTTACTAAAGCAATTAAACTATCTACTATTTCCCCAAGATTGTGAGGAGGAATATTTGTTGCCATCCCAACTGCAATTCCTGATGATCCGTTTAATAATAAAAATGGAAGTTGGGCTGGGAGGAAATCTGGTTCTTTTTGTGAACCATCAAAGTTATTAGAGAAATTAACCGTTTCTGATCCAATTTCTTCAAGAAACGCTTTTTGTGCTATGGGAGATAATCTTGTCTCAGTGTATCTCATTGCAGCTGCTGGATCATTATCTACAGATCCAAAATTTCCATGTCCATCAAGTGTTGGATATTTTGTCGAAAAATTTTGCACTAGTCTTACTAATGCGTCATATACTGCTTGATCCCCATGGGGATGGTACTTTCCAAGCACATCTCCAACAACTCTTGCACACTTTCTAAATGGTCTGTCAGGAGTTAAACCTAATTCATGCATCGCAAATAGTATTCTTCTTTGAACAGGCTTAAGACCGTCTCTAGCATCTGGAAGAGCACGGCCAACTATTACACTCATTGCATACTCCAAATAAGAGCGTTGCATTTCGTCTTGTAGAGAGATAGAAGTGAAGTTTTTCTTATCCATCAGAACGTAAAATTAAATATGTTTTTATTTATTAAATTAAGACTAATAGGTAAAAAAATATTTTCCAGTATTGAAATTAAGAAGATTCATTTATTTTGGATTTTGCCAATACTACATCTTGTTTAAGTTGATCATCTTGAAAAAGGAGTTCGATTTCGGATTGTAGATTTTCTCCCCACAACTGTTCTTTTCTGTAATCAGGATTAACATAATTTGGATTTTTAATTAAAGCCTTTTTTGCGAGTTTAATAGCTAATTTAATATCTTTCATTCTTAAACATGAAGCAAGTCCAAGTAATGGTTCTGCATTTTCCTCTATTGAGATTGCCTTTTCAAAATGTTTTAAAGATTTATCGATATTATTTTTTTCGAAATAAGCTAAACCTTTATTATTAATTGCTTGCCAGAAATCAGGTTTTATTTTTATAGATCTCTCAAAAAACCTAATAGCTTCCGAGTAATTTTGTTCCATTAATGAAATATTTCCTAATTGAAAAAAAGCATTATGGTTATTTGGCTCGATATTTAATCCATTTTTTAAAGCAGTTTTTGCATTTTGTAATTCTGAAACCATAAGATAAACTCTACTTTTTGCAAAATATATTTCACTATTCTTTGAATTAATTTTTTTTGCTTTATTTAGTGAAATTAGGGCGTTTTTGTATAGTTTGTTAGCTATTTGAGCTTCAGACAAAATTAGCCATAGTTTTTCATCTTTTTTATTTATTTGAACAGCTAATTTTGCTAAGTTGAGGCTCTTTTCATATTGTCCAAAATATAAAAGTTGATATGCATTTTTACCAAAAGATAAGCCATCTTTTTGTAAAATTTTTAATGTCGGTAAATAATAGTATGGGACTATTGATTGAACTTGATTAACCCTAAAAAAGCAAAAACTCACTAAAGAGATAAATATTATTTTTTTAAAAAATTCCTTCATTTTTCAATTGCTGAGATTTGCTTTTATGTTCCTTCTCCACATCCATGGTTTTATTCTTTTTAAAGTAGTTGTTTTAAGGTTTTTTTCCCAAGTTTTATCAACCCAAGTTAGTGACTCAATAGTAAGATTTTTAATCCATTCTTTTGGTTTTGTTTCAAAAGTATTATTGTGTGGTACTGATTTGTTCCAAGGGCAAACATCTTGACAAATATCACATCCTGCAACCCAACCATTCATATTTTGTCGTATTCCTTCTGGAATAGTTTTATTTCTACTTTCTATGGTGTGATATGCAATACATAGGTCTGATTTTATTACAAAGGGTTCTACTATCGCTTGTGTTGGACAATGTTCAATACACTTATCACATTTTCCGCAAAGTGATTGATGAGGTTGATCGGGTATCAAATCTTTTGTAAGGATCATAAAACCTAAAGTAAGCCAAGAGCCATTTTCTTTGCTTATTAAATTACTATTTTTACCTATCCAACCAAGACCTGATTCTTCAGCCCATGCTTTTTCAAGAAGTGGAGAGGTATCAACACATATTTTCCATTTGCAATCTGGAATTTCTAGATTAATCCATTTACCAATATTTTTTAATTTTTTGTAGATTACTTTATGATAATCTTCCCCCTGACCGAATTTGCCTACCTTGAAAAAATTATTGCTGCTGTTGTGTGAGCTGATATAAGCAAACCCAACGCTGAGAACACTTTTTGCTCCCTTGAGAAGAGAGCTTATGTCTTTTCTTCTCTCTGCTTCCATCCATTTCATTTCAGCATGGTGGTTACTTGATAGCCATCTATCTAATGCATTAGTTCTTAATTTCAAGCGTGAACTACCTGGTATCGAAGCAATTCTAGATATTGCAAAACCTTCGTTAATTGCTTTTTCTTTTAATTTTTTACTTATTTCTTTTTTGTTTTGAAGGGATTTGATCATTCTTTTATTATGTATATTATTTTTAGAAAGTTTATTTTTTGGTTGACAAACCAATAAATAATTTAAATATAAAAAAAAATATATCCTAACTAATTAAAAACAGTTAAATTATTAGTAAAGTTAGTTTAGTTAACAAGGCTATTTTGGTTGAATCTAGTCAAAATAAAGATTCTAGTTTAGGATCTAGGCTCCAACAGGATCTAAAAAATGATCTTATTGCTGGATTGTTAGTTGTAATACCTTTGGCAACAACCATTTGGTTGTCGTCATTAGTTAGTAAATTTGTTTTAACACTAGTTACTTCCGTTCCTAAGCAGTTAAATCCTTTTATAACTTTAAATCCTTTATTACAAGATCTAATTAACCTATCTTTGGGTTTAACTGTTCCATTATTAGCTATTTTGCTTATAGGCTTAATGGCAAGAAATTTTGTAGGGAGATGGTTATTAGAATTCGGTGAGGGCACTTTAACAAAAATTCCTGTAGCGGGTGCAGTTTATAAAACTCTTAAACAATTGCTTGAAACTTTTTTAAGTAATAAATCTAATCGATTTAGAAGAGTTGTTTTAGTGGAATACCCACGTGAGGGTCTTTATAGCGTTGGCTTTGTAACTGGTAATGTTGGACCCTCACTTCAGCCAGAATTGGATGAAACTTTGTTAAGTGTTTTCATTCCTACAGCACCTAACCCAACTACTGGCTGGTATACCTTGGTTCCTGAGTCTTCTGTTAAGGATTTGGATATTACTGTTGAAGATGCATTTAGAACAATAATTTCTGCTGGGATAGTTAATCCAGATGAGAAAAATAACACTACAAATCCAACATTTTCAAAATTATTTTCTCAATTTCGTGCCTCTACTAATACTTCCTCTTAATTGATGCATAACAATAAATCTCTCTCAAGAGAATTATCTTTGATTTCATTAGGTTTGATAAAAGATAAAGGTGATTTTAAATTAAATAAACTTCAAGTAGAAGAAATTTTTGAATCTGCTTTAGATTCTCTTATAAATCACTGTAGAGATGAATTAGATTATTGCGAAGCAGAGTTAGAAAATGCATCACAAAAAATATTAGAAAGTGAATTGCATGAAGGGGTTAATTCTTCTTTTGCAAATGTTCGAGACGAGTTAAAAAAGTCTTTACAAAAAATCGAAACTGTTATGAATACACTTTCAGTTACTTTAGACTTTCCGAAATTAATAGTTACTAGTGGAGAAATTAATATCAGAGAGGATGTTAATCAGAGGATAAGTAAAATTATCAATAACCTTTCTATTATTGATTCTGACATTGATCAAGCAATGGATGGTTGGAGATTAAAAAGATTACCAAGAATTGATCGAGATATTTTGCGTTTAGCCTATGTGGATATTAATTTTTTGAGTACGCCTATTGCTGTTGCTTGTGATGAGGCAGTTAATTTAGCTAATAAATATAGTGATATGCAAGGAAGAAAATTTATTAATGGAGTTTTAAGGAGATTACAAAAAGCAAAATCGCAATAAATATTTGATATAAATGAATAATATTTTAAAATCCACTAAGTTTGTATCATAAATATCTATGACTAATACTGATCCTGATAATTCTCGAGAGTGGGCTGAACAAGCCTATG
>CACGVZ010000002.1 GCA_902576415.1 uncultured Prochlorococcus sp. | reverse complement strand
TACATCCCTCTAATTCTTTTCCTCCAAAGTCATCTGCAGTAAGATTTAAGTTCTGAAAAGATGTTCCAGTACCTCCGTCAAAAATAATTAATGGTTTTTCATCTCTATTTAGATAGGTTCTGAAAGATTCCATTTTTAGGTAAAAATTAATTTATTTTAGTGAAATTCTTGTTACCCAATTATCATAGTCTTGAGAACGACCTTCTGTTATTTCTACAAGCTTACTTTTTAATTTATTCATTATTGGTCTTTCAACATTTAATTCAGTTGATTCAATTTTTTTAACTGGTGTAATTTTTGCTGCTGTACCAGTTAGAAAAACTTCATCTGCTATTAATAATTCTGTTTTATCAACAGGCCTTTCAATTACATTTATTCCAAATGATTTTGCTAATTCAATTACACTAGCTCTAGTAATCCCCTCGAGGATATCTTGATCAACACCAGGAGTGATTAAGTCTCCATTCCTTACAATAAATAAATTCATACCACTAGCTTCGCTTACCTTACCACTTGAATTTAATAGAAGAGCTTCATCAAAACCCGATAAACTAGCTTCTGTTTTGGCTAATGAACTAGTAATATATGCTCCACTTATTTTTCCTCTTAAGGGGAGAGATCTATCTTCTTGTCTTGTCCAACTACTCATCCTACAAGAAACACCATCTGGGGATAGATAATCTCCTAGTTCAATACAATAAATAAAGAAATCTGTTTCAATATTGTGTAACCTTGGAGCTATACCTAAATCGCTTGTATATACAAATGGTCTTATATAAATAGGTTTTTCTGGCTTGTTTCTTTTTATAACTTCTTCTAAGGCTTTAAAAATATATTCTTCAGAAATTTCAGTTAATAGTAATTTTGCACTTTGAGATAATCTTTTTATATGTTTATCAGTTCTAAACAATAGGAATTCATCATTGTTTGTTGGATTAGGTATCGCTCGCATTCCTCCAAATGCAGCAGTACCGTAATGTAGTGCATGAGTAGCTATTGATATTTTTGCTTCTTTAAATGGAATACATTTACCTTCGAACCAGGCGTATGGAAGAAATTCATGCATATTTAATTTATTTAATTAAGGTAAACTTGTTTTATCCTACTTACGTATTCTAAACCTTATTTATATATAAAAATGCACAGGATATTAAATATAGCAGGAAATGAAAAAAATAAGGATGATTTAATTGAGCAACCAGCTGCTGATTTTATTTTTATTACAAGTGTCAAGGCTGATTTAAATCTTATATCTAACTTATTGTTAGAAAAAGAATTTGCTTCATTAAAAAATAATATAAGAGCATTAGAAATTTCTAATTTAAAGACCTCAGCTCAAATAGATAATTATTTATTAAAAACAATTAATTATGCAAAAGTTGTCGTACTTAGAATATTTGGAGATAAAGGTACATGGAACTATGGAATTGAACAACTTTTAAATTGGCAAGCAGTTAATAAAAAAAGGAAGTTAGTAATCCTATCAGGTACCATTGATCAGGAAATTTCCTTATGTGAAATAAGTAGTATAGATAAAAATATTGCATTAAATATTTCTAAATTACTAAGATCTGGAGGATTGGATAATTATAGAAAGTTTCTTAATTGTTTAAATTATTTAGTTGTAGATGAAAAATTAATTCCTAATGAGTTTTTAAATATTACTCTTTATGCAGATCCCTATTTACATGATTGGAAAAATGAAAAAGGCGAAAAGATAGGAATAATATCCTATAAATCACTTTTTTTGGCAAATGAAATTGAAGTAAACGAAAAACTTAACTTGCAATTAAGAAAATGCGGACTATCTCCTAAAACATTTTTTATTTCAACACTAAAAGATCATAATATTCAGAAGAAATTAATAGACATTTTTAAAAAAGAAGATATTAAACTAATAATTACCACAACTTCATTTTCTTCATCTCAAATCAAAAATAACGATTTAATTGAAAATTCAAAAAATATTTTTACTTCTCTTAAAATTCCAATTTTACAGCTTCTCTCTTCTAATAGATCAAGAAAAAAGTGGTTAAATTCATCTATTGGAATGAATTCATCTGATTTATTAATGCAAATAATTATTCCCGAATTTGATGGAAGAATTACTACCTGTCCTTCAGCATTTAAAGAAATAATTTCTAAGAAAAATTCACTATATAGTGAAATAACTAGTTACAAAGCTGATCAAGTAGGTATTAAATGGATTTCAAAATTTGCAACTAATTATGTGAAACTTCAGAAACTTAATAATTTTGATAAAAGAATTTGTTTAGTAATAAGTAATTATCCAGTAAAGAACGGAAGAATCGGTAATGGCGTTGGTCTAAATACTCCATCTTCAATAATAAATATTCTTAATTGGTTAAAAGAAGAAGGTTATGACCTTGGATCTTGTAATTATCCTCAAGATTCTTCGAAATTAATGTCAATGCTAATAAAAACTAGAACTAATGATATTGAATCTCAAAACAATAAACCATTAGATTACTTACCACTTAGTGAATATTTAAAATATTGGAATTATTTAGAACTTGATCCCAAAAATATTATTGTTAATCGTTGGGGTAAGCCATCTGATGCGATCGATCTAGATAATAAAGGCTTCTCAATAAATGGTATTAGATTTGGAAAAATAACATTACTGATTCAACCTCAACGAGGTTATGACGCTTTCACTGATAGAGATATTCATTCTCCCGATCTTCCACCTCCCCATAGGTATTTAGCACAATATTTTTGGATTGAAAAAGTTTTTAATGCAAATGCTATGTGCCATATTGGTAAACATGGGACACTTGAATGGTTACCTGGCAAATCTATAGGTCTCAGCAATAAATGTTTTCCAAATATTATTTGTCCAGCAATACCAAATATATATCCCTTTATCGTAAATGATCCTGGAGAGGGATCCCAAGCCAAAAGAAGAACTGCTGCAACAATTATTGATCATTTAACCCCTCCTTTGGATAGGTCAGAATTATATGGAAAATATTCAATATTAGAAAATTATTTAGACGAATATTTTGAAGCAAAATTATTAAATTCTAAGCGCATTAAAATAATAGAAAAATCAATTTTTGAATTAATTAAAAAAGATTTTAGCGAAATTACATTAAAGAATAAAAATAATCAAATAGAAGAAATTGATTCCTTTCTTTGCAAAATTAAAGAATCTCAAATAAGGACAGGTTTGCATATTTTTGGCAATAGGCAAGATGACATTAATGAAATAAATTTATTCTTGTGTATTGCTAGAGTACCAAATGCCAACCGAATTGGTCTTATTCAATATATAGCAAAACATTTAAAACTAGATTTGAATCCTTGGACAAATCAATATGATCAAATGTTAAGTCAAAAGGATAAAAAAATATTATTGACTTTTTCCAACAAACACATTTTAAACTTTAGAATGGCAATTGATTTTTTGGAACAACAAGCAAAGTATTTAATATATTTGTTTTTTTACAAAAAGAATACCAATATAAAAAATCTTGAAAAATATAAAAATCAGAAAATAATAGACTATTTCTTTAATGAAAAAAAACATATTAATTATTTTTTATTATTAAAAAAAGAGATTCTATATCCAATCATTAATTCTTCATATAATGAGAAATTATCATTTATTAATTCATTAAATGGAAAATATGTAAAAAGTGGTCCTTCTGGTGCGCCTACGAGAGGTAAAACTGAAGCTTTACCCACTGGTAAAAATTTCTTTTCAGTTGATTCGAGAGGACTACCAACTGAATCAGCATGGAGTGTTGGTTGTCAATCCGCTTCACAAATACTTGATTTATACAAACAAGATAATGGAGAAGATTTAAAAAATATAGCAATATCTGTTTGGGCAACATCCACAATGAGAAATGGTGGTGAAGACATTTGTCAAATACTATATTTATTAGGAGTACAGCCTATTTGGGATGGGCCTTCAAAAAGAGTAGTAGATCTAGAAATCATTCCTTTATCTGTTCTCGAAAGACCAAGGGTTGATGTTACTTTAAGGATTTCGGGAATGTTTAGAGATGCATTTCCACAGTTAGTTAAATTAACTTATAAAGCAATAAATCTTGTTTCTAATCTTAATGAGGATGATAAATTTAATCCTCTTGCTGGGGCATCAAGAGATGGTGATTCAATTAATCGTATATTTGGGTCAGCGCCAGGCTCATATGGAGCTGGTCTGCAAGAACTAATTTCAAATTCTAATTGGGAAAATATTGATGATTTTGGAGAATCGTTTCTTAATTGGAGTAAGTGGATATACAGTGATAATCTTGAACCCATGGAGGATAAAAAATCATTAGAAAATGTTCTTAAAAATGTGCAGTTAGTTGTTCATAACCAAGATAATAAGGAACATGATATTTTAGATTCTGATGATTATTATCAGTTTCAGGGTGGATTATCTTCAGCAGTAAAAAAATTGAGTGGTAAATTACCTGAAATGTATCATGGTGATTTATCAAAATTTGGATTATCTAAAATTTCAAAATTACAAGATGAGATTAATAAAGTTGTTATATCAAGAATACTTAACCCTAAATGGATAAATGGAATGAAGAATAATGGTTATAAAGGAGCGTTTGAATTTTCAGCAACACTAGATTACTTATACGCTTTTGATGCTTCTACTGAAGTAGTCTCAGATTGGTGTTATGAGGAAGTTTATAAATCATGGTTATGTGATATGGATCTTAGGAATTTCTTTCTAGAGAATAATCCATGGGCTTTAAGAGATATTGCACAAAGATTTCTTGAAATTGTCAATAGATCAATGTGGAATAATTGTTCATCGGATGTCATTGAAAATTTAAAGAACATAATTATTAATACTGATTCAATAATTGAAAAAAACGAATTCTAAATTATCTACCTAGTAGCGAAAGTCCATGACTATCTGTTCCGCATGTTTTTAGCATTGAATATTTATCTGCTAATTTATCTATTTCTGAACATACAAATAAACTAGGATTCCATACTTCATTAAGTTCATAATCGTACCAAACCTCTATTCCATCAATACCTTGTATTTTGGCCTCTGGAATTAATTTATAAAAGGGAATCCTATATCTCGCTGGGTGTGCAAGAAATGATAAACCACCAGCTAAATTTATTGCTTTAATAACTGATTTAATATTTAAATCATTACCTATTGGAGACTCTCCATGAATGTAGGGATTTAGGTATTTACTTTTTATATCTATTCCTAATCCAATTACATGTACTAAACATCCTAGAATCAAACAATTTATTTCTATTCCCGAAATTAATGTAAAAGAATCTTTAGGATAATTTTTGAGTATATTATTTTTTTTTATATATTCATGAGCTTTAATTGTATGATGATCGGTTATTGATAAAAATTTCAAGTTGTTTTTATAAGCTTGTTCTAAAAGTTCATATGGTTCTAGACTTCCATCACTAAATTTTGTATGACAGTGAAAATTAATCCTTTTAGGACAACTATTTTTATTAATATTGGAAGTTAATTTTACTAAGTCTTCCCTATTCATTACTTAATGAATTCTCATTTTTCTTTCTAATCTTTGCATATAATTGTATTGAAGCCAACATGAAAATAATTAGTCCAACTATGCTCCATGTAGCAACACTAGTTGGAAAATTATTTTTAAAAATAACTAAAAGTACAATTATAAATAATAATAAAGTGGGCAATTCATTTAATAATCTAAGGTTTTTTGCTGAAATGGTTGAAGTACCATTTTGTAATGAATACATTATTTTATAACAATAAGAATGATAAATTACTAATCCTAAAACAAAAGAAATTTTAATTTGCAACCACTTCTCACTTAACCAACTTGGTTGCATAATAACCATGCATATAGCCATACTTAAAGCTAATATCATCCCAGGTGTTGTGATTATATTTGCCAGCCTTTTTTCCATCAAGGTGTATTGTTTATTAAAGGCAATTTTTAATTCATTATCCATATTTTTAGATTCTTCATGATATATAAAAAGTCTTACTAAATAAAAAAGTCCCGCAAACCAAACGATTACACCAATAATGTGAAGTGATTTAAACCAGAGATATGCTTCAGCTGCCAAATTACTAGATTAATTTAAAAATATATTTTCAATATAGTTATATTTAACAATATCAAGAAATCTATTTTTCAAAAATTAATTAATATTTATAACTCGTTAAAATATTCATATATATCATTTACTGAATTTTTTCCAAGTCCTTTAACTTTTGATAAATCCTCTTTACTAGCTATTCTTATCGCGTCTATTGATTTAAAATGCTCAAGCAATTCTCTTATTCTTGATGGACCTAATCCACTGATTTGGGACAATTGAGATCTATTCATTCTCTTAGATCTTTTGTCTCTATGAAAAGATAATGCAAATCTATGTGCTTCATCTCTTACCCTTCTTAATAGAAGAACTCCTTTTTGATTTGCATCAGTATCAAGAGACTTAGTAAATCCTGGAATAAATATTTCTTCATTTTTTTTTGCTAATGAACATATAGTTACTTCTTCCTGAAGATTTAATTCTTTTAATGCTTTAATAGCTGCATTTAACTGTCCTTTTCCTCCATCAATCATTATTAAATCAGGCCAATCTGATAAAAGTTCATTGTCTAATTTACTGTTCGTTTTATCATTTAATATTGAAAAATCCCCTCCGCTTTGTTTAAATCTTGACCATTTTTTAAACCTTCTATGTATTACTTCATATATAGAAGCAAAATCATCACTATGTCCTACAAAAACGTTTGGATCTTTAATTTTATATTTCCTATAATGCTGTTTAGAAGGAATCCCATCAATAAAAACCACTTGTGATGCAACAGGGTCACTACCTTGAATATGACTTATATCATAACCTTCAATTCTTTTAGGTTGTTCGCTTAATTCAAGTATTTGGGCAAGATCCTCAATTGATGATTCATTATCTTGTATCCCATTTAATATTCTATCTAATTCCAATTTCGCATTTTTTAAAACCATTTCTACAGTTTCATGTTTTTTATTTCTTTTTGGGATTAAGATTTTTACTTTCTTTTTTCTTAGCTCCGTTAACCAATCCTCTATTGTAGCTTGTTTTGGAAGGTTATATTGAATAAGAATTTCTGATGGTATTTCTACAGCTTCAACATTCATATAATGCTCTTCTAATATCTTTTGTAGAATAAGATTTTCATCTTCATTATTTAATTTTTGACTATAGGCAATTCTCCCAATGAGCTTACCAGATCTCATTTGGAAAATTTGTATACTAGCTACATTTTTTTCTGAAACTATTCCAAAGATATCTCTATTAATTGAAGAATCTGGTATTGATATTTTTTGTGATTCAGTTAATAATTTTAAACCTGAAATTTGGTCCCTTATTTTGGCTGCATTCTCATAATCTAAATCATTTGAAAATTGCAGCATTTTTTTTTGTAAAAATATTTCTAAGTCATCATTCCTCCCCTGAAATATCATAGATACTTGTTTCATTATTTTTTTATAATCTTCAGATGATATAACTTCTTGGCAAACACCTGGACATCTTCCTATTGAATAATTCAAACAAGTTCTATCTTTATAGACTGGCCTTGGTCTTTGTCTAAGTGGAAATATTTTTTTTATCGTAAATAATGTTCTCCTTAATAATCCGACATCAACATAAGGTCCATAATATCTATCTAAATTATTTCTATTTCTTCTTCTTCTTGTAATAAATATTCGAGGATATTTTTCACTCCAAGTTATACAAAGATATGGATATTTTTTATCATCCTTTAAAAGAATATTAAAGTATGGTTTATTTGTTTTAATTAAATTTGACTCTAAATTTAATGCTTCATATTCGCTATCTGTGACTATTATTTCTATTTCAGTTATTTGACGAACCATCAAACTTAATCGGGGAGTTAAATCTGAATAATTATTGAAATAACTACTTACTCTACTGCGTAGTTTTTTAGATTTACCGATATAAAGTAAGTTATTTTCAATATCTTTAAAAAGATAACAACCAGATGACTTTGGAATTTCGGATAATCTGGATTTTAATAACTCCTTATTATTAATTAATTTATATTCAATTTTAAAATTATATTTGTTATCTATTTTTTCGATAAAGGAATTACTCATTTACAATTACTACCCTCCATAATTCCAGCCAGTTGAAGATAAATTTAGTGAGTCAACATCATTATTCAGATAAGCAGATTGTACCTCTCCTACAAAAACGGTATGGTCTCCATGCATAACACTGCCAATAACATTACATTCAACTCCACCAACACTATCAACTAAAATAGGCAATCCAAGCTCACCTAAATTAAATTCAACAGATTCAAATCTACCTCCTAATGCTTTTTGGGGTTTAAAGAAAACAGCTGCTAGATCCTTTTGATCACTTTTGAGCACATTTAGTGAGAACTTATTGGTGGACTTAATTATTTCATGACTGGAACCCTCTGCTCTTACGGCCATCACAACTAATGGTGGGGTGAAGGAACCTTGAGTCACCCAACTTGCAGTAAATCCATTCACTTCATTTTTATCCTCGTCTCTAACGCCACAAATAAATAATCCGTGAGGTATTTTTCTTAATAAGATTTTTTTTGCTTCTAGATTTAATGTCATAATTGATTTATCTATTAATCTTATTTTAACTAAATTTCTTATTCGATCATAATAAATTTATGAAAATTCTTTATCCAGGTACATTTGATCCTTTAACAAACGGGCATCTTGATTTAATAGAAAGGGCTGAAAAAATATTTGGCAATCTAGTAGTGGCTGTTTTAGAAAATACTTCTAAAACACCAACATTTAATCTTGAAAGAAGAATAATACAAATAAAAAATTCTCTTTCTCATTTACCTAATATTGAAGTTATTTCTTATTCTGGTCTAACTGTTGATTGTGCATATGATCTAAAAGCTAATCTTATTCTTAGAGGCTTAAGAGCAATGAGTGATTTTGAGTATGAACTTCAGATTGCTCATACAAATAAATCTCTTAATAATGATATTGAAACTATATTTTTATCGACAAATACAAATTATAGTTTTCTTAGTAGTTCTTTAGTAAAAGAAGTTGCAAAATTTGGTGGTGAAATTAATCACATGGTGCCGCCCTTTGTTGAGAGGGATTTAAAAGAATATTTTAAATAATATTTTTATTAACAAGATTTCAAGTAATAAACATCACTTAATAATTTAAATGCTTTTTCTTTATCAATTTTATTAGAATTTTGGATAATACTTATAATTATTGGTTTTTCATTTTTATATAAAAAGCCAGATAATGCAAAGACATTTGAAAGAGTCCCAGTTTTGCCAAAAAACTTTCCAGATAATTCACTATTAACAAATCTTTTAGCTAATGTTCCTCTTACTCCCGTAATTGAAAGTGTAGATTGATATGCCTTAAAATTATTAAAATATCTCATTTTATCTAAAAACAATACAACTAATTTTGTTGTAATTTTATTTTTTCGAGATAATCCACTAGCATCTGCAAAATATGCATTAGTTACTGGGAGGCCTTTATTTTCAAGCCATCTTTTCAATTTTATATAGTCATTATCGTTCCATGTATTTGAGGCATTTTTAAAGAGTGATTCAGCTGTAAAATTATGGCTTTCAGAATTTGTTAAAGTTAATAATGAAAGAATTGGTGTTGAATATATTTTATTCATCTCTTTAATATTTTTTAAATAAAAAATCTTCTCTGTATCAAAAAAATCTACATTTATTTTTGAATTTGGAAATTTATTTTTTAAATAATTTTTAATAAAGTTTTTTAATGCATAAATATCATCATATTTATTGTGATTACTTTCTATTGCAAGAGATGTAATTGGAGATCCATATTCATAAAGTTTATCAGTATTTGTCCAACCATTAGGCCAGTATAATTTTGAATCAATTTCTACAATATTAAAGTTAATAATTTTATTTTCTTTAATATTTGAAATTAATTCGATTATATTTTCATAATTAAGATCTGGATCACCTTGACCGTGTAAATAATAATCGTTTTTATTTTTAAATAAGGAAGTTTTTAAATTATTATTTAATTTATATTTACTTAAAACATAAGCTGATGAGAACAATTTTTGATTAGATGCTGGCAACCTTGGAACATCCTCATTGTAGGAACTTATAATTTCCCCTTTATTATTAATAATTGATACACTAAAAGAATCATCAAGCGATTGATTCAATAAAGCATCATAAGTAGGACATTTTTTGTTTTTAGTAATTATTCCCGGGAAATTAAAATAAATACTATTTAAAACAGTTATTTTCTTATTTGCTAGTAAATATCCAATTAAGAAAGGAGATGTTACTAATACAAGAAAAATTAAAAAAAATGAATAAATTTTTTTTATCACATTCAATCTATAAATTTACAAAAATAGATTCATTGTCGGGTTTATTTTCAAATTCTTTTTTAAAAAAATATCTTTTGTTTTCTTCTTTGAAAAGCAACCAGTTATTTGGATAAATATGCATAAGAGCAGCTTTATTTAAAGGCTGGAGAAAATAAATATTTTTCCATGTTTTGACAAAGTTTTTACGTCGCTCTCTAATGACATTTCCTATACCTATATTAGCATCTTCAAATTTTGGATTTAATGAATAATGCGTACCTTGATAATTATCAGACATTGATTCAAATGAATCGAAATCATATGGCTGAGGTATTATCGATATCATTACACTATCAATATTATTTATATTTTTTGATTCATTAAATGATTTAAAAGTAAAGATTTTATCTTTGATATCTGGATAGTCTCTTTGAGCCAAAGCCACAGCACCTTGATCAGCAAATGTTATGAATACATTATTATTTTTAGACAATATCTTGTAGATAGTTATTCCAATTCTGTTAAACTTTAATCCTTCAAAATTAAATTCTATAGTAAATCTTTTATTTGAGTCTAATAAACTTGGAATAATTGCATCCTCCATATTCTTAAGAGATTCATTTAAATCTTTAGGTAATCTGTAATTGGTTTCCATTAAAATTTGTCAATACATATTTGAATAAGTTCTAAAAATTTATCTATTTCTGACTTATTGTTTATTGAACCTAAACTAACACGAATATTTGAATATAGTTCATCATCTTTTAAACCAATATTTTTAAGTGTTGAGCTAGGCTTCCCAGATGAACTTGAACAGGCACTTCCACTACTTATGGCTATTTTATTTTCTGACATGAAATTAACAATTTTATAGGCCCTTATAGGCTCAAAAAGTTTATTTAATAGTAGAAAAGAAATATGATTGGGAAGTCTATGGTTAATACTACCTGTAATCTTTATATGATCATTATCCTTAATTTTTTGAAAAAAATAATTTTTAAGTTTATTAATATTATTAGAAGGAAATTCAGTTTTGTAATCATATAATTTTATTTTTCCTTTAATATTCTTTAATGATTCATACATTCCAGCGATTAATGGCAAAGCTTGAGTACCTTGTCTAATTGAAAATTCTTGAGTAAGTGATATGTCTTTATTCTTTAAAATTTGTCTAGACTTTTCTCTTGTTAAAAGAATACCGATCCCTTTTGGACCTCCAAATTTATGAGCAGATAAACTTAAAAAATCACATTTAAGATCTTTCCAACTGAATATTCCATTACTTAATATTTGAGTTCCATCTAAATGAAACATTATATTTAATTCTTCACATTTGGAGCCAATAAATTGGACAGGTTGTATTGTTCCAATTTCACTTTGTCCCCAAATAATTGATACGAGCTTAGTATCAGAATTTAAAACTTTTTCTATATTAGAAATATTTATAATTCCATCATTATTTACCGTCCATTCGTAAATATTCCAATTTTGTTTTCTTAGTTTATTAGCACAAATAGTTGTTGCTTGATGTTCAACATTTGAAATAACAACTCTACCATTTTTAAAGTTCTCATAAATATTATTAAATACAATATTTGTCGATTCCGAAGAACCAGATGTAAAAATTATATCCTCTGGATCTGCGTCAAATATATAAGCAATTTTAGATCTAATTTTTTCAAGATATGTAGAACATTTTATCCCTAGCTCATATGTAGATGAAGGGTTATGCCAATAATTCCTATAAGTTGAATTAATTATATTTAGAACATTCTCAGATAATGGAGTTGTGGATGCATTATCTAAATAGATAAAATTATTTTCCATCAATTTACTAACATTGATCCTGAGAAAACCTTTTTAGCATTACCGGTCATCATGACTTCATAATTATCTTTTGACCAATCAATTTTAAGATTACCTCCTGGTAAAGTTATTATGGTTTGTGAATTACAAAGGCCTAATTTATAGGCTGCTACATGGATAGCACAGGCACCTGTACCACAAGCTAAGGTTGCTCCTGCACCCCTTTCCCATACTTTTACTTTGATATTATCTCTATTTAAAATTTGACAAAAATGCACATTAGTTTTTTCAGGAAATAATTCATTTTTTTCAAATATAGGACCAAGTCTGGAAAGAACAATTGAATCTATGTCTTTTACAAAGAATATTAAATGAGGATTTCCCATTCCTACGGCATAACCCATATTATTAAAATCATTCTCTATAAATTCGTGTGATGGAATTGAATTTATTTTTTTTTCAATTGTTGTTGGAATGTTTTGACATTCTAAAATTGGGACTCCCATTTTTACTGTAATTTCATCATTTATATATTTTGCAATTTTTAAACCTGCTTTAGTCTCAATTTTATATTCCTTATTTATATTATTCATCGAATCATTTATGTGGAGATACTCAACTAAACACCTAATTCCGTTTCCACACATTTGTGCTTCAGAGCCATCAGAATTAAAAATAATCATTTTTGCATAATTATCTTCATTAGGTTCTTCTATAAAAATCACACCATCTGCTCCAATACCAAATTGCCTGTTGCAAATTTGTTTTATATCAAATATTTTATTTGTCTTGTAATTTTTATATAAATCATTACCTCTAGAATCAATTAGTACGAAATCATTTCCGTTACCTTGATATTTTTCAAAAGTTATATTTTTCATTTGTAGATAATTTATTTTAAATTTTAATTATAAATTATTCCTTTTAACAAACTATTTCTATTTTATACAATGGATATTAAAATAATAATTTAACAAATAAAAATTAAGTGATTTCTCCCGATCAACAATATGAGTCCGATACCAATTTATATAATCCATCTGAAATAGAAAAAAAATGGCAGTCAATATGGACAGAAAACAATTTATACAAAACCGATGAATTAATTGAGAATAGTGAAAAATTTTATGCCTTATCAATGTTTCCCTACCCTTCAGGTAATCTTCATATGGGACATGTTAGGAATTATGTTATTACAGACTTAATAGCTCGGTTCCAAAGGTTTAAGGGCAAATCTGTTTTACATCCAATGGGTTGGGACGCTTTTGGTTTGCCTGCTGAGAATGCAGCGATTGAAAGAGGAATTAGTCCAAGTGTTTGGACTAAAAAAAATATTTCTCATATGAAGTCACAGTTAAAGCTTTTGGGACTATCAGTTGATTGGGATAGAGAATTTGCAACTTGTGATGAAAATTACTATGTTTGGACACAATTTCTATTTTTAGAGTTATACAAGGCAGGTCTTGTATATCAAAAGGAATCAGAAGTTAATTGGGATCCTATAGATAATACGGTCTTAGCGAATGAACAAGTTGACTCAGAGGGTAAATCTTGGAGATCTGGGGCACTAGTTGAAAAAAAATTATTAAAGCAATGGTTTTTAAGGATTACTAATTATGCGGATGAATTATTGAAGGATTTAGAAAAATTAGATAACTGGCCAGAAAGAGTAAAAATAATGCAGGATAATTGGATAGGAAAATCAATTGGTACAAATATTAATTTCAATATTATTACTAATCCAAAAGAGAAAATAACAGTATTCACAACAAGACCTGATACTTTATTTGGAGTAACTTATTTAGCAATTTCTGTTAATCATTCATTAATTAAAAAAATTTCTAATAAGGCAACATTACAAGATATAGAAAAACTTAAACAATATTTGAAAAAAAATAAACACAATGAACTTGAAAAAATTGGAATAAAAACGAGCCTAATAGCAATAAATCCAGTTAATTCTGAACCTATACCTATTTGGGTGGCTAGTTATGTTCTTGATGAATACGGTACCGGCGCTGTTATGGGTGTACCTGCTCATGATATAAGGGATTTTGAGTTTGCTAAGAAAAACAAAATAGATATTAAACAGGTATTAGTAAAGGATAAAAGTAAACAAATTAAGGAGCTTGATAATGCTTATGTAGAAAATGGATATCTAATTAATTCAAATCAATACAATGGCATAGCTAATACTATTGCTAAATTAAAAATTTCAGAGGAGGGAGTAAATAATGGATGGGCCAAAAATAAGATTCAATATCGTTTAAGAGATTGGTTAATATCTAGACAAAGATATTGGGGATGTCCGATACCCATCGTTAATTGCAAAAAATGTGGAGCTGTTCCTTTAAACCAATCGGATTTGCCTGTTTCATTACCAAAAGATATAGAAATTTCCGCTAACAAGATTAATGCTTTAGGTGATAATAATAATTGGATAAATACAACATGTCCAAAATGTGGAATAGCGGCAAGAAAAGAAACTGATACTATGGACACTTTCATGTGTTCATCTTGGTATTTTTTAAGATACCCATCTTCAAAATGTTCAACTAAGCCATTTGAAAAGAATGAAATTAATAAGTGGTTGCCTGTAGATCAATATGTTGGAGGAGTAGAGCATGCAATATTGCATTTGTTATATGCAAGATTTTTCACTAAAGCTTTGCGAGATAATGATCTATTTGATATTGATGAACCTTTCAAAAAACTATTAACGCAAGGAATGGTTCAGGCCGCAGCCTATAAAAACAATAAAACGGGTAAATATGTTTCTCCTTCCGATATTACTGACTTATCAAATCCTACAGATCCAATTGACAATACCAAACTAGAAGTTCTTTTCGAAAAGATGTCTAAGTCAAAATATAACGGAATAGATCCTGAATCAGTAATTAAAAAATATGGAGCTGATACAGCAAGAATGTTTATATTATTTAAAGCACCGCCGGAAAAAGATTTGGAATGGGGAGATACAGATGTTGAAGGGCAATTTAGATTTTTAAGCAGGATTTGGAAGCTTTATATAAATTGTACAAAAGATATAAATAGTAAATCTAATTCCTATCCAGATAAAGAAAAAAGTTTAATAAAGTCAATGAATATAGCTATAAAAGAAATTTCAAATGACATATTAAATAACCAATTTAATACAGCTATTTCAGAACTAATGAAGTTTTATAATTCATTATCAAATTCCATTAATGAAGTAAACAATAATTTAAAAATTGATGCTTTAAAAACTTTTTGTATTTTGCTGGCTCCATTTGCACCTCATATTGCAGAAGAAATATGGCATCTTATAGGATTTAAAAAATCTGTGCATTTAGAACGCTGGCCTTCATTTAATGCCGATGCACTAAAGGAAGATTCATATGAACTAGTAATACAAGTGAATGGGAAAGTTAGAGACAAAGTAAATATTAATAATGATATGAATGAAGATCAAATTAAAGAATTGACTCTTAAGAGACCTAACATATTAAAATGGACGCAAGATAAAGAAATAAGAAAAATAATTATTGTTAAAGGAAAAATTATGAGTATTGTTGTTTAAGAATTTATTTTTTGAATAACTAATGAATTTGGATTTGACCAATCGCCCTTAACTAAATAATTATCATTACCGAAACACATTTCACGAAGTATAAAAAATATAGGTTCACTCACTGAATTATCAAATAATGATGTTATGTCATTTATAGAATATTCTCCACCTT
Organism: uncultured Prochlorococcus sp.; assembly: GCA_902576415.1. Classification (GTDB taxonomy): domain Bacteria; phylum Cyanobacteriota; class Cyanobacteriia; order PCC-6307; family Cyanobiaceae; genus Prochlorococcus_A. Next base: position 71,905 of record CACGVZ010000002.1, on the reverse strand, counting down.
TATCTAATAAATTACTTACTTTTTGTTGATAATCAATAATATTTGAAGCTGCTTTCTTTCCAGCTTCAACTCCAGGTTGATCATATGCATTTATATTTACCAATTCAGCGTAGAAGGATACAGCCCTCTCAAATAAAGCGATTAAGGCACCTAGTGAAAAACAATTTAACTTTTCTAAAGTAATAGTGATACTTTGTCTGTTTTCACTAGAAAGTGCTGATCTGGTTCCTTGCAAAAAACCAGAAAGATATTCTTTAGGATTCTCTTTTTCATCAAAAATATTAGTAGATGGAGAATCTAATAATTCTATAAAAATACAAAAGAAATTATCAATACCATCTCTAAGTTGCTGAACATAAGCATGTTGATCTGTAGATCCTTTATTACCAAAAACGGAAATACCTTGATTAACTACTTCACCATTCCTATTAAATTTCTTACCTAATGATTCCATTACTAATTGCTGGAGATATTTACTAAATACCTGTAACCTATCTCTATAAGGTAATACCACCATATCTCTCTTTCCAATACCATCCCCAGTTAAATACCATGCTGATGATAATAGTGCTGCTGGATTATTTTTAAAATCACTTATACGTGTGGCTTCATCCATTAATGATGCACCTTTTAGAAATTCAAATACATTTTCATTAATAAGAGCTAATGGAAGTAATCCCACAGAGCTTGTAATACTAGTTCTTCCTCCAACCCAATCTTGCAAATTGAATATTTTTAACCAATTTTCAGAAGTGGCTTTTTTAAATAACTTACTATCTTTCATAGTTATAGCTATAGCATTAGAATTCCATTCAAGAGAATTCTGTTCGCAGTGACTTTTAATAATTTCCATAGCAATTCTAGGTTCAGGCGTACCACCTGATTTGCTTACTACTACAAATAATGTCGTTGATAATTTTTCAGATAATTCTTCTAACTTTTCGCTAATTAAAAAAGGATCAACATTATCGATATAGGAAAATTTTAAGCCTCTAGAACACTTTTGCAGTGATTCTGTAATAAGTAATGGTCCTAAACCACTTCCACCAATTCCTACCCATAGAACATCAGTAAATTGTTGATTATTCTTATTCTTAATATTTCCATTTAAAATTTGTTTTCCAAATTCAGAGATTGCATTAATATCAGCTCTAATTTCCTCTTCTATTTTTGAAGAGGGTGAAATTGATGGATTTCTAAGCCAATAATGTCCAACTTGTCTATTTTCATCAATATTTGAGATTGCACCATTTTCTAAATCTTTTATTGATGAAAAAACATCTATAAATTTATCTTCTAAATTTTTTATCTCTTTACCTGTGAAATTAATTTTGCTTATGTCTAACCAAATATTTAATTTTTTATCAAACCAAAGATAATTACAAAATTTATCCCAAGAGTTTAAATCTCCATTCATTTTATATATTTGTTTCTTTTATTTATTATTTAATTATATCTATACGAATAGTACATAGATTTGAATCATTTAAATTTCTTTAAATTATTATCTTCAAATAAATATGTTTGTGAATATAAACAATTAAAATCAAGGGTTTTTTTTATTTCATATGAATTTATTATTGGATAAAAGAAAAAACTTTGGATAGATCATTTAATTACATAATTTCGCCTGAGATATCTCAATTTAGAAGATTTTCCCCAAAATTAAAAATAGGTGTACTTGCTTCTGGAACAGGAACAAACTTTCAGGAATTAATTAATCTCTCAGAAAAAGGAGAATTAGATATAGATATAAAAGTTCTAATAACTAACAAAGATGATGCAGGTTGTATAAAGAGAGCTGAAATTAAAAAAATACCTCACAAAATTATAAGAGGCAATGACTTTTTGCAAAAAGAAGCATTTGAATTAGAAATTGTAAATACTTTAATTCATTATGATGTTGAACTTGTTGTTATGGCAGGCTGGATGAAAATTGTTACTCCATTTTTTATTAATAAATTTAAGAATAAGATAATAAATATTCACCCTTCATTACTTCCAGCATATAAAGGTGGTTCTGCGATAAAGGACTCTTTATCAAATGGTTCAAAAATAACTGGTTGTTCAGTACATTTTGTTGAAGAGGAGGTAGATAGTGGATCATTGATAATGCAAGCTGCATTGTCTATTAGAAAAGATGATGATATTGAATCACTTTCCAAAAGAATACAAATGCTTGAACATAAAATTTTACCTCACTCAATCTCTCATGCAGGTTTTTTGATAAGAAGTAATATTATGGATAATTATTAGTTAACTCAAGACCTTCATCCATAGAAAATCCACTCATAATATTTAAATTTTGAATTGCTTGCCCAGTCTGACCTTTTAACAAATTATCAATTACAGATAAAATAATAATCCTTCCATTTCGAATATCAACTTTAACAGAAAGAAATATTTGGTTTGTATTCTTAACCCATTTTGTTGATGGGAATGTATCCACAGGTAAAACATTAATATTTTTAAAATTTCTATAATAATTATCCAAAAGAATTCTGCAATCATCAGATGTTAATCCTGGATCTCTTAATCTCGCATATATAGTCGAATGCATGCCCCTTGAAATTGGAACCAAATGAGGTGTAAAAAGCAGTTCAATTTTATTTCCAGAAATTAAAGATGCCACTTGCTCGATCTCTGAGGTATGTCTATGGTTAATCAATCCATATGCTGATAAACCTTCTCCACATTCTGATAAGAGTAGCTTTTGGTTTGGTTCTCGACCACCTCCAGAGGTTCCGCTTTTAGAGTCAATTACTATACCTTCATTTTCAATAATTCCCTGTGAGAGATAAGGAGCTAATGGAATAAGAGCAGATGTTGGATAACATCCTGGACAGGCAATTAATCTTCCTTTTGAAATAGCTTCTTTATTAATTTCAGGAAGACCATAGACTGCTTCTTTACATAAATCATCATCATTTCTTTTATAAATAGCGGCTTCTTTGGAATATACTTTTTCCCATTCATCTAATAACTTATATCTGTAATCAGCAGATAAATCTATAACTTTAAGTCCTCTATTTAGTAATTTCCTTGTCAATGTTGAGGATAGGCCATTTGGTAAGCAAAGCAAAGCAACATCTGCATTTTTTGAAATATTATCTATTGATATTTCTTCTATATAAGGATCATTATCTAGATAAATAAAAGGAAAATTATCATTCCACTTTGATCCAGAAGTTTTGTTACCTCCTAAAAATGAAATTTTGTGATTTTTATTTTTCTTTAAAAGATTTACCGCTTGAATACCGCCGTAACCAGTAGCACCTACAATTGCAACATTCATTTCTTTGGATTGGCAGACTTTGAGATAGGATTATAAAGTGTTGAATTTAAGGTAACTAAAACCCTATTTTTCTATATTGATAGGAATAATGAAAGAAACAAGTCCCAAATCAAATAATGGAACAATTTTGGATATAAATGAATCTTTTAAAATTGAATTTGATCCTATTAGTGATGCGTTGGCAGCTATAAGAAATGGCGAATGCATAATTGTGGTAGATGATGAAAGGAGGGAAAATGAAGGAGATTTAATATGTGCGGCTCAGTTTGCAACACCTCAGCAAATTAATTTTATGGCTACTGAGGGACGTGGTCTTATATGCCTAGCTATGCAAGGTGAAAAACTTGACTCTTTAGATTTACCATTAATGGTAGATAGAAATACAGATGAAAATCAAACAGCCTTTACGATATCAATTGATGCTGGACCTGAAAATAATGTTACTACTGGAATTTCCGCTGAAGACAGGGCGAAGACTATTCAAGTTGCTATAAACCCAAATACAAAACCTGAAGATTTAAGGAGACCAGGACATATTTTCCCATTAAGAGCTAAAAAAGGGGGAGTATTAAAGAGGGCAGGTCATACCGAAGCAGCAGTAGATATTGCGGCAATGTCAGGTCTTTATCCCGCTGGAGTAATTTGTGAAATACAAAATCCTGACGGTTCCATGTCAAGACTTCCACAACTTAAAGAGTATGCAAAACAGTGGGGAATGAAATTAATATCCATAGCCGATTTAATAAGTTATCGGTTTCAAAATGAGAGATTTGTATTTAGAAAATCCGATGCTGTACTTCCAAGTATTTTTGGTAATTTTAAAGCTTATGGATATGTTAATGAACTTGATGGTTCAGAGCACGTTGCATTAGTCAAACAAAAATCATCAAAATTAAGCGAACCTGTACTAGTAAGAATGCATTCTGAGTGCTTAACTGGCGATGCTTTTGGATCATTACGTTGTGATTGTAGACCCCAGTTAGAAGCAGCTTTATCAAGGATAGAAAAGGAAGAAGAGGGAGTTGTTGTTTACTTGAGACAAGAAGGTAGAGGTATTGGTCTAATAAATAAATTAAAAGCTTACAGTTTACAGGATGGTGGATTAGATACAGTAGAAGCTAACGAAAAATTAGGTTTTCCAGCTGATCTAAGAAATTATGGAGTTGGAGCACAGATATTAACAGATCTAGGGATAAAAAAACTAAAATTACTTACAAATAACCCTAGAAAGATTGCTGGATTAGGAGGCTATGGAATAGAGGTTATTGAGAGAGTTCCATTAGTAATTTGTCCAAACGATAATAATGCAGAATATTTGAGTGTTAAAAAAACGAAACTTGGCCATATGATTGATGAAGATAATCCTAATTCCAGGAATATAGATCCTTTTATATCAATTTTTCTTGACGGTATATATAAATCTATTGATCTTGTTCCAATAAAAAATAACGTTATTAAATTTTGTAGTGATCATAACATTAATATTAAACTTGAAAGTACACCAAGATTATTGGCTTTTTGGAATCGCCCAAAATTAGTTTGGCGAATTTTGCATGATCAGAATAGAACCAATTCAAACATTACGGATAAAGAAATAAAAAATATAGAATTATTTATTCAGTTTTTATCCAATTATGAAAATAGTACAAAGATTGGAATTATCGTCTCAAGAAACATTGAACAAGCATTACATCCAAAAAGTAGTATCAAATTAATCAATACTAAATTCACTACTAATAATGAAATCTTATATTCCTCTACAAGAAAATTTAATTTAGATAAAGATACATTTAGTATCGTTTTTGAAGGCTAAATTACTATTTTAAAGTTGCTTTTAAAATCTTTGAACCATTAGTAAGCTTAAGCACTACATCCATATCATCTGTCTTACCAAAAACTGTATGAACTCCATCTAAATGGGGCTGTGGTTCATAAACTATGAAAAACTGACTACCACCAGTATCTTTTCCTGCATGAGCCATAGAAAGTGACCCTTTTAGATGTTTATTAGAATTGATTTCGCATTTAATATTATATCCAGGACCTCCTGTTCCAGGCATACCAGATGCTCCATTACGAGTATTTGGACATCCACCCTGAGCCATAAATCCTGGAATTACTCTGTGAAATGCTAAACCATCATAAAAACCATCACTTATTAACTTTGTGAAATTTTTAACTGTTTTAGGAGCATCTTCAGGAAAAAATTCAATATTTATATTTCCTACTTCTGTTTCAAATAATGCTTTTGTCATTCTTTTATAATAGATAGTTAATATCTTAAACCCTAAAGTAACTTTTCAAGGTTTTCCTTAATGGTATTTATATCAATATTTTCTTTATTTTTATTTTTATCTTCCTCCCAATCTTCAACATCTAGGTTTTTCTGAGGTGGTGAAATTAGTAACCTATCTTCAGCTGTTTTGGGAACAAAATTTTTTTCTACTAATTTGAATTCATAGTCTAATTTAATGCAGAAATCTTTTATTTCCTCTATATCGATCATTTCAACTGTAGGCAATGGAAAATCTTGAGCTTCAAGTAGACCGCAATATCTTATTGCATCGTCCTTATCTTCAAACATAAGAACAATTGTCCTTCCTTTAAGTTCAATTGAATGAATTCCTTCCTTATCTGTTCCTGAATTATATAAAAGAACAAATATGTTCATAAGAGGCAATTTTTTCTTTTTATATAATATTTGATTAGGAATCAGAAAGTGATAGTTCTTGTAATCTTGTATATAAAGCGATTTCTTCATCATTAATATCAGCAGGTATAACTAATAAAATTTCAACATATTGATCACCTACATTATCTTCGTATTTTAAGCCTCTACCTTTCAAACGTAGCATTCTACCGGTAGATGACTTTGGAGGTACTTGAAGTGTGACATTTCCATCAAGGGTAGGAACCTCTACTGCACAACCGAGAAGAGCATCATGAGGAAGTAACTCTAATTTATATAGAACTCGTAAACCATCAATTCTTAGACCATTTTCCGTCTGAACTTTTAACTGTAGATAATGATCTTTTCCTCCCATTGCAATATTTTCTAGTCTTAATCTCCATCCATCTCCAGCAAAAGGAGGGGTATCAACTTCAACCACAGTTTCATCTTCAAGTTCAATTAAAATTGAAGCTCCATTTAAGGCCTCGTCAGGAGTTAATTCAATAATTGTTTCAATATCTTGGTGGAGTTTAACTGGAGGAGGCTCTTCTGGAGAGGGTGTTGGGTATTCATAATTATTAAACTCATCGTTCTCTACATTTAGAGATTCATCTCCAAGTGGGTCATCATCGTATTTTTCGTAATTCGTGGCTGTGTATTCATATCCAAATAATGAATCAAGATAATCTTGAAAATCAGGAAAGCCTGTCTTGAAATTATTATTTTCGTATTCTTCCGAAATATCTTCATACGATCTTTCATTTCTTTTATTTGGATCACGTAAGTATTTATATGCTTCGTTAATTAATTTAAATCTCTCTTCTGCATTTAGATCATTTTTATTTAAATCTGGATGCCATTTTCTTGCTTCTCTTCGAAAGGCTTTTTTAAGTTCTTTATCGTCGAAATTTGAGGATAAACCCAAAATCGACAAATAGTCTTTTTTAGAGGAAATAGTCATTGTCCCATGGATCATCATCCCTAGAATTACCATACCTCGAATTTTTATAATTTCTATTCATTTGATTATCCCAAGGGTCATCATCCCAATAATCATCTGAGAACAACTCATCCTTTAATGAGCCAAAAGTATTTTTAATGCTCTGTAATGGATTATTATCAGTTTTCTTTTCTGCAGCAAATTTTCTGTTTAAACCAAATAATGCTTCTTGGAGAGCACTTACTGAAATTTCTAATTCTTGAGGATCATCATTATCTATGTAATCTTCAACATCTTGAATGGCCAATTCAACAGCTCGTTGTTGTCTTTCAGCCCCATAAGGTCCAAATTCTAAAGAAGCATCTCTAAGTCTTCTTTCAGCTTGAGCAATAAGAGTTAAAGCACTATTTTTCCTATCAATAACAGATCTCTTCTTTCTATCTTCACTAGCTTTTGTTTTAGCTTCTTCAATTATCGAATTTATTTCTTGTTCATTTAAATTAGAACCTCCTGAAATTGAAACTGTTTGCTTTCTTCCGGTTGTTCTATCAGTTGCACTTACTTCTAAAAGACCATTAGCATCAATATCAAAAGCTACCTGGACTTGGGGTATTCCCCTTGGAGCTGGAGGTATTCCTGATAATCTAAATTTACCAAGTGATTTATTTTCAGAGGCTAAAGGCCTTTCTCCTTGCATTACTTGAACAACCACTGATGATTGATTAGCTTCCGAAGTACTAAAAACATCAGATTGCCTAACTGGTATTGGCGTATTACGAGGTATAAGTACCTTCATAAGTCCACCAATAGTTTCTAAACCTAAAGATAGAGGAGTAACGTCATTTAGGAGTAAATCTTGTAAATCACCACTAATAATTCCAGACTGTATTGCAGCGCCGACTGCAACAACTTCATCGGGATTAACAGATTGACAAGGTTCATTAGGAACAAGTGTCTTAACTAATTGTTGAACCATTGGAATTCTTGTGCTGCCACCTACAAGAACTACCTCATCAATATCTTCTGCTTCCCATCCAGAATCATCTAAAGCTATTTGCACAGGCTCTAATAATCTATCTAATAAATCTTGTGATAATGATTCAAATATTTGTCTGTCTAAAGTTTCTTCAATATGTAAAGGCCCCTCTTTACTTGTCGTGATAAAAGGTAATGATATTTTTGTTTTTTGTAATCCTGACAATTCACATTTAGCTTTTTCAGCAGCCTCAGTTAATCTCTGTAGCGCTTGTCTATCCCTTCTAAGATCAATATCATGTTTAGCAAGAAATTTTTCTGCAAGCCAATCAACTATTTTTGAATCAAAATTGTTTCCTCCTAGCTGTGTATCCCCACAAGTGGCTTTAACGTCAAATACACCATTAGAAATTTTCAATAATGAAACATCAAATGTTCCTCCTCCTAAATCAAAAACCAAAACATTATTAGAAGAACTTTTTTCAAAGCCATAAGCTAAAGCAGCCGCAGTAGGTTCATTTAGAATTCTATCTACTTTAATTCCAGCTAATATCGCAGAATCCTTCGTAGCTTGCCTCTGTGATTCATTAAAATAAGCAGGGACAGTAATAACAGCGGAGTCAATAGTATCTCCAAGATATGTCTCTGCGTCATTAATTAATTTTCTGATTAATGAACTAACTAACTCTTCAGGAGCATATTCTCTTTCTGTATTTGGACTAAGAACCCTTACACTTCCATTTTTATTAGCTTTAACATTATAAGGAACAGAAATACTATTCTCATCTAATTCATCCCAGTCGCTACCGATGAATCTCTTTAAGTTATAAAAAGTATTTTTTGGATTTAATACAAGCTGTCTTCTTGCTTGATCTCCTATAACGATTTCTCTTTCTTTTGTAAAACCAACTATAGAAGGTGTAGTTCTAGACCCTTCAGAATTTGCAATAATAATTGGACGACCAGCTTCAATAACTCCTACAACAGAGTTAGTAGTACCTAAATCAATTCCAATTATTTGACCCATGATTTTAGATCGCTAAATTAAAGCACAATTTACTAATAATTTAATTAATTTTTATTTTAGATATTTACATATAATAGTAAAAATCAAATATTTTCAACTTAATTTAAATAAATAAGATTATTTATCTCTTTTCATAATCATTTCGATGTACTTTAAAAGAATTTTTTAAAAAATAAAGTTGTTGATGTAGTTAACCAAAATAAACTAATATAAAACGGAGAGAGAGGGATTCGAACCCTCGATAAAGTTGCCCCTATACAGCATTTCCAGTGCTGCGCCTTCAACCACTCGGCCACCTCTCCTTGAATAATCATTTTAACCCTTGATCATCCCATTTTAGAGGAAAGTTATTTGAAAAAGACTTTCACAGTCACGATTAAAAATAAGGAAACCGGAAAGGTTTACCAAGAGCAGGTTAATAGTGATGATTACATACTTAAGGAATTTGAAAAGAAGGGTTTCAAACTTTCATTTTCATGTAGAAATGGTTGCTGTACTAGTTGTGCAGTTAAAATAATATCTGGTAGTTTGGAACAACCTGAAGCCATGGGTGTTTCTCAAGCCTTAAAAGATAAAGGTTATGCACTACTTTGTGTCGCAAAAGCAACTTCAGATCTTGAGGTGGAAACTACATTCGAAGATGAGGTTTATGATATACAATTTGGACAATATTTTGGGAGGGGAAATACAAGAGTTGCTCCACCTTGGGAATTTGAGGAAGATTAATTATCATGTTTGAATCAAGTGAAATAGAAGAAATTACAAATCAAGTGAATTTATCCAGTTTGTATGAAATAGCAAAGAATTCCGCTCAAATTGGTAATGAAATTCTAAAAGTTAATTACAATAAAATTCAGAAAATATCATCAAAGGGTAGGAAAGGTGATCTAGTAACTAATGTAGATTTGGAAGTTGAACGTAAAATAAAAGAATATTTATTAGAAGAGACCCCAAACATATCTATCAATGCAGAGGAATCGGGTAAATTAAAAAAATCCTCGGATTTAACATGGTGTATAGACCCATTAGACGGCACAACAAATTATTCACATGGATATCCTTTTTTTGGAACTTCTATAGGTCTTTTATATAAAAACAAGCCAATAATAGGGGCTATATCAGTACCATATTTAAATGAGCTATATTCAGCCTGTATCGGTTTAGGATCATTCTGTAATGATAGCAAACTTAAAGTATCGAGTCCTTCAAATCTTTCTGAAAGTCTACTTGTAACTGGTTTCTCTTATGACAGATTTGAGACAGAGGATAATAATTATGCTGAATTTTGTTATTTAACTCATAAAACTAGAGGTGTCAGAAGAGGAGGTGCAGCAGCAGTTGATCTAGCATTTGTTGCTTCAGGTAAGGTTGATGGATATTGGGAAAGAGGATTAGAGGTATGGGACTTAGCAGCCGGTGCTATCATTGTAAAAGAAGCTGGTGGAATTATTTCAGATTATCCATCAGGTAAATTTAATTTAAGTTCTGGAAGAATTTTAGCTTGTTCTCCCAACCTTGAAAATGAATTAAAAAATGAACTAGATAAAGTATCTCCATTTAATAAAAATCTCTACACTTAAAACTCGTTAAATATTCAAATGACTGATATAAAGGAAATTAAATTAGTAGATGTAAAAAACAACTCTAATATCATCAATAAATTAAATAGTATTTACAAACTATGGGGATATGAAGAGGTTTCTCCATCATTTATAAATACTTTAGAGACTATAAAAGGACGTGGATTTATTGAAGAAAATCAGCTAGTTGGAATAGTAAGTAATAATTCATTATGTCTTAGGCCAGAAATGACAACATCTATTGTTAAATTGTCATCTACTAGATTAATAAATAAGAAAAGACCTATAAGATTATTCACCAATGGAATGGTCTTTGATAAAAAACTAAATAATAAAAATTCAATTAAGTTACAAGAAAAACTTCAGAGTGGGATTGAATTAATTGGATATGATACAAAATACCCAGAAATTGAAGTTATTAATATTTTGTTTGATGCAATCGATAATATTAATTTGCAGGATGGATGTAATTTATTTCTACTAGTAAGCACAACTAAAATAATGGATTTAATCTTATATAAATATAAGAATAATAATTTTGAAGAAATAAAAAAAAGTCTGGTTAATTTTGATCAAGATAATTTATCTAAATTAGGAATTGATGAAGATGATAAATATATTCTTAAAGATCTGCTATTCACAAGAGGAGAACCAATTGGAATATTAAAAAGATTAAAGAGTATATATGGTACTAGTAAAACTTTAGATGATTTAAATTTTTTATTTGAAACGTTATCAAAAATATCAACAAAATATGGTATAAAATTGCAACTTGATCCCACGTTTCAACCTCACTTAAATTTATATGAAGGAATAGTTTTTCAACTTATAGGAGATGATGGTAATAATAAAAGCGTTATTGCAAAAGGGGGAAGATATGATGAATTAGTAAGATTCTTTAGTCCTAATGAGAAAATCTTAAATGGGATTGGATTTACAATTTCAATAGACACTTTAAGAAATTTAATTAGGGAAGAAAAGACAGATAAAAAAAAGATTTTATTAATGTTTAAAGATCCTTATTTGTTAGAAAAAGGTATGAATGAACAAAAAGAACAACATAAAAGAGGAAATATTGCCGTCTTACATTTAAATCCATGTAATGACTTAGCTAAAGCCAATCAAATCATGAAAGAAAACAATTGTAGCGAAATCTTGTGGGTTAAATAAAACCTTTTAAATGTACATTTAGGTTTTTAAATTCATATATTGTTCGGACAATACTCCTAATTAAACTTGATTAACTAGTTTTTAGGAAATAAGATTTAATTTGTTTGATTTTTTTTAAATGGAAAAAGGCGAAATTCGTATTAATACCGAAAATATTTTCCCAATTATCAAGAAGGCAGTTTATTCTGACCATGAAATCTTTTTAAGAGAACTCGTTAGTAATGGTGTTGACGCTATAAGTAAACGAAGAATGGCATCTATGGCAGGCGACTGCGAAAATACTGAAGAAGCTCAAGTAAAAATATCTATTGATCGTGAAAAAAATACTCTAACGATTTCTGATAATGGAATTGGAATGAATGATGAAGAAATTAAGAAGTACATAAACCAAGTAGCATTCTCTAGCGCAGAAGAATTTCTAACAAAATATAAAAAAGATAATGATGAATTCATAGGCCATTTTGGACTTGGATTTTATTCAAGTTTTATGGTTGCAGATAGAGTTGACATATTAACTAAATCAGCAATTGGAGATTCAAAAGCTTTCAAATGGTCTTGTGATGGATCGCCAAATTTCACTTTAGAGGAGTCAGAAAGAGAGACAATTGGTACAGATGTCATACTTCATCTTCTTGAAGAAGAAAAAGAGTTTATAGAGCCTGAAAGGATTAAATCATTAATAAAAAAATATTGTGATTTTATGCCAATAGATGTTTTATTAGAAGGTGAGACAATTAATAAGAAAAATCCTCCCTGGAGAAAACAACCAAGTGAATTAAAAGATGAAGATTATATTGAGTTGTACAAATACCTTTATCCTTTTCAGGGAGATCCACTTTTATGGATTCATCTAAATACTGATTATCCATATGACATACAAGGGATATTGTATTTCCCTAAGTTGTCTGGTAGAGCTGATTGGGAAAAGGGAGAGATTAAACTATTTTGTAATCAAGTATTCGTAAGCGATTCAATTAAAGAGATTGTACCAAAATATCTTTTACCTCTTAGAGGAGTAATTGATTCTACAGATATACCGCTAAATGTTAGTAGAAGTGCATTACAAACAGATAGAAAAGTAAGATCTATATCATCATTTATTTCAAAAAAAATCGCCAATAAACTGAAAGATTTGATTAAAAATTCACCAGAATTTTATGCAGAAATTTGGGATTCTATCTCTGCTTTTATTAAAATTGGTGCTATCGAAGATGAGAAATTTGCTGATTTAGTAGATAGCAGTATAATTTTTGAAACAATCATAAATTCGGAGAAAGACGTAACTAAAGATATTGAAAATAAGTCGCTTATCAAATCCAATGATAAATATTTCACAACTCTGGCAAATTACAAAGAACGAAATAAGATATCTGACTCTAAAAAAATAATTTACTGTTCAGATTCGATAGCTCAGTCAAGCGCATTAAATATCTGCTTATCTGATAACAAAGAAGTTATTAAGTCAGATCCCTTAATTGATGCACAATTTCTTCCCTGGTTAGAAAGTAAAAACGAAGATTATCAGTTCCAAAGAGTTGATTCAGAAATAAATGAACTTGATGATACAGAATCAAAAGAAATTGTAGATAAGGATGGCAAATCAAATACAGAAAATCTTAAAGATACTATTGTAAAAGCACTTAATAATGAAAAAGTAACAGTAAAAGTTCAGTCTCTTGCAAGTAAAGATGCACCACCTGCGATGATCTTGCTACCAGAACAAATGAGAAGAATTAATGATATGGGTGCTTACATGGAACAAAAGATGCCTGGCTTACCTGAATATCATGTGCTTTTAATTAATAAGGAACATCCTCTTATCGTCGGTCTTAATAAAATTACAAGTAATAAAATAATCATTGATAAAAAAGATTCTATAGAAAATCCATTAGCATCTAAAATTGCTAATCATGTTTACGATATGGCTAAACTATCTGTTGGAGGATTAGATCAAGAACAGATTATTAATTTACAAAATAACAACGCCGAATTAATTTCAGAATTGCTTAACTCAACAAATTGAGTCGTGTGTTAAAATTTTATATATATAACTCAAAAAAATATGTCAAGAGTTTGCGAGCTTACTGGAGCAAAAGCTAATAACGGGATGGCTGTAAGTCATTCACATATTCGTACAAAAAAATTGCAACAAGTTAATCTCCAAAAAAGAAGACTTTGGTGGGAAGAAGGCAAAAAATGGGTAAATATAAAAATTAGTACCAAAGCACTAAAATCTATACAAAAAGTGGGGTTAGATAAATTTGCTAAATCAAATGGAGTTGATTTAAAAAATTTCTAAATTTGATGAGAAATTTAGTTGTAAGTACTTTAATTCCATTCATTCTTTTATTTAATTGTAATTTAGCAATAGCCTATGACTTTGCTCCTGAAATAGGGGACATTGCTCCAAACTTTCGATTAGAAGGTTTTAATAAAAACATAAAATCAAAAAATATATGGGAATTAAATGATTTTCAAGGCAAGTGGCTTGTTATGTATTTTTATCCAAAGGACTTTACAGCAGGTTGCACACTTGAAGCTAAAGGCTTTTCTGAATTAAAAAAAGATTTTTCAAAATATAATGCTGAAATTGTTGGGATTAGTGCTGATAATCAAGATTCTCATGAAAGTTTCTGCAGCGAGAAATCCATAAACTACACTTTATTGTCTGATCCTGAAGGAATTATTAGCGATAAATATGGTTCCTGGATTCCTCCTTTTTCAGATAGAAATACTTTTTTAATTTCTCCAGAAGGGGAAATTTCTTATAGATGGATAAGTGTTTTACCTATAAATCATGCAAAGGAAGTACTCAATTTACTAAAGAAAAAAATATAAATTTTGCACGAACTTTCATTTGGAACTTGGGTAATTCATATCTCTTCAGTTATTGAATGGATATTAACCATTTTTGTCATATACAAAATTTCTACATATAAAAAATATAATTTATTTTTTTGGTTAAGCTTAGCAATGGTACCAAACTTGATAGGAGCTATGTGCGCTATAACATGGCATATTTATGATAATCAAGATGCATTGTATGGATTAGTAACGCTTCAAGGGATATTTACATTTATTGGAAATTCAACATTAGCTCTTGCATCATTCACTATTTTTAAAGCGAAAGAGACTTATGAATGATTTATTTATAAAATTTATAGAAAAATTAGCTTTAATTGACAATACAGCATTGTTCGCAGCATCTATAGTTCCATATGCAATCTTTTTGTTTTACTTATATAAAATTAAATCTGTTAATCTAGTAGTAAAAACAGGTTATTCCTTAACAGTTGTATTTGTTTTTATAACAATAATAGTTTCTATCTACACATTAAATTACTACGGCAAAACTCTTGTTGAGGTAGACTTCCTCCATGGTTTAGCAGAATCTTTCTTAACCTTAAGCGATTTTGTTATTTTGTTTGGCTTCATAAAGATTTTAAATAACTTAGAAGTAAACAACTCTTAAGACCTTTTACAATTTTTTGTTTTTTAGCTAAAAGTATTAGAGAATATATACAAATAACGATTTTTTATGTTTACTACATTATTTGCAGCTGCTTCTGCTCCAGCAACATTCGAATGGTCACCAAAGTGCGCCGTTGTTATGATTGCATGTAATGTTTTTGCTTATGCAATTGCTAGAGCAACTATCAGAAAACCTAATGAAGGTTTTGAAATACCTAATTCAAAATTCTATGGTGGTTTAAGTCACGCATCTGTTGTGGGAGCTAATTGCCTTGGTCATATTTTTGGAATTGGAGCTATCCTAGGACTTGCATCACGAGGAGTTTTATAAATTTTTATTTATAAGTTTTTAACTTTTTAATTTAAATTTCTTGATAATTTTATCTGCCATCTGATCAGGCTTAAGACCTAATTTCTCTTTACTCTGATCAGGTGATGCATGATCTACTAATACATCTGGAATACCAATTCTGTATACAGGGACATTTACTTCATTATCGTTAAATAATTCAACGATAGCAGAGCCAAAACCGCCTATTAAAGTGCCTTCCTCCATCGTTACTACTTTTTGAATCCTACTTGCTAAAGGAATAATAAGGTTTTCATCTAAAGGTTTTACAAATCTTGCATTTACAATACATGCATTAATATTCATACCTTTTAGGATTTCTGCTGTTTGGATAGCTGAAGCGACCATTGATCCATAAGCAATAATTAAAATATCATTTCCCTCTTCTAGTATTTCAGCTTCTCCTATATTCAAAGGTTCCCAACCCTCATCCATAACTACTACACCTAAGCCAGAACCTCTAGGTATTCTTAAAGCAGTTGGACCTTTATGGTTAATAGATGTAATTAACATTCTCTGTAATTCAGATTCATCCTTTGGTGCCATTAATACAAAATTTGGTATAGATCTCATATAACTGATATCGTACTGCCCTTGGTGAGTAGGACCGTCTGCCCCAACTATTCCAGCTCTATCAAGCACGAAAGATACAGGTAAATTTTGTATACCTACATCATGAATTAATTGATCGAACGCTCGTTGAAGAAAAGTACTGTAAATAGCTACAACAGGTTTAAGACCATCGCAAGACATTCCTGCGGCAAGAGTAACTGCATGCTGTTCAGCAATTCCTACATCAACGTATTGATCTGGGATATTTTTTTGCAATAAATCTAATCCAGTACCAGTAGCCATTGCTGCAGTGATACCAATAACCTTGCTATCCTGTTCGCAAATTTTTAATAAAGTTTGACCAAAAATTTTACTGTAACTAACAGGCTTTGGTTTTTTTGATGGAATTGATTTCCCAGTAGTAAGATCGAATGCAGACTGAGCGTGATAACCAACTTGATCAGCTTCTGCATAAGGGTATCCTTTACCTTTTGTAGTGACGACATGAACAAGTACAGGTTTTTTAAGTCTATGAGCAGCATTAAAAGTAGTTATTAGATTTCCAATATCATGACCTTCGATTGGACCCATATATGTAAATCCTAGTTCTTCAAAAACTGCACCTACTTTTGGAACAGCTAAACGTCTCACGCTTCCTTTTATATTCTTTAATTCCTCCGGAATATCCTTGCCAATTAAGGGAATATTTTTAACACTTTCCTGAACACTATCCGACAAAAATTGTAATGGAGGGCTAAGTCTCACCTTATTTAAGTAAGATGATAGTGCACCAACTGGAGGTGATATAGACATATCATTGTCGTTTAATACTACAACCAAGGGAGTATTTGGTAAGTGACCAGCATGATTTATAGCTTCTAAAGCCATTCCTCCAGTTAATGCTCCATCTCCAATAACAGCAACACATTTATAATTTTCACCTTTTCTATCTCTTGCTATTGCCATCCCTAAAGCAGCAGAAATAGAGGTGCTGGCATGACCAGCCCCAAAATGGTCAAATTTACTTTCACTTCTTTTTAGATATCCAGCTACTCCATTTTGTTGTCTTAGGGAATCAAATTCACTGTAACGTCCTGTTATTAATTTATGAGGATAACCTTGATGTCCTACATCCCAGACAACTTTATCTAAATCAAGGTCAAGAGTTTGATATAAAGCCAATGTCAGCTCAACTACACCCAATCCGGGACCAAGATGTCCACCACTAGTGGATACTACTTGAAGATGCCTTTCTCTAATTTGACAAGCAATTTCCTCTAATTGTGAAATTGTTAAGCCATGTAGTTGATTTGGATGGCTTAACTCACTTAAAAGCATTGAATAAAAATTGGTATCTATATAATCTAAAACGCCGAGGTGCAAAATGAGTAATTTTTTTGAAATAGATCATGTAATGTTTTAATTAGATTAATAATTAATGCTAAAAATATAAATATGAATGATTATTTTGAAAAAATACTTCAAGCTAAAGTCTATGAAGTTGCGAAAAAAACACCTCTAGAAAAAGCTCATAATTTAAGTAATACGCTTAAAAACGAAATTTTCTTAAAAAGGGAAGATCTCCAAGATGTATTTTCATTTAAAATTAGAGGTGCTTATAACAAGATGAGCAAGCTCACCAAATCAGAACTTGATCAAGGTGTCATAACATCAAGTGCAGGTAATCATGCTCAAGGAGTTGCACTGAGTGCCATTAAGCTAAATTGTCAGGCAACAATATTAATGCCCATTACGACACCATTAGTAAAGATTAATGCAGTAAAAAATTTAAAAGCCAAAGTAATATTATTTGGAGAAAATTATGATGAAACATATAGAGAAGCAAAAAGGATTAGCGAAGAAAAAAATTTATGTTTCATTCATCCTTTTGATGATCCAGAAGTAATAGCAGGACAAGGAACAATAGCAATTGAACTTGAAAAGCAACTCACGGAAAAACCATATGCAATTTATGTTGCTGTTGGTGGCGGTGGATTGATATCAGGAATTTCTTTATATATAAAAAAAATATGGCCTGAAGTAAAAATAATTGGCGTAGAACCTGAAGACTCAGACGCTATGACAAAATCATTGGAGGAAGAAAAAGTTGTGGAATTACCTTCTGTTGGTCAATTTGCAGATGGAGTGGCGGTTAAAAAAATTGGTAAAAATACTTTTGATATTTGTAGAAAAAATATAGATAAAATGATTAGGGTTAATACTGACGAAATATGTGCTGCTATAAAAGATGTTTTTGAGGATACTAGATCAATACTAGAGCCCGCAGGTGCGTTATCAATAGCAGGAATGAAAAAAGATATTTTAAATTCGAATCATTCAAATAAAAAAATGGTTGCGATTGCATGTGGTGCAAATATGAATTTTGAGAGGCTTAGATTTGTAGCAGAAAGAGCAGAACTTGGAGAGTGTAAAGAAGTAATGTTAGCTGTTGAAATTCCTGAGCACGCTGGTAGTCTAATTGATTTTTGTAAGTTACTAGATAATAGAAATTTAACTGAATTTAGCTATAGGATGTCTAATTCTAAAAATGCACAGATCTTTGTTGGAGTTCAAGTATATGGTTTAAATGATAAAAAAAATCTATTAAATGTATTTAAAAATTCTGATTATTCATTTATTGACATAAGTGATGATGAATTATCTAAAAATCATCTTAGACATATGGTAGGTGGAAGATTACCAAGGGATTTTAAAGAAATGGAATATAAAAACTTTATTGAACTTTTATACAGATTTGAGTTTCCTGAAAGGCCAGGAGCATTAATAAACTTCTTAAATAATATGAAATCTAATTGGTCTATAAGCGTTTTTCACTACAGGAATTATGGGGCTGATGTAGGAAAAATTGTTATTGGAGTTTTGATTGATAAAAATGAGATTTTAGAGTGGAATAATTTTGTAAGAATATTAGGCTATAAATTCTGGGATGAAACTCAAAACGATACTTATAGATTATTCCTTGGTGCATCAGATTAAATTTAAGGTAAATTAGGAAAGATTTAGGTAATTAAAATCAATCAATCTGATCTAAATACCACGCCAATATCTGATATAGATCTAGTTACTAAAGTTGAAGCTGTTCTATATTTGAAAGGCAGAC
Source organism: uncultured Prochlorococcus sp. (assembly GCA_902576415.1). GTDB lineage: Bacteria > Cyanobacteriota > Cyanobacteriia > PCC-6307 > Cyanobiaceae > Prochlorococcus_A. The sequence continues at coordinate 52,754 of CACGVZ010000002.1, read as the reverse complement.
CAATAACAAAAAAAGATCTTTCAGAAATTACTAATTCTGATATAAATTCAATAAATGATGCAATTAAAGATCTAAAAAATAAATACTCTAATCCCAACTCAGCTATTGAATTAAATGCAGTTAATAACAGTTTTTCTCTCGAACTAAAATCTAGTCTTAATGAATTCGTCGATGATTTACTTCCTTCTGATTTGAAAACATCCGAATTAAGGACATTGGCAACTATCGCGATCAAAAAAAAGATCCTGCAATCGGACCTCATACTTCTTCGAGGTTCAGGTGCTTATGATCATATTAAGGAATTATTAGAAAAGAAATTAATCGTCAAACGGAAGCAAAAAGATGGTAGATCATACTGGCTATCATTATCAGAAAAGTTTTTTCAAACGTTTGCTGTAAGTAATGAATATCTTTCAAATATAGGAAGTGGTAACAGTAAGCAGCAATAATAAGTAAATGTTAGGATGTATTAAATTACGACAAGATAATGTTATCTGAGATTTTTGCAGTTCTGGGTCAAACTTTATCAATTTATTCTTTCATATTGATAATAAGAATTTTACTTACATGGTTTCCAGGTATTGATTGGAGTAACGGTGTTTTATCTGCATTAACTTCTATCACAGATCCTTATTTAAACATTTTTAGAGGTATTATCCCTCCAATAGGTGGATTTGATATTTCATCTTTGTTAGCTTTTTTACTTCTAAATGTTATTCAAAATTTAATTACAAATCTCCAGTATGCAAGCTTAGGTTATAGCTAAATTATCTATCATCTCCAGAACCTTTTATCTTGCCTTTTGCAGCTCTTAATTTTAATTTTTCAAGATTTTGTAATGCAACATCCTCTAAATTGAAGTTTAATTCTGTACAAAGATTTGATACATACCACAAAACATCTCCTAACTCTTTCTTAATACCTAATTTAGATTCGTTATCAAATATTCCATTTTTATCTCTTATAACCTTTTTCACTTTTTCTGCCACCTCACCAGCCTCTCCCACTAAACCAAGAGTTGGATAAATATTATTTGAGCCTAAATCTGGATATTGTGCTGTTTCTCTAGCTTTTTTCTGATAAGTTTTAAAATCCATGACTTAAATAACTAACTTTGGGTATGGTAAATTTATTTATATCTAGCAATATTATCTATATATGTCGAATATTGATTTAAAAAGGAGAACAAAAATAGTAGCAACTATTGGACCTGCAACTCAATCTGAAGAGATAATTACAAATTTAATTAAAGCTGGAGTAACAACATTCAGATTAAATTTCTCACATGGAGATCATAAAGATCATGCTGAGAGAATAAAAACCATAAGGGAAGTATCAAAAAAGTTAGATATAGATATTGGAATATTGCAAGATCTTCAAGGACCAAAAATACGATTAGGGCGCTTTAAAGATGGGCCAGTAAAAGTTAAAAAAGGCGATAAATTCACACTGACATCAAATGAAGTCGAATGTACAAATACTATTGCAAATGTAACCTATGACAAACTTTCTCAAGAAGTTAGCGAAGGAAAAAGAATACTTTTAGATGATGGAAAAATAGAAATGATTGTAGAAAAAGTTGATACAAAAGCTAATAATTTGAAATGCATGGTAACTGTAGGAGGTGTTCTCTCAAACAATAAAGGTGTTAATTTTCCAGATGTTCAATTATCAGTAAAAGCATTAACAGAAAAAGATAAAGAGGATTTAAAATTCGGTTTATCTGAAGGAGTTGATTGGATAGCACTTAGTTTCGTAAGAAATCCATCCGATATAAATGAGATAAAAGATTTAATAAATAAAAATGGGCATTCAACTCCTGTAGTTGCAAAAATAGAAAAATTTGAAGCAATTGATCAGATCGATACAGTATTACCCTTATGTGATGGAGTTATGGTTGCAAGAGGTGATTTGGGAGTTGAAATGCCTGCTGAAGAAGTTCCTCTTTTACAAAAGGAGTTAATAAGAAAAGCTAATTCATTAGGTATCCCAATAATTACAGCGACTCAAATGCTTGATTCTATGGCTTCTAACCCAAGACCAACAAGGGCCGAAGTTAGTGATGTTGCAAATGCAATTCTGGATGGTACAGATGCAGTAATGCTTTCAAACGAAACTGCAGTTGGAGATTATCCTGTAGAGGCAGTAGAAACGATGGCCACCATAGCAAGAAGAATTGAGAGGGATTATCCACTTAAGGCTATTGAAAGCCACTTACCCAGTACGATCCCAAATGCCATTAGTGCAGCAGTAAGTAATATAGCTAGACAACTTGATGCAGGAGCTATAATCCCTTTAACTAAATCAGGTTCTACCGCTCGAAATGTAAGTAAATTCAGACCACCAACACCTATCTTGGCAACTACAACAGAGAGAAGTGTAGCGAGAAGATTGCAGCTTGTTTGGGGAGTTACTCCAATAGTAGTTAAAAATGATGAAAGAACAGCAAAAACATTTAGTTTAGCTATGCAAATTGCTCAAGAAATGGGAATCCTAAATCAAGGAGATTTAGTAGTTCAAACTGCAGGTACATTAACTGGAATTAGCGGCTCTACAGATTTAATAAAAGTCGGTTTAGTAAGAAAGATTGTATCAAGGGGAATTTCAATAGGGGAAATCGGTGTTACAGGTAAAGCAAGAATAATTAAAAACAATCTTGACATATCCTTAATTTGCCCAGGAGAAATATTATTTGTTCCGAAGGATTTAATGAAAAATATTCCTCTGAGTAAAAATATTGCCGGTATTGTTACGAACCAAAATGTAAATGATGTTTATGCTTTGTTTAACAAAAATAATAAAAAGATTTCTACAATTTGTAATTTAGAAAATATGGATGATCATCAAATTAGCAACGGCGACCTTATTACACTACAGCTAAATGAAGGTGTTATATATATGGGGCAAATTGAAGATGATGATGCATTAGATAAATATAAATATGTCTAGGAATATCTCAATAAAAGAAGCCTTAGGCATGGCCACAAAAACCTTAGTTTCGAACAAATTGAGAAGTTCGTTAACAATGCTGGGGATAATCATAGGAAATGCATCAGTTATTACACTTGTTGGACTTGGTAGAGGTGCTCAAACATTAGCTAAAAACCAATTAAGTAATTTAGGGGCAAATGTTTTATTCATTGTTCCTGGAAATAATGACACCAGAAGAAGAGGTATTTCATTTCCTAAAAATCTTGTTTTAGAAGATGCACTAGCAATAAGTAATCAAGTTCCAACAGTTAAAAAAGTTGCCCCTCAAATTTCTGCTAACGAAATAGTGCAGTCAAATTCTAAAAGTCTAAATATATCAATTGCAGGAGTTACTCCTGAATTTCTTGAAGTAAGAAGCTTTGAAGTTGATAAAGGAAGATTTATATCTAAGAGTGATATTAATAGTGCAAGAAGTTATGTAGTAATAGGTCCTGATCTTAAAGACGAATTTTTCAAAGATAATTCTTCATCACTTGGTGAAAAAATCAGAATTAAAGATCATACTTATGAAATTATTGGAATATTAAAACCAAAAGGTGCTGTATTTGGAAGTAATCAAGACAAAAATGCTTATATTCCATTAACAACCATGGTCAATAGGATTACAGGGAAGGACCCAACATATGGAGTAAGTTTAAGCTTCATTAGTGTTGAAGCTATAAATAAAAATTCAACTAGTGCCGCTAAATTTCAGATTACTAACTTATTAAGGCAAAGACATAAAATAATCAGAGATGATGACTTTGCGGTTAGATCACAAGAAGACGCATTGAATATAGTAACCAATATAACAAGTGGGCTAACGTTTTTATTGGCTGGTATTGGGGCAGTATCTTTGGTGGTTGGAGGCATAGGAATCATGAATATTATGCTTGTTTCTGTAAGTGAAAGGACTGAAGAAATTGGACTTAGAAAAGCAATAGGAGCTAAACAGTCAGATATATTAATTCAATTTTTGATTGAGGCATTGATTTTATCTACAATTGGCGGATTAATTGGAACAACAACAGGATTATCAGGTGTTTTTCTTTTATCTCTGATAACACCACTTCCTGCATCAGTAGGAATTACAACTACTTTTTCCACCATGATTATTTCAGGATCAATAGGTTTAATCTTTGGCGTTTTACCTGCAAAAAGAGCTTCTAAATTAGATCCAATTGTTGCATTGAGAAGTTTATAAATAGAATTTATAATAATGCTCAATTTTTATAAATTAATTGAGATACTGGTAAGTCTTCAATCAATAGTAATAACATCAATGTTACCTGTTTATATTCCACTACCTTTTATCTATAAATCTAGTAATAACTTTGAGTTACCTATCACATGGCAAATTCCGACAATAATATTATTAACACTTATATTCCATAAAAAAGTTGTTTTCAGAGCATTTTCTATATATATGATTTTGGGGTTATTTATACTTCCTGTCTTTCACCAAGGAGGTTCATTAGGTTATTTGCTCACTCCAAATTTTGGTTATTTATTAGGTTTATATCCATTAATCAAAATAATTGATAATTTAAATAATAGAAATAAAATAAACGTTGTAAATTTTTTAAAAAACGGTTTTATAGCAATAGGTGCTATGCATTTAACTGGAATATTTTACAACTTTATACAAATTATTTTCTACAGTCAATACAATTTATTTTTATATAATTTAGGTAAATACTCATTAGGTAAAATTGGATATCATTTTTTAATGCTTTTTCCACTTTTATTACTTATAAAACCTATAGAAAGTTTAAAACGTAGCAAATAATGATTATTAATATAAAAACAAAATTATATTTTGTATGTTTAAGTATTTTTATTGTTCTAATAGATCAATTTACGAAATATTTAATGTTGTATAATAAAAAATTATTTATTAATAAAGATTTTCTTTTATTCAAATTAGACTTTGTAAAAAATTACGGAGCAGCATTTAACATATTTAGTGGTAGTAGAGTATTTTTATCTTTAATAAGTATTTTTTTTTCTATATTACTTTTTTATTTGATATTTAGGAAGAATACTTTAAACTCATTCGATCTATATTCTTATAGCTTTATTCTTGGGGGAACTATTGGTAATGGTATAGATAGGGTATATAGAGGTTTTGTAGTTGATTTTATAAATTTAAATATTATAAATTTTCCAGTATTCAATATTGCTGATATATCTATTAATATTGGTTTCATTATTTTACTGTATAACATTTTTAAAAATAATCGATAAATGAACTACTTGAAATTAAAGTATATAAAGTATGTAGTATTGATATTATTTCTTTATATTTTATTTTCCATATTTGTAAGAATAGTAAATATTTATACTCTTTTATTTTTAATTATAATTATTTATACTTTTTATAATATTGATAAAAAATTATTTAAAAAAATAGTTTATAAAGTTATATATAAAAATAAAAAAAATTCACTTTCATTCAAAAATACATATAGTGCTGCCAAGATAAGCTTGGATGGAGTCGAGAAAATAAACAAAAAGATTAGCGATAAAGTAAAAGCTGAATTGTTAAATTACCAAAAAAATAAACTAGAGTCCCAGTTAAAAACAGGAGATTATAAAGTTACTCTTTTTGGAGCAGGTTCCTCAGGAAAAACATCTATAGCAAGATCTTTATTGAAAAATATTGTCGGACAAACCTCAGCAAAAATAGGTACAACAAAGCAAATTAATAGCTATAAAATTCGTATACCAATTTTAAAAAGAAACATTAATATAGTTGATACTCCGGGTTTATTCGAACCATCTAAATTAGGAGAAGAAAGAGAAAAAGCAACAATTATACAAGCATCAAATTCTGACTTAGTACTTTTTGTGTTAGATCAGGACATTAATAAATATGAAAACTATTTAATTAATGAATTATTAAAATTAAGAAAAAAAATAATAATAGTTCTAAATAAATGTGATTTGAGGTCTAGAGATGAAAATAACCTTATCAAAGAAAATATAATTTCCATAACATCCGCTAGAAAAAATAAAATTTCGGTCGTTCAAACAATTGCAGTCCCTCAAATATCACCCTATACAAAACCATATGCTTTAAATTTAATTCCAGAGGTAGGAAGTTTATTTAGAGAAATTATTGAAACCCTCGATAATAATGGTGAAGAGTTATTGGCGGATAATATTCTTTTTCGCTCAAATAAGTTAGGTATTAAAAGTAAGAATTTCGTACAAGAACAAAGATATTTAATGTCAAATAAAGTGATTAATAAATATATGTGGATAACAGGAGGAGTAATACTAGTTAATCCACTGCCAGCTGTTGATTTTCTTACTACTACCTCCGTAAACCTTCAAATGATAATGGAATTATCAAAAATATATGAAATAAAGCTTACAAAAAAAGATGCAAAAAATTTGGCGACTTCATTGCTAAGCGCATTGGCTAAACAAGGAATACTAAAAGGGGGTCTCGCCATTCTTTCTCCTGCTTTAGCTACAAGTTTGACTAAAATAATATTATCTAAATCTATACAATCAGTTACAGCAGGCTGGTTAATAAGAATAGTAGGACTAAGTTTGATTGAATATTTTAAAAATGGTCAAGATTGGGGAGATGGAGGAATTCAAGAAGTAGTAGATAAGATTTATAGAATAAGTAAAAGAGAGGATATTTTAAATAATTTCGTAAAAGAAGCTATTTCAAAAATTGAAATAAAAAAATATTTTAAATCAAATAAAAGTTTGCCCCCATTTACAAATTAATATTGGATAATTGATCATTTAGATAAGTTCTGAAATCAAAGATAGTTATTAATAGTAAATAAGCAATGCAAATAGCTATAGAGATAAACCCTGTTACTATTGCAATAATTTTTGGTCTTCCCATATTCATTAGTTAAGCATCTAGAAGTCTCAAAAGTTCTTCAATATGAGAATCCTTTGTATTGTAATTTCCCATGACAACCCGTAAAAAATATTTACCTTTAAATTTTGGCCTAGAAAGCATAAAATTATTGTTAATTAGTTCATTAACTTTAGTTTGAGTCCATGCATCAGAGTCTTTTGGCTCAAGTTTATTTGGTAAGAATGAAACAATATGGAGAGGACCTGAATATATATCAAATTTATTTTTACTAATATTTTTTACAAAAAAATCTTTTCTTTTAATTGATGATTTTAATATATTTTCTATTCCTTTGAGACCTAAAAAACGTAACCCAAGCCATAGTTTTATAACCTCTGCAGGTCTAGAACCTTGTATGCCTATTTCTCCTCTATTTATAATATTTTCTTTAGATGATATATATGGTAGTCCAGTATTAAAAGTATTTTCTAAAGTACTCATATTTGAGACCAATAACAAAGATGAAGTCTTTGTTATGCCAATAATTTTTTGTGGATTTATCGTTATCGAATTAGCCTGATTAATATTATTTAAACCTTCTATTGGAATTGAAGTTATGGCAAAAATCCCTCCAATTGAACCATCAATATGTAACCATATGTTTCTTTGTTTACAGATTTCACTTATTTCTTTAATAGGATCAATTGCTCCTCTTACTGTTGTCCCAAGGGTGGCAACAATAGCAAATATTTTTTTATTTTCTATTGAACATTTATCTAAAGACTTTCTGAGATCGTTTATATCCATTCGACCTTGATTATCAGTTTTAATCCTGACAAGATTCGTAATATCAAGACCCATTACTCTTATACATTTAACAAAGGAAGAATGAGCATCTTCACTAACAAGTAATACAGAATTTGGATTTGTTCCTAATCCAGCATTATTCCTAGCTGCTATAAGTGCATTCAGATTACTTAATGTGCCTCCGCTAGCAGCTATACCTCCTGAGAAATCATTAAAGCCAATTTTTTTGGCAAACCATTTGCATATTGATTCCTCGAGTAAAGTTACACTTGGTGATAACTCGTAAGCAAGAAGATTATTATTTAAACCAGCTGCAATTAAATCTCCCAAAATAGAGAAGATTAAAGGTGGGGGATCAAGGTGAGCTAGTGAGCCAGGATGAACGGGATTAAATGAATTATTCAAAAGAGATTCAATCTCAGAAAACAAATCTTCTTCTGAGTTACCGTCTTCCGCAGGCATAATGCACTTGAAACTCTCATCAAATGGTAAAGGACCATTTTTATCAGCTTTAGAGAACCAGTCACAAAGAGTTTGACTTGCTCTATTCAGAAGAGTAATCAATTTGTCATTAGTCCCTAAATATGAGGGGAAATATATATCTTTATTATTAATAAAATCTTCAGCCATCAGATAAGATATCTATTAATAATTCTATTCTCAATATTGGTAAATGAGATATATTTTTGAAAATGGAAATAGTAATAAAAATCAATCAAAAAAAACAAATAATTCAAAATACTATAAATGGATGAGATTTATATTAAAAAGATCTAAAGAAATTGGAAAAGTTGAGCTGCCAATATGTGCAGTTATTTTAGATAAGAGAGGAAGATGTATCGGGAGAGGGGTTAACAGAAGGAATATTAATAAAGACCCATTAGGTCATGCTGAGATAATGGCACTTAGGCAAGCATCTTTAATAAAAAATGATTGGAGATTTAATGAATGTACTATTATCACAAATCTAGAACCTTGTACTATGTGTTCCTCTGCGCTTATTCAAGCGCGAATGGGTAAAGTTATTTTTGGAGCTTACGATAAGAAAAGGGGTGGATTGGGTGGCTCAATTGACCTATCAAAACATGAAAGTGCTCATCACAAAATGGAAATAATTGGCGGTGTCCTTGAAGATGAATGCAGTCAAATTTTACAGATTTGGTTCAAAAAGTTGAGGACTCAAAAATAGAAAATTTCTTTAGCTCACTATCAAATAGGTTTAATAATCTGTCAACATTCTCCTCACATGAATTAAAACCCATTAGCCCTACACGCCACACCTTACCAGATAATTCTCCAAGTCCATTTCCAATTTCAATTCCAAAGTTTCTTAAGAGATGATTTCTAAAACCATCCCCATCAACTGCTGGAGGGATCTTAACTGTTGTGAGAGTAGGCAATCGGTAATCCTCTGATACATGTAATTCCATACCTAGACTTTCTAAACCATTCCAAAGTTTCTTTGCATTAGTATTATGCCTATGCCAAACATTCTCTAAACCTTCATTAGCTATTAATCGTAAACCTTCACGAATAGCAAAATTCATATTTACAGGGGCAGTGTGATGGTAAACACGATCAGAACCCCAATATTTATTTAAAAGGGATAAATCTAAATACCAGTTGGGAACTTTTGTTTTTCTTGAACTTAGTTTTTCTTCAGCTCTCTCATTCATTGTAAAAGGACTTAATCCAGGCGGGCAGCTTAATCCTTTCTGGCTACAACTATACGCTAAGTCTATTTTCCATTTATCTATCAATAGTTCTAGAGCGCCAAGGGAAGTAACTGCGTCAACTAAAAATAAACAGTTATTTTTTCTACATACATCACCTATTCCATCAAGAGGTTGTAAAACCCCACTAGATGTTTCAGCGTGAACAATAGCAAATATAGCTGGTTTTTTTGTCTCTATTTCATACTTAATTTCTTCGTAAGAAAAGGATTCACCCCAAGGTTTTTCGATAACAGATACATCTGCTTTATATCTAGTTGCCATATCAATTAGTCTTTCACCAAAATATCCTTTTTTAGCGATAAGAATTTTTTCACCTTCCTCTATAAAATTCGCTATAGAAGCTTCCATAGCTGCACTTCCAGTACCACTCATTGGAAGAGTAATACGATTATTACATTGCCAGGTATATCTTAAAAGTTTTTGAACATCGGACATCAATGAAATATATGCTTCATCTAAATGACCAATAGGATTTAAAGAGAGAGCACTCAAGACTTCTGGATGTGCATTTGAAGGTCCTGGTCCTAATAAAAGTCTAGAAGGAACATAAGTCTTTGAAAAATGAGATAAATTCTCTTTATTTAAAGCCGGAATAAGTTTAGCTTCTGTCAAAGCATTACATTCAATTACTTTTAAATTAGACTAATTTCGTCTCTTAAGCGATATTTTTTTATAGAAATTAATTCAATTTAAATAATTAAGTAAATAATTATTAAAGTTATGACTTGAAACACTGAAAGAAGATACCTAGTGTTGAAAAAAGTTACGTTTGATACATAATAAGAATCATCAAGTTATTAATTTCATAGAAGGTATCTCAAAAGTTATGTCTAAGTCTCCACAAGATGTTTTAAGTCAAATTAAAGACGAAGGAATTGAACTCATCGATTTAAAATTCACAGACATCCATGGTAAATGGCAACATTTAACTCTTACATCGGACATGATAGAAGAGGATTCATTTACAGAAGGTCTAGCATTTGATGGTTCATCAATAAGAGGTTGGAAAGCAATTAATGCCTCCGATATGTCAATGGTTCCTGATGCAAGTACAGCTTGGATAGATCCTTTTTATAAACATAAAACTCTAAGTATGATTTGCTCTATTCAAGAGCCAAGAAGTGGGGAGCCTTATGATAGGTGTCCCAGAGCTTTAGCCCAAAAAGCATTAAAATATTTAGATTCAACTGGTATAGCTGATACAGCATTTTTTGGACCAGAACCAGAATTCTTTTTATTTGATGATGTTAGATATGACTCTAAAGAAGGAAGTTGTTTTTATAGTGTAGACACTATTGAAGCTCCATGGAACACAGGGAGGATTGAAGAAGGGGGAAACTTAGGATACAAAATACAATACAAAGAAGGATATTTTCCAGTAGCTCCAAATGATACTGCGCAAGATATCAGATCTGAGATGCTTCTTCTTATGGGTGAATTAGGTATTCCCACAGAGAAACATCACCATGAAGTTGCTGGTGCCGGACAACACGAGCTTGGAATGAAATTTGATTCGTTAATAAATGCTGCTGATAACGTTATGACTTATAAATACGTTGTCAGAAATGTTGCAAAAAAATATGGTAAAACTGCAACATTTATGCCCAAGCCTGTTTTTAACGACAACGGAACCGGAATGCATGTTCACCAAAGTTTATGGAAGAGTGGACAACCACTATTTTTTGGTGAAGGAGCATATGCAAATTTATCTCAAACAGCAAGATGGTACATAGGAGGTATACTTAAACACGCGCCTTCATTCCTAGCATTTACTAACCCAACAACTAATAGTTATAAGAGATTGGTTCCAGGATTCGAAGCACCTGTAAATCTAGTTTATTCTGAGGGTAATAGGTCAGCTGCAGTAAGAATACCTTTAACAGGTCCAAGTCCTAAAGCTAAAAGATTAGAATTTAGATCAGGTGACGCTCTTGCAAATCCTTACTTAGCATTTTCTGTAATGATGCTTGCTGGTATTGATGGAATCAAAAATCAAATTGATCCTGGTGATGGAGTAGATGTAGATTTATTTGAACTTCCAGCTGATGAACTTGCAAAAATTGATACAGTACCTTCTTCTCTAAATGACTCCCTTAATGCGCTAAAGGCTGATAAGGATTATCTATTAGCTGGTGGAGTGTTTACTGAAGATTTTATCGATAACTTTATCGATATAAAATACGAAGAGGTACAACAACTAAGACAAAGGCCTCATCCACATGAATTCTTCATGTATTACGATGCATAATTAAAAAAACGCTTTTTTTTAAGTTAATCAATTTGAGAAATATCACAAAATATTCTCAAATTGATTTTTTTTTTGTTGAAATATATATATATAAATTGAAAAATGGCTAGGGATTCTATTTCAAAAATTGCATATAAAACGCTACAACAAAGTAAAAGCATTGCAGGTTTTGCACACAAGCAAATCAGTTCAAGATTAATGAATTTTATTCTTCCTGATTCGAAGCTTGAAAATTTTGATATAGATAAGAATCTTCTAATGCAAATCCAAAATTCAATGGATAAATTAAGAGAAGAAGATTGGAATGATGCAGAAAAAAATATATATCCAAAAAAATTATTGTTTAACGAGCCATGGCTTAGATATCTAACTCAATATCCTAAAATTTGGCTAGATATGCCTAATACATGGGATAGACGCAGAAAACAAAACTTTGATGATCTTCCAAAATCAATTGATAAAGATAATTATCCTCAATATTACTTGAGAAATTTTCATCATCAAACAGATGGTTATTTATCAGACTTTTCAGCTAGCATTTATGACCTACAAGTAGAGATACTTTTCAATGGAAGTGCTGACTCAATGAGGAGAAGAATAATTAAGCCAATAAAAGATGGACTTGAAATTTTTAGAGATAGAAAAAAAAGTTCTATAAAAATACTTGATGTAGCAACAGGATCAGGAAGAACATTAAAACAATTAAGAGCAGCATTTCCTAAAGAAAAAATAACAGGAATTGATTTATCTGATTCATACTTAAAAGAGGCAAGTAGATATATTTCAGATTTAGATGGAGATTTAATTCAGTTAATAAAAGGTAATGCTGAAGATTTACCTTTTGAAAATGATAGTTTTCAATGCATTTCTTGTGTTTATTTATTTCATGAATTACCTAGAACAATTAGAGCTAAAGTATTAAATGAATTTTTTAGAGTTCTTGAACCTGGGGGTATATTAGTATTAGCTGATTCAATTCAAATAAGTGATTCACCCGACTTTACTTCCGTAATGGAAAGCTTCTATAAATCTTTTCATGAGCCTTTTTATAGTGATTACATAAAAGAGGATATAAATTCTAAAATAGAGGAAGTAGGTTTTAAAGATGTAAAATCAAATTCCTTTTTTATGACTAAAGTATGGTCTGCTGTAAAGTAAATAAAAACTTCTATGACCTATTGGGATAAAGATACTATTCAGCTTGTTCAAAGTCTTAATGACAAATTAAAGATTGATCATTCTAAATGGCATAAAGATAAAGGAAATAAATATAAACGATCTGCAGAATTAATTTCAGCAGGATTATGCCATTTAATTATTTCTTGTAATGAGAAAGAAACTATTGAGTATATAGAAGAAAGTATTAAATGGTTAAAAGATATTAATGTGAATCAACCTTGTCCTAGTAAAAATCACCTTTTTAAAGCCAACTGAAGCCTATTACCTTTACTGCTCCATCTAATATCATCAAAACATTCATTAATAATGTATAAACCACGGCCATTAACACTACTTATTTTTTTTGGTAATTTATAATCTCTTTTTTTTATTTCTAAACCATTACCTTGATCTTGAATTTGCCAAACACACCAATTGGGAGTAATTATTCTTCTTACTCTAATATTTTTTTTAGGATCTAATTTATTTCCATGTTTTACAGCGTTAACAAGAGCTTCATGTAAACCAAGTTTTATAAGATAGCTTGATTGAGAATTTTTAATAGGTTCTAATAATTGATCGACAAATTCATTTAACTGTAATGATGATTCAAATTCATAGTTTGACCAGTTAATCTTTGGTCTTTTAAAAAATTTCTTTAAAATATTTTTGCCCCGAAATAAGGACATATTAATATTTTGATACTGTATTAATTTTAACCTATTAAATACCTCAATTTAAAGAATATTATTATGTCTCTCTGCAATAGCAGGATGCCGTAGGATAGAGTCCATAAGCCTTACTCCTCTTAGTTGATTAATTAAAGGCATATGTCCATCAGGAGCATCCAACGACCAGCAAAAAGATCCTGGATATCTTGTCCATAAGCCTTCTTTTTTCCAACCTATTTTCGGCCACATTAATTCATATTTTTTTCCTACTGATTTTAATATCTTTGCCTGAATTGAGAATCCAAATCTACCAGTAGAATAAATAGTCCATAATCTATCTATTGTTTCTAGATCTTTACCTGACATATTCTTAACTTCACTATAGAAAACATATCCACGTTTTTCAGCTAATTTTCCAGCTAATTTTCGTAAATAAGAACTTGTTAATCTATCTGCCTCTTCAAATTTTTGCTCAACCAACATCAATTGCAAATCATCATAATTAATATCAATATCTGAATATGTATTAAACCAATTATTGAATTTAGAGTTTTCAAAGAATTCAGGCTTAAATTTTTTTAAAACTTGCAATATCCAACCGGCAGCCCAGTCATCTCCATTTCTATCAAAGATATCAAACAGTGAAGGGCCAAGATTAAAAATATTTTCGACGTTAGATTCTATTTGAATTAATGAATTTATTCTTTTTCTTTGATTGGAATCTACAAATTTTTTTATAAGATCTGATGTAGCATTATTATAGTTATCTTGTTCTTTGTTATTCATTTTAAAAAATCGATCTAAAAAATTAAAAACTATCCATGTATTTCAAAAGAAAAGAACTAGAGAAATTTAGAAGTTTTAAAGGACCACTTATAGATGTTAGAAGCCCGAGTGAATATTATAAAGGACACCTGCCTAATTCTATTAACATTCCACTATTTGATAATGATGAGAGATCTATAATTGGCACGATTTATAAAAAGGAAGGAAGAAAAAAAGCAGTCATGGAGGGATTAAAATTTTTTGAAAAAAAAATTGAATTACTTCTTGATAATTTATTCATGAAGATTGATTCTTATAAAACTATTAATAATAAAAATAATGAAAATCCTATCAGAATATATTGCTCTAGAGGAGGAATGCGTTCGCAAAGCATTGCGTGGTTACTAGAAAAATATAAATTAAATCCAATAACACTTAAGGGAGGATATAAAATATATAGAAGATGGGTATTAAATAGTTTCTCAAAAAAGTTGAATATAGTAGTTATTGGCGGAAAAACAGGAACTGGGAAGACAAGATTATTAGCATTACTAGAGAAATATAAATATCAAACTATCGATCTTGAAGGATTTGCATGTCATAGAGGAAGTACATTTGGAGGTTTAGGAATGAAAGAACAACCTTCAAATGAACAATTTGAAAATCTAATTGCAGAAAAATTAAATTCTTTTAAATGTTCTAATAATATTTTTGTAGAAGCTGAAAGTGCAAATATAGGTAAATGCAAAATTCCTCATGAATTTTTCAATCAGATGAAAAAATCTAGGAGAATTGAAATTTTAAGAAGCGAATCTAACAGGTTAGATGAGTTGATAGATACTTATAGTGTTTTTAAGAAAGAGGAACTTCAAGAATCTGTATTAAGGATAAAAAAAAGATTAGGACCGCAAAGAACAAAAATAGCTCTTGAATCAATTAATAATGAGAAATGGGACTTAGTTTGCAGATCAGTTCTAGATTATTACGATAAATGCTATGAATTTGAAAAGGTTGGTAGAACAAATATAAAATTATTAGACTTAACCGACAAAAAATATGATGAAAGGATTATAGAGTTAATAAATAATGTTTTGTGAAATAATTACAAACGAATACGAAAAATATTTCCTAAAATAAAAAATTATTGATCGAATATTATGACAGCAAATAAAACTGCAAAAATACAATTTTATGAGGGAACTGATGAACCAGTAGTGCCTGAAATAAGACTGACTAGGAGTAAAGATGGTACCACCGGCCAAGCATTATTTTTGTTCGAAAAACCTCAGGCATTATCTTCAATTACAGACGGCGAAATTACAGGTATGCGTATGATTGATTCCGAAGGCGAAATACTAACTAGGGAAGTTAAAGTAAAGTTTGTTGATGGAGAACCCATATTTTTAGAAGCAGTTTATATTTGGAAGAACACATCAGACTTTGATAGATTTATGAGATTTGCAAATAGTTATGCCAAATCAAATGGATTAGGATATTCTGAAAAGAAGTAGAATATTTTAAAAATTGAGTAGTCCTTCATATTTCAAGTTATTAGTAATATTAATAACTTCGTTAATAATATGGACTTTAAGGGATTTTCTCCTACTAATAATCTGTTCTTTAGTAATTTCAAATATAGTATGTAATTTATGTAATCAAATACAAAAGGGATTGAAAATTCCTCGATCACTTTCTTTGTTTCTAGTATTAACTGTTATATCAGTAATAGTATTTACTATTTTTATTCTTGTATTGCCTCCTTTCATAAAAGAATTCAATGAAATACTAGTTGATATTCCAAATGGTTTATCAAAAATAAATATTTTGATTAATACAAATCTGAACAAACTTAATAATATATTTTATGGTGAAAAATCAGAAAACGTTATAGACATATTCAATCTTATAAATAATGTAGTTACCATTCCAGATGTCTCAACTATTGCAAAAGCTATTCAAGAAAGTTTTAAGAATCTAATAAACATAGCGGGAAATCTAGGTTCGGGTCTTTTGAAATTAATATTCGTATTAGCTGTTAGTTTGATGATTTCTATTGAACCAAAACAATATAAAGAAAATATACTTCTATTAATACCAAAAAACTACCGTAACAAATTTAGAAATATTCTTGAAAAATGCAATATTGCATTAGCAAATTGGACCTTTTCTATGGTCATAAGCTCATTATCTGTAGGTTTATTATCATTAATTGTTTTATCTATATTAGATGTCAAATATGTTGTCTCAAATGCTTTAATAGCAATGGTTCTTAATGTAATTCCAAATATAGGTCCAGTTATAAGTGGTATATTTCCTATCTCAATTGCACTACTCGATAATTTTTGGAAGCCACTGGCCGTATTAGGAGCTTATGTAATCATTCAAAATATTGAAAGCTATATAATAATGCCATCCATAATGAAGAAAAAAGCAAACTTACTTCCTGGTCTAACATTAATTTCACAATTTGGATTCACCTTCATTTTTGGTCCATTAGGCCTAATTTTATCTCTTCCATTAGCTGTAGTAATACAGGTTATAGTAAAAGATTCATTTAAAGATATTTAAAAACTACTTAATTAATTTTTTATATAAATATGGATATGAAAAAAGTATAAAGAAGGCTAGGGGATGTTTACCAATAGCAAAATATAATGAACTAAAAGTAAAATGATCAAATAATATTCTTAACTCAGTAGAAAGATCTATTAAAACTAAAGAAAATAAAACTATCAAATAATAATTTAATTTCATAAAATTAGAAGGTTGTTTTTAGTCTTTCAGCAACAAAGATGGAGCCAATAAAATACTTGAATAACTTCCAACTATAATTCCTAAAGATAAGGCCAATGAAAACCAAAATAGTGAGTAAGATCCAAACAAAATTATGCTTAGTAAAGGGAAAAGGGTTGTAATACTAGTAAACGTTGTTCTCCTAAATGCTTCGTTAACTGATAATTGAATAATTTCGTTATAGCTTTCATTCTTTGATTTTAAATTCTCACGAATTCTATCAAATATAACAACAGTATCATTTACTGAATAACCGGCAATAGTTAACAATGACACAGCAAATAAACTATTTACCTCGACTGATAATATAACTCCCAACCAGGAAAATATACCGAAAACAATTACTAAATCATGGAATAAAGCTAATAGTGCAAATAACGCATATTTTTTATCAAATCTGATTGTTATATATAAAGATATTGTAAATAAAGAAACTAACAATGAAGTAACGCAATTAGTAAGTAATCTTTTCCCAAGCTTTGGACCTATTAATCTTGAATCCTTGCTCTCATAATTTAGAGGCCCAACAATATTATCAAGATTATTAATAAGACTATTTGATTCTTCGATAGTCAAATAAGGGGTTCTTATTGAAATTAATTTATTTTTATTTTGGAATTGTAATTTAATATTATTTAAAACTTTTTTATTTTTAGAGGTCTCTCTTAATTTTTCTAAAACTAAATCAGGGGAAAAATTAGAACATTCTTCTTCACAAACTCTCTCTATTCTTAGTTCATTTCCCCCAACAAAATCCATCCCTAAATTTATAGGTTTCTTATAAGTAGTATTAAAAGTAGAATATAAAATTCCTATAAGACTAAACAATATAAGAATAGTTGAAAAACTGATTATCTTTCTTTTATTTTTTATAAGTTCAAGATTGTATTTCATGAGAAAATAAGAAATAAAAAATTTAATTTGAGAAATTATTCTTGGGAAGATAAAGATTTTTTTGTCTTAAATATTGATATGTTGTAAAAAATCGCAAAATAGTTTTAGAACAATTTAGTGAGGTAAACAGGCTTATTAAGACTCCAATACCTAATGTTGCCGCAAAACCTTTAACAAAATTTGTTCCTAATAAAAACAATACAAAACAACTTAGAAGAGTTGTAATGTGGCCATCAACTATGGATGAATTAGCTCTTTGAAAACCGCTATCAATAGATCTTGTAAGAGTATTACCATCATATAATTCCTCTCTAATTCTCTCAAATATTAGAATATTTGCATCAACAGCCATACCAATGCTAAGTATAAGCCCAGATATTCCCGGTAAAGTCAAAGTTACAGGTATTAAAGAATATAGAGCTAAGTTAAAGAAACCATAAAGAACTAGAGAGAGAACTGAAACAAAACCTAAGATCCTATAATTAAAAATCATAAATATACCAACAAAAATTAATCCACTAATAGCTGCATAAAGACTTTTTAAAATATTATTAGATCCCAAAAGAGCTCCTATAGTGTTAGTTTCTACTATTTCAATTGGCAATGGTAATGAACCTCCTTTAAGTTGAACTTCTAACTCTCTAGCATTTTCAGCACTAAAATTGCCGCTTATTGTTGCTGAACCACCTGTGATCCCAGTACTAGCAAATTGATTACCTACACTGGCTTCACTTATTGATTCGCCATCTAGAATGATAGCCAATAGTTGATTAGTGCCAGCAATTGACTTTGTAATTTCTGCAAACTTTTCACCTCCTGAATTACTAAAAGTTAATAAAACTTCCCAATTACTATTTGTTTGTTCTTGTCTCCTTCCTGCATTAATAAGATCTTTACCAGATAAATCTGTTTTAATAAATAAATTTGTAATTTCTTTATCAACATACTTTTTAATTTCGATTAACTTCCCATATAAATCATTACTATTTGATGAGAAATTTAATTCTTGCTCTATCTCTTTAAGATCATCTTGAATGATTTTTAAGAGATTATCATCAAACTGACTTTTTTCTGAAGAGGAATATTCTTTAATTAATTCTTTAATACTCAATCTCTGTAGTTGCAGTTTTTTTAGATCTGTAGATGTTCCTTCTTTTTGAGTTCTAAATTCTAATAAAGCAGTTTTACCTAAAACACGTGATGCAACTAACGGATTTTGTTCTCCAGGCAATTCTAAAATCAATTGATCACCTCCTAGGGTTTGCAAGTTAGACTCGGAAACTCCTAAATTATTAACGCGTTTATCTATAACCGAATTAACTGCTTCAAGTTCATCCCGTGTTACATTACCTTCCTCTTTAATAATTTGTAGTGTAAGTTGAGACCCCCCTCGTAAATCCAATCCCAACTGTAAGGGATAATTTATTAATAGATATACACATAAAGTAAGTAGAAATATAATAAAGAAAAGCCAACCTTGCCTTCTTTTCATTGCCTATATACTCCCACTAATTAAATCTTCAACTTTTTCAACAATTTGATGTGGTTGGATTATTGTCAAATTCTCAAGATTCCCATTATACGGAGTTGGAATATCCTGACTAGATAATCTAATTGGTCGGGCATCAAGATCATCGAAACACTCTTCAGTTATCAAGGCAATTAATTCTGCACCAATACCTCCAGTCTTCATACATTCTTCAACAATAATTACTTTATTTGTTTTTCTTATTGATTTTGAGATGGTTTCCATATCAAACGGTTTTAAACTTATTAAATCGATTAACTCAACATCTATTCCTTTTTTTTCTAATTCTTCAACAGCTTTAAGGCAGTGATGTCTCATTCTTGAATAAGTCAATAAAGTAATATCTTTACCTTCTTTTACAACGTCAGCCTGATCTAAAGCGCAAGTGTAATCACCTTCAGGTAATTCTTCAGACAAATTGTATAGAAGAACATGTTCGAAAAATAGAACCGGATTATCATCTCTTATGGCTGCTTTCATTAAACCTTTAGCATTTGTAGGTGTACTGCATGCAACAATCTTTATACCGGGAACTGCATGAAAATATGCTTCAAGTCTTTGACTGTGTTCAGCACCAAGTTGTCGACCAACTCCTCCAGGTCCTCGAACTACTGCTGGTATTTTATAATTTCCACCGCTTGTATATCTAAGCATACCCATATTATTTGATATTTGATTAAAAGCTAAAAGCAAAAAACCCATATTCATTCCTTCTACTATTGGTCTTAACCCAGTCATTGCTGCGCCCACCGCCATACCCGTAAAACTATTCTCTGCTATTGGTGTATCTAAGACTCTTAACTCTCCATATTTTTCATATAAATCCTTAGTTACCTTATAAGATCCTCCATATTGACCAACATCTTCTCCCATAACGCAAACATTTACATCATTTGCCATTTCTTCATCAATTGCCTCTTTCAAAGCATTAAATAATAATGTTCCAGCCACAATTAATTACCTAATTAATCACATATATAATCCTACCACTTTAAATAATTCAACCTCCTTCAGCGAAGGTTATGAGTAGTAATATTGATAAAATCATTCCAGGTGACAGCAAAAGGACTAAAAGGCCTAAGTCATGTAAAGACATTCAAAGAAAGTGTTTTCTTAATAATATTGGCAATTCAATTTTTCTTCAGAAAAAAACTGCGAATAAATACAATAAAAAGTCCTATACCTATAAAAGCAAAGGAAAAAGTTAGCAAAAAAGATAATCCAATTATTAAGGTATTAATACTAGAAGAGATATTTTGGACTATTTCAGAAGAATTAGATGGTTTATGTACTGAAAAATAAATTGCAATTTTATTACTTAAAAAATAAAAAAATATAAATAATAAAAAACTTGTTAATGAACCTACAATAAAATTTAATGGTCCTTTTTCGGGAATATTTTTTTCAATATTCTCATTACTATTATCAACCACAATAAAATTTTGTATAAAAAAATTTTAAATGAATGTTATTCCCTTTTCAAGGAAAGTGCAAACCCATGAATCGTAACCTTTATTTCTAAACAATTTATAGTTTGCAGTAAATTCTTTTTTAGCAGTCTCTATATCTTTAAAAAGTGCAAAGCATGTAGGGCCTGATCCACTCATTGAAAATGTGAGACAGTTTTCTAATTTAGAGAGTAAATATAATGCCTGCATTACAGAATCATTTTCATTTTCAACAACTAACTGCAAATCATTTTTAATAGATAAATTTTGATTATCAAAATTTAAGTTATTTAAACCATTATCTCTTAAATTTTTTCTTATGTTCTCAATAATATCATTATCAGTAAGATATTGATCACAAAATCTATTACTATATTTTTTATAAGTTTCAGCTGTAGATACTGATACATTTGGATTTTTTAAAAGAATTACTCCATATTCAAAGTTTGAATCTATTTTCTCCAAAATTTCTCCTCTCCCAAAACATAATTGAATACCACCATTTATAAAAAAGGGAATATCAGATCCTAAAGTTGATGCTAATAAACATAATGTTTCTTGATCTAAGTTCAAATCCCATAACTTATTAAGACCAATTAATGTTGCTGCTGCATTACTAGATCCACCGGCTAATCCTGCGCCAATTGGAATATTTTTTCTTAAAAATATATTCGTTCCGTAATCTATATTTAATTTTTCCCTTAATAGATTTGCCGATTTAACAATTAAGTTATCATCAGATAAGCTTAAATCATTACAATCAGACTCAAGTTTAATTAAACCTTCATTATTAATTTCAAATTCTAAATAATCAGAAAGATCAATATTTTGCATAATCATTGCTAACTCATGAAATCCATCCTCTCTTTTACCAATAACTTCAAGGTGCAAATTTATTTTGGCAGGAGATTTTATATTAATTTTCGTTTTAGCTAAATCTTGCATATATTTAAATTTTTATTTTTTAATTTTAATACAATTTTCTGCAAGCTTAATCCATTGGTCAATTGAAATATCTTGTGGTCTTAAATTAAAACAAACTTTTGAAGATTCAGATAATTCATTTATCTCTTCATTTGAAAGTATTGAATTAAGAGTATTTCTAAGCATTTTTCTTCTTGAATTAAATGAAATTCGAAGAAGTTTATCTATAAATTTCTCTAGACCAACATCTAGTCTTAAATCATTCTTAATTGGTTCGAAAACTACTAAAGAAGAAAAAACTTTTGGAGGCGGACTAAATGATGAAGGCGGCACATCACATATTCTTTTTATTTTTGATAAAAGTTGCATTCTTATACTAAGCGCACCAGCATTGGGACTACCTTCTTTTGACAAAATCCTATCTACAACGTCTTTTTGCATCAAAAATATTATTTTTTCGTAATTATAGTTTCTTATAATGCCCAATCGACCTATGAAAATATCCAATATTGGGCCAGTTATATTGTAAGGAATATTTGCAATCACTTTTGTAATCTTCTTATTAATCGATTCTAAATTTACAGTTAGAATATCTCCCTGCTGCAGTGAAAACTTATTGTTATTGTTGAATTTATCATTTAATAAATTTATCAAATCTTTATCTAACTCAATTGCATGTAATTTTTTAATTTCTGAATCTAACAACTTAGAGGTTAAAGCTCCTTTACCAGGACCAATTTCTAAAATAAAGTCATTTTCATTAAGAACAGCAATTTCTTTAATTTTTTCTAATATTTTTTTATTTACCAACCAGTGTTGTCCAAATCTTTTTTTTTGATGATAGTTTTTAGAATTCATCCAAAAGATAAATAATATGTTTAAATTAAATATGAATTTATTTAATACTTTATATCATGAGCTTATCAAAAAAAAATTTAGATAAACTCAATAAATTTAAGAAAAAGAAAAATTTAAATATCGAAAGTAAAAATATAAATAATTACACAAATATAACTAATAATGATAATTTAATCACCAAACCACTTAATTCAGAAGATCCTAATAAAATTTTTTATTCGTTAATTGATAATTCAGAATCTTTAGAAGAGACTTCCAACGTTAATAATTCACTAAGAAAAAGTGAGATTAATCAAATTAATATGAATTCTAAAAAAGATAATTTTTCCAAGAAATTAACAACAGAAGAGGAACTATATGATGAATTTAATTATCTTCTTGATGAATAATTAGTTTTAATATTTACTTATGCTTCAGAGTAATAGATTAGCAATTTATGCTATCGGCAAAATAAAGAAACTTTGGATTAGAGATGGAATTAATCAATACAAAAAAAGAATGCCTGAACTTATCATTAATGAGTTAAAGACTTTTAATTTAAATAATCTTAGATCCAATAACAATATTATTATCTGCCTAAGTGAAGAAGGGAAACAGTTTAATTCAGTTCAACTATGTTCCTTACTCATGAATTTTAAAAATAAAAAAATTAATTTCTTAATCGGTGATACTGATGGAGTTAATTCAGATATAAAAGAAAAATCAGATCTTGTACTAAGCCTGTCTCCTTTAACTTTTCCACATGAATTAGCTAGATTAATCCTAATCGAGCAAATCTATAGAGCTATTTCTATCTCTAACAACTCCCCTTACCATCGTTCTTAAAAAGATTAGATTCAATCTAAAATTAATCTATAAAAGTTTAATAACTAACCATTTTTTGAATTTTTACTATATAGTACATATATACTATCAATTTAACCTTGGATTCTTTTGATTCAACTACTAAAAAAATTAAAATCCCCTTATTAACTGATTCGGTATCAGCAGGGTTTCCTTCTCCTGCAGATGACTATACAGAAGAAAATATTGATTTAAACGAACATTTAATATCTAATCCGTTTAGCACTTTTTTTCTTAGAGTTAAAGGTAACTCAATGATAAATGCAGGAATTAAAGATAAAGATTTAATAATAGTAGACAAGAGCTTAACAGCCAGGCCAGGGAATATCATCATTGCAATGATAGACGGAGAATTTACAATAAAAAGATTATCTATAAAAAATAATGAATTATATTTAAAAGCAGAAAATCATAATTATCCTGATTTTAGATTTAAAAACCATATTGATGTACAGATATGGGGGGTTGTTATTTATTCAATACATAGCTATTTATGAGAATTTCAAATATTGATGCAATAGCTCTTATAGATGCTAATAATTTTTACGCATCATGCGAACAAAATATTAATCCTCATTTGAGAAATAAACCAGTAGTAATTTTATCTAATAATGACGGATGTATCATTGCAAGAAGCCCTGAAGCGCGAGCTTTAAAAATTAAAATGGGAACTCCGTATTTTAAGGTCAAAGAAAGACTAAATAAATTAGATGTAGCAGTCTTAAGCTCAAACTACTCGCTTTATGGGGATATGAGCAGAAGACTAATGAATTTACTGAAAAACTATTGTGAGCAGATAGAAATTTATTCTATTGACGAAGCATTCGTCTCGATTTCTAGACCTAATGATGAGAATCTATATCCTTGGGCAAGAAGCATAAGATCATTAATATATCAGAATCTAGGGATTACCATAACAGTAGGAATAGGAGAAAATAAAGTAAGAGCAAAAATTGCTAATAAACTAGCTAAAAATATTGATTATTCAGCTGGAATATTTGATTTAGCTAGAACCGAAAATGAAAATAATTATTTGAAAAGAATTAGTATAGATAAGATATGGGGAGTCGGGAAACAAACCTCTAATTGGTTGCAAAGTAAAGGTATTAAAAATGCGAGAGAACTAAGAGATATGGAAGAAAATGAAATCATTAAAAAATTAGGCATCGTAGGGAAAAGACTGCAATTAGAACTGAAAGGCCATAGATGCCTGCCCATAGAAAAAAATAAGAAATCAAAAAAAGAAATTCAGGTGAGCAGGAGTTTCGGCACGCCTATCACAAAATTAGAAGACTTAACTCAAGCACTGGCAACTCACGCAATAAAAGCCTCTGAAAAAATGAGAAGTCAGAATTTGCAATCATCTAATATTAGAGTATTTGCTAGAACCAGTAAATATTCAAGTCAAAATTATCAAAGAAGTGCTCATAGAAAACTTACAAATCCAACAGATGACACAAACAATATTTTAAAAATAGTAGTTGAATTATCTAAAGAAATTTATAATCCCGAATATAAATTCTCAAAAGCTGGTGTTTTAATGCAAGATTTAACAAATAGCGAATATTTACAGCAATCAGTTATCAATTACAAATCTCAGAAAGTCTTAAAAAAATCAACAAATCTTATGAAAACGATTGATTTATTAAATAAAAGATTTAATAACAATGCAATTACATGGGCCATTACAAAAAATCCACAAAGTTGGAAGATGAATAAGAATTTCTTAAGTCGCTCATCTACAACTGATATAGAACAAATCCCAACTATAGTGAAGTAAACAAAATAGAATGGAATTTGTATTATTTTTGAGCAAATTAGATAAAGAGATTCTTAACTTATTAATGAAAGCAAACTACATAGTTGAAGAAAATAAAATTGAATGTCTATTAAACAAAGAAATAAAAGGGCTACATAATTTTAAAGAAAATAAAATAATAATATGTACTGAAAATGCAAAAAGGAAAACAAATTATAGAAGTAAAAAACAAAGCCCAAATAAAGATAACTTCAAAACAGAAAGGGTGATAAGAAAAGCATTAAGACACGAAGCAACTCATGCTATACAAAAATGTAATAACAATAAAACGATAGGGGATATAAAAAAATTAGAAAGCAAATTGCATCAAAGTAAAAGAAAAGCATTAGAATTCTCTAGTTCAAATTTTTCTGGGACTTATGCGAAAGAAGTAGAAGCTTATGTTCTTGAAGATAAACCCAAAAAGGTAAAACGAATGATTGAAAAATACTGTCTTTGAATTAAAAAATTTTTATATTAACTAGCGATGAAATTGCCACAACGTTGTTTATCTAAAAAATTAATATGTTGCCTTTCTAAATAATATAGTTCCTGAAATTTTATAGCATCTGAGTTTAAATCCTTGAAAAGATCATCTATCTCTTTATTTGTATTAGAAGAACCTGAAGAAGGATTATCAATTAAGATAGATATACAATTTTCTAAAGTTTTTAATCTTTGAGATCCCCAAGATTCGATTAGGTGTCTACATCTTTTAAGAGAATTATATTTCTCAAGAAGTGATAATGTTCCTAGTAAATTGTCTTTGGGATTACTTAGCAATGTTAAAAACAACTCATTTGGATTAATAAAAATATTAATTTTATTTGATGAGTCAGGATTATTGAGAGCTAAGTAATCAGGAAGATGTGAAATTAAGTTAATAGAAGAAAAATCTTTTTGAAGATTTTGACTATTTAATTGTTTTAAATCATTTAAGTAGTTTAAACCTAAATTATTTTCTTCAATTTTTGAAATAGCTTCCCATAGGCTTTGAATATAACTAGTATTAAAAACATTTATTTCTCTTTTGAGAAATTCATCACGAATAAATAGCCTAAGATCTGGACAATGTAAATAATAAAAGATTACTTCCGATTCATTTTTCTCCCGTCGGGAAATTTCATTTGGCTGTTCAAATTTTTTTGATCTACCATGCCAACGAAATCCCTTAACTTGAGTTCTTAAATCTTGTTCAAACTGTATTGCTAACCTAGCTTGACCTTTACTTAATTGCTCAGCAACTTTTTGTAAGTAATGTGTTCTAGTTGATGATTGAGGTAATTTACTTAACAATTTTACCAATGATGAAATAACACTTTGGAAAATTTCAGACTTAGTTAAATCTTTATCTTTAAAAATCTGATCTATTTCCCAATCAATCCAAAAGGATGAATTATCAATTAAATTAAAATAATCTTCAGGAGTATTACTATTCAAATATTCGTCAGGATCTTTAAAATCTCTTAGTTGAAGTATCTTAAGATTAATTTGATCATGGAGAGATAAGCTTTCGACTTCTTTTATTACTCTTTTCGTAGCTAAGATTCCAGCATTATCAGAATCAAAATTCAAAATTATGTTTTTATTATCTGTACATCTACAAAGTTGAGAAATTTGATACTTATTTAATGCAGTACCAAGAGAGGCAACGGAATTAGTAATGCCTTTTGAATGAAGAGAAATCGCATCAAAGTAGCCTTCGACAATAATAGCTTTATCTCTTTTTCTAATATTGCTAGAAGCTTTTTCGAATGCAAACATCATTTTTCCCTTTTCAAATATCTCAGATTCAGGAGAATTAAGATATTTAGGTTCCTGACCATCAAGAGATCTACCTCCAAAAGCAACTACGCGTCCCTGCATATCATGAATTGGAACAATTAATCTATTTCTAAAACGATCATAAGTCTTGTCAGAATTATCTTTAGAAATTGCAAGACCTGAAGCCAATATGAGATTAACAGGAAATTTTTCTACCTTGGTTAGATAATTAAATAAACTATCCCATGAATTTGGAGCGAAACCTAATTCAAAGTTATCAATAATTTTATTATTTAATTTTCTTTTTGATATTAAATATTTCATTGCTTCATCACCAAGAGAACTATTTAATTGGGACTTAAACCAATTTTTAGTGACTCTTAATATTTTATAAAGTTCTTCCTTTCTGGATAATTGTTTTTTATATGCTTCTACTTGTGGACCTTCAAGATTTTCAACATTAATATTATTCTTTTTTGCTAGAGACAATACAACATCAGAAAAATTTGCACGAGTAAATTCCATTAGGAATTTAATAGAGTTACCACCAGCACCACAAGAAAAACAATAATAAAATTGTTTACTTGGTGATACTGTCATAGATGGCTTAGTATCATCATGAAAAGGACAAATTCCAACAAATTCCTTCCCTTTCTTCTTAAGAACTATATGTTCAGATATGACATCAACAATATCTGCCTTTTCCTTAACCTCTTGAATAGTTCTTGGGTGTATAGAATGAACCATTGAGATTTTTATCAAAAAATAAATAATGATTTATTTGTTATAGGTCAAAATCAAATAAGAATCTACTTAATTTCACAATAAAACTATTTTTAAATGATAAATATCGCGATATTAGAAAAAAAATTTAATTCATTGAATAAGTTTAATTTGGTATTTGCTTCATTCTTTTTTAGTTTGATGACTTTGTGTGTAAAAAATATTGATAAAAGGATACCTATTTATGAATTGGTTTTATTTAGATCTTTATTAAGTTTAATTATTACATTATTCATAATTAATCTAAAAAATATAAATCCTTGGGGCAAAAATAGACCTTTACTTATTTTAAGAGGCGTTTTAGGCACTTTAGCTTTAGTTTGTATTTTTTATGCGATAAGAAATATGCCCCTTAGTATATCTACTGTCATTCAGTACACATATCCTATCTTTATATCTATATTTGCAGGCATATTTATAAACGAAAAAATAACTCGGAATATAATTTTTGCCTTAATTATTGGCTGGATTGGAATATTAGTAATATTAAATCCAAGTCAATTATCAAACATAAACGTTAAAATTGAAAATTTTACGATTTTAATAGCATTTCTTGGAGCAATCTGCACTGCATTAGCTTACGTTACAGTAAAAAAACTTTCTTTTACAGAAGATATTTATGTAATTATTGAATATTTTCCACTTGTTTCTTTTATAACGTTGTTGCCAATTGTATTAATGAACTGGGTTACCCCAAATTGGAATGAATTAATATGGATAATTGGCATTGGCTTATTTACTCAATTAGGTCAGACCTTCTTAACTATAGGATTAAAAAATTTACCTGCTTCTGAAGCTTCAACAATTAACTATTTGCAAGTTTTATTCGGCTCTATTTGGGGAATTTTGTTTTTTAGTGAAATAATAAACTTAAATTTTTTATTAGGGGCCACACTAGTTTTATTAGGAACTATTATTTCCACTACCAAAATAATAAAAAGGACATAGAATATTAGAAGAATAATAAAAAAACTAGTGAAACTTTTCTATTTAGCTTTATTATTTTGTTTTTCTCCTATTGTTCAAGTTAATGCAACTACTCCGAAATCAGTAACTTGTACAAGAACTGAATATAGAGAAGAATATATTCCTGGAACAAAATCAAACCCCGGTTACGTAAAAAGTTATGAAGTTGATGTGGAAATACCTTGCGGAGGTCAACGTCAAGTGGAAAAAATTGACGACAATGACTGCAGTGAAGGTACCGTTATAGGAGGTCTTCTTGGAGCTGGAATAGCACTTTCCTCCTCTAGAGGGAAAGATAGATTTTGGGCAGTACCTGCTGGTGGGACTGCAGGTGCACTAATTGGATGTCAGGTGGATGGTGGTTAATTGATTAGCTGGATAAATGGAGAGTTTGTTGAATTATGGCAAACTAATCAAAAATTTTTTGTTTTAATAAATTGTCAAGGATTAGGATATGAAATACAAATATTAGAATCTTTTTTTATCAAATTAAAAACAAATCAGATACCTAATAAAAAGATCACTCTTTGGATAAAACATATTAAGAAAGAAGAATCAGATTTATTATTTGGTTTTACATCAAAGGATCAAAAGAATTTCTTTACTGAAATTTTAAGTGTTCGAGGTGTTGGATCTCAAATTGGCATGGGTTTATTAAATAAATTATCTATTAGCGAAGTTATCAATGCAATAAAAACTCAAAACAAAAAATTAATCTGTTCCGTACCTGGTATAGGACAAAAAATGAGTGATCGGTTAATTTTAGAATTAAAAAGTAAATTTAAAAGTAAAATACAATTTGAAAAAGAAGGCAAAGATGAATTGGAGATCAATGATAATGAAATTAATAAAATGATTGATGACCTCCAGTTAACCCTTCAATCATTAAATTACAAAAATAAAGAAATAAAGACAATTTTGCCAATTATTATTCAAAAAGTAGACATCCTTGATAAAAAAGAAAAAAATTTATCTTTTGAAAATTTATTGAAATTAGCTATGAATTATCTAGATATGGATAATAGTAATTTAGCTAGATGACGTAGTATCATAGATTAAGGAAAATAAATTTTATGTCATTAGATACAGCTGAAAAACAGAAGCTTATTGAAACTCATCAAGTTCATCCAACTGATACAGGTTCAGTTGAAGTTCAGGTGGCAATGCTCTCTAAAAGAATATCGAAATTAAGTAACCATCTCCAAGGAAACATTCATGATTTCGCTTCAAGGCAAGGATTATTAAAAATGATTGGTAAAAGGAAAAGATTACTATCTTACATAAAAGACAAAAACGTTCAGAAATACCAAGATTTAGTAAAGAAAATTGGAATCAGAGGATGATTTCAATTAATGAAAAAAAAACAATCTAAAAAAAAGACAAAAAATAATAAGAAAAAAAATTTCTCTGAGAAAGCTGCCTTTTCTAATTTAGAAAATACTACAAATACAGCAACTATCCCAAAGCAATCATCAAGGGGAATACCTAAATATGTTGCTGATAGAATGGCAAGAAGAATATTTTTTACAGCTGGAATACCAACAATATTAGGAATGTCAGTTTTTGTAGTTAGCTATATTATCGTTACAAGAAATATTGCTGAAATACCTCCCTCCTCAACAATTGCGATTTCAGCTTTGTTTTTCTTATTAGGTCTCGCAGGATTAAGTTTTGGAATATTATCAGCTAGTTGGGATAAGGAGCCTGGATCTTTTTTCGGTATTGAAAATATTCCAATGAATATACAACGAGCAAAAGCAGCCTTTAAGCCTGCAACTCAAAATTTTGAGGAGAATGGTTAATCTAGGATACTAAAGATTTCAAATTAACTTGAAATGATTTATTTTCTAATAATTTGCATGCTCCTTGTATATCACCAATACAAAATTGTTCTCCAAATTTAACGTAGGTAACGCTATTTTTATTTCTTACTGCAGCTAAAACTGGAGTTTTTATTCCACATCTACCTTTATCTGGTTTAAATTTAATTAAACAGTCTCTCAAAGTATTTTGCACTCTTACATCTGAAGCTTGAGAACTTTCAAGATTAATAATAAGCAATTTAAGATTATCTATTTCTCTACAATCATCAATTATTAATTGAGTCTTATCACTTTTTTTATCTATTGTTCCCCACAACAATAATCTAGTATCAGTAAAAAGAAATTCTGATAATCTAATATAGGTTTTTGGAAAAACTATTGCTTCGCAACTTCCAGAAAGATCTTCCAGTTGAAGTATAGCCATCCTATCTCCTTTTCTCGTTGTGATTTGCTTCAAATCAGGGATCATTCCAACTAAAGATACTTTTGTTCTATCTTTTATTTCTTCTAACTGCGAAATACTTATAGGAGATATAAGTTTAGCTGGCTTAGTTAAATGTTTTAGAGGATGATCAGATAAATAAAAGCCTAATAGCTGCTTTTCTAACTTTAACTTCTCAATAAGTGAATAATCATCAACCTTAGCTAATTGTGAATCTGAAAAAGCAACATTAGAAAATTCCTCTTTAGAATCAAATAAATTTCCTTGCCCAGATAATCTATCACGATTTCTTGAAGAGGCCCACTCAATAACATGTTCTAGATCTGACAATAACTGAGCTCTATTATTATCATTTGAAAACTCATCTAGTGCTCCACAATGAATTAGAGATTCAAGACTTCTTTTGTTAAGAACGTTAGAAGGTAACCGATCGCACAAATCTGATAATGACTTAAAGATTCCAAAACTTTTTCGATTTTCAATTATATTTCTTATTGCAGAATCTCCTAAATTCTTAATTGCAGATAACCCGAAGATAATCTGATTATTCTTAATAGTGAAATCAACCCCAGAAAAATTAATACTTGGTGAAATTACTTCTATTCCCATCGAATAACAATTAGAAATATATCTTTGCATCTTGTCGCTAGAGCCGGCATTAACACTTAAAAGGGCTGCCATATATGCAACAGGAAAATGGGTTTTTAAAAATGCAGTTTGATAAGTTACAGCGCCATAAGCCGTTGAATGACTTTTGTTAAAACAATATTCTGCGAATAAAACCATTTGATCAAAAAGATCATTTGCTAATTTTTCATTTACACCTTTCTTCATAGAACCGTCTACAAAAATATTTCTATGCTTAACCATCTCAGATACTTTCTTTTTCCCCATTGCTCTTCGAAGTAAATCAGCATCACCTAAAGAATAACCGGCCAAGTCTTGAGCAATTTTCATGATTTGTTCTTGGTAAACCATAATTCCATAGGTTTCGGTGAGGATTGACTTAATAAAAGGATGAGGGAAATCAACCTTTTCGTTGCCATTTTTTCGATTTATGAATTTAGGAATGAGGCCTGCATCAAGAGGACCAGGTCTATAAAGAGCTAGTATGGAGGAAATATCCTCAAGTGAGTTAGGTTTAAAATCCTTAACTACCTGCTTCATACCGGAAGATTCAAGCTGAAAAATACCTTCAAGATCTCCTCTTCCAATAAGCTCAAAGGTTTTACGATCATTTTGAGGTAACTCATCAATATTTATTTTTTTTCCAGTAGATTGATTAATAAGAGAAACTGTCTTTTCAATCATCGTAAGATTCTTAAGGCCCAAGAAATCCATTTTCAATAATCCAAGTGATTCGATATCATCCATAGAATATTGGGTTATTATTTGTCCTTCATTATTCCTTTGAAGAGGCACAAGTTCGTCAAGCGGATCCGATGCGATAACAACTCCAGCAGCATGAACTCCATATGTTTTATTAGTTCCTTCGATTCTTAAAGCTAAATCAACCCATTTTTTCACTCTATCATCATTGATATATTTATCTCTAAACTCTTGGCTAGGAGACTTCTTATCAATCATTTCATTTAGTTTATAAGGTTTCCCTCTTACAACCGGTATTAACTTAGCCAATTTATCAGCCTCTCCATATGGTATATCTAGAACCCTTGCAACATCTTTTAAAACAGCCTTAGAGGTCATTTTATTGAAAGTAATTATTTGTGCAACTTTATCCTCTCCATAACGATTAGTAACATAATCAATAACTTCATTTCTCCTATCAATACAAAAGTCGGTATCAATATCTGGCATAGACTTTCTTGCTGGATTTAAAAATCTCTCAAATAACAAGCCATGCTCAACAGGATCTATATTTGTGATTTGAAGGGCATAAGCTACTAATGAGCCTGCCGCAGAACCTCTACCTGGTCCTACTGGGATAGAGTTATCTCTAGCAAATTTGATGTAGTCCCAAACAACCAAAAAATAATCTGGGAAACCCATATCTTTTATAATTTTTAATTCGGAAGTTAGTCTGTTTCTATATTTCTCAGCAACTTCTGTAAGATCATTTTTTCTAAGTCTTTTTAAAAGACCTTCGTTAGATAATTGTGTTAAGTAAGAAAATGAATCTGTATCTTCATTAAGAGGGAATTTTGGCATTCTATAATTTCCAAACAAATCAAATAATTCAACTTTTTTAGAAATTTCTACAGTATTATTCACTGCCTCAATAATTGATTCATCGTCAATATGATCTTTAAAAAGTTCAAGCATTTCATTTTCACTTTTAATATATTCTGTACCGGTATATCTCAATCTTTTTTCGTCACTTATTAGTTTTCCTGTTAGTACACAAAGCAAAGCATCATGTGCTTCAACATCCTTGTTTGATAAGTAGTGCGCGTCGTTGGTAGCGATGACTTTTATTTGGTGCTTCTTCCCAATATTTATCAATTCGACGTTTACAATTCTATCCTCAATAGAGCCATGATCTTGTATTTCTAGATAAAAATCATCTGCAAATAATTTTTTATACCAAAGAGCTATATTCTCTGCTACATCTAATCTACCTTTTAAGATAGCTTGAGGTATCTCTCCACCAAGACAAGCCGTAGAAACTATTAGACCATCTTTATATTTACTTAAAAGAGATTTATCAACACATGGTCTAGAAAAAATACCTCGACCTCTCATGCCATTTAAGTGACTAATTGTTGTTAACTTAACTAGATTCTTATAACCAGTATAATTTTTTGCTAACACTACCAAATGATATCTTTTTTCTTTTTTAGGTTGAGGATCATCAATAGAACCATTAATCACGTACATTTCATTACCAATAATTGGTTTTATGCCTTTCTCTTTACACTTTTTGACCAAATCAAGAACACCATACATAACTCCATGATCAGTAAGAGCTATTGATTCCATTCCAAGATCATAAGCTCTATCTACTATTTTTGAAATTTGACTAGCTCCATCTAGTAAACTGTAGTCACTATGATTATGTAGCGGAACGAAACCCATATTCAAATAATTTCTATATATAAGATAGAGAAAATTTCTGAAAGATCTATAATTTGTGATTACAAATTAATTATTAATACAAAATTAAAATAGAGGCCTATTCTTAATTACCTGAGCATCAATTTCGAAAATATTTGCGGCATTCAATAACCGATCCTCCTCTAACACATTTCCAATTAGCTGAAGTCCTATAGGTAATCCTTTTGCATCAAAACCACAAGGTATACTTATAGCTGGAAGTCCTGCTAAATTAGCAGGAACAGTTAATAGGTCAGACAGATACATAGATAGAGGATCATTGGCAAAATCTCCCTTTAAAAAAGCTGTAGTAGGACATGTAGGAGTTAATAAAATATCTACTTTGCTAAAAGCATTATCAAAATCTTTTCTTATTAATGTTCTAACTTGTTGTGCTTTCTTATAATAGGCGTCACTGTATCCAGCAGACAAAGCATAGGTTCCTATCAAAATTCTTCTTTGAACTTCATCACCAAATCCTTCAGCTCTACTTTTTGATGTCATATCTAAAAGATTAGAGCCTTGATTTGATCTATAACCATATTTAACTCCATCGTATCTAGCTAAATTTGCAGATGCTTCAGATGGTGCGATTACATAATATGTAGCAATTCCGTCGTTAAACCTAGGACATTCAACTTCTATGATGTCGGCTCCTAAAGTTTTAAATCTTTCAACAGCAGATAAAACAGAATCTTTAACTTCTGCATTTAAGCCTGGATGTTCAAAACATTCTTTAATCATCCCAATTTTTAAATTCTTTATAGATTTGTTTAAATTATTAAGATAATTTGGTACGGGTTTATCAAGACAGGTTGAATCTAAGGGATCTTTACCAGATATTGAATAAAGAATTTCAGCAGCATCAGAGACAGTATTTGTTATTGGGCCAATTTGATCGAGAGAGCTAGCAAATGCTACTAATCCCCATCTACTTACTCGGCCATAGGTAGGCTTAAGCCCAACAACCCCACAAAAAGAGGCTGGTTGTCTAATTGAACCTCCGGTATCAGAACCTATAGCAGCCGCACATAATCCAGCGGCAACTGAAGCAGCACTGCCTCCTGAACTTCCACCGGGGACTCTATTAATATCCCAAGGATTCGAAGTAACTCCAAAGACAGAAGTCTCTGTTGAACTACCCATTGCAAATTCGTCCAAATTTGTTTTACCTAAACAAATACCTCCTGAAGACCATAATTTACTTGAAGCTGTAGATTCATAAGGTGCAACAAAGCTTTTGAGCATTTTACTTGCACAAGTAGTTATAACTCCCTTCGTACAAATATTGTCCTTAATTGCTATTGGGATTCCTGCAAGAGGGGGAAGGATATCTTCTTTTTGAATTAATTTATCTATATGTTCAGCTTGTCTTATTGCATTCTCTTTAGTAGTACAAATATAAGAATTAATTTTTGGATCTTTGGAATCGATTTTTAAAAAAAAATCATTAGTTAATTCTTTAACAGAAACATTTTTACTAATAATTTCCTTTCTTAAAGAATTAAAATTCATTTCTCAAGTTATTATCAAAATATTTTAATGATCAAACGGTTAATGGTTCCTCTTTTTTGCAACGAACCATACTATGTTTAATATTAGTAGAACCTTCATCAGTTAAGTCTTTCATAAAAGCTGACATATTTTCTTTTAAGCTATTTTTAGTAAGAAAAGGGCCATACCAGTAAGTGGTATTAGGATTTTGTGTCTCAATTTTAGCCCACCAAGCTAATCCAAGTTTGTTTCCAAAATTTCTAATCAATTTTATAGATCCTTAATGGATCGTAAATTCTTGTTAAATTCTATACAATTTTGTAGTAAAAATTCAATAAATTTTCATTAAATATATAAATGTATTGAAACAACAATATTTTAAAAAGCAAAAATTGTAGTCACTTTTTTTAAAAGTTATTTACAAGTCAAGTGATATATTGAAATCGCGGCAGCCACAGAGGCGTTTAAACTTGAAGTTTTACCATTAAGAGGAATCCTTAATAAGAAATCACATTTTTTTTGAGTAAGCAAAGAAATTCCTTTATCTTCAGATCCGACTATTAATACCAAAGGTATTTTTTCATTAAAATTTGAAAGCGATAATTGTCCATCTCCACATAATCCAATAACAAGAAAACCATTTTTCTTTAACTCCTCAAGTGCCCTATTTAAATTAACAACTCTACTTACTGGTAAGTGTTCCAAGGCTCCTGCTGCTACTTTGGCAACTGTGCCAGTTAAGCCTGCAGATCTTCTTTGAGGAATGACAATGCCATTACAATTAAAAGCCTCAGCAGATCTTATAATTGCACCAAGATTATGTGGATCAGTTATACCATCTAAGGCAAGAATAATAGGATTTTCAGATTGTTTTTTAGAAATATCAATTAAATTTGCCAGTGATATTGTTTTAGAACTTGCCAACTGCAATGCAATACCTTGATGTGAAGCACCACATGTTAATTGTGAAAGCCTGTTCCAAGAAACTTCTTCAATTAGCACTCCTCTAGATTTAAAGTCCTTAAGTAATATATAGAACTTCTCTGAAGAAAATATTTCTGAAGTACACCAAATCCTATTTATATATCTTTCGTTAGTGAGGGCCTCAAAAACTGAATGTTTACCCCAAATCCAATCATCAAAATTTCTTTTATTTGCTGGCTCTTCATAAATATCGGAAGCTTTGTTAGAAAATTCAGAACTATATCTAGGTATTGGCTTTCTTTTTCTTAAAGGTGAAAAGTCACTTCTATATTGATTATTATTACTCTCCTTAGAAGGATTTTTCCAAAAATCCTTATTTATTTTTGAAGAATTTTTATTTTTAGAGTGAAAATCAGAATTAGAATTTCTCTTGTTTTGTTTACTATTTTTACCGGAAAAATTATTCTTGGAAGAGTTTTTCATTAATTCATTTAATTTTAATTTCAAGATATTCAAAAATAGTTGATAATCTTTGAGGATCTTTTAAAAATAGCCAACCGATAAGAGTTTCAAAACCAGTTGCTCTTGAGTATATGGTTGGATTTGATGATTTTGGGTATCTCTTAGTTTTATTTCGAGCACGTCTAATTAAATCAATTTCATTTGCATTTAATAAATGTTCAATTTGACTTAAAGAATTTGACTGAGATTTTGCCTTTACTTCGTTCACTACTGATAAATGCAGGTCTTTTGATTTCAAAGGAAAATGAACATATCTAAGTCTTTGATGAAGTTCCCATACTGAATCACCAAGCCAAGCAAGTTGAATAACACCTATTTCTTCAGGAGAACCATATGGAACCAAGTTTTGAATCCAATAATTCAATTTTTTAAATAAGTTAAGGCATCTTCAAGACACGACTTTAAATTTAGAAAGTCGCCCAAACGAACAAGCTTAATTGTTTGAGCTACTCTTGAATTACCAACAATTGAAAAACCTAATTTTAACTTTTTACATTCTTTAGCCGTCTGAACAAGAGCTCCAAGTCCCGAAGAATCTAGAAAATCAATTTTTGTAAGATCAATAACGAATGGATACTTATTTTTTAAATTATTAGTAACAAAAGTCTTAAATTGTTTTTCTGAGAAGGCATCAAGTTGGCCTTTAAAAGTAAAAACAATAATATTTGTTCTTAAATCAATGTTTCCTCTTAAAGAAACTGTTAACTTCTGAAAATCTTCTATGTTTAATTCCTCCAATAAATGTATCAAATGTAATTATCAAATCAAAAGAAAACAATATGTCAACATCTTTCTAACATTAGAGAAACAAATTTTTTAAATAAATAATCTGAATCATGGGGACCAGGCCCTGCTTCTGGATGATATTGAACACTAAATATTGGTTTATTATTAACTTCCAATCCAGCAACAGTATTGTCATTGAGATTGTAGTGAGTAATTTTGACTAAATCCTTTGACAGTGAATTTGGGTCAATAGCGAAACCATGATTCTGGCTAGTTATCTCAATTTGATTATTCATTCCACAAGGATGATTTAATCCACGATGACCAAACTGAAGTTTATAAGTTGCACCCCCTAAAGCTAATCCAAATATTTGATGGCCAAGGCAAATTCCGAACATAGGTATTTCACCATATTCAATAAGTGATCTTGCCAAATCGATTCCTTCTTTAACGGCGGAAGGGTCACCTGGACCATTTGAGAAGAATATTCCATCAGGTTTCTTAGATAAAACATCTTCTAAAGAAGATCGCGAAGGTAAAACTAAGATTTCACAACCATGGGAAACTAATCTATTTAAAATTGATTTTTTTATTCCAAAATCAATTGCTATTATCTTTAACTTTTTGGACTTTTCTAAATATCTTTTTCTAATATCAAAATCTGTTTCTGAAGGTTTTTGCCATAAATATTGTTGCTTTGTGGAGACTTCTTTTGATAGGTTTAATCCCTCCATTTTTGGGATTTCAGATATTTTTTTTAAACAATTTTCTACAGTTTTATCTTCAGAAGTTAAAATTCCGTTCATAGATCCATTAGATCTTAGAATTTTTACTAGGGCTCTCGTATCTATCCCATAAAGGCCTATTATATTTTTTTCAATTAACCATTGATTAAAATTCTTTAGAGATCTCCAATTGCTATTATTAGTCGAAAAATTTCTGACAATTATTCCCTTAACACTAGTATTAGATTCTGAATCTTCAAGATTAATGCCAGTATTTCCAATTTCTGGATAAGTGAATGTTAGAATTTGGCCATAATAACTTGGATCAGTCATAACTTCCTGATATCCAGTCATTCCTGTATTAAAAACTATTTCACCAAGAGCAGATCCAGAAGCACCAAAAGAAAATCCAGGAAATACAATGCCATTACTTAAAACTAATTTTGCATTTTTTTTATATGAATTATTCATCAATTTGTAATTAATTAATCGGAGGATAAATAATTTTTTAGAAGTAAAAAATTATTCCAGGGATTTCCTTGATTAATTGAATATAAGGCTTTATTAAAGCCTTTATATAAATCATTCTCAATTCCTGCCACCCAAAGAACTAGTGCAGTATTCAAAGCAACAACATCTTTATGTGATTTTTGCCCAGAACCATTTAAAACGGACTTTAATATATCTTCGTTAGAGTTATCTTTAGAAACTACAAGTTTCTCGTTTGAAATATTTTCACAATTAAAATCTGAAATATTCATTTTTGAGTATTTTAATTCACCTTTTTCGACAAATACTAATTTATTTTCACCTTGAAGAGACGCCTCATCTAGTCCTCCATGACCATGAACTACTATTGCTCTATCCATACCCATTTTTAATAGCGCGCTTCCCATTGGCTTTAAAAGATCCTCTGAAGCAACGCCCAATACTTGCGCATTTGGTCTTAAAGGATTTACCAATGGTCCAAGTTGATTAAATACAGTCCTTATGCCAAGGGCCTTTCTTAGTGGAGCAAGTTTTATTAAGGATTTATGCCAAACAGGTGCAAACAAAAAAGTTATTCCAACTTCATTAACTGCAGAAACTACTTTTTTTAATGAACAGCTTAAATTCAAACCAAGATTCAACAAAACATCAGCAGAGCCAACTTTTCCACTAGCGCTTTTATTACCGTGTTTAGCAATTTTTACACCACAAGATGCAGACACAAATGCTACTGCTGTAGAAATATTAAAAGTATTAGCGCCATCTCCTCCAGTCCCACAAGTATCTACCATATATAAATTTGGTCTTTCTACAGGTAATTCACAAACATTTAAGAGTTCCTCAGCCATAGAACACAACTCTACACCAGTGCATCCCTTAGCTCTCAATGCGCTCAAAAAAGCTCCCGTTTCAACATCAGATATTTCATCATTAAGCCATCTTCGCATTAATGATCTTGAATTTTTATCGTCAAGATTTGAACCTTCTAGCAAAATATTTAGAATTTCTGCGTTTGATAAATTAGATGACATTTAATTAATAAAAATTATTTAGATAGAATTCAATTTGAAGTATCAAAACCTGACCCAACTAAATCTTTATTTGTATTAGAGGGCCTAAAGCTTTTTGACCAAATTTTTTTTGTATTTGAAAAAAGTTCATTCTTAGTTATTTTCCAAAATTTTAAAATTTTTTCAATATCATTTTTAATTTCAATTTCACCAGGGAAATCGTTATAACGATTAATCAATCTAGCTAAATTAATAAAGTCAAGATCTTCAGGTATTTCTTTAGTGATAAGAGAATCTATAATATTCTTGTCTGTTTCATGCAAGGGATGAGTTTGTTCGTTACTCATAGAAAAAAGATGAATCATTTATAAAATTAGCTCACATATTTAAAAATGAAACATTATCTTAATCATATTGGCAAAATAAAATGAAAAAATTAAAGTTAAAAATTATATTTAAATACCTAAAACCATACAAAAATGAATTTTTATTGGGAGCTTTAGCTCTTTTAGTGGTAAATATATTGAGCGTTGTAATACCACTACAAGTAAAAAATATAATCGATCAATTACAAATTAATTTCTCTTCAGATTTTGTTATTTCTAAATCATTTTTTTTAATATTTTTAGCAACTTGTATGGGTTTAATTAGACTATTTTCGAGACAGATTGTATTTGGTATAGGTAGAAAAGTCGAAGTAAATCTTCGTCAAAAACTATTTGATCATTTACTAGTTCAAGACCCAGAATGGATACAAAAAAAGGGGAGCGGAGACATTATTAGTAGAGCTACAAGTGATGTAGAAAACATAAGGCGACTTTTGGGTTTTACGGTTTTAAGTTTATGCAACATAGTCTTAGCTTATTCTTTTACAATTCCATCAATGTTTTCAATAAATAAAACTCTAACAATATCATCATTAATGATCTTTCCATTAATTCTTGGAATTGTAAGCTTATTCGGAGGAAGAATGGTTAATCAAAGAAAAGCTCAACAAGAATCATTATCTAAACTTAGTGATTTAATTCAAGAAGATCTTTCAGGCATAAGTGCTATCAAAATATATGCTCAAGAAAATGCTGAAAAAAAGGAATTTAATATATATAATAATGCTTATCGAAATTCCGCAATAAAACTTGCAAGAACAGCGAGTACACTATTTCCGCTGTTACAAGGTATTTCTTCAATATCATTATTAATTTTACTCGGATTGGGAACATATCAATTGGAGAGTGGATTTATTTCAATAGGTGGGTTGGTAGCTTTAATACTCTTTGTAGAAAGGCTTGTTTTTCCAACAGCTTTATTAGGTTTTACATTGAATACTTTTCAACTCGGTCAGGTCAGTTTAGATAGAGTAGAAGAAATCTTTCAGAATAAACCAAATATCAAAGATGCTGCAAACAGCAAATTCTTAAAGAAGAAAGTAGAAGGTTTCTTAGAAGCAAAAAACTTAATAATAAAGTATCCAGGATCAAAATTTAACTCACTAAATAATCTCAATTTTAAAATTTATCCTGGAGAACTCATTGCTATAGTTGGCCCTGTAGGTTGCGGCAAAACCACATTAGCTAAGTCTCTTGGAAGAACAATTGAAATTCCAAAAGGACAATTATTTTTAGATGATATTGATATAAAAAATATAAAATTAGAAGATCTTAGAAAAAATATTGCAATAGTTCCTCAAGAAGCATTCTTATTTACTTCTACAATCTCAGAGAACATACGTTTTGGGAAACCTAAAGCTTCTAAGGGATTGATTAAAGAAAGTGCTGTAAAGGCTGGTTTAATCGATGATATAAATAGTTTTCCTCAAAAATTTAAAACAATTGTTGGAGAAAGAGGTATTACACTAAGTGGTGGCCAGAGACAAAGAACGGCACTTGGAAGAGCATTACTCGTAAATTCTCCTGTTGTTATTCTTGATGATGCATTAGCTAGCGTAGACAATAAAACAGCATCAGGGATAATTGAAGAAATGAGAAAAAGAACTAGTAAAACTATTTTGATGATTAGTCATCAATTATCTGTTGCTGCGACTTGCGATAGGGTTTTAGTTATGGATAAGGGAGAAATAGTACAAGAAGGTCATCATCTAGATTTAGTAAAGGAGAATGGACTATATAAAAAACTATGGGAAAGAGAACTAGCCACTAATATTGTTAAGAGCTAAAAGTAATTTTTTTCCTTAAAATATAACAATTAAAATTATGTTTGAATTTCTAAAAAAAATAATGAATAATGAGAAGCTTAGTTTAACTAATGAAAATAGTTCAATTCATAGAATATTAAATTCAGATATTAGGAAAGATCCTAATTCACAAGAAGATGAAATAATATTCGGGTGTGGTTGTTTTTGGGGAGCTGAAAAATGTTTTTGGAAACTTCCAGGCGTAGTAACAACTTCAGTGGGATACGCTGGTGGTAGTAAAAGCAACCCAACTTATTATGAAGTATGTTCAGGTTTAACTGGTCATTCAGAAGTTGTAAGAGTAATTTGGGATAAAAGTAAAATAGATATAAGTGATTTGTTAAAAATGTTTTGGGAATGTCATGACCCTACACAAAAAAATAGACAAGGTAATGATATTGGCACACAATATAGGTCAGCAATATATTATAAAAATGATAATAATAAAAAAATTATATTGGCCAGTAAAGAGCAATATCAAAAAGAATTAGATAAAAAAAACCTTGGTTTTATTGAAACAGAAATAAAAAAAATAAATAATTATTTTTATGCAGAACATTACCATCAACAATATCTTGCATCAGCAGGAAGCAGACAGTATTGCTCTGCTTCTCCTACAAAAGTTAAGTTGGGAGTTTTTGCTGGTAGCAACTTTAAATTAAAAGATTATGTATGGGAAAATTTTAATTGGGAAGTTGAAAAGTGTGTATTGAGATCTGATAACAAACCTATTAAAGAATAAGATTTAAATACCTCTTTTCTTTATAGTAATAAGACGGGGCGTAGCGCAGTTTGGTAGCGCACCACTTTGGGGTAGTGGGGGTCGTGGGTTCAAATCCCGCCGTTCCGATCACTTATCAGTATCACTTATAAGAGATTTGTATAATTTGTAAGAACTTATCCCAACAGCAACGAAAGTAAAAGATGAGAAGAAAACTAAAACTAAAATCGTAAGATTAGAAACTTCAACTTCACCAAGATGGAATGATGTAAAAATATGCATTAGTTATTATTTTTTTAAACATTAACACAATTACAAAAAGTTTTTTTTTAACAACTTATAAATTTAAAAGGATTACAACAGCAAATATAACTCTGTAAATAATAAAT
The DNA here is from genome assembly GCA_902576415.1 of uncultured Prochlorococcus sp. Taxonomy (GTDB): domain Bacteria; phylum Cyanobacteriota; class Cyanobacteriia; order PCC-6307; family Cyanobiaceae; genus Prochlorococcus_A. The sequence goes on along the minus strand of CACGVZ010000002.1, from coordinate 9,461 downwards.
ATTTTCAAACCATTAGAAGAAAAATATTTCAATAAGAAATCAATAGCAAGTAAAGATGAAAAAAAGGTTGAAATAAGACCAAAAAATAATGGAATAAAAGTAAATGAAGATAATTTATTGAAAGAAGAAATAAATTCTACAATTGCGGCAAGGGAGATAGCCGGTATCCCCAAAAGAAAAGAAAATTTTGCAGCATTACCTCTTTCCCATCCTGATATTAGAGCCGTAGAAATAGTTACACCAGATCTTGAAAAACCTGGAAAAACAGCAAAAGCTTGGGAGCAACCTATTAAAAAACTATCTCTATATTTATGATTACTTATAGTTATGAAACCTTTTTTCGAACTATCTGCTATGTACATAAACATTGCCATAAAAAGAGAAACAATTGCAATTGATAAATTAGAACGAAAAATATTATCAAAAAAATATGGGAAATATAATTTTATACTCCCACCAAGAAAAACAATCGGGAGAGTACTAAAAAAAATAGACCTAAGTAACCTTAAATTTATGAAATTATCAGAAATTTTTATTGTAGATTGACTTTTTAATTTAAGAATATCGTTCCTAAAATACCAAATTAGAGCAAAAACACTCCCTAATTGAATAATTGCAGACAAAGAGGTGCCAGGATCATTAAGACCTAAAAGAGAAGATATTACTTTTAAATGAGCAGTACTGCTTACTGGTATAAATTCTGTTAAACCTTGAATAATGCCATACAAAATAAATTCTAAATATTCCAAAACTTATTAATCTTCCTTTTTTATTAATAGCAAATTACAGAATACAATTTACATTTAATAAGTAAAGGCTAATATAAGCCAATGAAAAAAAAATCTACTTTATCACTATTAATTCTTCTTTCTCAATTCTTTTTTTCCAGTTCATTAAATGCTAATTATTGGTTAATAATTGGAACTTACAGACAGGGGCCAGGAGGTAGACCAGAAGTAAGCGGAATAACAAGTCCATCATTACACTCTATTCCGATGAGTGATCTGGATACATGCAATAAGGCAGGAGAAAAAATAACCAATGAAATATATAAACCTGTTTGGCAATTTGATAGTAAATGGACTTGTGTATATAGAGGTGAAAATTAAAAATTATCTTTTAACATCGTGAGCACAGCCATCACCTTTATAATTTTCACTTTCGTAAAAATCATTTTTTGTGCCAAAGTAAACGGTCAGTAAAACAAATGGCAAACTCAATATAAATAAAATAGTTGTTAAATCCATAATCGAATAGTTACCTTAATAAGGTTATAAAAACAAAATAACAATTTTTTTATAACTAATATTAGTAATCCGTTGGACCCTTAATACCAAGATAAAAGAAGGCTCCTAAACCAACTAAAAGTAAAACCCCGGCAATGGCCGCTGAGGGCACAAAACCACCTATCGCAAAAGAAGAAAAATAAGTCATTACTAAAACTAAAGCTAGTTTGATAATATCAATAAAAAATTGGTATTTGTAAAAAATTTTGACTCTAAGACAATTAAGAAGATGGGCTTTTTAGGCCACTAAACTTGAATCTTCATTTTCTGATGAAACTCTTATTCTTTCTTCCAATTTAGGACCGTATAGCTCATTTCCCCAGATTTCAACTCTTGAATCGTTTGGAGCCATAAAAGTAAGAATATCCGTAGGGAATAAAACTCTCTCTAGAAAAAAGTTTGATGGGCCAATACACCTCAAGACAACCATTCTACTTCCCTCGTTTTTGTAAGAAAACTCAACCATCCTTAAACAACAAAAATATTATCAATTAAACACTATTTAGAGTAACCAAAAATGTATAAAAAATAACTGAAAAAAAGAAATTTTATAAATTTAATCCTGCCTCAACTAAATTTCTCTCTTTATCAATTAATAACAAGGCATAAGAATTGATATGATCGAAACTTTCATGAGGAATGGAAACATTTAGCATTCTTAAGAAATTAGATAATTTTTCTTCTTGAAGTGCATTTCCTTTCTGTAAAAACATTTCTTTTTCTTGATTTATCTTCCAAATATTCATGTACTTAAACTCCAGTGGCTTTAAGTGCCAAATATTATCTATTAAACTCCAAACTTCTAAATATTTTTTTAAGTTATTTTGAATAATACCTATGTAAGAAGATTCATGAGGACTAAATTCTCCTGAATTTATATGCTGATAATTAATATCACTAGAAAAAGGCTCTATTCCCAAAAACCATCCTTCAATAATTAATAAATCCGGATTATCTGTTCTCCAATGGGATCTATCGCCCAATCCATTTCTCAATGATTTGTCAAAGACAGGAACATTCAATTCCCCATTTAATTTCCAATTTAATAATTTTTCTTGCATTAATTTTACTGAATGACTACCAGGAAAACCTCTTGACACATCCCAAGGATTATTCTTAATTGCTAATTTCATTTCATCAGAGGGCAGATAAAAATCATCAATTGAAATAACAGAAATTTTAAAATTTAATTTTAAAGATATTGCTTCAAGCCATTTACCTAAAGTTGTTTTACCTGTCCCAGGTAGAGCTGAGATCCCAATTATCTTTCTTTCAGAAAAATTTTTTTGAAATTTATAAGCCTGAGATAAAATAGGTAAAGCCAAACCCCAGATCCAATCATCATTTACTTTATTTTTCCAATATTGATCAATTGAAAAAATATTTTTTTGATTATCCCAAAAATTGAACCAATCATTTAAGGATTCCCAACCAATATCACAAATTAATTTTTCAAATTTATCAAGAGGAAAATTAATATCTAATTCTTTCACGTTTCTATATTATTTTTATATTGTTTATTAATTTATTAATTTCATTTTTCCAACCATATCCATTTGGTTCAGAGGCCAAAGTAAATTCCAAATCTTTTAATTGATCAAGTAAATTTAAATTAGGCCCATCTTTTCCTGGTATAACAATCCTAATATCTGAGCTTAAAAGTAGAGGCAAATCATTTGGAGAATCACCTAAACCTATAATTTGTATATTTTGAATGTTTGAATATTTTTTAAGTGCATTTATTGCTTTTCCTTTATTAGAGTTTATAGATAATAAATGACTCATTCTATTTCCCTTATAAATATCTACCTGGTACTTTTTACTGCAGATATTAATCTTATCTTCTAAAAAACTTGGTGGATTTAAAAAAGGCATACTCCAATGTCTATCGCGCATTAAATTCAATGAGTTACCTCTTAAGCCTGTAAGGTGAGTTGCTTCTTGATCTGTGAGATTATTAAGAGGAATAAGTTTATAGTCAATTTCTTTAGAAATAGAATTTAAGATATCCTCAAGATCATCGTATTTTTTTCCAAGAATAATTTCCCCATTAACCTTTTCGAGAGATTCACCATATATAGCCGCACCATTTTCAACAATATAAGGATCAGATAAATTAAGTTCCTTCCTAATAACTTTTACTTCAGATGCTGTCTTACTTGTACAAAGAATTACAGGTATAGATAATTTTTGAAGTTTTTTTATTGTTTCTTTAGCGGGTGTTAAGTCATACGAATGATCCATTAAAGTACCATCAACATCACTCACAACCCAAAGAGAAGAATCTTCAATCATTTATAAAACACCAAGCCATATAACTTGAAAAGGATCAAGAATAATATTTTTCCAATTGTATTTAGTGGATGTTAAAAAGTCTTTCATATTAAAATCATTTTCAACTATTTCTGGCAGATCATTATCATTCAATTGATAATTAATTTTATTTTCAGTCACATTATGTATTATAAAAACAGATTCTGGACCATTACCTCTTTTGATGACAACAATATCGCTTCTACCTTTAGACAAACATTTCATTTCTGAATTAGGATGAAATTGCTTTAGATTTGATCTGACATCCATAGCATTACGAAGAAATTTTAAGTTTTTATTAGCATTAGATTCAGGATTATTTAAAACAGATAAAAGATTGTCTGATTTAAATTTTTCTCTATTGAGGTCTCTTCTTTGACCTGTCATAGAAAAACTTTTTATATCATTTTCAGAAGCAAGTAATGCTGGCAAATAAAAAGCAGGCACACCTTTTAAAGCCATTACTAATAATTGAGTCAAGATAAACCTCTCAAATTGATATCGATTAGAATCTCTTCCTGAATCTTCCATTGCGCTCCACCAACTAATATTTAATTCATATGGTTTATCCTCCCCATTTGATAAACGTCTATGGCTTACTAGACCCCCTCTTTTCTCACAGTTAATCAATAATTCTTTAATTCTCTGCTCATTCATTAAACCCTCTAAAGCTCTTAACCCCACACCATCATGTGATGCAGTGAAATTAAAAAGAGTTGTGTCATTTGGTAGCTTTGGCCAATCAAAAATCCATGAATTTAGAATATCAGCTCTCGAAGTAATAATTGCTTCTAGTAAAAGAGGAGGCAATGGAAAATTATATGCCATATGGGCTTCATCTTCTGGAATGAGATAAGACAAATTTTCCTTTTGCGGAACATTTGTTTCTGTAATTAAAACTCCATCATCAAGAAGATTATTTAAAAGAAATCTTAAAATTTTTACAATAGAGTGTGCTTTTGGCAAATGTAAACATGTTGTTCCTGATTCTTTCCAAATAAAACCTACTGCATCTAGTCTGAACCATTTAATTCCATTAGATAAATAATTAATAATTAAATTTAAAAACTCTAGATTCATTTTTGGATTTTGCCAATTCAAATCGATTTGATCTGGACCAAAAGTTGTCCAAACTTGTTTAGGACCATCCTCCGTATTAATTTGAGAGAACAAAGATGAACTTCTTGGTCTAACAACATTTGACCAGTCAAGATTTTGTTGGGGAGAAAAAACTTTAGACATACCAGGTTCTTGAGATTTAATAAATTCTTGAACCCATGGGTGAGATGAAGAAACATGGTTTAGTACCAAATCAGCCATCAAATTATGATTTTTTGAAATACTTTTAAGATCATCCCAACTACCAAATTTCTCTTCTAATGCTTCAAAACTAGAAACAGCAAAACCTCCATCACTTGTAGATTTAAGAAAAGGAAGAATATGTACAACCTTTGATAGGCTGCCAAAATAATTGCTTAATAAATCTCGAAGAGTAATTAATGTTGCCTCTCCATTTTTATAAATGCTATCTGCATAAGTTATTAAAACTGAATAAGATTCATCCCATCTTTCTTTATTACTTATTTCTTCATAAGCAGATTTCTCTGAGAAATTATCCAAAATCTGTAATAATTGATTTGAAATAAAATTAATTTCTTCTGTAGTATTATCTGAATAAATTGTTTCTAACAATTTATAAAGTTTTAATCTATCTAATTTTTTCTCTGAGTCAATCTGCTTCACTTTGAAAAAATTATTGAAGTATTAACACTATTCTGCACATCAATTAGAAAATGGACTTTCAACAAGGGTTAATCACAACAATACATGAATACGGAGTAACTAGTGATTTACTTATAGAATTAAACAAAAGTCTTAAAAAAAGAACAACAAGTATATTAATTCCATGCTTATATGAAGAATTTGAACGCCCAGCATTAAAAGATATTAGAGAAGTTTTAAAAAACCTGACAGGATTAAATGAATTGGTTATTGCTCTCTCTGCAAAAACTGTAAAGCAAGTTAAGGCAGCAAAATCATTTTTTAACTCAATGCCATTTCCAGTACACGTGCAATGGACTAATTCTCCCTCCGTAATAGAACTATTAAAAAATCAAGAAGAAAATGGGTTAGAACTTTTAGGGACTCCTGGTAAAGGATGGGCTGTTTGGCAAGGCATAGGTGTTGCAACTAGAAAATCAGATGTTGTAGCCCTTTTTGATGCTGATATAAGAACTTTTAGTCCACTTTACCCTTCAAGAATGATGCTTCCACTTTTAGATGAATCATATGGAATATCTTATGTAAAAGCGTTTTACAGTAGATTATCTTTAGAAACAAATCAATTACAAGGGAGAGCAACAAGATTATTTGTCGGTCCTTTATTAGCAAGTCTTGAGCAGTTGGTAGGGAAAGGTCCTTTTTTACAATATCTTCAATCATTTAGATATCCCCTAGCAGGGGAGTTTGCTTTTACAAAAGACCTTGCTATGAATTTAAGAATACCTTGTGACTGGGGTTTAGAAATAGGTTTATTATCAGAAGTTTATAGAAACGTAAGAACCTCAAAAATAGCACAAGTAGATCTAGGTTTATTTGATCATAAACATAAGAATATTGGTGATTCTTCAAGAGAGGGATTACAAAAAATGTGTACTGAAATACTTTCAAGTGTTTTGAGAGGTCTAATGGAGCATCAAGCAGAAACCTTAACTAGCACTCAACTTGCAACTTTAGAAGTTTTATATAAAAGGGTTGGAGAAGATCGGGTAAAACAATTTGGTTTGGATTCAGCTGTTAATCAACTTCCATACGATAGGCATGAAGAAGAGCTATCAGTTCAAAAATTTGCTAAATTGTTAAGACCTGCGACAGAAGATTATCTGGCTCACCCTACAACACAACAATTACCGAGTTGGTCAAGAGTTCTCTCTTGTGAGAACAAGCTCCAAGAGGATTTAGCTATTGCTGGTTCAAGAGACATAAAGCAAAGCGAAAAAGAATTAATTAAAAACTTTTAAAGCAAAAAGTACCTCTGAGCCATTGGCACTTCTTCAAGTGGTTCACAAGTAAGAAGTTCTCCATCTGAAAAAACTTCGTAGGTTTCAGGATCAACTGAAATATTTGGCAGTTTACTATTAAGTTTCAAGTGCGATTTATCAATATTTCTTGTATTTTCTACAGCAATACAATTCTTTTGTAATCCAAGTTTATTTGGAATATCTTGATCTATTGAATTCTTACTTAAAAATGTGAAAGAACTATTAATGAGAGACTGACCAAAACTTGCGAACATAGGTCTACCATGAACAGGGCCTGGAGTTGGAATTGAAGCATTTGCATCTCCCATTTGAGACCAAACTATAGATCCTCCTTTGACAACTAATTCAGGCTTAACCGCAAAAAAGGAAGGTTTCCACAATACTAAATCTGCAATTTTCCCATTTTCTATAGACCCAACGTATTTATTAATGCCATGAGCTATTGCAGGGTTAATTGTGACTTTAGAGATGTATCTTTTAACTCTGTAATTATCGTTCCTATCAGAATCCTGTGATAGAGGTCCCCTTTGTACTTTCATTTTATGAGCAGTTTGAAAAGTTCTTATTATTACTTCACCCACTCTTCCCATGGCTTGAGAGTCACTAGCAATAATTGAAAAGGCGCCTATATCATGTAAGATATCTTCTGCAGCGATTGTTTCTCTTCTGATCCTTGATTCAGCAAATGCAATATCTTCTGGAATTTTAGAATCTAAATGATGGCAAACCATAAGCATGTCAAGATGCTCTTCTAATGTATTTTTGGTATAGGGTCTTGTTGGATTAGTACTGCTTGGAAGAACATTTTTTTCTCCACAAATTTTAATAATATCTGGCGCATGACCTCCTCCCGCTCCTTCAGTATGAAAAGTATGAATTGTTCTTCCTGCAATAGCCTTAATGGTGTCTTCAACGAAGCCTGCTTCATTTAAAGTATCAGTATGAATACAAACTTGAACATCGAATTTATCTGCAACATTAAGACATGAATTTATAGTGGAGGGAGTCGTTCCCCAATCTTCATGAAGCTTCAATCCACATGCACCAGCTTCAACTTGATCAATAAGATTTCTTTCGTTTGTTGAGTTTCCTTTACCAAAAAAACCTAAATTCATCGGAAATCCTTCTGCGGATTGAAGCATTCGAGAAATATGAAAAGAACCCGGGGTACAAGTAGTGGCATTTGTGCCCGTTGCGGGTCCAGTTCCTCCTCCCAACATAGTTGTAATTCCTGAAGCTAATGCTGTCTCAATTTGTTGGGGACAGATGAAGTGAATGTGTGTATCTATACCCCCTGCAGTAAGAATATGACCTTCTCCAGCTATTACTTCAGTTGAGGCACCAATAATGATATCAACATTGTCTTGGATATCGGGATTACCAGCCTTACCGATTTTAAAAATTTTTCCATCTTTAATACCCACATCAGCCTTAATTATTCCCCACCAATCTATGATCAAAGCATTAGTTATTACGGTATCTACAGCCCCATCATCTCTTGTTACTTGAGACTGTCCCATCCCATCTCGAATAACTTTTCCACCTCCGAATTTAACTTCATCTCCGTAAGAAGTTAAATCCTTCTCTACTTCAATAAATAGTTCGGTATCAGCAAGCCTTACTCTATCCCCGGTAGTGGGTCCGTAAGTTTGAGCATAAGTATCTCTGTCAATTTTATAGGACATAATTTTAGGTATCTAAAGAACCGTTAACTAATGAGTTAAAACCAAATGCATTTTTTAAACCTGAATATGAAACTAATTTGACATCTGTTGTATCTCCGGGTTCAAATCTAATTGCTGTTCCTGCGGGAATGTCAAGACGCATACCAAGTGTTAAAGCACGATCAAAAATCAAGGACTTATTAGCTTCAAAAAAATGATAATGAGATCCGACCTGCACAGGTCTATCTCCAGAATTCGAAACTGTTACTGTTTTAACCTCCTTACCAAGATTTAATTCGATTTCACCTTGTTCAGAAATTATTTCGCCAGGAATTAAATTACTCATAACTAATTAATCGGATTGTGAATAGTAACTAATTTAGTCCCATCAGGGAAAACCGCTTCTATTTGAACTTCATCAACCATTTCAGGAACGCCCTCCATAACTTGTGATTTAGAAAGCCAAGTAGTGCCATCAGACATTAATTGACTTACACTTTTTCCATCTCTAGCTCCTTCAAGAACTTGAAAACTTAAAAAAGCAATTGTTTCAGGATAATTTAGCTTTAGCCCTCGATTAAGTCTTCTTTCAGCTAAGAGCGCAGCGGAAAAAATCAATAATTTATCCTTTTCTTGTGGTGAAAGATGCATAATAAAAAATTAATCTAAAAATTCTAAAAAAAGGTTCTCTCTGAACACAATTAATAATTCATAGAATCTTGTAAAGGCCATACACCTTGATATTTTGGCTCACAAAATCCACAAACAGACCTAATTTGTTTCCAAATACAAAAAAAACATTTCCTAGCATCTTGAGAAGAACTACCCAAGAAGCGTACAGAAATTCCATTTTCAAGAATTCCAATAGATAAATTATTATCACTTTCTTTGAGAATATATTTTACGTTTTGTACAAGGTTATTGATTTTTGTTTTGGAAAAATCTTTTTCACAAACCCAAATTAAGGATCCAAAAACCGGCATATAATCCATGCCTGATTTTGCCTCATAACTTGCTTTAGATAATTCAATTTGATCAACATATTCCCAATCATCATATAAATCATTATTTCGCATAATTTCTAATTTAGATCTAAAAACCCCACTCTCTATAGACTCTCCAGAAGAAGATCTACCAAGTCTTATTAAATCCGTAAA
>CACGVZ010000001.1 GCA_902576415.1 uncultured Prochlorococcus sp. | reverse complement strand
GACATTGAAAAAAATTTGGCTGGCGAAAATATCAGAGAGGGATTGACTGTAGTTTTATCAGTTAAAGTTCCAGATCCTGAATTTGAAGGACAAACGAAAACAAAATTAGGGAATACTGAAGTGAGAGGAATTGTTGATTCTCTTATTGGAGAAGCTCTTACAAAGTATATGGAATTTAATCCTGGAATTTTAGATTTGATTCTTGAAAAAGCAATTCAATCATTTAATGCAGCAGAAGCTGCAAGAAGGGCTAGGGAATTAGTCAGGAGAAAAAGTGTTCTTGAAAGTTCAACTTTGCCAGGTAAATTAGCAGATTGTAGCTCGAGAGATCCTTCAGAATCAGAAATTTATATTGTTGAGGGAGATTCTGCTGGAGGTTCTGCCAAACAAGGAAGAGATAGAAATTTTCAGGCTATTTTGCCTCTCAGAGGTAAAATTCTTAATATCGAAAAAACTGATGATACTAAAATATATAAAAATACAGAAATTCAGTCATTAATAACTGCTCTTGGATTGGGAATTAAAGGAGAAGAATTTGATGTTAATTCCTTAAGATATCACAGAGTTGTAATTATGACTGATGCTGATGTTGACGGTGCTCATATAAGAACTTTATTATTGACATTTTTTTATAGATATCAAAGAGAACTTGTTGAAAGAGGTTTTATATACATTGCTTGTCCTCCCCTCTATAAAGTTGAAAGAGGTAAGAATCATAAATATTGCTATAACGAACATGAATTGAAGGATACAATTGAAAATTTTGGTGAAAATGCAAATTATAATATTCAAAGATTTAAGGGATTAGGAGAGATGATGCCAAAACAATTGTGGGATACAACTATGAATCCTCAAACTAGGATGATGAAAAGGGTTGAAATTGAAGATGCACTTGAAGCTGACAGAATATTCAATATATTAATGGGAGATAAAGTTGCACCAAGAAGAGAATTTATTGAAACTCATAGTAGTAATTTGGATATGGCTTCTTTAGATATATGATTAACAATCTTCTAAAGAATTTTTGCTTAATTATTTTTGCATTAATTGCGCCCATAACGTTACCTGCTGGTGGAATTCAAAAAAGTTTAAATCAGAATAAGTTTTCTAATAATACAAATGAAATAATATTGAGTTCCAATACTCCTCTATATTCTTTCCCTAAAATTCATGCTAATCAATTATTGGTTCTTGATACAGGGACAACTTTATCAATTTTGCGTAATTGGAAAGTCAGCGAAAGTGAAACTTGGGTTAGAGTTGAATTGGCTTCAAATAAAGTTTTAGACAACCCTAATAAGATTTTAAAAGGCTGGATAAAAATGTAAATTTTGGATTTTTATTCAATAGCTATTATTTTATTTGGCAGCACTTTTGGATTAATAGTAAGAATATTTATAAATAATAATTTCAAAATAAAAATAGGTTTTGATATTCAAAGCAATACAATTGTGAATTTTATTGCATCATTTTTTCTAGGAATTTTAGTAGCTTTAAATTTTAGTGATAATGAAATATTATTTTTATTTTATTCAGGGTTTTTAGGGTGTCTTAGTACATTTTCTTCTTTCATTTTCCAACTATTTATTCTTTTTAAAAAAAGGAAATTTCTAAAATTAATTTTTCACTATATCGAAGTAATATTTTTTTCTTTTATTTTTTTTTATTTAGGTTTTTATTTTATTAAATTCTTGTAAAGTGAAAATCAAAAATATTTTTTATATCCTTTTAGCTTGTTATTTAGCAACTTTTTTAAGATTATCTATAGAAAATAACTTAATTATTTCAATAATCGGATCATTTTTCGTTGGTATCATTGTAAATCAAAAATTAACTATCACAAGCGAAAAAATTTTATTAAGTGGTTTTTTTTCTTGCTTTACATCTTTTAGTGGATTCTTATATTTTTTGTATCCAATTGTCAATCAAGGAGATTGGATTAAATTTATTATTTTTTTTAATTTAATTATTTTAATAAATATATTCACAATGTATTTTGGGTTCTGGATAAGTAGAAAAATTAATTAGATATATAATAGTGTTGTTACATTGAAAAGGGATTATATTTATGGATGAAAATAATCTTGAAACGGTTACATCTTTATCTTCAGATTTAAGTACTCGAGAAAACATTACAATTCAACTAGAAGATTTACTGGTCGCAGGAAATTATGATGAGGCAAAGTTACTTTTAGAACCATCTCAACCCGTTGATATTGCAGATGCTATTGGAAGTCTTCCATTAATATTGCAGGCTTTAGCATTTCGTTTGTTAAAGAAAAATGAGGCAATTGAGGTTTATGAATATTTAGATCCAATAGTTCAACAAACTTTATTAGATAGGCTTCGTTCGGGAGAAGTTTTAGAAATAGTTGAGAAAATGTCTCCTGATGATAGGGTTCAACTCTTTGATGAATTACCTGCAAAAGTTGTACGAAAATTTTTGTCTGCTTTAAGTCCCGGAGAAAGGAAAGTAACAGCTGAATTACTCGGATATGAGCCTGAAACTGCTGGGAGGTTAATGACAACTGAATTTATAGATCTTAAAGAAATGCAAACAGCGGCTGAGGCCCTTGCTCTAGTCAGAAAAAGAGCTCCATTTACAGAAACAATTTATAGCCTATATGTTACGGATAAAGAAAGACATTTAACGGGTATCCTTTCTTTGAGAGATCTTGTGACTGCTGAACCCTCTAAGCCAATTGGAGATGTTATGACTAGAGATGTAGTTAATATTTCTACGAATACGAACCAAGAGGAGGTTGCAAGAGCAATACAAAGATACGATTTTTTAGCTCTACCAGTTGTTGATAAAGAAAAAAGACTTGTTGGAATTGTAACTGTAGATGATTTAATTGATGTGATTGAGCAAGAAGCAACAAGAGATATCTATGCAGCAGGAGCTGTTCAGCCAGGTGATGAAGATGATTATTTTCAGAGTGGTTTGTTTACCATAGCTCGTAGAAGAATTTTATGGTTATTAATTTTGGTTTTGGCAAATGGTTTAACGACAAAAGTTATCGCTATGAATGATCAAATATTGAAAGAAATAGTTTTGTTAGCTGCATTCATTCCTTTACTTATAGGGACTGGAGGAAATGTTGGTGCTCAAAGTTCAACGGTTGTTATTAGGGGATTAAGTACTCAAAAATTAAAGTCCCTTGGTGCAATTAAAGCAGTGGTTAAGGAGGCAATAACAGGAGCCCTTTTAGGGATATTGATGATGTTAGTGGTATTTCCCTTCGCCTGGTGGCAAGGAGAAGGTCCCTTAATAGCTTCTGCGGTAGGAATAAGTTTAATATCAATAACGACTTTAGCTGCTACAACCGGAGCTATTCTCCCTTTGTTATTTGATAGGATGAAATTAGATCCAGCTTTAATGTCATCTCCGTTCATAACAACTGTCACTGATATTGCAGGTGTATTTATTTATCTAAGTACTGCAAAATGGTTATTAAACTCTTCATTAACTTAATTTAACTAGGTATTTATTCTCATTTTTGTAAATTTGTGGATTTTTTTGTTTAACTTTACATTTCTTAATGGTATTGTTTACAAAACAACATCCAACTTTCATGTCTTCTGAAACATTAAGTGAGAATAAATTAGCGACAATATCAAGTTTAAAAGCTAGTAACGATGTCGATCTTGTTAGATCTTATTTAAGGGATATAGGTAGAGTTCCTTTACTATCTCACGAGCAAGAAATAACTCTTGGTAGGCAGGTTCAAGAATATATGCAAGTCGAAAGGGCAGAATCGGAAATTATTGAATTAACAGGAGATAAGCCAAGTATTGAGGAATTGTCAGTTAAATTAAATTTGTCTACTTCCATCATCAAAAAAAGATTAAGAGCTGGACAGAGAGCTAAAGAAAGAATGGTTGCCGCAAATCTTAGGTTAGTTGTAAGTGTTGCAAAAAAATATACTAAAAGAAATATGGAATTGCTAGATTTAATTCAGGAGGGAACTATAGGACTGGTAAGGGGAGTTGAAAAATTTGATCCATCCAGAGGCTATAAGTTTTCAACATATGCATACTGGTGGATTAGGCAAGGTATAACTAGAGCAATCGCTGAAAAAAGTCGTGCAATAAGACTTCCAATTCACATAACTGAAATGTTAAATAAGTTGAAAAAAGGTCAAAGGGAGTTGAGCCAAGAAATGTCTAGAACCCCAACAGTAAGTGAACTTGCGAAATATGTAGAGCTTCCTGAAGAAGATGTTAAAGATTTAATGTGTAAAGCTGGACAGCCAGTAAGTCTAGAAACAAAAGTTGGTGATGGTGAGGATACTGTTCTACTAGATTTATTAGCTGGCGGTGAGGATTTACCCGACGAACAAATAGAAATGGATTGTATGAGAGGCGATCTTCACTCTCTTTTACACCAATTACCTGATCTGCAATGCAGAGTCTTAAGGATGAGATATGGCATGGATGGGGATGAACCAATGTCTCTTACAGGCATAGGAAGGGTTTTGGGGATAAGTAGAGATCGTGTAAGAAATCTAGAAAGAGATGGACTTCGAGGTTTGAGAAGACTTAGTGATAATGTTGAAGCTTATTTTGTTTCTTGAATGAACTCAAATATTAATTTATTTGTTTTTTCAGGCTCTTCATCATGAGGACAATGTCCAGCACCCTCAATAATATCTAATCTTTTTATATTCCTAAATTTTTTCTTCCATGCTTTTGCTTCACTTAAAGATTCCCAAGGATCTTTTTCTCCCCAAATCAATTGGATTGGATTATCAACCTTATCGAAAAGATCTGTAGCAAGATAATCATTAAATAAGTTAATAAATCCACGAAATGCTTCTTTAGAATTTTTCCTTTGAGAGGGTTGATAAAGTATTTCAATCAATTCTTCATCGATATTCTTTCCTGAAGGGTAAGCTTGTTCAAGTATTTTATTTATAACTTTTGGATTAGCAGCTCTGGTAAAAAGTGTATTACTAATTATTCTCTGTCTGACAATCGTTTTTAGAACGGGTCTGAGTAGATTCATTAAGATATTGCTTTTTTTTAAACGTTTATCATCCATAGTTCTTTGTGCGCAATCAATTAATATGACTCCCTTACATTTATCTTTGAGAATTGAAGCAGCTTTCAATGCAATAACACCACCAATTGAATTCCCTACCAAGTAAACAGGAGATTTTATTACCTCTTCACAAAATGTTGATATCTGATTACCCCATAAATCAAATGAATATTTAATTGAGTTTTCTTTATCAGGTTCGTAATCTAATAAAGCGCTAGGCTGACTGCTTTTCCCAAATCCTAATAAGTCAATAGCGAAGCAGTTAGAAAATTTACCAAGAACATTTTGATTATGTCTCCAGTGGTTTTTTGATGCCCCAAATCCATGAACTAATAAGATTTTAATATTTTTTTCTGAAGTAGATTCTTTTGATAAAGACCATGAAATTTCCCAGTTTTTCCATTTCCAAGTTTCAGATTTATTTAAAGACACGATGAATATGCTTTTAATTAAACTTTAATTCAAAAAAAAATTATTCGTTTTTAATAAATTATTCTTAGTTAAGAAGAAGCGTTTATTTTATGAAAAGGAAAAAGGTCATATGCATCGGAGAGGCTTTAATAGACAGAATAAGAAATAAATCAAATCAAGGATTTACAGATTTTTTTGGAGGTGCACCGGCTAATGTTGCTTGTGCATTAAGAAAATTAAAAATAGATTCAACATTTATAGGAAGTTTAGGTAGTGATGATTATGGAAAAAAATTTATTACGCAATTTAATGAATTGGACGTTAATTTAGATTTCTTGCAATTAGATAATAATTCATCTACTCGCGTGGTTAATGTAGATAGAGATCAATTTGGAGATCGTTTTTTTGCAGGATTTGAGGAAAGTTCTCATTCATACTTCGCAGACGAAGTTCTTAGTAAGAAATTAATCGAAAAAGAAATTTTAAATTTGGAGAAATCTTTTCTAGAAACAAAATATTTGGTTACGGGAACGATCTTATTATCATCTCAAATATCAGCAGAGACTATTTTTTTTCTTTTTGAACAGGCTAAAAAATTGGGAGTAAAAGTAGTTATTGATTTGAACTGGAGAGAGGTCTTTTGGGATCATTCAAGTTTTTCATCAGGAATTAGTAAAGAGGCTAGAGTAAATTTAATCAAGAAATTTTTAAATCATGCAAATGTTTTAAAACTTGCTAAGGAAGAAGCAACTTTGTTTTTTGAGGATGAAAATCCCTTGCTAATATCTCAACAATTGTCTAATAGGCCAGATGTAATCATAACTGATGGGAAAAATCCCGTTTCGTGGTATATCAATGGATTACGGGGAATTACCGAAACCCCAACTTCACAAAAAAAAATAGTTGATACAACTGGGGCAGGCGATGCTTTTCTAGCTGGCTTAATTTCAAAATTAATTTCTTCTGGCTATCCTTCAAATAAACTGGAAATAGAAGATTACATTAAGTTTGCAGGTGTTTGTGGATTATTAACTTGTCTTGGTGAAGGCGCCATCGAGCAACAACCATATTATGAGAAGGTTAATAAATTTTTGGGATCTCTTATTTCGTAGTTTCTTCCATAATTTTGTGCGTAACTAATTTCTATTTTCCAGAAATTATCAATAACTGGTTCAATTAATTCTGGCCATTCAATAACTAAAATAGCTTGTCTCTGTATTGCCTCTTCTTCTTCTGAAAAAAAAACTTCTTTTGCTGAAGAAACATTTTCTAGCCTGTATAAATCAAGGTGAATTAATGGAATTTTTCCAGAGTTATAGTGATGCGATAAAGCAAATGTAGGACTTGTAATTTCCTCAGAGATTGATAAACCTTTTGCAATACCTTGAACAAATGAAGTTTTCCCAGCTCCAATTGGACCCTGTAATAAAACAATTGATTGGGGATTTAATTTGTGTGACAGTTTTTTTCCTAAATTTAAAGTCTCTTTTAAATTCTCAACAAACACAAAATTACACAAAAATCATTTATAGTTTAATAGAAAAAGTATTTACTAGATATGGTTATCGCAAATTCAGTTAAGACCTCTACACCTAATTACGTAATTGCTGATATTTCATTATCAGATTTTGGTCGTAAAGAAATCAAAATTGCCGAAACAGAAATGCCAGGATTAATGGCGCTTAGAGATAAATATCAATCTGAAAAGCCACTAAAAGGTGCAAAAATAGCTGGAAGTCTTCATATGACTATTCAGACAGCAGTATTAATAGAAACTCTTGTTGATCTTGGTGCAGAAGTAAAATGGGCTTCATGCAATATTTTTTCAACTCAAGATCATGCAGCTGCAGCTATCGCAGATCAAGGAATTTCTGTATACGCAAAAAAAGGTGAAACTCTTGATGAATATTGGCAATATACTCACTACATTCTTGATTGGGGCTCCGACTCTCCGAATATGATTCTTGATGATGGGGGAGATGCAACTGGTTTATTGATACTTGGTAGTAAAGCAGAAAAAGATTTATCTGTGTTAGATAATCCCGGTAATGAAGAAGAAATTGCTTTATTCAAATCTATAAAATCTAAGCTGGAAAATGATAGTAACTTTTATTCTAGGATTAAGAGTAACATTATTGGTGTCACTGAAGAAACTACAACTGGAGTTGCAAGACTTTATCAACTACAAAAACAAAATGCTTTACCTTTCCCCGCTATTAACGTTAATGATTCAGTAACTAAGAGCAAATTTGATAATTTATATGGCTGCCGAGAATCTCTAGTGGACAGCATAAAGCGTGCCACTGACGTAATGATTGCTGGGAAGGTTGCTTTAGTAATGGGTTTTGGAGATGTAGGTAAAGGCTCAGCCCAGTCTCTAAGAGGACTTGGTGCAATTGTAAAAGTTGCTGAAGTTGATCCAATTTGTGCTCTTCAAGCTGCAATGGAAGGTTTTAGCGTTGTTACATTAGATGATGTGGTGGAGGATATAGATATATTTGTTACGGCAACTGGGAACTATCAGGTAATAACAAACGAAAATCTTGTCAAGATGAAAGATGAGGCCATAGTTTGTAATATTGGGCATTTTGATAATGAAATTGACGTGGCTTCATTAAAAGATTATCCATGGGAAAATATTAAGCCGCAGGTTGATCACATAACTTTACCGAGTGGCAATAAAATAATCCTTTTAGCTGAAGGTAGATTAGTTAACTTAGGATGTGCTACTGGACATCCAAGTTTTGTTATGAGTAATTCTTTTACTAATCAAGTCCTAGCTCAAATTGAACTTTTCAATAAATCAGAAAAATATGCTAAGGAGGTTTATGTCTTACCAAAACATTTAGATGAAATGGTAGCTAGATTACATCTTGACAAAATTGGTGCAAAATTAACAAAATTAACTAAGGAACAAGCTGATTATATTAATGTATCTGTAGATGGACCTTATAAACCAGAGCTATATAGATATTAAGTTTGAGCCTAATTTTTTTAAATATTCTTACTTCAATACCTGACTACATTAGTTTGGCTGTTGAAAAGAATTCAATAATTGCATACCTCACTATCTGTGTGGCTATGTTTTTAGAAAATATAATCCCCCCAATACCTTCAGAAATTATTATGCCTTTGGGCGGGTTCTTCGTTTATCAACAAAAATTAAATTTTTATATTTTAGTTTTTTGGGGATTACTTGGGACTATTTTAGGATCATTGCCTTGGTATTATTTAGGAAGATTGGTAAATGAAAAAAGACTTTCAAATTTTCTAGATAAACAAGGAAAATATTTGGGTATTTCTTCTAATGATTTAAGTAAAAGTAAAAGGTGGTTTGATAAGTACGGGGTTTCTCTAGTTTTTTGGGGCCGATTAGTACCAGGTATAAGAACTTTGATTTCAGTTCCCGCTGGTATAGAACTTATGCCATTAAGAAAATTTTTGATTTGGACCACATTTGGGAGCTTGATATGGGTAGCACTACTCACTTATGCGGGTTATTTATTTGGCGAAAATTATCCAATAATCGAAACTTACTTAGATCAAATCAAATATGTCATAAAGCCAATTTTAATTTTAATTTTCTTATATTTTTTTATGAGGATACTTATTAGATTTTTAAAAAAAAATAGAGCTTAAAAAGGGATTTCACTAGAGTTACTATTACTAGAATATTGGTTATTTTCAGATTCTTTTCGTGAGCTTAGCAAATTTAATCTATCTACTCTAACAACTGGTTTAAATCTGTCTTCACCAGTATTTTTATCTTTCCAACTATCAATTTTGAAGCTTCCTGTAATTCCAATTAAGGAACCTTTTCTAACGTAATCTGCTGCTATTTGTGCTTGTTTACCCCATATCTCTAAATTAAACCAGTCTGGCTCTTCATCTCTGCTTCTTCTGTTAACTGCCATAGTAAAATTCGCTACGATGCTTCCAGATTCAAAATATCTGACATCGGGTTCTCTTCCAGCTCTACCAACTAGGTTAATAGTGTTAATTTGCATAAAAATTTTTTTTTAATACTACTCATATTTTGAGTTTTTGCTCAAAGTTTTAAGTGCTATTCATAACTAAATGAAAGAATTGTTAGAGCTCAACAAAAAATAGATATATTATTGAAAAAAAGATTTTTTATCGTGATTTTCAACAGATTTAAATTTTCTAGAGACATTGGCATAGATTTGGGAACGGCTAATACTCTCATACATGTATCAGGGAAGGGAGTTGTTTTACAAGAGCCCTCAGTGGTGGCTATGGATTTAGAGGAAGGGGTTCCATTGGCAGTTGGTAAAGAAGCAAAGTTAATGCTAGGAAGAACTCCTGGTAATATCAGAGCAGTCAGACCACTGAGAGATGGGGTTATAGCAGATTTTGATGCAGCAGAGCAAATGATAAAAACATTTATTCAAAAATGTAACGAAGGCAAGGGCCTATTAGCTCCAAGGATTGTTATTGGTATTCCAAGCGGAGTTACTAGCGTTGAACGAAGGGCAGTCAGAGAAGCTGGATTAGCTGGAGCTAGGGAAGTTCACTTAATTGATGAACCTGTGGCAGCGGCAATAGGAGCATCTTTACCAGTAACTGAGCCTATTGGAACTATGATTGTTGATATAGGTGGTGGCACTACAGAGGTTGCTGTATTAAGTCTGGGCGGAACTGTATTAAGTGAATCCGTTCGAATAGCTGGCGATGAGATTAATGAATCAATTGCTCTATATCTTAAAAAAGTTCACAATTTAGTTGTTGGAGAAAGAACTTCAGAAGATATTAAAATCAAAATTGGATCTGCATTTCCAGATGATGATTTCGACAAAACTTCATTAGAAGTGAGAGGTTTGCATCTTTTATCGGGTTTACCAAGGTCAGTTACTTTGACATCTGGAGAAATTAGAGAAGCTATGGCTGATCCACTCAGCAAAATAGTTGAAGCGGTAAAAAGAACTTTAGAGAGAACTCCCCCTGAACTTGCTGCAGATATTGTTGATAGGGGTATTATGCTTGCAGGGGGTGGAGCTTTAGTAAGAGGAATTAACGATTTGGTAAGCGATGAAACGGGAATTTTTACTCACATAGCCGAAAATCCACTTTTATGCGTAGTTAATGGTTGTGGAGAGGTTTTGGATGATTTTAAAACACTTAAAAGAGTTGTTGATACTCCAGAATTTATAAGGAACGCTATAAGAGATTAATACTATGTTAGATATCCGACGAATTTCTACTAGTCGTTGGTGGCATAAAAGGAAAAATTGGATATTGTTTGCGATTTTTTTATTTTTGGTTTTTGTAAGGATATCAAAAGGTTCTCTTTATAAGGATTTTTATTATTTTATTTCAAAGCCTTTTTGGCCAGGTCAATTTCAAAAAGAAGTTATTCTCCAGAGCTCAGAGCAAGAATCTCTAATAGAATTAAATCTTCTTAAAAAAGATAATAAAAGATTGCGGGAAATTTTAAATCTTCAACAATCATCTAATACTAATACTATTTCAGCAGCAGTTATTTCAAGAAAAACAGGTAGTTGGTGGAGACAAATTACCTTAAATAAAGGTTCAAAAGATGGGGTGGAAATTGGTAGTTGTGTTATAGGCCCCGGTGGATTACTAGGAAGAGTAAGCAGTACTTCTTTTTTTACGTCGTCGGTAATATTATTAACCTCTCCAGAAAGCAAAGTCGGTGTATGGTTGGATAGGATTCAGATAAATGGACTACTTATTGGTTCAGGAGATGATTATCCTAATTTAATAGTTTATTCAAAAGATACTGATATCAAAGTCGGTGATTTTGTCTCATCTTCTCCTGCCAGTACTTTGTTACCTCCAAATATCCCTATTGGTATTGTCAAATCTATAGATAAACCATCTAAAGCAAAGAAAACGGCAAAAATTCTTCTTTTGGCAAAACCTCAAGCAATAGATTGGGTGCAAATTTTAAAAGTTAAAAGTTAATGAATAAATTTTTCAAAAAAAAATTATCAATTATATGCTTTATTTTTGTTCCAATAATTTTTTTATGGCATCCTAATTGGCTTGGATTTTTAGGTATTCAACCATATTGGCCTTTATTTTGGTTATTGCCATGGTCAATGATTAATGGATCAATTAATGGATTAATATTTGGTTTTTTTTTAGGCCTTATTTTAGATTCTTTAACTCTTGAAAGTAGTTTTACTCAAATTCCAGGTTTAATTTTATGTGGAATATGGTTTGGCAGAATAAGAATTCATAGTGATATTTTCGTTGGACATTTTAGATATGGTTTAATTTGTTTTTTAGGTAGTTTATTATGTGGGACTTTGTATTTTGCACAAATTTTGGTTAAAAATTTTTCAGATAGTAATTTTTTACTTTTTATAACAAGTGTTCAAAATATTTTGGCTGAAGTTTTTCTTACAGGCTTTTTTGCTCCTTTAATTTGCTCGCAACTTTTGAGACTTTTTAAATTTTCTAGGGAAAAAAGCATAATTATCAATCTTGCGAAGAAGTAAACTTTGTTCAGAAAATTTATAATTTCTAAAAATTTAAGATTTTATAAATCTTGGGAATATCTCTTTGAGGCACCTTAATGTTATATTTTTAATTGTTAGAATCAAAATTCAATAGCAATAAATCTTTGCTTTGAAATATCTGGAAATCTTTTTAAACTATGTCAAAAGCAAGAATTTTAGTTGTTGATGATGAACCAGCAGTTTTGAAGGTATTAGTTACAAGACTTCAACTAGCAGGATATCAAGTCTTTTCGGCTACTAACGGCGAAGAAGCTCTCGAGTCTTTTCATAAAGATTCTCCTGATTTAATAGTCCTTGATGTTATGCTCCCAAAGATGGATGGGTTTGCAGTTTGTCGAAGAATTAGGGCTGAATCTGTTGTACCAATCATATTTTTGACTGCACTTGAAGCGATTTCTGAGAGAGTAGCAGGCTTAGATTTAGGTGCTGATGATTATTTATCAAAACCATTTAGTCCAAAAGAGCTTGAAGCTAGGATAGCTACTATTTTGAGAAGAATGGGTCCTAGCATAACGGTTACCGAAACGAAAGAGACACCGTCCGGTAAAGGAGTCATGAAATTTGGAAGCTTAGTTGTTGATACAAATCGAAGACAAGTTTCTAGGGCCGGAGAAAGAATAAGTCTAACCTATACAGAATTTAGTCTTCTAGAATTATTATTTGATGAGCCAGGTAAGGTTGTTCCACGAGCTGAAATTTTAGAACAATTATGGGGTTATCCACCAAGGAGAGCTGCAGATTTAAGAGTTGTTGATGTATATGTAGCGAGACTAAGGGGCAAATTGGAACCAGATCCAAGAAATCCAGAATTAATATTAACTGTTAGAGGAATCGGTTATGCATCTCAAAGAGTTGGCGAAACTGCAACATCTTTGGCAAGTTGATCCTTCTTCTGATACTTTTATTAAATAAAACAAATATATTAATTAAATTTTGTCTGAATTCAGAGAAGCTCGCTTACAAAAAGCTAATACATTAATTAGTAAAGGATTCTCTTCTTATGCAGAAAGTTTTAGAATTTCTCATACCACACAATTTCTTATCCAAAACTTTGCTTATCTAGAAAATGGACAAGAAGAAGACTTCAATGTTTCTATTGCTGGCAGAGTAATGGCAAAAAGGGTAATGGGTAAAATTGCCTTTTTTACTATAAATGACCAAGAAGGGCAGATTCAGCTTTATTTAGATAAAAGGATTATTAATTTAAATTTAGAAAACCAAAAATTGCTTTCTTTTGAAGATATTAAGGAAATAGTAGACATTGGTGACTGGATAGGAGTTTGCGGAACTATTAAAAAGACTAATAAAGGTGAGCTTTCAATTAGAGTAGAACAATGGGAAATGTTATCTAAATCATTACAACCTTTACCAGATAAATGGCATGGTTTGACTGATATCGAAAAAAGATATCGACAACGTTATCTAGATTTAATAGTTAATCCTCACTCTAAAAATGTATTTAAAACAAGAGCTAAATGCATAAGTTTTATAAGGAGATGGCTCGATAAAAGAAATTTTTTAGAGATAGAGACTCCAATTCTTCAATCAGAAGCAGGTGGCGCCGAAGCAAGACCATTCATTACTCATCATAATACGCTAGATATTCCTCTTTATTTAAGGATTGCTACAGAATTACATCTAAAAAGAATGGTCGTTGGAGGATTTGAGAAAGTTTATGAATTGGGAAGAATCTTCCGTAATGAGGGAATTAGTACAAAGCATAATCCAGAATTCACTTCAGTTGAGATTTATCAAGCTTTTTCTAATTATGTCGATATGATGGACTTAACAGAAGAATTAATTAAAGATACCTTAGTTAATACATGTGGTTCTTTAGTAATCAATTATCAGGATAAAGAAATTGATTTTTCTAAACCATGGTTGAGAATATCGATGAAAGATATAGTCAAAAAATATACAGGGATTGATTTTGATTCTTTCAGTGGTGACTTTCAAGCTGCAAAAAAAACTGTTCAAAGTATAAATGTAGAATTATCTATAAAAGTAAATACTATGGGAAGACTTTTAAATGAGGTTTTCGAGCAAAGAGTAGAGTCACAGCTTATGAATCCTACTTTTGTTATTGATTATCCTGTTGAAATCTCTCCTCTAGCTAGGCCTCATCTCAATAATAAAGAAATGGTCCAGAGATTTGAATTATTTATTGTTGGTCGAGAGTTGGCAAATGCTTTTAGTGAATTGATTGATCCAGTAGATCAGAGAGAAAGAATGCAATTGCAACAATCTCTTAGAGATCAAGGCGATCTTGAGGCTCATTGTATAGATGAAGATTTTTTAAATGCTTTAGAGATTGGCATGCCACCTACTGGAGGATTAGGTATAGGTATTGACAGACTTATTATGCTAATCACTAATAGTCCATCTATTAGAGATGTGATCCCTTTTCCATTGTTAAAACCAGAAATAACTTCGAATAAAAATGAAAAATTACCCTCGAATGGAGTAAAATAATAAAATTAATCCAATACGAATTTTTTTAAATGAGTGGTGAACGTGTTGGTTTCCGCTTCAAACACGCGGATGCAGTAGTGAAAAGAAATCCTCAAGGCCGATCTAGAAGAGGATGGGTTATTGAACCGGTAGAACAAACTACTAGTAGAGGTACAAAAATGCCTGCATATAAAATTAGATGGAGAGATAGCGAGAGACCCGAAACTGTATTACAGCATATGCTTATCGCTGATCCAGATCCTTCCCCTCCTCCAAGTTCAGTTAGTTTAGATTGATAAACACAGATCAATAATTTTATCTTTTTAAGGCGGAGTTGATCTCTCTTTTTATATTTTTCTGTTTTTCAGATTGTCTTTTGTCATGTAATTTCTTACCTTTACCGACTCCAATAGTTAGTTTTATCCATGAGCCTTTTAAATAAAGAGATAATGGAACAATAGTCATTCCTTTTTTTTCGATATTGGATTTCAGTTTTATTATTTCTTTTTTGTGCAGTAGCAACTTTCGATTTCTTAGGGGATCATGATTAAAATAAGAACCCACATTTTTATGTGGTGAAATGTGAACATTTAACAATAAAATCTCACCATCTCTAAATGAACAGTACCCATCTCTTAAATTTGCCTTTCCGTTCCTAATCGACTTTACTTCAGTCCCTAAAAGTTCAATTCCAGCTTCGATTGTTTCAGATATTTCATATTGATATTTTGCATATCTATTATCAGCTAGACGTTTAAAAATATTTTCTTTTTTAGTAACTTTTTGAACTTTGTTTGAATTTTTTGCCATTTTAGTTGTAAAAAATCTTTCTACTCAGAACAATTGCAATTAACCTTTTATTATGGCAATAATTTCTTCTAATGTAGGCGATAATGATTTTTCTCTTCAAAAAAAAGAGCTCAGGCTAGTTGATTCAAAAATCATTTCAGAAGAAAAAAGAAATAATAATCTGAACTTGGCTCGACCAGTTACTCTTCAAGAATTTATTGGCCAAGAAAAACTTAAGTCTTCTTTAAAAATAGCTATTGATGCTTCAATTTATAGGAAAGAACCTTTAGAACATATTCTTTTATATGGACAGCCTGGATTGGGTAAGACTACCCTCGCTTTTTTGATAGCCCATGAAATGAATACAAAATGTAGAATAGCCACTGCCCCTGCAATTGAAAGACCTAGAGATATTGTAGGATTATTGCTTGGATTAAAAGAAGGTGAAGTTTTATTTATAGATGAAATACATCGATTAAATAGGTTGACTGAGGAATTGTTATATTCTGCAATGGAGGATTTTAGACTCGATTTAACTATGGGAGCTAATAGAGGAGCACGTTGTAGAACAATTAATCTTCCTAAATTTACCCTAATTGGCGCAACTACAAAATTAGCTTCAATTAGTCCCCCTCTAAGAGATCGATTTGGAATATCCCAGAAAATTGAAGTTTATACTAATGATGAACTAAAACAAATAATTATTAATTTTGCTCGATTAATAAACCTAAATTTAGATGATGAAGCATCCTACAATTTAGCAGAGATGTCTAGAGGGACTCCAAGAATTGCTTTAAGATTATTAAGACGAGTTAGAGATTATGCTCAAGTTGTAAATGAAACTAATTTTATCTCAATAAATTTATTGACAAAAGCTTTAAATTCTTATCAAATAGATAAAAAAGGATTGGATTCTTTAGATAGACAATATTTATCCTTCTTAAATTTAAATAATATTCCAACTGGACTCGATTCAATCGCAGCAGGTTTGGGCGAAGATTCATCAATGATAGAATTTGTAATCGAGCCATATCTCATTCAAATTGGTTTTCTCATTAGAACTCATCGAGGAAGATTGCTTACTGATTTAGCTAAAAAGTACATTGATTCAGAAAATGCTAATTTTTAAAAAAGTAAAGGTTTGTTTGTTATTAATATTTGTTTTAGTCAATATTTTTTATATTGCACCATCCTATTCATTATCTTCCAGAGAGGATTTTTTTAAAAATGCATTAGATTTAAGTTCAGGAGGACAATTTAAGCTTGCTTTACAAGAATGGAATCGCTATTTAGATTATTATCCTGATGATGCTGCAGGTTTTAGTAATAGAGGAAATGTAAGACTTGTAATTGGAGATCTAGAGGGATCTATAGATGACCAAAATAATGCAATAAGTCTGAATCCTAGTGAAATTGATCCCTACATTAATAGAGGCATAGCAGAAGAAGCATTGGGTTTATGGTCTCAAGCAAAAAAAGATTATATGTTTGTAATTTCGCAAGATAGTCAAAATTTCTCTGCATTATATAATTTGGCTAATGTTGAAGGCTCTACTTCACAATGGGAAATAGCAAGAGATTTATTTTCTAAAGCTGCTTTATATAATCCAGGATTTGCTATGGCAAGGTCTAGTATGGCTTTAGCAGATTACCAGTTGGGTAGTATTGATGAATCAGAAAAAGAATTAAAAAAATTAATTAGACGTTATCCAACTTTTGCAGATGCTAGGGCAGCTTTAACAGCTTTGAATTGGTCCAAGGGTGAATTTGGTAAGGCAGAGAGTAATTGGATTGCAGTAACTGAGTTGGATCCAAGGTATAGTGATGAGGAGTGGTTATTAAAAGTGAGAAGATGGCCTCCAAAACCAACTAAAGATTTAATGAAATTTATCGATTTAAAATAAGTAATGAATAGAGAACAGCTTTTTAAAAAGATTGATTCTTTTAATGATGAATTAATTAACTTAAGAAGACATATTCATGCACATCCGGAATTAAGTGGTCTTGAAAATCAAACAGCGATTTTGATAAGCGGTTATTTAAAAAATATTGGTTGGACTGTTTCAGAATCTATAGGCAGGACTGGAATTATAGCTGATTTCGGCCCCTTAGATAAAGGAATAATAGGTATAAGAGTGGATATGGATGCTTTACCAATTTTTGAAGAGACTAAATTAAGTTTTTCTTCAAAAGTAGATGGTGTTATGCATGCCTGTGGTCATGATTTGCATATATCAATTGGATTAGGTGTAGCAAAAATTGTAAAGGATTTAAAACTTAATTTTGGTACTAGGATAATTTTTCAGCCCGCAGAAGAAATTGCGAGTGGCGCTCGATGGATGATTAAGGACGGCGCAACTAGAGGTTTAAACTGTATTTTAGGTGTTCATGTCTACCCTGATTTAGCTCTAGGCACTATTGGGATTAAAGAGGGAAGTCTAACCGCAGCTGCCGGAGAACTCAAGGTAGAGATAAAAGGAAAATCAGGCCACGGTGCTCGACCACATGAAGGGGTTGATGCTATTTGGGTGGCTTCTAAAGTTATTTCTGGAATTCAAGAATTAATAACGCGGCAGTTAGATCCTTTAGATCCTGTTGTAATAACTTTTGGTAAAATTAGCGGTGGCAATGCATTTAATGTTCTTGCTGAAAAGGTAAATTTAATTGGTACAGTTAGATGCACTAATCTTAAAATATTTAAGAATATTGGAAATTGGCTCAGCAAAAATATATCGTCTTTAGCTAATAGTTGCGGAGCTGATGCAAAAGTATTGTTTAGAGAAATTACTCCACCAGTTCAAAATAATTTTGAAATTAATAGAGTACTAAGAGATTCTGGAATTAAGGTTTTGGGTAAAGAGAATGTTATCGAATTACAAAAACCATCATTGGGTGCTGAAGATTTCGCTGAGTTTTTGCAAGAGACCCCTGGAGCTATGTTTAGACTAGGTGTTTCTGGTTCAAATAAATGTGCTCCTCTACATAGTTCTACATTTGATCCAGATGAAAGAGCTATTGCTATTGGAATTAAAGTGATTACAGAATCCATTGTAAAATTAAATAATGAAATAATTAATTCAATTAATAAATGATTGTCAATAAAAAATTTATGTTGTCTTTTGTGGCACCTTTAATGATTTTTATATCAGCTGTTGGCTTAATATTTAGGAGCGATAATAAGAAGATTTTTTATTTACCTATCGGTTTAATGGGGATCACAATAATTTTAGAGAAAAATGTCAGAAGACGTTTGGAAAGGAAAACTATTTTAAAAAAAATAAAGTCTTATCAAAAAGTTAAATAAAATTCTTTTATCTTTTTTACTCAACATTTGATGACTATTTTTTAGAAAAGAGCTATTAATAAGATTAATACTAGGGGTGCTAAGAAATTTAACTTAGCTGAGATCATACCCTTTGAACCTGAATCATTAATCTTGATGCAGGGAAGTGGAAATTTGATCAAACTTTAGTAATAACACATTTAAAAATTTATAAATTATGAGAAGTTCCTGGATTAAACCTCGTCTTGGGAAAGATAATGTAACTCAGATGAATTTTGCGAGAAACGGACATATTACTGAAGAAATGGACTTCGTTGCTAAAAAAGAAAATCTACCCTCTTCTTTAATAATGGAAGAAGTAGCAAGAGGAAGATTGATTATTCCAGCTAATATTAATCATTTGAATCTTGAGCCAATGTCTATAGGTATCGCTTCTAGATGCAAAGTTAATGCCAATATTGGTGCTTCACCTAATGCAAGTGATATCAATGAAGAAGTAGAGAAGCTCAAGCTAGCCGTTAAATATGGAGCTGATACAGTTATGGATCTTTCTACAGGAGGAGTAAATTTAGATGAAGTTCGTCAAGCAATTATTCAGGAATCTCCTGTTCCAATAGGAACAGTTCCCGTTTATCAAGCTTTAGAAAGTGTACATGGATCTATAGATAGACTAACTGAAGATGATTTTCTGCATATTATCGAAAAACATTGCCAGCAAGGTGTAGATTATCAAACTATTCATGCTGGATTATTAATAGAGCATTTACCTAAAGTAAAAGGTAGGATTACTGGAATAGTAAGTAGAGGGGGAGGTATCTTAGCTCAATGGATGATTCATCACTTTAAGCAAAACCCCTTATATACAAGGTTTGATGATATTTGTGAGATTTTTAAAAAATATGATTGTACTTTCTCTTTGGGAGATTCACTCAGGCCAGGATGTTTGCATGATGCATCTGATGATGCACAGTTAGCTGAATTGAAGACCTTAGGCGAGCTTACTCGAAGAGCGTGGGAACATAATGTCCAAGTAATGGTTGAGGGTCCTGGTCATGTACCCATGGATCAAATTGAGTTTAACGTGAGGAAGCAAATGGAAGAATGTTCAGAAGCTCCTTTTTATGTACTTGGTCCATTAGTAACAGATATATCTCCAGGTTATGACCATATATCAAGTGCTATAGGAGCGGCAATGGCAGGCTGGTATGGTACTTCAATGTTATGTTATGTAACCCCAAAAGAACATCTCGGACTACCAAATGCAGAAGATGTAAGAGAAGGATTAATTGCTTATAAAATAGCTGCTCATGCTGCTGATATAGCAAGACATCGAGCTGGAGCGCGTGATCGAGATGACGAACTTAGTCATGCAAGGTACAACTTTGATTGGAACAAACAATTCGCACTTTCATTAGATCCCGAAAGAGCGAAGCAGTACCATGACGAGACACTGCCTGAAGAAATCTTTAAAAAGGCCGAGTTTTGTTCAATGTGTGGACCAAAACATTGCCCCATGAATTCAAAAATTTCTGATGAATCTCTTGATGAGTTAAAAGATAAAATTAAAGAATCTAGGACTTCAGTGTAGTAAAAAAATTTATTTATAAAATTTCTTTTGTCCTTTTTACAACGTTTTCAACTGTAAATCCAAAATTGTTCATACATTCTCCACCAGGTGCTGATGCACCAAATCTATCCATAGTAATACAAATCCCATCAAAACCTGTATATTTATGCCAACCAAATGAATGGGCAGCTTCTACTACAACTCTCTTTGTAACACTACTAGGCAAAACACTTTCTTTGTAAGATTCTTCTTGTTCTTCGAAAAGTTCAACGCAAGGCATAGAGACAACCCTGGTTTTTTTACCCAAGTTTGATATCTCTTTACTTGCTTCGATGCAAAGATTTAGTTCACTTCCAGTACCAATGAATATCAAATCTGGTTTTCCTTCGCAATCAGAAACTACGTATCCTCCTAATGCAACTTTGTCAATTGAAGTATTTTCCTGATTAGGCATACCTTGTCTACTCAAACAGAGTGCAGAAGGTCTTTTTCGATTTTGGATAGCAAGCTTATAAGCTCCACTTGTCTCATTTCCATCTCCTGGTCTGAAAACTAGCATGTTAGGCATTGCACGAAGAGAAGGGATAGTTTCAATAGGTTGATGTGTTGGACCGTCTTCGCCTACACCAATTGAATCATGGGTTAATACATAGATTACTCCTAATTCGCTAAGTGCGGAAAGTCTCATTGAACCTCGCATATAATCAGCGAAGACAAGGAAGGTTCCACCATAAGGAATAAGTCCACTATTGTGATAAGCAATACCATTAAGTATGGCTGCCATAGCATGCTCTCTTACGCCAAAATGTAAATATCTCTTTTCAGGGCTATGAGGCTGGAATGATCCAGTCTCTCCCTTAATATCTGTGTAGTTTGAGTGAGTTAAATCTGCTGATCCACCAATTAATTCAGGCAGGTTGGGACCAAGTGCGCCTAAACATATTTGTGAATGCTTTCTGGTAGCTAATCCTTTATCATCAGGTGTATAAGATGGGAGATCTGAATCCCAATTATCAGGTAATTGGCCTTTTAACATTCTGTTTAACTCAGCTCCTTCAGAAGGGTATTTTTTTTGATATTCTTCAAATTTAGAATCCCATTCTTTCTCTAAGTTTTCTCCTTTGTTTATTGATTTTCTAAAATGCGCATATACTTCATCTGGTATTTCAAATGGAGGATAATCCCAATTTAGAAAATCTCTAGTTAATGCAGCTTCTTCTTCTCCAACAGCCGCCCCATGAATTCCAGCAGTGTCTGATTTATTAGGAGAACCATAGCCAATGGTTGTAGATATTTTGATAATTGAAGGCTTATCTGTAATTAATTTTGCTTTCTCAATAGCTGTAGTTATTCCCTTAACATCATGATTTCCATCCTCAACATGTTGTACGTGCCATCCATAAGCTTCGTATCTTTTTAAAACATCTTCAGTAAAAGAAACATCGGTTCGACCATCAATTGTAATTTGATTATCGTCATATAGTGCAATTAATTTTCCAAGTTTAAGATGACCAGCTAATGAGCAAGCCTCTGATGCAATACCTTCTTGATTACAGCCATCACCCATAATGACGTAAGTATAGTGATCAACGATATTACAATCGGGTTTATTGAATTTAGCTGCTAAGTGAGTCTCAGCTATTGCTAAACCAACTGCATTAGAAATTCCAGCTCCGAGAGGCCCAGCTGTAACTTCAACTCCCTCAGTTTCGAATGTTTCTGGATGTCCAGGAGTTTTCGATCCCCATTGTCTAAATTCTTTGATATCTTCTATAGAAACTGATTTATATCCTGTTAGATGAAGCAATGAATACAACAGCATACAGCCATGACCAGCTGATAATACAAAACGGTCCCTATTGAACCATTTTGGATTATTGGGGTTGTGATTAAGGATGTTTTGCCATAATGCATAACCCATAGGAGCGCACCCCATTGGCAGTCCAGGATGTCCACTATTAGATTTATTTACTGCATCTACAGCAAGCATTCTTATACTATTTACACAAAGTGATTCTAATGAAACAGATGCAGCGACCATTGTTTTAAAAAAAGTTAAGTTGGAAATACAGAATTGGTTGTCTTTAATTCATTTTGCTGAAAGCAAGGCAAACATTATGACCACCAAAGCCGAAGGAATTTGAAAGAGCAACTCCTACTTGAGCTTCTCTTGCATTATTTGGTACATAATCTAGATCACATTCAGGATCTGGATTGACGTAGTTAATTGTAGGAGGGATAAAATTATGTGTCAAAGAAAGTATACAAGCTACAGCTTCTATACCTCCTGAGCCTCCTAAGAGATGACCAGTCATCGACTTAGTAGAGCTTACAGGAATGAGGTAAGATCTGTCTCTAAATATGGATTTAATTGCAGAAGTTTCATTTTTGTCATTAGCTGATGTACTTGTTCCGTGCGCATTTATGTAATCAACTTTTTCAAGATTAAGAGAGGCGTCTTCAATTGCTAGTCTGATAGCTTCAGCGCCTCCAACCCCTCCAGGAGATGGAGCAGTAATGTGATGAGCATCACATGTTGTTCCATATCCAATTATTTCTGCATAAATTCTTGCATTTCTTTTTTGTGCATTTTCTAAAGTTTCTAAAACAAGAATTCCAGAACCCTCTCCAATAACAAATCCATCTCTCTCTGCATCAAAAGGTCTGCTAGCAGTTTGAGGACTTTCATTTCTAAAAGAAAGGGCTTTGGCACTGGCAAAACCAGCGACTCCAAGAGGCGTAATACTTGCTTCTGCTCCTCCACAGATCATTGCATCTGCTTTTCCAAGTTGAAGTAATCTAAAAGAATCTCCTATCGCATTCGAACCGGCAGCACAGGCAGTTGAAACAGAGGAACTTGGTCCTTTTGCGCCCAAAGCAATGGCAGCGAGCCCAGTTGCCATATTTGGGATCATCATTGGTACTGTAAATGGACTTACTCTTTTAGGTCCTTTATGACTAAGAATTTGAGCTTGACTTTCCATAGTTAGTAAGCCTCCAACACCAGAGCCAATAATGACTCCAATTCTTGATGAATTAGCTTCAGTAATTTCAAGTCCAGAATCACTAAAGGCTTGCTTTGCAGCAATTACTCCGAACTGGGAAAAACGATCCCATCTTTTGGATTCTTTAGCTTCTATAAAATTTCCAGATTGAAGATTTTTAACTTCTGCTGCAAATTTGCAAGGATGTTGTTCAGGATCAAAGAGAGTAATATCTGATACTCCATTAGTACCTGTTTGAAGACCGACTAAATATTCATCAATGTTATTACCAATTGGAGTTACTGCTCCTATACCGGTAATAACCACTCGATGGAAGTTTGGCATTCTTTATTATCCTTTTTTTTCTTCGATGAATTTTACTGCATCACCAACAGTTGCGATTCCTTCTGCTGCTTCATCAGGGATTTCAATATCAAATGCTTCTTCAAGAGCCATTACTAATTCAACGGTATCAAGAGAATCTGCACCTAAATCATTTTGGAAATTTGAGTCTGATTTTACCTCTCCTGCTTCAACACTTAATTGTTCTGAAACAATAGAACAGACTTTTTCAAGAATTTCTTGTGACATAGTTTATGGAATTTACTAATTATCTATATGATTTTATGCCCTAGAGTTAACAAGAGTGAAGCATATCTTAATTTTTTTAATTTCTTTGTAAGACAATAGTATTATATAACGAAGTTCAAAAGACAATTTTTACATGTCACACGCAGTTAAAATTTATGACACATGCATTGGATGTACCCAATGTGTAAGGGCTTGCCCACTTGATGTTTTAGAAATGGTTCCTTGGGATGGCTGTAAAGCTGGCCAGATAGCTTCATCGCCTAGAACTGAAGATTGTGTAGGCTGTAAAAGATGTGAGACTGCATGCCCCACTGACTTTTTAAGTATTCGTGTTTATTTAGGAGATGAAACTTCTAGGAGTATGGGATTAGCATATTAAATTTATAGTGCAGTTTTAAGAGAGTCCATAATTTAATAAATACTCATTTTTTTTCAATATAATTGAAAAAATACTTACTATATGTGTGGAATAGTTGCTGTAACTGGTTATAAAAAAGCTTTACCATTATTAATGAATGGTTTAGAAAAATTAGAATATAGAGGGTACGATTCCGCAGGTATTGCAGTTATTAATCCTCAAACGAACTCTATTATTTGTAACAAAGCGGAGGGGAAACTCAAGAATTTAAGAGTCCATCTTAACGAAAACAATATTCCAGGAACTGTGGGTATAGCTCATACTCGTTGGGCTACTCATGGTAAACCTGAGGTTAAAAATGCGCATCCTCATACCGATAGTTCAGGAGCAATAGCGGTTGTTCAAAATGGCATTATTGAAAATTTCCAAGACTTAAAAAATAAATTAGAGAAAGAGGGAATAACTTTTAATTCTGATACAGATACTGAGGTAATTCCACATTTAATTCAAAGAGAATTAAATACATTAAGTAAACTGAAACTTGAGAATAATGGCTCAACATTATTAGTAGCTGTAAGAAATGTAATATCTGATTTAGAAGGATCTTACGCCTTGGCGGTTTTATGGGCTGGTGCTCCAACCTCTCTGGTAGTTGCAAGAAGACAAGCACCTTTGATTATTGGTTTGGGCGAAGGTGAATTTATTTGTGCAAGTGATACTCCAGCTATTGCAAACTTTACAAATATTATTCTTCCTATGGAAGATGAGGAAATAGCTTTATTAACCCCCCTTGGAATAGAAATATATGACTCAAACAACGAGAGACAATATCGAAATCCTGTTTCCTTAAAAGTTTCAGAGCAAATAATTGATAAGATGAATTTCAAACACTTCATGTTAAAAGAGATATATGATCAGCCCGATACTGCAAAAAATTGGGTGAAAAACTATGTTATACAAAATTTAGAAAATGGCCAATATCAAATCAAGTATCCTTTTGATACAGAGTTTTTTGATTCAATTGAGAGAATTGAAATTATTGCTTGTGGTACAAGTAAACACGCTGCAATGGTCGGTTGTTTTTTACTAGAGCAATTCTCAGGAATTCCTACAAATGTTTATTATGCTAGTGAATTTCGTTACTCACCTCCTCCACTACTACCAAATACATTAACTATTGGAGTTTCTCAATCTGGAGAAACTGCTGATACGATTGCAGCTATTGATATGGAAATCAAAAGAAGGTCTTTGATTAAAGATAAAAGATTCAAACCTAATCTTATTGCAATAACCAATAGAAAAGAGAGCTCTATAGGAAGGCAGGTTTCAAACATAATTGATATTTGTGCAGGAATAGAAGTCGGAGTTGCAGCAACAAAAACTTTTTTTGCACAATTACTTTCTTTTTATGGATTGGCTATACACTTTGCTCAAATTAAAAGTAGTCAAAGTTCAGATGAAATTGAAAAATTAATAACAGAACTCATCAAGCTTCCTCCATTACTAGAAGATTTACTTGATAAACATGATCAATCATCAGAAAAGCTAGCACATGACTTTTTTAATATTAAAGATGTTATTTTTCTTGGAAGAGGTATAAATTATCCTATTGCTCTTGAAGGTGCATTAAAACTAAAAGAAATTAGTTACATACATGCCGCTGGCTATCCAGCTGGTGAAATGAAACATGGTCCAATAGCTTTGTTAGATAAAAAGGTACCTGTAATTTCTATTGCCTCTCCTGGTGAAGTTTTTGATAAAGTTATAAGTAATGCTCAAGAAGCAAAAGCTAGAGATTCATATTTGATTGGGATAGCTCCTGAATGTAAGGGTACTGAAATTTTTGATTATTTAATGAAAATCCCTTCCTCCAACGAATGGATTTCACCTTTACTTAATATAGTCCCTTTGCAGCTATTGAGTTACCATATTGCAGCTCATAGAGGACTTGATGTGGATCAACCAAGAAATTTAGCTAAAAGTGTCACAGTCGAGTAAGTTATCTATAAAGCAAACCATTTGAATTGATAAATATTTAAAATTTATTTTCTACAGAAACTGCACAAGTTTTAAATGCAGGAATTAAGGATTTTGTAATTATTAAAGATAATATCTTCAGAAAAGAAGTTCATTTCAATTTATTATCAATCATAAAAAATTACTTTTAATTTATTAAATCATTCTTTATTTGAATATAGTTGTTTGTTATTTGTATAGATCAGAAAACAGTACTGAGAGTTTATTAGTTTACAGCAAAGTAACTTATATACATTGTAAGAACATATTTCAATAAATTTTTTTATCGAGATATTTATAGCTCCAAAAGTCCTTTTGGGGGATTAATAATAAGAAAATTATTATCTATATCGATTAATGGTACTATTTCTTTTACAAATGGTATTAGTACTTGTTTATTATTTTCAAATATTTCAATAACAAGTAAATTATTCTTTTCATTTTCTAAATTAATAACTTTCCCAATTATTTTTAATTCATTATTTTTTAAAGTCTTAACTTGCAGATTTATAAGTTCTAACAAGTGAAATTCTTCTTTTTTTAGGTTAGGGAGTTTATTTGTTTTTACAAGAATTTTGTATTTTTTTAGTTGATCTGCATGATTTCTGGTATCTATTCCTTTTAATTTAATAATGAAGGTTTCTTTACCAGGTTGTTTGTAACCAGAAGTAAGTTCTATTTTTAAGGGTGGTTCATTGTCTTTTTGCAACCATCTGATTCCAGGTATTAAAAATCTTTCTTCAAAATCACTTAAAGATTTAACCTTTATTTGTCCTTTAATTCCATGACATGATGTTATCACTCCAACAACTAACCATTCATTTTTTTCTATCATAGATTGTATAAAAGAAAATTTTCTATGGAATCACCGATTAAACCAATACTCCCTGGTTCTTTTGTTGTTGTAAAAGATACTAATTCTATATATAGAGGATATAAAGGTTTTGTGCAAAGAGTTACAAACAAAAAAGCAGCTGTTTTATTTGAAGGAGGTAATTGGGATAAGCTCATAACTTTTCAGCTAACTAATTTAGAAATTGTATAAAATTAGATCTTACCTAAAGTTATAAGTTGTTCTATTAAAACTCTAGCTGCATTTGTTTCAGCTTGTTTATGTGATTTGCCAAATGCTGAGGATTCTTTTAATCCTTCGATAAAAATGTCGCAGGAAAATCTTTTTGGATCCCCATTTTTTTTTGAGACTTCAATTATTTTGTAGACTGGCAAATTAAAACCTTTACTTTGGCACCACTCTTGTAAAACTGTCTTAGATTTAAATTTGTATGGAGCTTTTAAAAAAATTTCTGAATCTTCTTCCCAAATATCATCTAGCCATAGGTTTACTTCTTGAATTGAATTAAAACATTTATAAATGGCGCCGATTAAAGCTTCTGTAGATTCACCAATTATAGTATTTTCTGAATTTTCATCACCAAAAGCTTTAGGCCCTTTAATTATTAATTTTTCTATGCAAATTTTTTTCCCTAATTTGGTTAACCATTCATCACTGACAATTTGTGCTCTAAGCTCTGATCTTTCGCCTACGCTCATTTGAGGATATTTCTTTTCAATAAAATTTGATGCAGCTAATCTAAGTACTGCATCTCCAAAGAATTCTAATTTTTCGTAATTTATTCTTTTGCCATCTGAGGAATGGATTAATGCTTGATTAAAAGTTTGAATTACTGAAATATTTTGTGTTCTAATTATCTCAGAAAATCTTTTTGATCTAATTTCTAAAGACTTTAAAAAAGTAATGATTTGATTAATTCTCTTTGGGTTAAGTATATCTGTCATATGATTTGACTAATAAAATAATTAGAAAGCAGGTCATAAGCCGGGTTCTGTTCATCTTAAAGAAGATGGGCAATCATCTATCTAGGGCTGGAATTACTTCACAGTCTCAAGCGGCGCGTTCAAGTAGATTGTTTAATGGTCATAAATCTACTAAGCCTTGCTCCCAGCCGGGGTTTACCTAGCCAACACCTCTCAATGTTGCTGGTGCGCTCTTACCGCACCCTTGCACCCTTGCCATACATAAAGTATTAGGCGGTATGTTTCTGTGGCACTTTCCTCGCGGTTACCCGCACTGGGAATTACCCAGCAAGCCTGACCATGTGGGAGCCCGGACTTTCCTCAAAAAAGTTTTATTTTGGAAACAAAATAAAACTTTTTTGCGATTGCCTCTCCTGCTTTCATTTAGCATAATGCTTAATACTCTAAAAATCATCTATTGGGGCTGTAGCTCAGCTGGATAGAGCAACGGTTTCCTAAACCGTAGGTCGTGGGTTCGAATCCCGCCAGTCCCGTTAAACTAATAAACTATATGTAGTATGTGTGCAAAATTACTACTCTCTAGCTAGCGTATAGATAGTATTAAATCTTTTATGGCTAAGTTGCATGATATGCGTTTGAAGCTCTTAATACAACAAGAGCATGAACGTATTTCTAAATCCCAACCCAACGATTTAGATCTTTCAATAGTTCAAGCAAGATGCTTATGTTGGCTTACTTTATTAGCAGAAGCTCATGAAGATCAAGCAAATGACGCCGAAAAAAGAGGGGATGCCGAACAGGCAATGGGTTGGTTTGCTGACTCTATGAGATTAAGAGATGTCATTAACTTGGTTACCAGTATTGAAATACCTTTGCCTGATAGTCCCGATTCTCTTGATGAAAATGACGAATTTTTGGATGGTCCTACAATTATGCCCAAATAGTGAGATGATATAGGTAGAGTTATATTTTTTTTTGACTGGAGAACCTTGCCAATGCTCTGATTGTCAGAGATTTTATAAAGAGCATGATCGACTGATTAGAGAATTTCCTACTTTTAAGCAGCAACAAGAATTAAACTGGGCATCAATTCAATCTTTCCGAACTCTTTGTAGCAAGGTCACTCAGGAATTGCAGAGACAATTATCTGAAAGAGAATCTAAAGAAGATATTAATTTAGGTGAAAAACATATTTCTGATATAGAAATTACAGAAACTTTAGACGAACTTGAAAGTGTTAATGCTTATTTATATTCAATCGAGGCCTTAATGGAAAGAATTTTTGATACAAAAATTTCAAACAAAATAGAACTAAAATTTAAAGAAATTGCAGACCAATTAGCACCAGATCCATTAAACATAGATAGATTAATTCTTAATAGATTATTTCATCAAACTCCCGATTTTCCCGATAAGAAAAGTATTAATTAGTTAATTCTTCAACATCGCACGTAATCTCTACAGGCATAGGTGAAACCTTCCAGATTGATTCGCAGTACTCTCTAATAGATCTGTCTGATGAAAAATATCCTGATCTAGCAGTATTTAATAATGCCATTTTATTCCAAGATTTTTTATTATTCCAATATTCACTAACCACATCTTGTTTATTTAGGTAATCTTCAAAGTCAGCCATAACAAAGAATGGATCATGTCCAGTCAAGCTATTTAATAAAGGTTTAAATAATTCTTTATCCCCATTGCTAAAGTGACCTATTTCAATTAAGCGTATAACCTCTTTAAGTTCTGGACATTCGTCAATAAAAGTTTTAGGAGAATAATTATTATTTTTTAAATCCATAATTTCGCTTTCAGTTTTACCAAAAAGAAAGAAATTTTCTTTTTTAACAAGATCTCTTAATTCCACATTAGCTCCATCTAAGGTTCCAATAGTTAACGCTCCATTCATAGCAAATTTCATATTTCCAGTCCCAGAAGCTTCTTTTCCAGCAGTTGATATTTGTTCCGAAAGATCCGTTGCGGGATAAACTATTTCACCGAGTTTAACGTTATAGTCTGGTAGAAAAACAACTCTTAAAAGACCATCCATATCTGGATCAGAATTAACTACATCAGCAATACCATTAATGAAGCGAATCATCAGCTTTGCCATAAAGTAACCTGGTGCAGCTTTACCGCCAAATATTATTGTTCTTGGCACTTCATATTTGTTTGTACCATTTTTGATTCTTAAATATTGAGCAATAATTTGTAGAGCGTTTAGATGTTGCCTTTTATATTGATGTATTCTTTTTACTTGAACATCAAATAAGCTTGATGGATCTACTAATATTCCAGTTTTTGAATGGATGAAACTAGCTAATTTTCTTTTGCCATTTAGTTTAGTTTCCTCAAATTTTTCTAAAAAATTGTCGTCATCTTTTTTTGCTTCTAACTTTTTAAGAAGTTCCATATTTGTTATCCAATTTGGACCAACTTCTTCTTCTAGAAGGTTAGATAATGATGGATTAGATAGTGCAACCCATCTCCTTGGAGTAACCCCATTAGTTACATTTGTGAATTTTTCAGGCCATAATGCTGCGAATTCAGGTAGAAGTTGTCTTTTTATTAAATCTGAGTGAAGAGCTGCAACACCATTTATATGATGTGCTCCAATTGTAGCTAAATGGGCCATTCTTACTGATTTAGAACCTTCTTCATCAATTATTGAGAGTTTTCGAAGGATTTTATCGTCACCAGGATAACGTAGTCTTAATTGTTGTAGAAATCTCCAATTAATTTCATAAATAATTTCTAGATGACGAGGAAGAAGATCGTTAAATAAACCTAAATCCCATTTCTCTAAAGCTTCTGGTAGTAATGTGTGGTTGGTATACGCAACTGAAGAGGTTGTTATATTCCACGCTTTATCCCAATCTATTTGGTATTGGTCAATGAGAAGTCGCATTAGTTCTGCTACTGCAATAGCAGGATGGGTATCATTTAATTGAACTGTCCAGTGCTTGGGAAATTCTGTTATTGGTATTGATCTTTTTTCCAGGCTTCTCAACATATCTTGAAGTGAACAACTTACAAAAAAATGTTGTTGTTTGAGTCTTAATCTTCTACCTTCATCAGTTCCGTCATTGGGATAAAGAACTTTTGAAAGAGTTTCAGATGCAACTTTTTCTTCTACTGCACCGTAATAATCACCAATATTGAAGGCATAAAAGTCAAAACTTTCAGTTGCATCAGCTCTCCATAATCTTAATCGGTCACATGTATTTACTCTGTATCCTAAAACTGGAACATCATGAGGTACTCCAATAGCATGTTCTGAAGGGATCCATCTTGATCTGTAGTTACCTTTATCATCTCTATAACTTTCAGTTCTGCCTCCAAAACCAACGAAACATGATTCGTCAGGTTGTGGAAGTTCCCATGGCCATCCACCTTTTAACCATTTATCAGTTACTTCAACTTGCCAGCCATCTCTGATTAACTGATTAAATATACCAAATTCGTATCTAATGCCGTAACCAACTGCTGGAACTTGTAGAGATGCTAATGACTCCATGTAACACGCTGCAAGTCTGCCAAGTCCACCGTTACCTAATCCAGGCTCCTCCTCAACTTCAAGAATTGTTGCCAATGATTCAATGCCAAATCTTTTTAAAGCATCTTCTGCCTCTTGAGTTATTCCAAGATTGAGAAGATTATTACTTAATTGAGGGCCTATTAAAAATTCTGCTGATAAGTAGGCCACTGTTTTTTGCGGTTTTTTTCTTATGACTTCTTGGCTTGCTAAATATCTTGTCATTAGCCTATCTTTAACTGCGTAACTTAAAGCCATGTATAAGTCATGAGGACTTGCAGAAGTAGCTAACTTTCCAAGCGTATAGAAGAGGTGTGCTGTCATTCCTTGAAAAACAGCATCAGAATCCATGCCAGCTTTCTCAGGATCTAGGTAGCAGCCGGGGGTGGGCAAACGTAGATCAAAAGGTTCGTTGGTATTCATTGGATTAGCCATATAACAGACAATAGCTATTTTTTTGAAAATTTCTTTGTTGTAACTTCAGATCCACACTTGTTGAGTATTTTTGCTTTTTTCTTACATATTTCTTAAAGTGGGCCCTCAATAAACTATCTTCCAATTAGGTAGTTTATTTTTCTTTCATTTCATATGTATACTTTACTTGCGGAATTAAGTGCACATGATTTAGAAGTTGCTGAAACGTTAATAGGAGTTATAAGGTTTCTATTGATATTTTTAGCTGCAAGAGCGTTAGCAGAAGTATTAGTAAGACTAAGTTTGCCTACGATAGTAGGTGAGCTTCTTGCAGGGGTTGTAATAGGGGCATCTGGATTCCATTTGTTGATACCGCCCTCAGCAGGAACCGAATTAAATGAAGGACTTATAAATGTGATTAGCTCATTAGCGTCGATCCCTCCAGAAGCTGTACCTGATGTTTATTTCGAAAGTTTCCCATCACTTCAAGCAGTAGCGACTCTCGGGTTATATGCTCTTTTATTTTTAACAGGATTGGAAAGTGAGTTAGAGGAATTAGTAGCTGTCGGAGCTCAAGCTTTCACAGTTGCTATGGCTGGTGTAATTTTACCGTTTGCATTTGGAACTCTTGGATTAATGTTTATTTTCCAGGTAGATCTAATTCCAGCAGTTTTTGCTGGAGCATCTATGACAGCTACTAGTATAGGAATTACTGCAAGCGTGTTTGGTGAATTGGGATATTTAAAAACTAGAGAAGGACAGATTGTTATTGGAGCTGCTGTTTTGGATGATATTTTAGGTATTGTTATTCTTGCAGTTGTAGTAGCCCTTGCTGCCGGGGGTTCTTTAGAAATTGCTCCCATCGTTAAGTTAGTTGCGGCAGCAGTAGTATTTGTTATCGCTGCTATCGCATTAAGTAGAACAGCAGCCCCAGGTTTTGATTGGTTACTAGATAGATTAAAGGCTCCTGGAGCAGTAGTTGTAGCTTCCTTTGTGATACTAGTGCTATGTTGTTTTGTCGCAACAGCCATTGGATTGGAGGCAGCTTTAGGTGCTTTTGCAGCTGGACTGATTCTTAGTAGTTCGAAAAATAATCACGCAATTCAACAATCAGTTTTACCTTTAGTATCCTTATTCGCAACTATTTTCTTTGTATTAGTTGGAGCTGGAATGGATCTATCTGTTATCAATCCACTTGATCCAACAAGTAGGTCAGCTCTTGTAGTCGCGGGATTCTTATTGGTTGTAGCAATTATTGGAAAGATTGCAGCAGGATGGGTATTCTCTAGTGATAAACCGACAAATAGATTAGTAGTAGGGTTGGGTATGATGCCTAGAGGAGAGGTTGGTTTAATTTTCCTTGGACTAGGAACAAGCGCAAAGTTGTTAACTCCTTCTCTTGAAGCAGCCATTTTATTAATGGTTATTGGAACAACATTTCTTGCACCTGTTCTCTTGAGAATTGTGCTAAAAGATAAACCACCAAAAGATGGCAATAAAATTTCAGATGATGTTGCAGCTGATCCTGTGGGTCTTCTTTAGGAAATAAGTTTATTAGAATCAATAAACATAAGATTTTTAATAAATGGAAAAATCAGTTCTGATAGATAATGATGTCAATTATGACTGGAATTTTTTAAATTACCCAATACATACTGTTTCTGCTACTCCTGAGACAACATCAAAAGAATGTGCAATTTTGTTAATTCATGGTTTCGGTGCTTCAACGGATCATTGGAGATTCAATATTCCAATTTTGAGTAAAAAATACGAAGTTCATGCTATGGATCTTCTCGGTTTTGGGAAGAGTCCTAAGCCACAAGATGTTGAATACTCAGGATCTTTATGGAAGGATCAAGTTATTGCTTATGTAAAAGAGAAAATAAAAAAACCTACAATTGTTGTTGGAAATTCACTAGGTGGTTATGCAGCATTAGCAGCTGGTGCAGAATTAAATGAGCTAAACGCAGGAGTGATATTACTCAATGCTGCTGGATATTTTAGTGAAGAAAAAACTATCAAAAAGAATATGTTGCAAACTTCAATTGAAACAGTTGCTGGCATATTTTTGAAAAATATTGTTC
Organism: uncultured Prochlorococcus sp.; assembly: GCA_902576415.1. Classification (GTDB taxonomy): domain Bacteria; phylum Cyanobacteriota; class Cyanobacteriia; order PCC-6307; family Cyanobiaceae; genus Prochlorococcus_A. The sequence goes on along the minus strand of CACGVZ010000001.1, from coordinate 156,101 downwards.
TCCAACGTTTGATTTTTGAGAACATGAGAAATCCAAAAAATATTAAAAAAACTTTGAATCAAGTTTATGTTGATAAAAAAAATGTTGATGATTTTTTAGTTGAGTCAATAAGGAAGCCCTCTCTAGATTTCGGTGCTTTTAATGTTTTTAGGAGTGTATTTAACCCATCAGGTCCTCAAGGATTGCCTTTGGATAAGCTATTCGCAAAACTAACTGCACCATTATTACTTCTCTGGGGAGGAAAAGATCCATGGATGAACACTCCAAAAAAAAGAAATCTATATAAAAAATTTACACCAAAAAATACAAAGGAAATTATTCTTGACGCAGGACATTGTCCTCATGATGAGATACCTGAATTAGTGAATCAGCATATTTTGGATTGGGTTGATTCGCTTTAAGTAATAATTGTGAAACTTGAACAATCTAATAAAGAAAAAGGAATTTTTGTCTTTAAATTAGATCAAAATAATTACATTAAATTTTGTCCTGAAAGAGGAGGTGTCATAACAAATTGGGTTTCGGATGGTAATGAAATACTTTATTTCGATGAAAAAAGATTTATGGACAAGACAAAAAGTATTAGGGGAGGGATTCCAATCTTGTTTCCAATTTGTGGAAATCTCAATAACTCTAGTTCAGTATTCGGAAATGGTTTTTTGCAATTACCACAACATGGTTTCGCTAGGGATTTGCAATGGCAATACTCATTTAATGAAAATGAAAAATTTTTATGCTTATTCTTAAATTCATCTAAAAAAACCAAAAAATATTATCCTTTCGATTTCGAACTAAGAATACAAGTTACTTTAAAGATTAACTGTTTAGAATTTCAAATTAAAATCCTAAACAAAACAGACTTTGCTATGCCTATAAATTTAGGTTTGCATCCTTATTTTAATGTTTCAGATTTCAAAAATTTAGAGTTTATTGATAATCCATTTAATTGTCAGGATCAAGAAAAAAATACTATAAGTAATACTTTGGATAAATTAAACAAAATTCATTTAGGGGTTGATCTACTTATGTATACTTCAGGTAGAAGCTCTTTTCGAGACAAAATTTTTAAACGAGAGGTAATTTTAAATCATCCATATCCTTTTGATTTAGGTGTTATTTGGAGTGATCCTCCAAGAAGAATGATATGTCTCGAACCTTGGACTAGTCCAAGAAATTCTTTTGTTGATGGATTTAGAAAAATTATGATTCCTTCAAATGATAGTAAAAGGTTAAATGCATCAATACAAATAAAATCTCTTAAATAATTATGCAATCATATGAAATTTGTTGTTATTGATGATGATCCCACAGGCTCTCAAACTGTTCACGATTGCTTATTACTGCTTAGGTGGGACTGCTCAACTTTAGTCAAAGGTTTTGAATCTAAATCTAATTTATTTTTTATTTTGGCTAATACAAGGTCGCTATCGGAAAATGATGCGAAATTAACAATAGAGGAAATTTGTAAAAATCTTAAGACTGTAATTGGTTCTCAAGCCTATAAAGAAGAAATAATTTTTATAAGTAGAGGAGACTCTACTCTTCGAGGACATAACTATTTAGAGCCAATTGCTCTAGATAGTTTCTTAGGACCTTTTGATGCAACTTTTCATATTCCAGCTTTCATAGAGGGTAAAAGATTAACAATTAATGGATCCCATTTTGTTGATAAAACCCCCATCAGTCAAACAATTTTTGCAAAAGATAAAATTTTTGGATATGAGACAAGTAATGTCAAGAATATTTTATTTCAGAAGAGTAAATCTCAATTAAATTTTGAAGATATTCAAAACCTTTTATTGTCAGATATCGAAATGCTGAATGATGAAGAAAATAATATTGTTTTTAAAACACTAAAGAACTTAAAGAATAATAAACATGTAATTGTAGATGTAGAAAATTATTCTCAACTAAAAAAATTTTCTTTAGTAATTAAAAAATTAATTAAACACAAAAAATTCTTATTTAGAACTGCAGCAAGTTTTATAAGTTCAATTTCTGAGAAAAAAAGTGTTTCTCAGAGTGAAATATTTTTCTCTAATTTAAGAATAAGAAATAAAGAAAAGAGTTTTCTTCCAGGACTGATAATTGTTGGATCTTATGTAGAACTTTCCACAATACAATTGAATAATTTATTAGAGATAAGTAATTGCACCCCAGTTGAATTAAATGTTTCTGAATTCTTTAAAATTACTTCATCAGATAATAATCAGAAGCGAAGGAGTTTGTTTAAAAATAAATTTTTGAAAGAAATTAGATTTTCTTTTGAGAAAGGAAAAACTCCTGTTTTGTTTACTTCAAGAAAATTTATGTCTTTAGATTCTTCTGAACTATTTAATTTTTATAATTTACTTGCTTGTTTTATTGCTGAATTAGTCGCAGATTTGAAGTATGAAATAGGATATTTGATTTCAAAAGGTGGAATAACAACAAATTTTATTCTTAGTAATGGACTAAATGCAGATTATGTTTATCTTGAAGGACAGATTTTAACAGGCATTTCAGTAGTAACTTACAACCTAAAAAATGGCGAAAAACTTCCCATTGTTACCCATCCTGGAAACATTGGCACTAAAGATTCACTGGTTAATATTTGGAAAGTTTTTGAAAATAAAAATAATTTTTAAAATTAGAAATTTGAGATAATTTCTTCAGCAAAACTGCTGCAGGACAAGGGTTCTACTTTTGGTTCCATTAAGCGTGCTAGATCATAGGTGACTTTTTTTTGTTCTATTGCCTTACTTAAACCGTTAGTAATTAAGTTAGCTGCTTCATTCCAACCAAAGTATTCAAGCATCATTACGCCACTAAGAATTACTGAGCCTGGATTAATCTTGTTTAAGCCTGCATGTTTTGGAGCGGTACCGTGCGTAGCTTCAAAAATTGCTGCATTATCTCCAATATTTGCACCGGGAGCCATACCTAAGCCTCCAACAATTGCTGCAGCTGCATCAGAAACATAGTCTCCATTAAGGTTTAATGTTGCAAGAATTGAATATTCTTGAGGTCTAGTTTGAATTTGTTGAAATATACTATCAGCTATCCGATCATCAACAAGAATAAGTTCTCTCCATTTTTCATCTCCGTGAGAATTTGATATTGATGCAAGAACTTCTTTAATTTCTTCGCAAATGAATGCCTTTTTGTTATTTGTAAGCTTGTCAAAACCTGGTTCGATTTTTCGGGCATTATTTTCAATTGTAATTTCTGGATTTTTATGAATATTATCTAAAATCCAGCTTTCCCTTTCTGTAATGCAATCTTCTCTAAATTCATTGACTGCTAATTCATAACCCCAATCTCTAAATGCACCTTCGGTATATTTCATAATATTCCCTTTATGTACAAGAGTCACATGCCTTTTATCTCCTGATAATCTTTTAGCATGTTCAATGGCCTTTCTAATATGCCTTTGGCTTCCAGATTTACTTACTGGTTTTATTCCAATTCCTGATCCGTTTGGTATGGATCTATTTTTTAAATTTTTACTATTTGGTATTACAACATTATTTAAGTGATTAATTAATTCAAGACAATTATTATCCTCGGCTTCCCATTCAATTCCCATGTAGATATCTTCAGTATTTTCTCTATAAACAATAACGTCCAGATTTTGGGGATTTTTGTGAGGGCTTGGAGTCCCTGAATAATATCTGCATGGTCTAACACAACTATATAAATCAAAGATTTGTCTTAATGCAACATTAAGAGATCTAATACCTCCACCGATGGGAGTCGTTAAAGGACCTTTGATAGCTACGCCGAAGTGCCTGATTGCCTCAATAGTATCTTGAGGGAGATAGTTATATGTGCCATAAAGTTCACAAGCTTCATCTCCTGCATAGACTTTAAACCAATTAATTTTTCTTTCATCTCCATAGCTTTTTTTAATCGCTGAATCAAGAACGATTTGAGTAGCAGGCCAAATATCAACTCCAGTACCATCCCCCCTAATAAAAGGGACAATTGGATTATTAGGAACATTAGGTTTGCCTTGATTAAAAGTTATTATCTCGCCTTCACTAGGTAAAGTTAATTTTTCAAATTTTGGCATAGCATTGAATTAATAAAAGATAACTCTTTGAAGCTCATAGTATTTTAATTTGCGATGAGTTATTTTCTTTAAAACCTAGAAATTTATTAGTCAAATGTGAATAGAGAATACTTTATTGATCAGCATTTCAACATCTTTATTAAAAGAAAAAGTAGTTAATAAGCCATTTAAAGCAAATTATGTCATTTTCAAAAAAATACTCAGTCATTTATGAATGCGAGTTCAAATGTAAGTAATGTCGAGGTAGCTAATAAAATTGCTTCTACTGCAGCTTTATTTCGGAAATATTTTCCAGATGCAAGCGTAAACTTTAGTCCTTGGGACAATACAAATGAATCTACGCAAGATACTATTGATTTTGCGTTTCATTTTCCTGGTTGGAGTCCTCTTATTGAATGTAGAGCGATACTCTTACAATTAAGAATTGAAAATGATAGTAATGACAGAGTCCCGAAATTGTTGGGAATAATAATGCGAGGTATGATTGTTCCCTCCGAGAGATGGAGAGTGGCTACCATCGGTGATTGGGAAATGACTGGTACTCATCTACCGCAAAAGGAACAAAAAGATAATCTGTTTTTGGTTTGTAAAGAACTTTATAAACTATTCTCTACAACATCTGCTGGTAACAAAAATTAGCTGTTTTATGTATTTTTCTTGTAGATTAAACACAGTTACAAAAATAATTCAAAATATATGGCAGTTGCTCTTGCAGGACAATTAAGAGAAGGGACAAAAAAATCCCACACTATGGCAGAAAATACTGGCTTTGTGGCTTGTTTTTTAAAAGGAGTTGTTGAAAAAAAATCTTATAGAAAATTAATTAGTGATTTATATTTTGTTTATGAAGCCATGGAAGAGGAAATTGAAAGACTGGTCAATGAGGAACATCCCGTCATAAAACCTATAGGTTTTAAATCATTATTCAGGAAAGAAACACTTATAAATGATCTTAAATTTTATTTTGGTGAAAATTGGAAGAATGAAATTAATATTTCGCACTCAGCAAAAGAATATGTCGAAAGAATCCGAGAGGTTGCAAAAAATTCACCAGAACTCTTAGTTGGTCATCACTACACTCGCTATATAGGAGATTTATCTGGGGGGCAAATCTTGAAAAGGATCGCTAAAAAAGCATTAAATTTGCAGGGAAATAATGGTTTAAATTTTTATGAGTTTGAATTAATTGCTGATGAAAAAAAATTCAAGGAAGAATATTCCCTTACTTTGAATCAACTTCCAATAAATCAAAAGACGGCTGATCAAATTATTGATGAAGCTAATCAAGCTTTTACTTACAATATGAAAATGTTTAAGGAGCTTGAAGGTAACTTGATTGCTGTTTTAGGCAAGATTGTATTTAATTACATTACAAAAAAAGTAAGGAAAGGAAGTACTGAGACCTAATGTTTATGTTTGATTCATTAGTTGATTTCATTAAAACCAATATTGATCAATTAAATGGACATGAAGTACAAATATCTAGTGAATTCAAAGAACATCACAATGAAGACTCAAAATATATTATTAAAAATTGGCTTTTTTCATCTCCCGAATATAGAAAGTGGCGAATAACAAGATTAGATGGTGGCAAAAAACTGCAAGTATTTAATACGGTCGCATATCCTAATTTTGATAGTGAATTTCCTATTTTAGGAGCTGATATTTTATGGTTTGGAACTTCTCAAAAGTTATTAGCAATACTTGATTATCAACCTTTAATTCAAGAAAGCAAATATCTTGAAAAATATTGTTCAAGTTTAGGTAGTATTAAGAAAAAATATTCTGCATTTGATAATAATAAAATGAAGAATATATATGATTCAAAAAAGTATTTTTCCCCATGGGTGATTATATGTAGAGGAAATAAATTAAATCTTGATAGAGATTTAAATAATATATTCCATTCATTTGTAAATAATTATTTGAACATTTATAAATCGAATCCTGTTAATCAATTTTTAAATGCAGAAGAAATAAAGATTAATCAAATTAAATATGACAAGTATAGTCTTGAAAAAGACCCTGCAGATAAATTGTTTAAATCTTTTTTTGGAGAAAAATGGACAAAAAAATTTATCAATCAATTTCTATTTACATTAAATAATGAGATTATTCATTGAATGTTAATACAAGATACTATTTTTTATAGGCCAGATTGGAGATGGCATAATTTCTTAAAATATTTAACAAATAATTTAAGAAAATATAACTGTTTAGAAAAAAAAATACCCTCGGAATATTCTTTTAAAGATTCAACTTATGGTTCAAAGAAATCAAAAAAAAATGTGAATTTATCTACTTGGGGTGTAACGCATAAAAAAAGAATTCAATTCGCAAGGGCAGTTTGTATAAATAGTCCAAATTATTCTGTTTTAAATTTTTTAATTATTCCTAATACGATTTATAACGTCCCATTTTTTGGAGTAGATTTTGTTTCTCTACCTAATAGTTATTTAATAGTGTTAGATTTTCAGCCTTCATTAAAAATACAAAATCAATACAATAATGAGTTATTAGAAAAACTTATAAAACTCAAAAATCATTGTCATTCATCACTCCCATTAGCTGAAAAAATGTCTGCGGATGTAGCTAGATTTTTTTCTCCAGGAGTAATATGGTCAAAATTACCAAAAGAAGAAAGAAGTGATTTTTTAATTACTAATCAGCTTTATACCTCATTTAAGAAATATCTTGATTTGTATTTGGAAATTCTTTTCGAAAGCAAAGAAGTCAATATTGAAATGCAAAAAGAATTAATAAACGGTCAAAATAATTATTTGAATTATAGAAGAGATAACGATCCAGCAAGGCCAATGTTGTCGAGTTTGTTTGGTAAAGAATTTACTGAATCTTTAATTGAAAAAGTTTTATTTACTACTTAAAAGTCTTATAATCAATTGGAATTTGAAATCATATGAATAAAATTTCTGTTCTTTTTGTATGTTTGGGAAATATTTGTAGGTCTCCTGCAGCAGAAGCTATTTTTATAAGACTACTTGAAAAGAATGGATTAACCGATGCCTTTATAGTTGATTCTGCTGGAACTGGGAGTTGGCATATTGGAAAAAAAGCTGACTCGAGGATGAGAATTGCGGCAGAAAGAAGAGATATAAATATCTTAAGCAAGGCTCGTCAAATTACTAGCAAAGATTTTGACGAATTTCACTATATTCTTGCGATGGACGATTCAAATTTTAAAAATATTCAAGATCTTAAAAATAGAACAGCTTCAACTGGTTTTGCAGCAATAAAAAAAATACAAGATTTTAGATCAGTTTTTAATGAGCAAGAAGTTCCTGACCCATATTTTGGAGGTGATGAGGGCTTTGATTATGTCCTTGATATTCTAGAAGACTCTGTAAACGGTTTTTTGGAAAGTATTTCTTGAATTTATTTGATCTCAGTCTCTTTTGGAATCTTGTCATTGTAAAGGTCAATGATTTTATCCACTACCTCATTAATTGTATATCCGTCGGTAATAATTTCTATTGCATCATTCGCCTTAATTAGAGGCGAAATTTCCCTATTAGAATCTTCAAAATCTCTTTTCTTTATAAGTTCTTTTAATGTATGTAGGTCTATTTCTTGTGAGTCTTTACTATTTTTATCAGATTTTCTTCTTTTTGCTCTCTCATTGATGCTAGCAGTTAAGAATATTTTAAGTTCTGCATTAGGAAAAACAGTAGTTCCTATATCTCTTCCCTCCGCTACAAGTCCGCCTGATTCTCCAATTTTTCTTTGTTCTTCTACTAAGAATTCTCTTACTTCTTTTATTGAGGAAATTTTAGAAACGATGGAACTTATCTTTTGCGATCTAATTTCTTCAGTAACACAGTAGTTATTAACAAAAACATCCTGATGTGAATTTGAATTCGACTTGAAAACTATAGAAATATCTTTAAGAATATTCTGTAAATTTTTTTCTTTTTTATAGTTAATACTTTCTTTTATCATAATCCAACTCAATGCCCTGTACATTGCGCCAGTATCTAAATATAAAAGTTTAAGTTTCTTTGCTATTAACTTTGTTACAGTACTTTTACCTGAACCTGCAGGACCATCAATTGCAATAATCGGCCTTCTTTTCATTAGAAAAACGTGATCAATTAATCTTGTCTCTCCACATCTTATCGCACCAGCCAATAACGAAATATTATCCTCAATTCTCGCTTTTTGGAGTGTATGAGGGTGTAAATGTTCTAAATATTCAATTGAAATTTTTTTTGCTGATAGCTTCTTAATTATTTGGTTTAAATTGATCTTTTTATCTTGTTGAAAATTATTTTTTGCTTCTAATAACTCATTGGAAAAAAACCTAATCAATTTTCTTTCATTTTTTGATAAATGTACATTACGTGAACTGAAAGGAATTCCATCAAAATCTCTTTGTGTAGGAATGGATTTAATAGCAACATTTAATTTCATTTTAAGGATAAGATTTTTTAAAATTAAAAGTTGTTGCCAATCTTTTTCTCCTAAGTAAAGATTTTTTGGCTTGATGAGATTAAGTAATCTATAAACTACTGTACAAACGCCATCAAAATGTCCAATTCGATTTAATCCACATAATGCAGAAGATAAATCTTTTGGAGCTTTTAGGAATTTAATATTTTTATTATTCGGTGGATATATATCTTCATTACTTGGGATGAAGATAGCATCTGCACCATTTGAAAAGGAGATTTTTATATCATTATCAATTGTTTTAGGGTAATTCTCTAAATCTAACTTGTTATCAAATTGAAGTGGATTAATAAAAATACTTACTAAATTAACATTAGAATTGTCATTTTTTGCCGTTGATATAAGTTTAATATGACCATCATGAAGATTACCCATTGTTGGGATGAAGTTAATTTCACTATTGATATTTCTCCTCCAATTTTCTATTTCTTCAGTTTTCTTTATGATTATTTTCTTCACTTTTTTTTTAAAAAATAAATCTATTTGATAAATAATTACTGGACAAAAACAATCTTAGGAGGAATATCTATATAGGGAAAGTCTATCATTTTTATTTCATGGATTACAAAACATCAGGTGTTGATATAGAAGCTGGGCGAGAATTTGTTTCCGAAATTAAACAGGCAGTTGAAGGAACTCATACATCTAATGTGATTGAGGGTATTGGCGGGTTTGGAGGTTTGTTTAGAATTCCTATCGATAGTTTTAAAAAACCAGTTCTTGTTTCAGGGACGGATGGTGTTGGAACAAAACTAGAATTAGCCCAAAGTAAAAACTTTCATTTTGAGGTTGGTATTGATTTAGTTGCTATGTGCATGAACGATATCATTACTAGTGGTGCAAAACCTTTATTTTTTCTGGATTATATTGCTACCGGTAAGCTTGATAAGAAACAATTATTGAAGGTTGTTCAGGGAATTTCACATGGATGCGGAGAAAATAACTGTTCATTACTCGGCGGAGAAACTGCTGAAATGCCTGGATTTTATTCAAAAAATAAGTATGATCTTGCAGGATTTTGTGTTGGAATAGTTGATGAGGATAATCTTATTAATGGTAAAAAAGTCTCTGAAAATGACTTAATAATTGCTTTAAAAAGTAATGGAGTTCATAGTAACGGCTTTAGTTTAGTCAGAAAAATTATTCATAACAATAATCAAATAGATAAAGAATTTGAAAAAGTTTCTCATTTAAATTTTTATGATGAGTTATTGAAACCTACAAAAATTTACAATAATGTGATTAACCAAATTTTATCTGAAGATATAGAAATTAAAGCAATGTCTCATATAACTGGAGGAGGAATTCCAGAAAATTTACCAAGATGTATTCCTTCTGATTTTATTCCTTATATCAATACCAGTTCATGGCAAATACCTACTTTATTTAAATTCCTTAAACAGAAAGGATCTATTCCCGAAAAAGATTTTTGGAATACTTTCAATCTTGGAGTGGGATTTTGTTTAATTATTGATAAACAATTTAAGGAAGCGATATTAAGTATCTGTAAAGATCATGATATAGATAGTTGGGAAATTGGAAAGATAGTTAGAAAAACTGATTCAACAATAGGTAAATTTTTGCCAGAAATTTTAACTTAAATATTTTTACCTTTTTTAAATGAGTTTTAAAAAATTATTTTTTATACCCAAATGAAAAAGTTAGGTGTAATATAATAAAATTACCGCCGAATTATATCGGAAGTTTAAGTATTAAGATTAAACCTTTATTCAATGCCCTTTGCAAATAATCAAAGAATTACACGTAGACGTAGTTCAGCTGGTCCTACACCTCCAAAAAGACCAATAGGTAATAATTCCGAATCAATTGGTAGACAGGCTCAAGGCCCAAGGCCAACTTTCTTGACACTTAGAGATCATGGGAAAGTTTTTGTCGCTGATTTACCTAATTTGTCCGATGGTCAATTAGCGCATATTAGTAAAGAAGCTAATGAAGTTTTAAATAGTTTGGAAAAAAGACTTAGTGACCTTGAAAATGAACCTAATATTAGTAATCCGGAAAACGATACGCTGATAAAAGCTTCTACCAAAAGAGATGTCACACTGAGGTTTATTAAATCAATAGAAGAAGAACAAGAACATAGAAAGAATAATCCTGCTTTACGAGATGCTGCATCTGAATCGTTACCTAGAACTTTTCTTGAGGTTGCAAGACATAGATTGCCTGGAGCAACTTTTGATTCACTACTTCGAGAGGCTCTTGAAGCTTGTGCAGTTGATGAAAGTACTGAAGAAAATCAAGTTATTGAAGAGCCTAAAGAAACTGTAAAAATTATGGATTTACCTTCTTCCAACACTAATGCTTCACTTGTTGTTAGTATCGATTCAAGTGATGATTCCAAGAATGACTCTATTTGATTCAACACAAGAGTTAATAAGTATTAAAGGCCAAAATAATTCAAAAATTAACCTTACTTCAGATAAAGATCCTATTTTATGTAATCATTGCAAAAGGACTGCATCAAATGGTGTTAGATGTTTAGGAATGTGTGTAGCAGATAATGATTACTAGAATAATTCAAATTCTTATATAAATAATCTGATGAAAATAATGAATAAATTAACTAAATTTTATTTATTAATGGATATCAGGTATTATTTAAAAAAATTAAGAAAAGATTATTTTTCTGTATACCAATAAGTAATTGAAAGTTTATACCCTTTATTTGAAATTGAAGTTCTTAGAAAATTTTATAATTAAATGCGTAAAAAAATTAAATAAGGCGGCACCCAGATTCGAACTGGGGATAAAGGATTTGCAATCCTCTGCCTTACCACTTGGCCATGCCGCCGAAAAAGATTCGATTGAGTCTTTTTATGATCTTAACAGTAAGGTGTCTCATTCTCTATTATTTATATGCAATGGTCATGGAGAAGATGTAATCGCATCGGAGATAATAAAAAGATTATTAAAAAAAATAAAAAATCAAAATATTGAAGTTTTGCCGTTAGTAGGAAATGGAGATGTATTTAATTCCATAAAATCAAAGAATTTTCGTAAAATAGGATATTTAAAAGAGCTTCCTAGTGGAGGTTTTAGCAATCAAAGTCTGAGGGGATTTGTGCTTGATTTGTTAGCGGGATTTTTAATCGATAATTTAAGAAATTTTCTACTTGTAAAAAAGAAGTCAAAACATAACTGCAAAATTATCGCAGTAGGCGATTTATTGCCATTACTCTACGCTTGGAGTTCAGAATGCGACTTTAGTTTTATTGGAACCCCAAAAAGTGATCATACTTGGAGTAGTGAGCCAGGTTGGGATTTGAGCGATTTTTATCATAAGTTGAAAGGTTCTGAATGGGATCCATGGGAAATGTTTTTAATGAAATCTCCAAGATGTAAAAATTTAATTATGAGAGATAAAATTACAGCAAATAATTTGTATAAAAAAAATATTGATGCAAAATACTTGGGTAATCCAATGATGGATTTTGTCAATGTAACAAACAATAAGATATCAAATATTATTTCTTTTAAAAGGATTATTTTTTTAGTTGGAAGTAGATACCCTGAAGCTCTTAGAAATCTTGATAATTTTCTAAATTGTTTGCAAGATTTTGATTTATCAAAGGATTTATTAATACTTTTGCCTTTGAGCATTAATGCGAATGTGATTCAAATTCAAAATTATTTAAACAAATATGGTTTTATAAAACAGAGTAAAGTTGAATTTCATATTGATGAAGATTCAGTATGGAAAAAGAAAGATCAATATGTAGTGATTGGAAAGGGTAAATTCAATTTATGGGCAAATATGGCAGAAGTTGGCTTGTCTAATGCAGGAACTGCTACAGAGCAAATTGCTGGCCTCGGAATTCCGTCTCTGTCTCTTCCTGGATCTGGACCACAATTTACAAAATCATTTGCAAAAAGACAATCAAGATTATTGGGAGGTAGTGTTTTAGTTTGCAAGAACAAAAAAATTCTTCTAAAGCGTTTAAGTTTACTTTTGACAGAAAAAGTTCATAGGTTAGAACAAGCAAAAATTGGAAAAAAAAGAATGGGAGAATCTGGAGCAAGTAAGAAAATCGTAGATTCCATAAACCTTCATTTGTTATCTTAGTAAATGGCACTAGCGTATTAATTATTAATTCATCTATGTATCCAATAAATGATCGGCAATATCTAAAAATTTGCGCTGAGATTGCAAAACTTATGAGTATAAGCTTATCTTCTGCTAAGAAAAAAGTAGAAATACAAATCGCAAAAGAAGGTTCGAAAACTATTCAAGAAAAAATACAAGTTGCGCAAAAAGTCTTAGAAATTTGTGAAAAAAATGATGGAGATAAAATAAGTTCTTCAAGAATACTTGATAAGCTTATGGAAACTCTTGATGGTGAGGATAATTTTTTAACTGAAGATTGATTCTTAATGTTCAAATACATTTGAGAATTTTAGTATGTCTAAATCAGCATGTACAGAAACTGTTTCGAAACATTTTTGAGCTAATTCATATCTATTTTCTCTTTTTAATATAATCTTTAATTTATGCATAGCTTCAATTAAATATCTAACATCATTTACTGCATAATCTAATTGATCTTTTGTTAAATTTTCGTTGCTACCCCAATCACTGCTTTGTGAGCTTTTGTCTAATTCTATTCCTAACAATTCATGAATTAAATCTTTTAAACCGTGTTTATTGGTATAAGTTCTTGCTAACTTGCTAGCAATTTTTGTACAAAAAATATTTTTTGTATTAATTTCAAGATTACATTTTAGAGCTGCTATATCAAACCTTGCATAGTGAAAGATTTTAGTAATTTTGTCATCTTCCAGAAGTGCTTTTAAATAAGGTGAAGAAGATGTATTAAGTTCGATTTTTATACATGATGTTCTTTTGAATTCATTACATATTTGTACTAAACAGAGTCTATCTCTTCCATGAATTAATCCCATTGCTTCAGTATCAATAGCTAGGTAGGATGATTTTTTATAAAGATTGTATAAATCTTCTGTTAAATCGCTATAAAGAAGATCAATATTGTTATTTTCAATAGTCATTTTAAATTAATAATTTCAAGTAGTTTAGGATTAAGAGTATAAATTGAGGTTTTATTTAATTAAGAATTTTTATCTAATAGGGCTATTTTACAGAATAAATCTAAAAAATTATATTATGATGTAACTTTAATTTTTATTCTCGAGTTACTAGAAAAAATTTATTTAATGTCCTATTCCTTAAATTCAACGTTATTGCTGACAATTCTTTTGGCCATAGGATTATTTTTTTTCCTTAGGGCTTCTAGTAAAGATAGAACTACAATTGTTGAGATTTCATCTTCTCAGCAGCCAGTTAAGGTCTTAAATGGTTTATGTGAATGGCTTAATTTGAGAGGATGGAAGCAAACGGGAGGAGATTTTGAACAAAGAATTTTAATATTCAAGGGACAAGTTGTTTCTAGTAAATTTTTAGCAATTTTTTTAGGTTTTCTTGGCGGTTTTGGTTCTTGTGCTTTGGGATTAGTAATTATTCAAATATATCCTGAATTAGGTTGGTGGCCTATTCTTTTAGGATTAGTTGGGGGCCCTTTGTCTGGCATTATTTATTTTAAAAAATCAGCAAGAGAGGAAAAATTTGAATTAAGGTTGATTAACGAAAATGAAAATGATTCAACTTTCATGAGATTAAGAGCTCATAGGGATGAATTAATCTCTTTAGAAAATGAACTTGGAGAAAAACTTCAATTGAAAAGTGACGGTTCTTTATTTAAAACACCTATTTAGATACTTTAAAAAGTTTTTCGATAATTTTTAATCAAAGATATTATTCTCGATACAGAATTTCTCTAAATCTTTATCATTCAACCAATCTTGCGGTTTTGTAAAAATTGATGTGAGAAATTCCTCTCGAGAATCTTTTTTAGCTTTATATCCATATTCCCATCTAGCTAAAGGCGGTAAGGACATTAATATAGATTCAGTTCTGCCGTTTGTTTGTAGTCCAAAAATCGTCCCTCTATCCCAAACTAAATTGAATTCGACATATCTACCTCTTCGATATAGCTGGAATTCTCTTTCCTTCGATGTATATATTTGATTAGCTCTTTTTGTAATGATGGGTAAATATGAAGGGAGGAATGCCTGCCCACAGTTTTCCGCTAAAGAAAACAAATTTTCCCAATCTAAATTAGATTTGCCGATGTTTTGTGAAGCTTTTGATGCCTCTCCATTTTGATTATTTCCTCTATAAATATTTCCTGAACCATCTTGATAATCATAAAAAATACCTCCAATGCCTCTAGATTCGTTTCTATGCTTCAAAAAGAAATATTCGTCACACCATGGTTTGAAAACTTTATGCAAATCTTTATCAACTTTCTCACAAGCTTTTTTATGCTCATTATGAAAATTTCTCACATCAGAAAGATAAGGATAAAAAGGGGTTAAGTCTGCCCCCCCTCCGAACCACCAAACAGGACCAGCTTCGAAATATCGATAATTCAGATGAACTGTAGGAATATAGGGATTCTTAGGATGCAACACCATAGAAGTCCCCGTAGCAAACCATTCATGACCTTTGGCTTCGGGCCTTTGTGAGATTATAGATTGAGGTAATTCTTTCCCCTGTACTTCAGAGAAATTTACTCCTGCTTGCTCAAAAATAGAACCATTTTTCAATACCCTTGATCTTCCACCACCACCTTCCTCTCTTAGCCAGGATTCTTCTATAAATTTCCCTTTGCCATCAATATTTTCAAGTCCTGAACAAATTTTGTCTTGTAGGGTTAATAAGAGATTTTTAGTTTTTTCTCTCGAGTTTTTAGGAGGTTCTCTGAACATGTATTTATAAAAATTGAAGAAAAAATTTTTTTGTTAATTATAAGTTTCCCTTTATAATTTCTCTTAGGGGGTCCTTATTGCTTATTATTTGATAGTTCGACATAGTTCTTAATCTTTTAAACAGTCGACTACCTAGTCAAAATATTAAAAAATTTAATGACCACAATAGAAGATGCGAATTTTGCTTTACAAAAAGTTTTAGATGCTGGATCACAGAAAAATGTTATTGAATTAGCTTGGATTCAAAACGTAAGAGTATCGATACCGAGAGTAATCGTAACATTAGCATTACCATCATTTGCGAATTCTCAGAGAGATAGAATTGTGCAAGAGGTTAGAAAAGTATTACTAAATTTTGAAGATATTAATGATGTTCAAATAGAGATAGATAATAATCCCTCCAAAACAGAATCTAAAACTCAAAGTAATGTTCCTGAGTTGCAGAAGATTGATGGAATTCGTCACATCATAGCTGTTAGCAGTGGTAAAGGTGGAGTTGGAAAAAGTACTATTGCAGTTAATCTAGCTTGTTCTCTATCTAAATTAGGCTTAAAAACTGGTTTGCTTGATTCGGATATATATGGACCTAATACTCCCTCAATGATGGGAGTTGCCGAACAGAATCCAAAGGTTACAGAAGGTAGTGGCAGTGATCAAAGGTTAATTCCAATAAATAAGTATGGAATTTCATTAGTATCAATGGGTTTCCTCATAGAAGAAGGTCAGCCAGTTATATGGAGAGGACCAATGCTTAATAGTATTATCCGACAATTTTTGTACCAAGTTGAATGGAATAATCTTGATTTTTTGGTTATTGACTTGCCTCCAGGAACAGGAGATGCACAAATATCCCTTTCTCAATCTGTCCCTATTTCTGGAGCTATTGTTGTAACTACTCCTCAACAAGTATCTTTGCAAGATGCAAGGAGGGGGTTGGCAATGTTCAAACAACTAGGTGTGCCTTTACTGGGAATTGTAGAAAATATGTCAGTATTTATTCCGCCGGATATGCCAAGTAAAAAATATGAAATTTTTGGTAAAGGTGGTGGACAAACATTAGCTAAAGAAAATGATTTACCATTATTAGCCCAAATTCCTATTGAAATCCCTCTCGTTGATGAAAGCAACAAAGGTGTGCCAATCTCAATAAGCCAGCCCAATAGAGAAAGTTCTATTGCATTTGGTAATTTAGCTCAATTAGTTAAGAATCAATATTGTAAATAGATAATTGATGTTTAGGAAAATTTCTTTATTAAATAAGAGAGGATTTTTATCAAAAAAAGGCAACTTTAATAGAGGTTTTTTATTTTCTCCACTACTTTTAATTCCCCTTTTTTTAGTTATTATTTCGGGTTTATTAATAAAAAGTATTCAGGGAAGTTTAATTGTATCGAATTATTTAAGTCACATCTTAACTGGTTTTCTAGGTTATTTTTTAGCATTTTTTATTTCTTAT
Organism: uncultured Prochlorococcus sp.; assembly: GCA_902576415.1. Taxonomy (GTDB): domain Bacteria; phylum Cyanobacteriota; class Cyanobacteriia; order PCC-6307; family Cyanobiaceae; genus Prochlorococcus_A. The sequence goes on along the minus strand of CACGVZ010000001.1, from coordinate 139,320 downwards.
ATACCTTTAGAGAGAATTAGAAAATATTTAGTTCCATTTTATTTGTTTACTTTAATATCCTTAGTACTAATTTATTTTTTTGGGATCTCAGTTTCTGGAGCTCAAAGATGGCTAAACTTAGGTATATTTTCTTTTCAGCCTTCAGAAGTAGCTAAACTAAGTACTGTATTAACTCTCGCTTTAGTACTCGATAAAAAATTAATTTTAACAATAAGAGATTTAGTATTGCCTTTATTAGTAGTAGTAATTCCTTGGTTATTAATTTTCTTTCAACCTGACTTAGGTACCTCTTTAGTTTTACTTGTTTTGACAGGTGTGATGCTTTATTGGTCACAAATGCCAATAGAATGGATTTTGCTATTAATATTTTGTATTGTCACTTCTATATTTTATATGACCATACCAACCATTCTTATTTTCTGGATTCCAGTTATGGGATATCTTGCTTATAGATCTTCGAGAAAGAAAATTATTTTTTCTGCTATCGCTATTTCCATCCATTTATTAGTAGCAAAATTAACACCAATTTTGTGGGAATATGGATTAAAAGAATATCAAAAAGATAGATTAGTTTTATTTTTAGATCCAAATAGAGATCCATTAGGTGGCGGATATCATTTGATACAGAGTCAAATTGCAATTGGTTCTGGGGGATTATTTGGAACTGGTTTGCTAAGAGGTAAGCTGACTAATTTGCAATTTATACCAGAACAACATACTGATTTTATATTCAGCGCTCTAGGCGAAGAATTGGGTTTTGTGGGGTGCATAATAGTTTTATTTTTGTTCTTTTTTTTGATTAAAAATCTTATTTATATTGCAACAAATGCTAGGACAAACTTTGAATCTCTAATTGTTATTGGAATAGCCTCAACTTTTTTATTCCAAATAATTACTAACTTATTTATGACTATTGGATTAGGACCAGTTACTGGAATTCCTCTTCCTTTTATGAGCTATGGTCGAACTTCATTGGTGACTAATTTTATATCAATTGGATTTGTTTTATCTATATTGAAACGTTCCAGATCACTAAGAAGTTGATGAAATCGCAAACAACTATAAAAAAAATTCAAGACCTTTTGCTTAAAGGAGTTCAAACTATATATGTGGATGATGATACATCCAGAAGAATGTGGTGGGCCTCTTTAGAAGTTATTCAAAAAGACTTTCTATCTCAGAATTATAAACACGGGGGGATTTGGGTTGCCTCGCCTTTGCCAGCTTTTAATGATAAAAAATTTTTAAATAAACTTCATGGATGGCTTTGGTCTCCTGAAGGGTTTCCATACTTTCAAAATGAGAATGCAGGTTTTCTACCAGTAAACAATTCAGAGAAGATAAAAAAAGATTTCGATTTAGTTAGTAATTATAAAGTCTTAAATCTTAGTCAAGAAGATGGTTATGAACCTTTTTTGATGATAATCACCCCAAATTTTCAATGTATATTATCAATTGTAGGAGATAAAGATAAGAAAATTCTACTAATGAAGTGTGATGAAGAAAGTCTAAAACTTTCAATTGAATTAATTCATGCAAAATTAAATCAAGAAAATTTTGAGGAAGGAGTAAAATTCCGTAATGCAGTCAATAATTTAGGTAACCTTAGTATTAATAATCAATTTGAAAAAGTATTTTGGCCAATATTATCGGCACAATTAGCGACTATTACGCCAAATCATAATATTCTGAATTCTGAGAAAAATGATAGAAAAAGTGAACTAATAACTGAAGCAAAATTATTACGAGCAATATCTCATGAAGTAAGAACACCTTTGGCAACAATAAGAACCCTAATAACTTCTACTTTAAAAAAATTTAAGATGGACCAATCAATGAAAAATCGTTTACTTCAAATAGAAAATGAATGTAATGAACAAATTGATAGGTTTGGTTTAATCTTTAATGCAGCAGAATTAGTGAGTAATGAGGTTCCGTCATTAAATAACTTGGCAAAAATTAATTTAGCTGAAATTTTTAAAAAGCTTGCTCCTTTATGGAATGAACAATTAAATCGCCGTGGGATTTCTTTAAAGATTGATATCCCCAATCAACTTCCGGAAATTATGAGTGATTCTGAAAAATTAGAATTAATGTTAAGAGGATTAATTGATAAAAATACTAGAGGATTAAAAGAAGGTAGTACATTGATTTTAGAATTAAGACCTGCTGGACAAAAACTTAAACTTCAATTAAAAGTGCAAAAATTAGACAACTATCAAAAAGAAATTCTAAAAAAAGATAACGGTTCTGATATTGGTCCTGTTTTAAATTGGAACCCCCAAACCGGAAGTTTACAACTTAGTCAAAACGCCACACAAAAGTTGTTAGCAAGTTTGGGAGGGCATGTCACACAAAGGCGTGATACAGGTTTGACAGTATTTTTTCCGATTTCAGATTCAAAATAAAATGAAAATAAGTTTTCTATATATTAAATAATGTAGAAAATTTCCTGTAAATTTGGAATTTTGCAAAATATGAATGCTAATTTCTTATTATAAATAACTCAAAATCTAGGATGACTGAAACTTTAGTTGGTCAATTTCCAAAGCATATAGGAAGTACCGGGGGTTTATTAAACTCAGCAGAAACCGAAGAAAAATATGCAATTGTATGGAAAAGTTCGAAAGAACAAGCATTTGAATTGCCCACTGGTGGAGCGGCTATTATGCATGAAGGGGATAATTTAATGTACTTTGCAAGAAAAGAACAATGCCTCGCGTTAGGGACACAATTAAGAGCCTTCAAACCAAGAATTGAAGACTTTAAAATCTACCGAATTTTCCCAGGTGGCGATATTGAATTTTTACATCCAAAAGATGGAGTTTTCTCTGAAAAAGTCAATGAAGGCAGAGAGAAAGTTGGACATAATCCTAGAAGAATAGGTGAGAATCCTAATCCAGCTGGTTTGAAGTTTACAACTAAGAATACTTTTGATTAACTTCCTTAAAGTTGATATAAAAGAAGAAAATAATTATAATTTGGGTTGACACTATTAGTATGATCAGCTCACACAAAGATAGTTTTTTAAACGCTTACAAAGAGGGTAAAAATTTTATACCTATCACTCAAACTTGGCCAGCAGATTTAGAGACCCCATTATCGACTTGGTTAAAATTATCCTCAAAAGATTCCCATGGCGTTTTTCTTGAGTCTGTAGAAGGTGGGGAAAATTTGGGTAGGTGGAGTATTGTTGCTACCAAACCTCTTTGGGAAGCCGTCTGTTATGGAGAAGAAATAGTTAGAACTTGGAATAATGGCGAAACTGAAACACATAAAGGTGATCCCTTTGATATTTTAAAAAGTTGGACAAATCAATATAAGTCAAACATGCTTGATGACTTGCCATCAATTGGACAGTTATATGGCTCTTGGGGTTATGAATTAATAAATCGAATAGAGCCAAGCGTTCCAATAAATAAAATCGAAGAAAGTAATATTCCCTATGGATCCTGGATGTTTTTTGATCAGTTAGTTATTTTTGATCAAATAAAAAGATGTATTACTGCAGTGGTTTATGCAGATACCACTATTTCAGAAGAGTCTTCGATTGAAGAATTATATTTAAAATCAATTTCAAAAATTGAGAAAACTAGAAATTTAATGAGAATTCCTTTAAAAGAAAATGAGTTTTTAGATTGGAATGAAAATAAGAATTTGAATTTAGATCTAGAAAGTAATTGGGAGAAAAAAGATTTTGAGGATGCAGTTACCTCTGCTAAAGAATACATAAAAAAGGGAGATATCTTCCAAATAGTTATAAGTCAACGATTCCAAACTAAAGTCAACAATGATCCCTTTAATTTATATAGAAGTTTGAGGATGGTTAATCCATCTCCTTATATGTCATTTTTTGATTTTGGTTCTTGGTATTTGATAGGTTCAAGTCCTGAAGTAATGGTTAAAGCTGAAAAAAATAAAAATAGTCAGATTGTTGCAAGCTTAAGACCAATAGCTGGTACAAGACCTAGAGGTATTGATAATCAACAAGACTTGGAATTAGAAAAGGAATTACTTAAAGATCCAAAAGAGATAGCCGAGCATGTAATGCTAATAGACCTTGGGAGAAATGATCTTGGAAGAGTTTGTGAAATTGGTACTGTGAAGGTCAAGGATTTAATGGTTATTGAGAAATATTCACATGTTATGCATATAGTTAGTGAAGTTGAGGGAATTTTAAAAAACAATGCTGATGTGTGGGATTTGTTAAAAGCATCTTTTCCCGCTGGTACAGTAACTGGTGCACCAAAAATAAGAGCTATGCAATTAATCAAAGACTTTGAAAAAGATGCTAGAGGACCTTATGCTGGTGTTTACGGATCTATTGATATTAATGGTGCATTAAACACTGCTATTACTATAAGAACTATGATAGTTCAACCCTCAAAAGATGGGAAATACGATGTTTCAGTGCAAGCAGGGGCTGGAATAGTTGCTGATTCTTTTCCTGAAAATGAATATCAAGAGACGATAAACAAAGCAAAGGGAATACTTCAAGCATTAGCCTGTTTGGATAAATAAATGAGTCAAAATAATCTTTATAAGGGTTTTGAGGTAGAACTTTTCACAGGTTCGTTAAATTCTCATATTGGTGTTTCTGCTGAAATTGAGAAAAAATTTCTTGATTTTGTCAAAGAGCCAGATAACAGAAACGTTGAATACATAACAACACCTGAAAAAGACTACAATTTTCTATATGAGAAATTAACAAATCCAAGAAAAAAGTTAAGAAAGTGGCTAAACACTAGAAATTTAACAATCATTCCTTCATCTACACTTTGCTTTAAACACGATATTCAATTTCAAAGATCAGAAATTGATAATGTTTATCATCAATTTATAGAAGATAATTATGGGATTTCTATTGCAACTTCTAGTGTCCACATAAATATAGGAATAGATGACTTAGATAAGCTTTTTGCTGCTATTAGACTCATAAGATCTGAGGCTGCATTGTATCTATCCATAAGTGCAAGCTCACCTTTTTTAAACAATAAAATTACGGAAAATCACTCTCAGAGATGGATTCAGTTTCCCAAAACACCAAGTAAAGTTCCTTTTTTTGTAAATCATAATTCTTATATCGATTGGATCGAGGAAAATATAGCTAATAAAAATATGCAAAATATCAGGCATTTTTGGTCTTCAATTCGACCAAATGGTCCACAAAGGCCTCTAATTCTTGATCGTTTGGAATTAAGAATTTGCGATTTCGTTCATGATATTAATTTGTTATTGGGGATAACGGCAATGTTAGAACTGAGGATTTTAGATCTTTTTGAAAATATAAACACCTTAGATCCTATGACTGCAAGTATTTTTTCTACTGAAAAATTATCAGAAATATGTGACCAAAATGAAAAAAACGCTGCTAGAGATAGTTTGAATGCAGAGTTAATTTGCTGGCAAGATGGTAAAAAAATAATTTGTAGAGAATGGATTCAAAACTTATTATCAGATTTGTCCTCTATTGCAGAAAAATTCAACATGAAACATCTTTTGCAACCTATTTATAAAGTGCTTGAAGAAGGTAATCAATCTATGAAATGGATAAATCAATATAAACAAGGTCTTTCTATTGAGCAAATCATGAAAATTACTATCGATGATATGATCAGAAATGAAGATGAGAGTATTTGATTAATTAAATAAACATTTTATCTGAACATTTTTACTTGTGACATAATAAATATATGGAATCTTTTAAACAGAAAGAAAATAATAAAATGGATCTTATAAGTAATAATGATCCACTGGATAAAAATCGCCTTTTAATAGAGGATTTATGGGAATCTGTGCTCAGAGAAGAATGCCCTGAAGAACAAGCAGAGAGATTGATTCAACTCAAAGAATTGAGTTCTTCAAAACAAATTGATGACGATAGTTCAAAAAATTTTAAAAAAGAGATAGTTGATATTGTAAATTCTATGGATTTGGCAGAATCAATAGCAGCAGCTAGAGCTTTTTCATTATATTTTCAACTAGTTAATATTTTGGAACAAAGAGTAGAGGAAGATAGATATATACAAAGTTTTACTAATAAAAATGTTCAAAAATCCCCCGACAACCTTGACCCTTTTGCCCCTGCATTGGCAAGGCAAAATGCCCCAGTAACGTTTAGAGAATTATTTTATAGACTGAGAAAATTAAATGTACCTCCAGGAAAATTAGAGGAGTTATTGCAGGAAATAGACATTCGTTTAGTTTTTACAGCTCATCCCACCGAGATAGTAAGACATACGATTAGACATAAACAAACTAGGGTTGCAAATTTGTTAAAAAAAATACAGGTTGAGCAGTTTTTAACAAAAGAAGAAAAAAATTCTTTAAAGACCCAACTAAAGGAGGAAGTAAGACTTTGGTGGAGAACAGACGAATTACATCAATTTAAACCTTCAGTTTTAGACGAAGTAGATTATGCTTTGCATTATTTTCAGCGAGTTTTATTTAATGCAATGCCTCAATTGAGAGGCAGAATCTCTGAAGCACTTGCTGAAAATTATCCAGACGTTCAGATGCCCTCCGAATCTTTTTGTAACTTTGGTTCTTGGGTTGGCTCCGACAGGGATGGTAATCCATCGGTTACTCCTGACATAACATGGAGAACTGCCTGCTACCAAAGGCAGTTGATGTTAGAGAGATATATTATTGCAATTTCCAATCTTAGAGATCAGTTAAGTGTATCTATGCAATGGAGTCAAGTTAGTTCCTCTCTCTTAGAATCATTAGAAACAGATAGAGTTAAGTTCCCAGAAATCTATGAAGCTAGGGCGACAAGATATAGATCGGAACCTTACAGATTGAAATTGAGTTATATTTTAGAAAAGTTAAGATTAACGCAAGAAAGAAATAATTTATTAGCTGATAGTGGCTGGAAATTTGACTTAGAGGGAGAAATAGATACTAAAAATATAGAAAAAGTTGAAAACTTATATTACAAATCAGTGAATGAATTTACTTATGATCTAGAGCTGATTAAAAATAGCCTGATTAGTACAGATCTAACTTGCGAAGCGGTTAATAATTTACTTACTCAGGTTCATATTTTTGGATTTTCTTTAGCAAGTTTAGATATTCGTCAAGAAAGTACAAGGCATAGCGAGGCTATAGAGGAGCTTACAAACTATCTTGATTTATCTTTGCAATACGACCAAATGTCTGAAGAAGAGAAAGTTAAATGGCTTATAGAAGAATTAAATACAAAAAGGCCTTTAATTCCCACTGATGTTAACTGGACAAAAACTACAGAAGAAACCTTTTCAGTTTTTAAAATGGTTAAGAGACTGCAGCAAGAATTTGGAAGCCGCATTTGTCATTCTTATGTAATTTCAATGAGCCATAGTGCATCTGATTTGCTGGAAGTTCTCCTGTTGGCAAAAGAAATGGGACTTCTAGATCAAAATTCACAAAAGTCAAAACTACTGGTCGTTCCTCTTTTTGAAACTGTTGAAGATCTCAAAAGAGCTCCAGAGGTAATGGAAACTTTATTTAAATTAGATTTCTATAAATCATTATTGCCAAAAGTTGGAGAATCTTTTAAACCTCTTCAAGAATTAATGCTTGGGTATTCTGATAGTAATAAAGATTCAGGGTTTGTCTCAAGTAATTGGGAAATTCATAGAGCACAAATAGCTCTGCAAAATCTTGCAAATAAAAATAACTTATTGCTTAGGCTTTTTCATGGAAGAGGTGGATCTGTAGGTCGAGGGGGAGGGCCAGCTTATCAGGCAATATTGGCTCAACCAAGTGGTACTTTAAAAGGGCGAATAAAAATAACAGAACAAGGTGAAGTTTTAGCTTCAAAATATAGTCTTCCTGAACTGGCTTTGTATAATTTAGAAACGGTTACTACAGCTGTTATTCAAAATAGTCTAGTAAATAATAGGCTTGATGCTACTCCTGAATGGAATGAATTAATGTCTAGGCTAGCAGAAACGTCGAGGTCTCACTATAGAAAATTAGTGCACGAAAATCCAGATTTATTAGATTTTTTTCAAGAGGTAACTCCAATTGAAGAAATAAGTAAATTACAAATATCTAGTAGGCCTGCAAGAAGAAAAAAAGGCGCAAAAGATTTGTCAAGTTTAAGAGCTATTCCATGGGTATTTGGCTGGACACAAAGTAGATTTCTATTGCCTAGTTGGTTTGGTGTGGGTACTGCATTATCATCTGAATTAAATTCAGACCCTCAACAAATTGAATTATTAAGAGTTTTGCATCAAAGATGGCCGTTTTTTAGGATGCTCATATCTAAGGTAGAAATGACGTTATCCAAAGTAGATTTGGAAGTTGCTAAATATTATGTTGACACTCTTGGCAGTAAAGAAAATAGAGAGTCATTCGATGTTATTTTTGAGGTCATATCTAAAGAATATAATCTAACAAAATCTTTAATACTTGAAATTACTGGTAAATATAAGCTCCTAGAATCTGATCGAGACTTAAAATCATCAGTAAATTTGAGAAATAAGACAATCATCCCTCTAGGTTTTTTGCAGGTTTCACTTTTAAGAAGACTTAGAGACCAAACAAGACAACCCCCAATTAGCGAATTTTTTGAAAAAGATGAATCTAAAAGAGCTTATAGTAGAAGTGAACTATTAAGAGGGGCACTCTTAACTATTAATGGGATAGCAGCTGGCATGAGAAATACAGGTTGATAATTGCAATATTTTTCTAAAAAAAAACTTATTCTTCCTGAAGGTTATTTTGTTAACTCTTCTAAGATCCCATTAGCAAAAGAAGTTAACAAACTTTTGGCTAATTGTGGTTGCGAGACATTCCCAATAAAACCACTTTCTGATGCTATTCAGAAGAGCAATTTCTTCTTCACCATACAAAATGAATTAAAGAATAAAATCTATGGTTTTGTAAGGGTTACATCAGACAGGGGATTGAATGCTAACTTATGGAATTTAAGTGCAGTAACAGGAAATAACCAGAAGCTTTTTTATTCAATATTGCTTCAAGTCACTCTTGAGAAAATAAATAGAGAAATGCCCGGATGTAGTATTTCTGTTCAGGCTCCAGTTTCTTCATTTATTAGTTTAGAAGAAAGTGGATTTATACTAGATCCAAATGGCATAAGAGTAATGGGATATAAACTTTGAAATTATGTTACGGGCATGGAGGGATTCGAACCCCCGACTATCAGAACCGGAATCTGATGCTCTATCCAGCTGAGCTACATGCCCTTAAATTTTCAATTTATTTAAAGAAAATCTAAATACTTTAAATTTAGCTAGTTTAATTAATGAATGCATTAAGAAAATTTTTTTAAATAACTTAAAAATTAAAAATTTTCGGAACCATAAAAGTTTTGAAATTGATCTAAAAGAGCAAAGAGCTATAGTTCTTGGATGCAATGGAATTGGCAAGTCAAATTTACTGGAATCGGTTGAATTTTTAAGTCAATTAAAATCAAATAGAGCATTAAGTGATAAAGATTTAATAGAAAACGATAGTGATATGGCTGTCGTTATGGGGCAAATAGATTTTAAAGATGATTTAAAGTTAAATTTATTTCGAAAAGGTCCTAAGAAAATTTATGTAAATGAATCAATCTTGAAAAAACATAGTGCAATAAAGAACTATATTAGAAGCGTATGTTTTTGTTCTAATGATATAGATATTGTTAGAAGTGAACCAAGTTATCGCAGAACATGGATTGATAAAGTAGTTGCTCAGCTTGAACCCGTATATTTAGACTTGATAAGTAGATTCAACAGACTCTTAAAACAAAGAAGTTATTTTTGGCGTTCAGAAACCTTTCCAAAGGATCTATCTCCAGATATTGTAGAAAGTTTTGATATCCAAATGTCAATAATAAGTACAAGAATTTTTAGACGTAGAAGAAGAGCTTTATTAAAAATAAAACCATATGTAGAGTATTGGCATAATCACTTAAGTAAATCTAAGGAGCAAATAGATATAAATTTCCTTTCAGGTATACAAAATATAAGCCCAGAAGAAGAAGAAGAAGAATTTATCCGTAAGAAAATATTAGAGCAACTATTAAATCAGCGTTCAATGGAAGCATTGACTGGTAAATGTAGCTTTGGTCCTCACCGTGATGATATTGAGTTTCTAATTAATGATATTTCTGTTAGAAAATATGGTTCATCCGGACAGCAAAGAACTTTTATCTTGGCTTTAAAGATGGCGGAACTAGATTTATTAACTAAAACATTAAATGTTCCTCCAATACTTATATTGGATGATGTTTTGGCAGAACTAGATATAACTAGACAAAATTTGTTACTAAATTCTGTCGGCAAAGATAGTCAATGTTTTATAAGCGCGACACATCTGGATAAATTTAATCAATCTTTCATAGGCTCTTCGCAAATGATTTATTTATGATTCTAAAAATGATGATTTTTGGCTAATCTTATACTTATATAAATTTTTTTTGATGGAAGTACCTAAAAAAAATCAAATTTTGCCTTCGTTTAGTAACGATAAAAAATTAAATCATCAATGCAAACACCTTTTGTTAGAACTTTATAAATGTGATTACGAAAAATTAAATGATGAATCCTTTTTGCGCTGTACATTAAATATGGCCTCAAAGTTGGCAAATGCAACAGTTCTGAATTTAATAAGTAATAAGTTTGAACCTCAAGGTGTAACGGCAATTGCGTTACTCGCGGAATCTCATATTTCAATACATACTTGGCCAGAATCTAATTATTCTGCAGTCGATATTTTTACATGTGGTCAAAATATGATGCCTGAATACGCTAGTCAATACTTAATAGAAGCTTTGAACGCTGAAGAACATTCTTTGCGTATAATCGAGCGTAATCCTCCTGTAGAAGTGCCTAAACAGACGAGGACCGTTGTTTAATTTGAAATTTTCATCTATTTAATTTTCCGCTTATTAGTCCTTCAAGATCTAAGCTTGTGCAATTAAATCCTAAATCAGAAAAATATTGAACTAATTCACGAAAATTAAATTTATTAAAAAAATGCTTTAATTCATTTTGGGGAATTTCTATTCTTGCTGTTGAGCCTTGGCATCTAACTCTGACATCCGATAAACCACCTACTTTCAGATATTCTTCAGCTTTTTCAACCATTTTTAGCCTTTCGCTAGTTATTTCATGACCATAAGGAAATCTTGATGAAAGGCACGGTTGAGCAGGTTTATCCCACCAAGGAAAACCTAATGCTCTTGATATATCCCGAATATCTTTTTTTGAAAATTGAAATTTTGCAAGAGGAGAAATGACTCCTGCTTTTTTTGCAGCCTCTATACCGGGCCTATAGTCTTTAAGATCATCAAGATTTACTCCATCTAAAACATTCTTGTAGTTCAGCTTTTTAGATAAGTAGGTTGTATGTTTATGAAGTTCTTTTTTGCATGCAAAACATCTATCTTTAGGATTTTTACTGTAACTTGAATCATTTAATTCTGATGTTTTGATTTCTAAATGCTTTACTCCAATCCATTTTGCTTGACTTTTTGCTTCTTCACGGAGTGTATTTGCTAATGCAGGTGAAATGCCAGTAATTGCAATGGCTTTGCCACCTAATTGTTCAAAAGCTAATGATGCTACTAATGTACTGTCGACTCCTCCTGAATACGCAATACAAACACTATCAAGATCCTTAATGTATCTCCTTATCGTATAAAGCTTTTCACTTTGTTCATCAGAGAGAATTTCTAGTTGATTGAACATGCTATTTACTTTATTATTCGGATTACCTATGAATAGGTTGAATTTATTATTAAATTTTTAATAATATTCTTAACTATATCTTAGATTAAACTTATTCACGTTATTCAATTGACGAATACAAGTAGAAATAGAGGGATTGGAATAGTCACAGCAAGTGACAGTCAAGAGAGGTTAAAAGGTCAATTGCATATTTATGACGGAGAGGGTAAGGGTAAAAGTCAAGCTGCTTTGGGTGTTGTGCTAAGGACAATAGGATTAGGAATATGCGAAAAAAGACAGTCAAGAGTTCTCCTACTCAGATTTTTAAAAGGTCCTGCGAGGCAATATGATGAGGACTCAGCTATAGAGGCCTTGCAAAGAGGCTTTCCACACTTAATTGACCATGTAAGGACTGGAAGATCGGAATTCTTTACTGCTGACCAGGTTACAAAGTTTGATATTGGTGAGGCTAAGAGAGGTTGGAATATTGCTAAAGGAGCAATTGCTAGTTCTCTTTATTCTGTAGTTGTACTAGATGAGTTGAATCCAGTTCTAGATTTAGGAATGCTTGATATTAAGGAAGTAGTTGATTCTCTTCAAAATCGGCCTGATGGTTTGGAAATTATTATTACCGGAAGGGCAGCACCTCCTTCTTTGGTGAGAATATCGCAACTTCATTCAGAAATGAGACCGCGTTTAAAAGAACACTCATCAAAAATAATAGAACAAAGAAGATGTAATGGAGGAATTGAGATTTATACAGGTGAAGGAAAAGGAAAATCCACAAGTGCACTAGGTAAGGCTCTTCAAGCTATTGGTAAAGGAATATCTCAAGATAAAAGCCATAGGGTTTTAATATTGCAGTGGTTGAAAGGTGGAAATGGTTATACAGAGGATGCTGCTATAGAAGCATTAAGAGAAAGTTACCCACATTTGGTGGATCATTTGCGTTCAGGTAGAGATGCGATCGTTTGGAGAGGTCAGCAACAACCAATTGATTACGTTGAGGCTGAAAGAGCATGGGAAATTGCGAAAGCTGCTATTTTGAGTGGTTTGTATAAAACAATAATTTTGGATGAATTGAACCCGACTGTTGATTTAGAGTTACTACCAGTTGAATCAATACATCAAACGCTCCTTAGAAAACCAGCAGAAACTGAAGTTGTTATTACTGGGAGATGTAAAAATGAACCATCATACTTTGAACTTGCCGATGTTTACTCGGAAATGGTCTGTCATAAGCATTATGCGAATGTTGGAGTTGATTTAAAAAGAGGTGTAGATTACTAAATTTTTAATAATTTTAATTGCTCAATAATTTTTTTACATTTTCTATACCGCCCTCAATAGATCGAGATTGAATTTTGAATTTAGATAATATTTTTGACGCTTTTTCAGAACGTTTACCCGATTTACATATTGTAAAAATCTCTTTAATTAGACTTTCTTTTTGAATAAATCCTAACTCAGAATCTTGGTTCAAATTACTTAGTGGGATTGATATAGAACCCTCTATTGCATAAGTAGAAAATTCTTCATATTCCCTAACGTCAATTAAAAGAATTTTGTTAGATTTTCCCTTGTACAGGCTATTAAAATCATTAGCATTGATTTTATTAATTTCAATATCTTTCTCAGAACAATCATCTTCACTATAAAAATCTATAAACTGGGAAAGATTTTTTATTTGCTTATTTACCTGATCACTTTTTAGATTTAATTTTTTCATATTCATATTTAACAGATCAAAAATCAAAATTTTGCCATCTAAAATTTCACCTTTTTTCAAAATGATTTTAATGATTTCATTTACTTGAAAAATTCCTATTAAACCAGTTGAAACGCCCACAACTCCAAAATCTGAACAACTTGGGATAGCATTTTTTGAAGGTGATTCTGGAAGCAAATCTCTTAAATTAGGACTTTCTTTATGTAAATTAAAAACACTCACTTGCCCTTCAAAGCCTTGTACGCTTCCAAAGACAAGAGGTTTATTTAGTAGTAGGCATGCATCATTTATTAAATATCTAGTACTAAAGTTATCTGAACAATCACAAATAATATCAAATTCTCGAATTATTTCTAATGCATTATTAGGGTAAATTCTTTCTGCAAATGTTAATAATTCAGTATTAGGATTAAATTTTTTTATTCTTTCCCTGGCAGAATCAATTTTAAGATTCCCGATAGTATTTGTTTCGTGAATTATCTGTCTTTGGAGATTAGACTTCTCAACTTGATCATTATCTACTATTCCAATTTTCCCAATTCCCGCTGCTGCCATATAAAGCAAAGCGGAAGAACCAAGCCCACCTGCTCCAATACATAGTACAGAGCTGTTTTTTAGTCTTATTTGGCCTTCATAACCTATCTCTTTGAGGCTTAAATGTTTTTGGTATCTTTCTTTTTCATCTGTATTTAAGGAATTAAATTTGATACCTTTAGTCATGCTACTTATCTAATTTACAAATTAAACTATGAAAATATAATAATTAAAAAAATTTTTTTAGCCTTGAAAAATTGTCCTACAACTTGGATTTATTAATGTTTTTGTTAGAACTAGATGATAATGTGAAGTTTTTATAAAGCAATTTTTAGTTGAAATATCTTCAAAAACTTTATAAACCAATACATCTAAAAAAATACAAAATGTTTCGGTTCGGAATTTTGCACAACAAAAAGGTAGTCAACGGGCAATTTTTCCGATACTGTCTGGTTCATATATTAAGTTTACTGAATTCATGAGTGATAACACTCCAGAGTCAAATCAAGACTCCGGCTCCGATACAAGCTCAGAAACCAAAGGCTTTTCAGAGAAGTACTCTGATGTTATGGGTAAAGTCAACGAAACCCTTGGTAATGTTGATTGGACTCAAATGGGTAAGTATGGCAAAGCGGCAGGCATAATCGCTGTTGTCGTAATAGCTCAGATCATAATTAAAGTTGTCATCGACACGATTAACTTTTTCCCAATTCTTCCAGGTTTACTTGAACTACTAGGCGTCATTGTTGTAGGTCAATGGAGCTGGCAGAATCTTCGTACCAGTGAAAATCGTGAAGCTGTTTTAGATAAAGTACAAAATCTAAAAAAAACATATTTAGGATAGTTTAATATTACATTTTTAGTATTGCTTTTACGTAATCTTTAACTTGTTTTAAATACCCTCCTCCAAACATATTGGCGTGATTCAATATGTGGTAAAAATTATAAATAATAATTCTTTTTTCAAATCCTTTTTTTATAGGAAAAATTTTATGATATTCTTCATAAAATTCTTTTTTAAAACCTCCAAATAATTTTGTCATAGCTATATCTACTTCATTATCTGCCCACCAAGATGCAGGGTCAAAGATAACTCCCTTACCATTTTTTTCCGTTCCTACATTTCCTGACCACAAATCACCATGAACTAGAGCATTTATTGGTTCATGATTCTGTAATTCTGTTTTAATTTTTTCTTTAACTTTATTTATGATTTCTTTATCTAAAGTCTTTGGTTTAAGAATTAATAATTGAGGTATTATTCTTAAGTTTAAAAAACAATCTATCCAATTATCTTCCAAGCCTTTCTTCTGATCTGTTGTTCCGATAAAACCCTCAACTGGAAACCCAAACATTTTGTGATTAGATTCAGCCGATTTTAGATGCAATTCACCTAAACCTTTTCCAAGTTTTTTTTGGTCAAAGTTAAGCATATCTATCCATTCAATTAAAAGAATCTCTATATTTTTTATATTTTTATATGCAATAACTTCAGGAATAACTAAGTTTTCTTGACTAATATATTTTCTTAAATTTTGGAGACAATATTTTTCAAAATCAAGAAATTTTTTGTTTCTAATGTTTCTTTTAAGGAATAACTTTTTGTTTGAGAATTCTATTCGCCATGCACTATGAATATCACCACCATGTACTTGTTCAATACTTTTTGGATAGGTTTCACCTAATTCTTCACAAATTTCGTTAATTTCAATAGGAGATAATTTTTGCATTTTAATGAGAAAGTCTGAAGTTATTGTTGTAGGCGCCGGTATAGCAGGACTAACTTCTGCAGCGATTTTATCAAAACAAGGCTTATCAGTGACTTTAATCGAATCTCATACTCAAGCCGGAGGATGTGCCGGTACTTTTAAAAGAAAGAATTATACTTTCGATGTTGGCGCAACTCAGGTTGCTGGTTTAGAGAAAGGAGGAATACATTCTAGAATTTTTGATTTTTTAGATATTCCATCGCCTGAAGCCAGTATTTTAGACCCTGCTTGCATTGTTGATTTAAAAGATGGTTTTAAACCAATATCAATTTGGTATGAAAAAAGTAAATGGATCGCTGAACAAGAAATGCAGTTTCCTGGAAGTAGTAAATTTTGGAATCTTTGTACCCTCATACATCAAAGTAATTGGATTTTTGCAAATAATAATCCAGTATTGCCAATTAGTAATTTTTGGGATTTTTCTCAACTTCTTAAAGCACTAGTCCCTTCAAACCTTTTGACAGGTATCTTACTTAAATCTACTATTTTTGATTTATTGAGGATATGTGGATTATCCAATAATGAGCGACTAATTAAATTCTTAAATCTTCAACTAAAACTTTATTCTCAAGAGGACGTTTATAATACCGCAGCATTATATGGATCCACTGTACTTCAGATGTGTCAACAGCCTCATGGTCTATGGCATCTTAAAAAATCTATGCAGTCTTTAAGTGAATCTTTAGAAAGTTCATTGATTAAAACTGGAGTAAATCTAATTTTTGGACAAAAAGTTAATTCTATAAATTTTGATGACGTAAACAAGTGTTGGAAAGTATCTGCTAATTCGAAAAAAGAATCTTTTATTTACCAAGCAAAAGATTTGATATATACTGCCCCACCTCAATCTTTGCTCAAACATTTGAAAGATCCTTTAAAAAGAAAAAAAAATTATAAAAATCGACTTAATAATTTACCTGATCCAAGTGGAGCTATAGTTTTTTATTCAGCATTAAAAAAACAACATATAAAAAAAACTTTCTCTAATCATTATCAATTTGTTTCGAAAGAATTTAATTCTCTATTTGTATCAATTAGTGAGGATGGTGATGGAAGAGCACCAAAAGGTGAGGTTACTCTAATTGCAAGTATCTTTACCAAGACTAAGGATTGGTTTGATCTAGATAAACAAACTTACTTAAACAAGAAAAATGATTTTATGAAAAAAATATCTCTTGAATTGGAAAGTCAATTTGATATTGATACCGAAAATTGGCTGCATAGGGAATTAGCAACTCCATTGGGATTTGAAAAATGGACAAATAGACCTAATGGAATAGTAGGCGGGCTTGGTCAAAAACCAGATATTTTTGGTATTTTTGGACTATCAAGTAGGACTCCTTTTGAAGGGTTGTGGCTATGTGGAGATTCCATTTATCCAGGAGAGGGGACCGCTGGTGTAAGTCAGTCTGCATTAATGGTTGTAAGGCAAATTTTAGCTTCCAAAGGTATAGAAAATTTTAGTTTATAAAATTTTGTCTGATTTCTTTTGCTTCAGCAAGTTTGTTAGAAAGTAATTCCCAATTTTTTTCTTTAATAAGAGATTCCAGTGTATTAAGCTTATTTTTAAAATTATTTATGGCATTTAAAACATTAATCTGATTATTAATAGCTAAATCTAAGCCTAGTTGTTCATTGCCTCCGCCAACTCTCGAAGTATCAGCAAATCCTGTAGCAGCAAGTTTTTGTGTGATACCTAATAAAGATTGATTATTTTTTGTATGTGCAGTTTCAATTAGTGCAGAAGCTAAAAATATAGGCAAATGAGAAATTAGAGATACTGCTTCATCATGCTCTTTTGGAGAAGCTTGGCAAATTTCACAATCCATTGATTTTATTAGTTCGGAAATAGTTCTGACTGCATTAAGATCACTATTTTGTGTTGGGGTTATAGTCCATTGTGCATTTTTAAAAAGATCTTCAAAACCTGAATCAACTCCTTTTTTTTCTGTTCCTGCCATTGGATGAGATCCTACAAATAGAGGATGTAATTTTTCCCATTTATTTACTATTGGTTCTTTAATAGAGCCTACATCAGTTATTATTGTTTCTTGAGGTATTGATGCTACTAATCGTTCAGATGGACTGATCAAATCTTTGATAGGCAATGCCAAAATAATGAGCTCACATTTTTTTAATAAGTTCAGATTACAACTAACAAAATTTGCAAGTTTTTTTTCCTTAGCTTTTTTTTCATTAAATTCATTATTTGCTATTCCATAAATTGTATGATTAAGACTTTGGAGTTTTAATCCCAAAGAACCGCCAATTAAACCTAATCCTACTATTCCAATTTTCATAGATTGATTAATTCAAGACCCTCTTATATTGATACCAATTTTTTGTATATTAGGTTCATAAATTTTGTATGAATTTGAAATTAAATTAATAATAAATGCTGGAAATTTTAAGTCATCAATATTTGAAAAATTTTTTGAGAGATCAAAATAGTAACTGGGAACACATATATTCTTTTGGGAGAATAATTTCCAAATGTATTGAAAATAATTCTACATATCTAATTAATTCAGAAATTTTCTCTAGCTATGATTGGTTACCTCCAATTTTGATTTCTTTATTTTTAAAGGAAGAGGATTCAACTTTTATTTTATCTAAAGAAAAAATTCAATTTATAACCCAATTTCAGATTGATTCATTGAGAAATATAGGTTTTAATTTTATTTTGAAAAATGATCGGCTTATTTTTGCAAATCATCATATTCGTTTGATAACAATCCAAAATTTACTTAATGATTCCAATTATCGTAATCTTAGAAATCATCGAATAGTTTATTCTGGAATTGAAGATATAAAACAGGATTTAAAAAATCAATTTAGAATTTCTTTGCTTAAAAAAGATTGGACAAAAAATTTTAATGAATTTGAATTAATTAATCAAAAATTTATAAAAGTATATGATTCATTGAATAAAAAGTTCTTCATGAGAAAGGTCTTAGGAAATAGTTATATCAATTTAGATGAAAAAGAAATTAGTTTTTTTTCAAACTTTTTTCATGAAAATTCTTTTTTTTCTGATAAATTTTTAAGGGTTGACGAAGCATTATCTAAAGGTTGGGCGTGCTGGGTAAAGTTAAATGATACAAATTTAGATTGGACTTTGTATTTGCAGCCAATAGATGAACTTTCCCACATTAAAGAATTTTTTTCAAATAATAAATTTGTTTTTTTATCAGCATTGAGAAAAGATAATTTTTTTGAAATGTACTTTAAAAAACACAGTTTGGACCTTGACTTGGTTATTAATTTTAAAAGTAATTTTGAAGAGAAAAAGATTTCATTATATATTCCCCCTAAACAGTTGCTTCCTAATAGTCCTCTTTTTACCAATTCAATTTTGGATAAATGCAAAAAGTTAATACTTTTTAGAAAGGGTTTAACTTTAGTTTTGTCTGATGATATTGATTTAAAAACTAACATTGCTACAGAATTAGCTTCTAAGTATGGGAAGAGAGTATTGCTAGAGACAATTCCTTCTGGTAAAAATGAAATTCTTTGCTCTAGTTTTGACTGGTGGATTATGAATTCTTATTTAATTCAAATTCCAGAACAAATTATCATTCCTTTACTTCCTATTCCGAATATGTCAGAACCTATTAATGCAATTACAGTTTCGCATAAAAAGAAGCTTTCTCAAGATTGGTTTAGAGACTTCTTTCTTCCTCAAGCTGGAATTAAACTTGAAAGATCTATTTCTCCTTTAAGAAGAAATTCAGGTAAGTTAATAATCTTAGATGGAAGAGCAAATAAAAGAAACTGGGGAAGATTACTTTTGCAAAACATTCAACCCTCAAAAAAAATTAACTATATGCTACCTTTTGATTAGGTTATGATTTTGTAAATAACTAAAGAAATATGGGAGAAGCAAAAAGACGTAAAACACTTGGTTTACCTCCAAAAAAAAATAATACTAAAACTAAAATTGATGAGTCCCCAAGATTATTTGAATGGCTTCCCTTTACAGTCAATCAAAGAGATAACCTTATTAAATTAAGTATTAAGGCCAGTTGGTTTGGAATCGGAGGGTTAGTTATCTTATGGATTGTAGTTAGATTTATAGGCCCTGCTGCTGGGTGGTGGACTTTAGCTGATTCTTTATAAAACTAAGCTACTGTTTTTATATCATTAACAGCGATTGTATTAGCAGGATTGCTATTTAATGCTTTCATTGAATTAGAACTGACTTCAGTTCCTTCTGTTAATTTTGCTTTAACCATGGATTCTACTTTATTCCTGATTTCTAAGTTTTGATCAAGCCAAATAATTGTATTATCTCTTCCTTGTCCAATATTTTCTCCTTCATAACTATACCAAGCACCTCTCCTTATTATGATATTAGTCTCCTCTGCTAAATCTAATAAACATCCTGTTGTGCTAATACCTTTTCCGAAGAGAATATCAAACTCTGCAATTCTAAATGGTGGCGCAACTTTGTTTTTTGCTACTTTCACTTTTGCTCTTATGCCATATTCTTCAGTACCTCTTTTAAGAGTTTGAATTCTTCTGATATCAAGTCTCACTGAGGCATAAAATTTTAATGCATTACCTCCTGTGGTTGTTTCTGGATTGCCGTATGTAACGCCAATTTTTAGGCGTAGTTGATTCAGGAATATTACCGTACATCCAGATTTACCAATATTTCCTGTTATTTTCCTCATTGCTTGGCTCATTAGCCTTGCTTGGCTTCCAATTACGTGATCTCCCATCTCTCCTTCTATCTCAGCTCTTGGGGTTAGTGCTGCGACCGAGTCAACAACTACAAGATCAACTGCACTTGATCTTATAAGTTGGTCAACTATTTCCAGAGCCATTTCCCCTGTATCTGGTTGTGAAACTAACAAATTTTCAACATCAACTCCTAAAGATGCTGCATAAACTGGATCGAGTGCATGCTCGGCATCTACAAATGCTGCTACTCCTCCATTCTTTTGGACTTCTGCAATCGCGTGCAACGTTAATGTAGTTTTTCCTGAACTTTCTGGACCGTAAACTTCTACTACTCTTCCTTTTGGATAGCCTCCTCCTAATGCTAAATCTAAGGTGAGCGCTCCAGTAGATATTGTTTCTACTTTCATTCTTGAGGCGTCACCAAGTCTCATTATTGATCCTCGTCCAAAATTTCTTTCTATTTGACCTAAGACAAGACTTAATGCCTTGTCTTTTTCTTTTGATTCAGTTTTTTTCTTTTCTTCAAGGCTCATTGTTTGATTTATTGGTTAAAGTTCTTGTAATTATTCTAAATTTGGAAATTTTTATTTAAACCAAACTTCATAAATACAAACTATAGTACATCTGTACTCTAGCTGATTATCTTTGAATTGCAACTAATTCCTCAAGGTTATCTAATTTTAATAATTTTATTTCATTACTTAAAGTAAACTTATCTGATTTTTTCAAATATCCCCAATCAGCTAGAAAGCATGGAATGTGAGAAGTTTCTGAATTTTGTTTGATATCTATTAGAGTTTTTTTTCTATCTTCTATAAAGCCTAAAATTTCATATGTTTGAGTAAGCTTCTCAGCTATTTTGACTTTTGTTCCGGATTCATAACCAAAAATAAATTCTGGAAAAATATTTAATTGTTTAAGAATTTTTTCTGCAAATATTTTACCTTTAGTTGTTATAACTCCAGTTTTTATTTCTCTTTTCCTTAATTCTTTCATAAAATTTATAATTTCAAAAAAAGGATTATGTAAATTTACCCATGATTTAAAATCTTTATCAATTTGGTACTTGCGCGACTGATCTAACATTTTTTGTAAATCTTCGGCAATCCAGGAATTTTCATTTAATATCCTCTGGCAATTTTGATGATAATTATTAATGAAATCATCTTTGTTTTCATTTTTTAATGGATTTTCTGTTTTTATAATTTCGTGAACAATTAGAATCATTTCCCAACCATATTTAACCCAAGGCCTAATTTCTTTGAAAGAATTTGGTACTCTTTTATAAAGTTTTTGATCAACAAAGATGGAGGGTGAATTTAAATATCTTTCACAGGCCAGCAACGAACTATGCCAATATTCTTGCATTCCATCAACTATTACTCCATCTAAATCAAATAGAAATATTTTTTGAGAAGACACCTATTGAATATTAGAACTGGGCCGCTAGGATTCGAACCTAGGAATGTCGAGACCAAAACCCGATGCCTTACCACTTGGCGACGGCCCATTGATTTTTTATTTTAATACATGAAAAGATTTTTTTCTATCCAAAAAATACAAAGTTTTTATAAATATGGCCCTAGTTTTGAAAAATAAAAATATTATTTGAATGAGCTTGATTTCCATGGCTCTAGAAATTTCTTAGCTTTTTTGATAGCTAAAGCCATTCTTTCTGGATACTCATAGAGTTTTTTGTTATTTTTGTGAGCAAATTCAATAAGGGGCTGCATAATTTTTCTTGCAGCACTTCCAAATGCTATGCCGTCTGGGAGATTGTTTGAATTCAAAAATTCATGAGTTTTTTCATTTGTTCCTCCTGCCAATTGAATTAATCCAGGTGGAAGGTCTGAACCGATTTTTTCAAACAACTTAACAGCATCTCTACTTGTTGAAGGAGCAAGATCTCCAGACATTGGCCTTCCATCTAATTGCCAAATAAGGGGAATATCAAGTTTTTTAAGAATTTCATATCTTTCCCAAAGAGCTTTCAAAAGATCTTCGGGCTCTTGTGATTTTTTGAAAGATTGATTTAATCCACAACTGATAGATATCTTGTCTAATTTCATTCCAGAACTTTTAAGGATACTGACAACTTTTGCAAAAGAATCTAGGCGATTGATTTCTGTATGAATTTCTACTGCATTAGGCTTTATTTTCTGAAGTGTTGATCCTAAGTCATCTTTTGACAAATTATATGCATATTCACTAATTAGATTTAGGGGACAGCTATTCAAACATCTTCCACATCCATAACATTTACTCTTTTTGATCCCTGAATTATCGATTGCAAAGGTGGGACATATTTTTTCGCATGGTCTTGGACAATTAGGGGGACATTTCAATGGATCAAATTTTGCTTTACGAAAGTGGATATCATTTCCATCACTAATGCTTATCATTAATCCAGGGGAGTTTTTAAAGACTTTTTTTGCCCACTCGATTCCTTTTTTTGCTGCGTTTACTATAGATTCTTCTGCGGCAACATCTATGTAGTCGACACCAGCAGCAGTATAAATTGCACATAAATCTTCTATGGCAACAATATCTTCATTACTGGCACCACAAATTAATTTAATCCATTTATCTTTTTTATTCTTAGTTGTAATCAAACAATTTAACTTTCAAATTCATCTAAAATATAATTACTTAAGGGCTTCCATTCAAGTTTTCTTGAACCCCCCATTTCAACTACTATCGTTAGTTTATTATCGTTAGTGCAAATCTCTATTAAGCTCTCTAATTCAGATTGAGACAGTACTTGACCTTCTAATAACCAAAGTAATTTATTTTTATCATTTTCATTAAATAACTCAGAAGCTTGTGGGATAACTTGTTGAACTTCCCCGAGTGCTCCATTTCTCCCTACGCTTTGATGGCCAAGGTGCGGTGGTCTAACGCCATGCAATTTGAGCAAGAAGACTTCTGGATCTCCAAGCCCCCTTGCTGAGGTTATAAAAGTTTTGAAGCCCTTGGCCCTCATTCTTCTCAAAAGACGAGTTTCATAACCACCTTCAAGAGGAGCAAAGATTGCAAGACATTTGTTAGTTTTTAAATCGTTATGAAACTTTTTCCCTGTGAGAAGTAATGGCATAAAAATTTCCTTTATTTCTATTTTATTTTATTTTATGGTACTTGATGATGTACAATTGTAACTCAGTGAATTTTTATGCTCGCAAGCTAGCCGAGCCTCTGTGAAATTTCACATTTTTTAGCGTTTCGTTAGAAAACACAGGTGGGTTTATCCCATGAGAAACTATCTAGATTTTCAGATAAGTCTCAACCTTAATAATTGTTTTTTTATTAGCTTCCCCTAAATAATTGAAGGGTTCAGATAATTTAAAAATCATTACGAGCTAGCCTAATTTAGTCTTATGTCTATAGGAATTTTAGGAAAGAAATTGGGCATGTCCCAACTTTTCGACGAGAAAGGTAATTCGGTGCCAGTTACTCTTATTGAGGCTGGACCTTGCCGTATCACTCAATTGAAAACAACCGCTTTGGATGGTTACACTGCCGTTCAAATAGGTTATGGCTTGTCCAAAGATAAGCACATAAGTAAGCCTAAAAAGGGACATTTGTTGAAATCAGGTGAAGAACTTTTAAAGCATTTGAAAGAATATAGGGTTGAAGAAACTTCATCTTATGAAATCGGAAATCAAATAACTGTAAAAAACTTCGAGGTTGGTCAAAAAGTTGATATCAGTGGCAAATCTATGGGTAGAGGTTTTGCTGGTTACCAGAAAAGACATGGTTTTAGCAGAGGACCTATGAGTCATGGTTCAAAAAATCATAGAGCACCTGGATCTACAGGTGCAGGAACAACTCCAGGCAGAATTTATCCAGGAAAAAGAATGGCAGGAAGATATGGAGGAAAACAGATTACCACTAAAGGTTTGTTAGTTCTAAAAATTGATGATCAGAAAAATTTGCTTGTGGTAAAGGGTTCTGTCCCAGGTAAGCCAGGCTCAATAATAAATATTAAGCCAAATAATGTTGTAGGCAAAAAAGGAGGTCAAAAATCATGACAACACTTGAAACTCTTAAGTGGGATGGTAAAAAATCCGGCAAAGTTTCTCTTGATTTAGCAGTTGCTAAAGAAACTTCTTCGGCAGATTTAATACATAGAGCAGTCCTTAGGCAGCTAGCAAATAAAAGACAGGGAACAGCGTCAACTTTGACAAGATCTGAAGTGCGTGGGGGCGGTAGAAAACCATATAAACAGAAAGGTACAGGAAGAGCCCGTCAAGGATCAATAAGGACACCTTTAAGACCTGGTGGCGGAATTATTTTTGGACCGAAGCCACGTTCTTACAATCTTGATATGAATCGTAAGGAACGTAGGTTAGCTCTTAGAACTGCACTAATGTCTAGAGTATCTGATATGAAGGCCGTTGAAGATTTTGGATCTAATTTAAAGCAACCTAAAACAAGTGATATCATTAATGGCCTTGCTCGATTAGGTATACAAAAAAATGAAAAAGTTTTGGTTATTCTTGATAGTCCGTCCGATGTTATAAAAAAATCCATCAACAATATTGAAAAAGTAAAATTAATTGCGGCCGATCAATTAAACGTATTTGATATTCTCAATGCTAATAAATTGGTCATAGGGCAATCAGCGATAGATAAAATTCAGGAGGTTTATGCATCATGAGTAAATTATTCGATTCTCGTTTAGCCGATGTAATAAGAAAGCCAGTTATTACTGAGAAAGCTACAAATGCACTAGATCTTAACCAATATACTTTTGAAGTAGATCATAGAGCGGCAAAACCACAAATAAAGGCTGCTATTGAAGCCTTATTCAGTGTTAAAGTCATAGGAGTTAAAACTATGAATCCTCCTAGGAGAACAAGAAGAGTCGGGAAATTTTCCGGTAAACGTTCTCAGGTCAAGAAGGCAATTGTGCGTCTTGCAGAAGGAGACAAAATCCAACTATTTCCAGAATCTTAAGGAGTTTTAATCATGGCAATACGTAAATTTAAACCTTATACACCTGGTACTAGGCAGAGAGTAGTTACTGACTTTAGTGAAATCACAAGTGCAAAACCTGAAAGATCACTAATAGTTTCAAAACATAGAGTTAAAGGCAGGAATAATCGTGGAGTTATCACTTGTCGTCATCGTGGAGGTGGTCATAAAAGGCAATATAGATTGGTCGACTTTAGAAGAGATAAAAGAAATATCAACGCTAAAGTTGCAGCTATACACTACGATCCTCACAGAAATGCAAGGTTGGCACTTTTATTTTACGAAGATGGAGAGAAAAGATATATTATTGCTCCAGCAGGAGTAAAAGTCGGCCAAAATGTCATATCTGGAGAAAGTGTTCCAATTGAAGATGGAAATGCCATGCCGCTTTCTGTTATGCCATTAGGATCTAGTGTTCATTGTGTTGAGTTATACGCAGGTAGGGGTGCTCAAATGGTTAGATCCGCAGGAGCTAGTGCTCAAGTTATGGCAAAAGAGGGTGATTATGTTGCTTTAAAACTCCCATCTACTGAGGTAAGACTTGTAAGAAAAGAATGTTATGCAACTCTTGGTGAAGTAGGTAATTCTGAAATAAGAAATACTAGCTTAGGTAAAGCAGGAAGAAGAAGATGGCTTGGAAGACGGCCTCAAGTAAGAGGTAGTGTAATGAACCCATGTGATCATCCACATGGAGGAGGAGAGGGAAAAGCACCAATTGGTAGAGCAGGCCCAGTTACTCCATGGGGTAAGCCAGCTCTTGGACTAAAGACACGTAAAAAGAACAAACCAAGTAATAAATTAGTTGTTCGAAGACGCCGTCGCGTTTCTAAGAGGAGTAGAGGAGGAAGAGACTCTTGATTACTTCATTTATTATTTCAATTTCTATTACATAATCATGGGACGTTCACTAAAAAAAGGACCTTTTATAGCAGATAGCCTGCTCAAGAAGGTAGAAAAACAAAATACCGATAATGACAAGTCTGTTATCAAAACTTGGTCAAGATCTTCTACGATTTTACCTTTAATGATCGGTCACACAATCGCTGTACATAATGGCAAGACTCACATTCCAGTATTTATTACTGAACAAATGATTGGTCATAAACTCGGTGAATTTGCTCCTACACGCACTTACCGAGGTCACATAAGAGATAAGAAAGGAGCAAAATCATGACAAATACACCTGAAACAACAAAAACAGCAATTGCTCATGGGAATTATGTTCGCGGATCAGCCTCTAAGGTGAGAAGAGTTTTGGATCAGATAAGGGGTAGATCTTATAGAGATGCATTGATTATGTTGGAATTTATGCCTTACAGATCTACAGACCCCATTACTAAAGTTCTAAGATCTGCTGTTGCTAATGCAGAACATAACCTTGGAATGGATCCATCTACCCTAATTATTTCCTCTGCATGGGCTAATAGTGGTCCAGTAATGAAAAGGTACAGACCCAGAGCTCAAGGTCGAGCTTTTTCAATTAAAAAACAGACTTGCCACATCAGTATTTCTGTTGAGTCTGCTCCTACTCAAACTAATGCGGAGGTACAAAACTAATGGGACATAAAATACATCCTTCTGGACTAAGATTAGGAATTACACAAGAGCATCGCTCTAAGTGGTTTGCTACTTCTAAAACATATCCAATTCTTCTCCAAGAAGATTTTAAAATTCGTACCTTCATACAAAAAAAATATGGGGCAGCAGGAATTAGCGATGTCTTAATAGCAAGAAAAGCTGACCAACTGGAACTTGAATTAAAAACAGCAAGACCAGGAGTTATAGTTGGAAGACAAGGAAGTGGTATTGAAGAATTAAGATCTGGCATTCAAAAAACTATAGGTGATAGAACAAGGCAAGTCAGAATAAACGTTGTTGAAGTTGAACGCGTAGACGCTGATGCTTTTTTACTAGCTGAATATATTGCTCAACAACTAGAAAAAAGAGTCGCCTTTAGAAGAACTATTAGGATGGCCTTACAAAGGGCTCAAAGGGCTGGAGTTCTAGGTCTTAAAATTCAAGTAGGGGGAAGGTTGAATGGTGCTGAAATAGCTAGAACTGAATGGACTAGAGAAGGTAGAGTACCTTTACATACTTTGAGAGCTGAAATTGACTACGCAACACGTGAAGCTAATACAACTTACGGTGTTCTAGGCATTAAAGTTTGGGTATTCAAAGGGGAAGTTCTCCCTAAAGAAGAACAAACTATCCCTGTGGGTGCGAGTCCTAAGAGGAAAGCTAGTAGAAGACCTCAGCAATTTGAGGATCGTTCAAATGAGAATTCATAGGAGGTATAACAATGCTTAGTCCAAAACGTACTAAATTCCGTAAACAACATAGAGGCAGAATGAGGGGTGTAGCCTCAAAAGGTAATACTATCGCATTCGGTCAATTTGCTCTCCAAGCTCAAGACTGTGGCTGGGTAACTGCACGTCAGATTGAAGCAAGCAGAAGAGCTATGACTAGATATATCAAACGTGGTGGTCAAATCTGGATAAGAATATTTCCTGATAAACCCGTAACCATGAGACCTGCCGAAACCAGAATGGGTTCTGGTAAAGGTAATCCAGAGTTTTGGGTCGCAGTTGTAAAACCTGGAAGAATACTTTTTGAAATGGGTGGTGAAGATATCACTGAGGAAATTGCAAAGGAAGCTATGCGTCTGGCTCAATACAAACTTCCTGTAAAAACTAAATTTATCTCAATTGATAAAAATCTAGAAAATTCCTCCCAAGAAAATACTAAAAATATTAAAAAATCTCAAGAGGAGGTTAAACAATGAAAAACTCAGAGTCACTTAAGGAATTTAAAAAATTAAATTCTGAACAAATTACTGAAAAGATTGACCAATTACGAAAAGATCTTTTTGACTTGAGATTCAAGCAAGCTACAAGACAGCTCAATGAAACTCATAAATTTAAAATTATCAAGAAACAAGTTGCGCAATTACTCACTCTCAGTAAGAGTCAATCTGCTTCTAAAACAACTTCTGATTAATTATTAGTTATGGCACTTAAAGAAAGAATTGGTACTGTTGTCAGCGACAAAATGGATAAAACAGTTGTTGTTGCTGTTATTAACAGATATCCACATCCCACTTATAAAAAAATTGTAAGTAGAACTACTCGATATAAGGCGCATGATCCAGAAAATACATGCGTTTTAGGTGATCGAGTTAAAATTAGAGAAACTAGACCGCTTAGTGCTCAAAAAAGATGGGCCATAGAAGAGATTCTCAATAAAACAAGTCAGGCTAGGGAGGTTAAAAAATGATTCAACAAGAAACTTATTTAACAGTTGCCGATAATAGCGGAGCAAAAAGACTCCAATGTATTAGGGTTTTAGGTTCTAACAGAAGGTATGCACATGTCGGGGATGTAATCGTAGCAACTGTCAAAGATGCTCTTCCTAATATGGGAGTTAAGAAATCTGAAGTTGTTAAAGCGGTCATCGTTAGAACAAAAGCAACATTAAGAAGAAATACTGGTAATTCAATCAGATTTGATGACAATGCGGCAGTATTGATTAATGAAGATAAGAATCCAAAAGGTACTAGAGTCTTTGGTCCTGTAGCTAGAGAACTGCGGGATAAAAATTATACAAAGATTGTTTCTCTTGCTCCGGAGGTGATTTAAATGTTGGATTCATTAAAGCAAAAGAAAAATTTCCAGAGAATAAAAATGAGAATCAAAACTGGAGATTTGGTAAAAGTAATTAATGGCAAGGATAAAGGGAAAACTGGTGAAGTTTTAAAAACTATCCCTCTTGAAAATAGAGTAGTTGTAAAGGGAATTAACCTTAGGACCAAACATGTAAAACCAACTCAGGAAGGAGAAACTGGAAGAATTCTTACTGAAGAAGCATCTTTACATGCATCAAATGTAATGTTCTTCTCAAAGGATAAAAATCTTACAAGTAAGATTGAATACTTTATTGATAAAGAGGGGGTTAAGAAAAGAAGATTGAAGAAAACTGGTGAAGTAATTGATTAATTTTTCATCAGAAACCAGATTTCAACTTTTTCTAATTTATCAATTCTGACAAAGACCAGAATTAACAAAAAATTATGACTCTAAAAAATCGCTACAAAGAATCAATAAGACCAAAACTTTTAAAGGACCTTGGTCTTAAAAATATTCATCAAGTACCTAAAGTTGTCAAAGTCAACGTTAACAGAGGTCTTGGTGAGGCTGCTTCGAATTCGAAAGCTCTTGAAGCCTCTTTAAATGAAATGGCAACAATTACTGGGCAAAAGGCACTTGTAACTAGGGCCAAAAAAGCTATTGCGGGTTTTAAAATTCGTGAGGGCATGCCTATTGGTTGTACTGTAACCTTGAGAGGAGACAGGATGTATTCTTTTTTGGAGAGATTTATAAATCTAGCTTTACCAAGAATAAGAGACTTTAGAGGAGTTAATCCAAAAAGTTTTGATGGGAGAGGTAATTACACCGTTGGCGTGAAAGAACAATTGATTTTTCCTGAAATCTCTTTTGATAAAATAGATTCAATAAGAGGTATGGATATAACTATTGTCACTAGTGCAAAATCAGATCAAGAAGGTAAAGCTCTTTTGCAGGAGTTAGGAATGCCTTTTAGTAAGAATTAAATTAAAACTATGTCAAATCACGATCCTATTTCAGATATGCTAACTCGAATTAGAAATGCGAGTCAAAAAAAGCATACAACCACAACAATCCCAGGTTCAAAAATGTCCTTAAGTATCGCCAAAGTACTTCAAAAAGAGGGGTTCATTTCTGATATTAATGAGGAAGGTGAAGGTTATAAATCACAAATAATACTCGGCCTCAAATATAGTGGAAAAAACAAATTTCCTACTATTCGATCTATGCAAAGAGTTAGTAAACCTGGTTTAAGAATATATAAAAATACTAGAGGTTTACCAAAAGTTCTTGGAGGTCTTGGAGTTGCCATAATATCAACTTCTAAAGGCGTTATGAGTGATCGCGATGCTAGAAAGCAAGGCATTGGCGGCGAAGTCCTCTGCTATGTTTATTAAGGAGAATTAATCATGTCAAGAATCGGAAAAACACCAGTACTTATTCCAGAGAAAGTTACAGTTGATTTTGATGGACTAACAGTTACAGTTAAGGGCCCAAAGGGTGAGTTAAAACGTCTCATGCCTGAGGGAGTTAGTTTTGATAAGAAAGATAATACTGTTGTCGTAAGTCCTACCACAACCAAAATACATTCAAGGCAGAGACATGGTTTATGTAGAGCTTTAATTGCAAATATGGTTGAAGGGGTTACTCAAGGTTTTTCAAAGAAACTAGAAATTGTAGGCGTTGGATCAAGAGCACAAGTTAAGGGTAAAAATCTAGTTGTAAGTGCAGGATATAGTCATCCTGTAGAAATGATCCCCCCTGATGGTATAACATACAAAGTTGAGAGTAATACAAACGTTACCGTATCTGGAATTGATAAGGAAATTGTTGGCAATGAAGCAGCAAAAATCAGATCAATTAGACCTCCAGAGCCATATAAAGGTAAAGGAATTAAATATCATGATGAGAGAATTCTCAGAAAAGCTGGTAAATCTGGCAAAAAATAATTCCAATTAAAAAAATGACCAAACTTTCCAGGAAATTACAAACCCAAAAAAGACATAGAAGATTAAGGAGATTCTTAATTGGAGATGCATCTCGTCCAAGATTGTCTGTTTTTCGCTCTAATAACCATATTTATGCTCAGGTTATAGATGATAGCGCTCAAACAACTATTTGCTCAGCTTCAACCGTTGATAAAGAATTAAAAGAAAAATCTGAGAAATTACCTTCTGATTGTAATTCTTCTTCTATTGTTGGAAAATTATTAGCAAAGAGAGCGATAAAAAAAGGTATTAAGCAAGTAATTTTTGACCGTGGAGGTAATTTATATCACGGTAGAGTAAAGGCACTTGCAGATGCTGCTCGTGAAGCCGGCCTAGAATTCTAACTTTTAAATTTTTTACTATGACTGACACTCCAACAAAACAAGAAATTCAATCCAAGAACGATAATGTTCCTGCAGCTACGCCCGTAGAACAAAAAAAGAATAATCGTAATGATCGAAAAAGAAATAGAAGAGGTGATTCAAAAAATTTAGAGAGAGATTCTGATTGGCAAGAAAGAGTTGTTCAAATTCGACGCGTTTCTAAGACTGTTAAGGGTGGAAAAAAAATGAGTTTTAGAGCAATTGTTGTAGTAGGTAACGAAAAAGGTCAAGTTGGAGTTGGAGTTGGTAAAGCAGGGGATGTTATTGGTGCGGTGAGAAAGGGAGTTTCAGATGGTAAAAAGAATCTTGTTAGGGTTCCCTTAACCCCAAATAATTCAATACCGACTTTATCTTTAGGTCGAGATGGTGCGGCTAATGTTCTAATTAGACCAGCTGCCCCAGGTACAGGAGTAATTGCTGGTGGTTCAATAAGAACAGTTTTAGAATTAGCAGGCATAAAAAATGTTTTAGCAAAAAGATTGGGTAGTAAAACACCTTTGAATAACGCTAGAGCTGCTATGGTAGCTCTTTCGCAATTAAGAACACACAAATCTGCCTCTAGGGAAAGAGGTATCTCACTTGAACAGCTCTATTCTTGAAAATTATGACTTCAACATTAAATACACTTAAATCAAACTCTGGCTCGAGAAAGAAAAAATTAAGAAAGGGTAGAGGTATTGCGGCCGGTCAGGGTGCATCATGTGGTTTTGGAATGAGAGGACAAAAGTCACGTTCTGGAAGACCCACACGTCCAGGTTTTGAAGGTGGCCAAATGCCTTTATATAGAAGAGTTCCAAAATTAAAGCACTTTGAAATAATTAACCAAAAGAACTTTTCCATAATTAATTTAGAAAAATTAAATGATTTCAAAGATAACGATACAGTTAACCTTGACTCACTAGTTAAGAAAGGATTGATCTTTAAGCCCAAATTTCCCTTAAAAATCCTTGGTAATGGAAAAATTAATGTAAAGCTAAAAGTCCAAGCTCATGCATTTACAAAAGTTGCAAAACAAAAAATTGAGGACGCAGGTGGATCCTGCGAGCTTATAAATAATAAATAAATTTACTAAAAATTTAGGTAAGCTTCAAAATGTTTGTCAACAAAAGTAGAAATCCTAGCGCTTCTGAAATACTT
This sequence comes from uncultured Prochlorococcus sp., assembly GCA_902576415.1. GTDB lineage: Bacteria > Cyanobacteriota > Cyanobacteriia > PCC-6307 > Cyanobiaceae > Prochlorococcus_A. The sequence continues at coordinate 106,837 of CACGVZ010000001.1, read as the reverse complement.
TCCCAATTATTTTTAAATAAAGAGTTAAGGAGTAGAGTTTTAACTACTTTAGGTCTTCTGCTTTTAGTAAGACTTGGGATATATATACCTATGCCTGGTATTGATAGGGTCGCTTTTAAAAGTTTTATAGATCAAGGTGGGCAATTAATAGGTTTTTTAGATATTTTTACTGGAGGAGGAATTTCAACCTTAGGAATATTCGCATTAGGCATACTTCCCTTTATTAACGCATCAATTATTATTCAGCTTCTCACAGCTTCATTGCCTGTGCTTGAAGATTTACAAAAAAATGAAGGAGAAGCGGGGAGAAGAAAAATTGCTCAAATAACTAGATATGTTTCATTAGGATGGGGTTTTTTGCAAAGTATAATTTTTTCTTTAATTCTCAGACAATATGCTATTGAGGGGATAAGTGACACTACATTTGTCATGCAAACCTCCATTGCCTTGGTTACTGGCTCAATGTTAGTAATGTGGTTTAGTGAAATTATTACTGAGAAAGGGATAGGTCAAGGCGCTTCACTGGTAATTTTTTTGAATATTGTTTCGACCCTACCAAAGGCCCTAAGTTCAACCATAGAAAAAGCCCAAACTGGTGATAGAGGAGATGTATTAGGCATAGCAGTTTTACTTGGAGTGTTTTTACTAACAATAGTTGGGATAATTTTTGTCCAGGAGGGAGCACGGCGTATTCCTATTGTTAGTGCAAAAAGGCAAATAGGAAATACAACATTACTTCCTACAAGGCAAAGTTATTTACCTTTGAAATTAAATGCAGGAGGAGTGATGCCTATTATTTTTGCATCTGCTTTAATTTTTTTACCTATAACTATTGCAAATGTTACGGGTAATCCGGTCTTAATTAAGTTAGCCAGTAGTTTAAATCCCGGTTCTTCTAATCCATGGCCATATGCTCTTACATTCTTCTCCTTGATACTGGGGTTCTCCTATTTTTATGCATCTCTTACTATCAATCCAGTCGATGTAGCATCAAATTTAAAGAAAGGTGGAGTAGCAATTCCGGGAGTTAGACCAGGAACTAATACAGCAAACTACCTATCTGGTATACAAAATAGATTGACATTATTGGGAGGATTATTTCTGGGTTCAGTAGCTATAATCCCAGCTGCAGTAGAAAGAGCTACAAATGTTCAGACTTTTCAAGGTTTAGGAGCAACTTCATTACTAATTCTTGTTGGTGTTGCTATAGATACTGCTAAGCAAATTCAAACCTATGTTATTTCACAAAGGTATGAGGGACTAATTAACAATTAATGAAGAAACATTTACTATTTTTAGGAGCTCCTGGAGCAGGGAAAGGGACTCAAGCGGAATTGCTAAGTCAAACTAATTCTTATTTACACCTTTCAACTGGTGAATTATTAAGAAAAGAAATCGAAATGAATACTAATCTTGGTGTACAGGTAAAAGATATTATGAATCGAGGGGAACTTGTTAGTGATGAACTCGTATTAAAGATAGTAAGACAAAATTTAGTCAAGGATAATAAAGGTTGGATTCTAGATGGATACCCAAGAAATTTATCTCAAGCAAATTCATTGAATGAGGTTTTAATTGAAATAAATCAACCTTTGGAAGTTGTTTTTTATCTAGATATTCCTGAAGAAGTGCTAATTAAGCGTTTGCTTGTAAGAGGGAGAAAAGATGATACGGAAGAGACAATTAGAACACGAGTTGACATTTACAAGAAAACTACAGAACCATTAATTAAATATTTTAAAGATCTCTCATTGTTAGAATATATTGATGCTGATAGAGATTTAAAAACCATTTCCTCTGATATCAAACAAAAAATGGCTTGATGATGATGTAGAATATAATATTAACGTTTTATTTGTTAAACCCCTATGAAGGTCAGATCTTCAGTCAAAAAAATTAGTCCTGACGATCAGATCGTGAGGAGAAGAGGTAAAATCTATGTTATCAACAAGAAAAGACCTCGCAATAAACAGCGTCAGGGTTAAAATTTAATCCTTAAATTCAAACTTTTACTTATTCAAAACACGTGGCCAGGATTGCAGGAATTGACATACCTCGCGAAAAGCGAGTTGAAATTGCACTTACATACGTCTATGGGATTGGTTTAACTAGATCAAAGCTAATTCTTTCTAATACTGGTGTAAACCCAGATACTCGCGTTAAAGACCTTTCAGATTCTGATGTGCAAAAACTTAGAGGTGCCACAGAAGAATTTACTTTAGAAGGTGATTTGAGAAGAAAAGAGGGAATGGCTTTAAAACGTCTACAAGATATAGGTTGTGTAAGAGGAAGAAGGCATAGAATGAGTCTTCCAGTAAGAGGTCAAAGAACTAGAACTAATGCAAGAACAAGACGCGGTTCTAGGAAAACAGTTGCTGGAAGAAAAAAATAAATAACTAAATCTATACACTAATTTCCAATATTAAATTAAAAATCATGCCAGCTACAGTAAAAAAAACAGGTTCAAAGAAATCCAAACGAAATGTACCAAATGGTGTGGTACATATTCAAAGCACATTTAATAACACTATTGTCTCCATTACTGACACTTCTGGTCATGTAATTTCTTGGTCCTCAGCAGGAGCTAGTGGATTTAAAGGTGCACGAAAAGGTACTCCATTCGCTGCTCAAACCGCAGCTGAAGCTGCAGCTAGGAGGGCACTTGATCAAGGTATGAGACAAATAGAAGTATTAGTTAGAGGACCAGGCTCAGGTAGGGAAACGGCCATAAGAGCTTTACAAGTGGCCGGATTAGAAATAACTCTAATAAGAGATGTAACGCCATTACCTCATAATGGATGTAGGAGACCTAAACGAAGACGCGTTTAGGTCCTAACCATTCTCCAACCCCCCAAAAAAACTTTTAACCTTATTTTTTTCCGTGTTGCAATACCAGATTGACAGAATCGACCATCAAATATTAGATGATCGCTCCCAAACAGGAACTTTTTTAATTGGCCCCTTAGAAAGGGGACAAGCTACAACTTTAGGCAATTCTCTTAGAAGAGTCCTCATGGGAGGGCTTGAAGGAAGTGCAGTTACTGCAGTTAGAATAGCAGGAATTAACCACGAATATGCAACTATTCCTGGAGTTAGAGAAGATGTTTTAGATATTCTTCTCAATTGTAAGCAACTATCAATTAATAGTTCTAATCCAGAACTTGAAATCGGTAGGTTAGTAGCCAGTGGTCCAATGGAGGTAAAGGCGAATGATATTCAATTTTCATCTCAAGTTGAAATTGTTGATGGTGAAAAACCGATTGCAACTATTCAGGAGGGTCATAACTTAGAGTTAGAGATACATGTTGAAAGAGGTGTAGGATATAGACCTGTAGATCGAAAGAATGAAGAAACAACTGCTATTGATTTGCTTCAAATAGATGCTGTATTTATGCCAGTAAAACGAGTTAATTTTACTATTGATGAAACTGCTGTAGCAGAGGGTGGAACAGGTAGAGAAAGATTAAGAATGGAAGTTGTAACAGATGGTTCAACAAGTCCTGATGATGCCATTTCTGAAGCTGCAAATCATTTAATTGAACTCTTTCAGCCTCTTGCCACAGTAACAATGGTGGAGGAGATTCCTGAAGAACCTGAACCATCTCCAGAAGCTCAAATTCCTCTTGAAGAACTAAACTTGTCCGTTAGAGCTTATAATTGTTTAAAGAGAGCTCAAGTTAATTCTGTTTCGGATTTAATGGGTTTTAGCTATGAAGATCTTCTTGAAATTAAGAACTTTGGCTCTAAATCTGCAGATGAGGTTATTGAAGCACTTGAGCGCATAGGAATTTCTATTCCACAAAGCAGAACATCTGTTTAAAATTTTTTAAGATTATGAGACACCAACTTAGAATTCCACTATTAAGTAAACCTGCTGACCAGAGGAAAGCACTTTTAAGAGGTTTGACTACACAGTTGATAAGAGAAGGAAGAGTAACAACAACAAAAGCTAGGGCAAAAGCTTTAAGAAACGAGGCTGAAAGGATGATTTCTCTTGCTAAAGATGGTAGTTTGGCTTCAAGGAGAAGGGCTATTGGATATATTTATGATAAGAAATTAGTTCATTCATTATTTGAAAAAGCAAAAGATAGGTATGGAGATAGAAAAGGTGGATATACACGCATAGTTAGAACCGTTTCTAGAAAAGGTGATAACGCTCAGATGGCTATTATTGAGCTTGTTTAAGTCAATTAATAAGAGGTTTTTACTAGTAAATAACTTTTGAAAAGGGTAGCTTTACTTGTCCAATATGATGGTTCTAGTTACTCTGGATGGCAGAGACAAAAAAATGCATATACAGTCCAGGGAATTCTAGAAAATGCTCTTTTTAAAATTACAAATTACTTTGTAAAAACCTTCGCGGCAGGAAGAACTGATGCAGGGGTTCATGCATCCGGTCAAGTGGTACATTTTGATATAGATTGTGTTATTCCAGGAAATCGTTATTCAGATGTACTAAATAGTCATTTACCTTCAACAATTAGAATTTTGGAATCGATTGAGGTAAATAATAATTGGCATGCATGCTATTCAGCAAAATATAGGCATTATAGATATGTGATTAATAACAGTAAATTTACTAATGTGTTTATAAACAATTGGTCATGGCATAGGTACCAAAAAGTGCTAGATCCAGTTTTAATGTCAAATGCATCAAAAAGAATGGAAGGAAAACATGACTTTTTTGCTTTTCAAAAAACTGGAAGCAATAGGGCAACTTCAATTACGAACATAAAAAATATAAATATTAAAAAAGTAGAGGATATAATTTTAGTTGATATTAAAGCAACTGGTTTTCTTTATGGAATGGTCCGTTTAATTGTTGGTCAACTAGTGTTAGTTGGAGAAAAAAAAATATCGCCAGATATTTTGACAGATAGATGGGTAAATAAAAGAAAATATGATGTCAAAGAATCTGCTCCAGCTAAGGGGTTATGTTTTGTAAATGCTGTCTATGAAGAAAATGTTTTTCAGAAGATCAATAAAAATGATTTATTTCCAGAATTTTTAATTAGGGGTTTTTCTTAAGTAAATTTGAATAAAGAAACTAATTTGTGAGATTTATCGAAATTTATTGTTTAATACTCCTCCAATAATGTAGAATTTAGTATTAAATTTAAAAAACTATTTGTATAAATTTGGTAAATGAATAGAACTATTACTCCGTCTATAGAAACTATTGAAAGAAATTGGTTTTTAGTTGACGCAAAAGATAAGACACTTGGGAGACTTGCTACAGAGATTGCAACTGTTTTAAGAGGCAAAAATAAACCCACATTTACTCCTCATTTAGATACGGGTGATTTTGTTATTGTTGTCAATGCTGAAAAAGTTGAGGTAACAGGCAAAAAAGCATCACAAAAGTTATATAGAAGACATTCTGGTAGGCCAGGAGGAATGAAAATTGAAAAATTTGAGTCTCTTCAAGAGAGGATTCCTGAAAGAATCATTGAGCAAGCTGTTAAGGGAATGCTGCCTCATAACTCTTTAGGAAGACAGCAATTTAAAAAACTAAAGGTTTATAAAGGTGCTGATCATCCTCATGCTGCCCAGAATCCTGTATTATTAGATTGTTAATTTATTAAAATGGAAAGTCAAATAAAAAACAAAGCTGTTTATTGGGGAACTGGAAGAAGAAAAACCTCAGTTGCTAGGGTTCGCTTGATCCCGGGAAATGGACAAATTAAAATTAATGGTCGTCCTGGAGATGATTATCTAAACTTCAACCCTCTTCACATAAATTCAATAAAAGCACCTCTACAAACATTAGGCCTAGAAAATTCTTATGATGTCCTGGTAAATGTATTTGGTGGTGGATTAACAGGTCAAGCAGATGCTATTAAGCAAGGAGCTGCTAGAGCACTTTGCGAATTATCACAAGACAATAGAAAACCTCTAAAAACTGAAGGCCATCTCAGTAGAGATCCTAGAGCCAAGGAAAGAAGAAAGTATGGTCTTAAAAAAGCAAGAAAAGCTCCTCAATTCTCTAAACGTTAAAGGATTTTAATTATGCCAAAATCAGAAATACACCCAAAATGGTATCCAGATGCAAAAGTTATTTGTAATGGAGAAGTTGTAATGACAACAGGTTCAACTCAGCCAGAGCTACACGTTGATGTATGGAGTGGTAATCATCCTTTCTTTACTGGAACTCAAAAAATTCTTGATACAGAGGGTAGAGTTGATAGATTCATGAAGAAATATGGAATGGGTTCAGCTAACTCAGACTCATCAAAAGATCAAAAGGACAAAAAAGATTCTAAAAAATAGAATTTTCAAAAATTAAGCATAATTTCGATTGGAATACTCAACACTAATTGCAAGGTTGAAAACTGCTTCAGAAAGTTTTGAAAATTTGGAAGTTCAGCTTGCAGATCCTGACATAGCCAATGATCCTAAAAAATTAGAAACAATTGCAAAAGAAAGGTCAAAATTGGAACCTTTGGTGATTGATTTTAATAAGTTGATTGATACTGATAAGGAAATTGAAGATTCGAAAAATTTACTGAAAGAGAATCGAAATGATAAAGAGATGGAATCATTAATAAATGAGGAGTTAACTAATCTAGAGGAATGTAAGAACCAACTTATTCAAAAAACTACAATCGCTTTATTACCTAAAGATCCCAGAGACGAAAGAAGTGTAATGTTAGAAATTAGAGCCGGTGCTGGGGGTAACGAGGCTTGTATATGGGCGGGTGATCTAGCAAGAATGTATGAAAGATATGGACAAAAAATTGGATGGTCTGTAAAACCTATAAGTGCTTCGGAGTCAGATATGGGAGGATTCAAAGAGTTAGTAATTTCTGTTAAGGGAGATTCCGTGTATAGTCAACTTAAATTTGAGGCTGGCGTGCATAGAGTTCAAAGAGTGCCAGCTACTGAGTCTCAAGGTAGAGTTCACACTTCTACAGCAACTGTTGCTGTAATGCCTGAGGCTGACCCCGTTGAGGTTAAGATTGATCCAACCGATTTAGAGGTTGGCACCGCAAGATCAGGAGGTGCAGGGGGACAAAATGTTAACAAAGTAGAGACTGCTATTGACCTTCTCCATAAGCCCACAGGGATAAGAGTTTTTTGTACTCAGGAAAGATCACAATTACAAAATCGTGAAAGAGCAATGGAAATTTTAAGAGCCAAATTATATGAAATTCAATTAAAAGAAGCTAATGCAAAAGAGAGATCTCAAAGGCTTTCCCAGGTAGGAACTGGTGATAGGAGTGAAAAGATTAGAACTTATAATTTTAAAGACAACAGGACAACCGATCACAGATTAGGTTCCAATTTTTCACTGGAACCAATTCTCGCCGGTCAATTGGATGAAGTGATCGATGCATGTATTGCACAAGAACAACAGAGAATGATGGAGGATTTTAATAACGAGGTTAGTTAAGATTTTATTTTTATTATATTGCAACCCCTATTACGTATTTACTCCATTCTTTATGTCTACCTGAATCAATTTGTCTCGTGGCTTCAAAATTGAGATTACTTAGTGGACGGTATGGCTTTCGCTTTAATGGCATATTGGCCTCTTCTGGGGTACGGTTGCCTTTTTGTACATTACATCTAAGACATGCTGTAGTGACATTTTCCCAGTTATCAGTTCCACCTCTACTTCTCGGTAAAACATGATCTATTGATAAATCACTACCTCTATAGTTACAGTATTGGCAAGAATTATTATCTCTTAAAAGAATATTTTTTCTTGTTAAGGACACCTCTCTAAAAGGTACTTTGACGTAGTAACGAAGTCTTATAACTGTAGGCAATTTTCTTCCACAATGTATAGAGTATGATCTATCTTCCTCAAGGCTTTCTGCTTTACCTTTGATCATCAAAATAACAGCTCTTCGCCAAGATGTGATGTTCAGAGGTTCATAAGAAGCATTTAAAACTAGGGTCTGCCCCATGCCAAAATTCAATTTACATGTCATGCTAACTGTATATTCCAATAAGCGCATATAATCGTGCAAAGTTAATGCAAATTCGGAAATCAAATCAAGGATTTAATTTTGATAAATATCCAACCTTTGAAAAAGATATAGATCCAAAACAAAGAGCATGGATTGAAGTTAAAGGCAAAGCAATAGAAACAAATGTAAGGGAGTTAAGATCTAAATTAAGTAAAAATTGTCAATTAATGGCAGTTGTTAAAGCTGATGGATATGGTCATGATGCAAAAGTAGTATCTGACTATGCTATTAAAGGGGGGGCATTGCAATTAGGAGTTGCCACATTAAAAGAAGGGATTAAGCTTCGTTCTTCAGGAGTTACAAAACCAATACTTATTTTAGGTAATTTATATACGAAAAGAGATTTGATAATATCCTTTAAAAATGATCTTATGCCAACTATTAGTAGTATGAGAGAATGTTTAATTTGCAATAATATTGGAAGGTACTTTGGGTTGAAATTTCCTTTACATTTAAAGGTAGATACCGGGATGTCAAGATTAGGATTTGAATGTAATAAATTTGTGCAGCAGTTTGAAAAAATAAAATCTTTCGAAAACATTACAATAGAGGGAATATATAGTCATTTATCCTCTGCAGATGAAGAAAACTCATTAAATCCTAAAAGCAGTACTCAACTCCAGAAAATCAAGTTTCAGGAATTATTAAAGCAAATTAATAACATTTATAAAAATCACAATATCAAGATTCATTTAGCAAATTCTGCTGCCATGCTTCTGAATAAAGATTTTCATTTTCATATGGTACGTGTTGGTCTTTCTATGTATGGATATTCTCCTCTTTCTAAAATGGATGGAAATTTATCGCTCAAACCAGCGTTGTTTTTGAAGGCCAAAGTAGCCTTTATAAGAAATATTGATAAAGGGGTAAGTGTCAGTTATGGAGGAAAATTTGTAAGTAGTAGAAAAACTAAGCTAGCTGTATTAAGTATTGGTTATGCAGATGGAGTTCCCAGAAGCCTTTCAGGTAAGATAAAAGTTATTCACAATAACAAACTTTATCCCCAAGTTGGATCTATAACTATGGATCAAATGATGGTAGATATTACAGATTCAAGTGAAATAAAAATTGGTACTACGATGCTATTACTGGGATCAGATGGAGACAAAGTAATTTCTCCTGTTGATTGGGCAAGAGAATCTAACACTATTCCGTGGGAAATTCTTTGTTCTTTTAAAAATAGATTGCCGAGAGTTCAAGTGGATTAGACATTTCGATTAACTAAAAAATTTTGAATGTTTGCCAAAAAATTGATAATGTATAGGAATTGGAGAGGTGGCTGAGTGGTTGAAAGCGGCTCCCTGCTAAGGAGTTACAGGAGGTAACTTTTGTCGAGGGTTCGAATCCCTCCCTCTCCGTAATTTATTCAGAAAATTTTTAATTAATATTTGTTTTAAAACAAGTCAAGATTAATATCTTTGAGGTCATAAATAGAATTTAAAATCAAGTCAGCTCCTGCATTTCTAAGATTTTTTTCGTAAGAATTACGTTCTTTTAATCGAGAATTGGAATGTAAATGAGGGGGGGCTATTCCGATACTTATGAATTTCTGAGATGGCATTTCCTTTCTAGCGTTTATAACTGTATTTATATCTGCAATAGTATCTCCTACATATGCAATTGGTATATTTGATTCGCCAAGTTTATCTCCAATAATCTTTTTTGATAAGTTAAGAAAACCCCTAGGATCAGGCTTGTCAGGGGCATCTCCCATAGATATTAATGGTGGTGATTTTAGTCCAAGTCTTTTTTCTAATACAAATTTTGCAGAAGCAGACTCTGCACCACTAACAAAACCCCAAATTATTCCATTGCTTTGAATTAAATCAAAAAACTTTTTATCAACTAATAACTTCTCATTTTTTATATATCCAGACCAATATTTACTATCTTTATTTGGATCCCCACCAAAGTAAAACTCTTCAAAACATTTTATTATTTCCTCTCTTGAAGGGATTTTAAGATTTAAGTTCTCTTTTTTTATACATCTTTTTATAAGTTCTAAACTTAAATCCCAGTCATTATTCCAGATCCCTTCATTTTTTGCATTATCAATATCCATATAACTTGGCTCCCATCCGGAAAATTTGCAAACTGTTTTTTTTAATGAAAGTCTGTAACTATTTTCTACGCTACGTATTACCCCATCTATATCAAACAAAATTAAACCAATATTTTTCAATTAATTTTCCTATATTTATTATAAAAGATTAGTATTCTTATAAAAAAAAAGCAAAGAAAAATATTCTATTTATTAAATTATCGATTATTTAAACTTAATTTTGTAAATATCCTCTGGGAGTAAGAAATATTTCATCAACTAAGGTTGTTTGAGAATTGCCAATAATAATGATTGATAACATATCAATCTGTTTAAAAGGAATGGTGTTTAAAGTAACAAATTTTTTGGATTGATTTTCTCTTCCTACTTGTCTAGCTATTAAAACTGGTGTATCTCCATTCCTAGTTTGTAAACATATATCTATTACACTTTTTAGCTGCCAATTTCTCTCAATCGATTGAGGATTAAATAAAGCTATTACAAAGTCCCCCGCAAGAGCTCCTTCAATTCTTTTTTCTATTAAAGACCATGGTGTTAATTTATCGCTTAAGCTTATTGAACAAAAGTCATTCATTAGTGGTGCTCCACTAATCGCAGCAGCTAATTGTACACTACTAATACCTGGATGTACTTCAAAGTAAGGTCTATATTGTTTTTTGATTTTTTGAAGCAATTCTAAAAGTAAACCAGCCATGCCATAAAATCCAGATTCACCTGAAGAAATTAAAGCCACTTTTATTCCTTCCTCCGCTAGTTTAATTGCTTTCCTACATCTCTCTTTTTCTTCAGTAAGTTTACTTTCAATTAAAACTTGGTCATTCCTTTTTAAGGGTTTAATTAAATCTAAATACATTTTGTACCCGATCCAAACAGTACATCTTGAAAGTGCTTTTCTTACATTACTTGTTAGAAAAGAGATATCGCCAGGCCCACTTCCAATAATATGTACTTCGCCATGGGTTGGATTATATTGATTTTTTGATTCCGCTAAAGCGAAAGTTACTGCCCCAGATTGACTTTTAAAAATTCTTTTTTCTTCTAATAATTTTGATTCTTCTCCTGCTGCGAGTAAGCAAGAGGCTTCTGCTACGGACGGGGTGCCAACTTCCTCTTGCACGATATTTGATGGATTTGGAACAATGATTGTTGAAAGATCTTCTTTACTAAAAAACTTTATAGGCAAGTTTTTTTCTTCAGAAAGTTCTAAAATTCCTTTCTCATCTTTTTTAATATCAATAGTTGCATAGCCCGCAATTGATTGCTGCGAAAAATTTCCTGACTCCAAAAAATTATTTAAAGAATTTGCTATAAATTCTTTGCTTGTATTTCTTTCGCATCCAACGCCAATCCATAATACGGGAGGATGCCAGTTTCTCTCATTGTTTTCGAATATACTCACATGAAATGTTGAATCTGGTTTTTCAATTTCTTTTTCATTAATTTGATTAATAATCTTCCCTGATTCTGAAGTTTTCCATAAGCTATTACCAGATAATTGTTTGCAAAATATTTCTTCGTTTTTAGCTTGTTTAATCACTAGTTTTGACCAATCCTTAATGTTGCCTGATCTTTTCCAACCCCATTGGTTCCCAAATGCATCAAGATTTAATAAGCTTTGATCATTGGAATTATTAGTTTCTATTATTTCGCCACCAAGTAAATTAGCAATTTGATATGCAATATTTTGCGTATTTGACTGATGTAAGCCAATTAAAGGAACTATCTTGGAACATTTGTTATCTATAACGATTACACCCGGATCTTGATCTTTAGAGGTTAAAAAAGGATTTATTATGCGTATTGATGCAGCAATTGAACCTATAAAAATTATTAAATCTACCTCCGGCCATTTTTTTAGTAAGATTTCCCTAGGCTTTTGTACTTGAATAAGTTCATTTTCCTTTTCTTCATCTTTTGCAGAACTTGCAATATATATATCTTTGACAAATTCAGTTTTTTTAAGCCTTTTTAAAATTTCTTTTGAATTATTAGATAGACCTATAGCAATTCCTTTCAAATCAGAAACTATTTATAATTACGTTGAAATTATATCTTGTCGCTGGATTTTAAAAATTTTACTTGAAATATAAAAAAAAATTTAAGAAATTTATATAAAATTTAAGTAAAAATACCCATAATTTAGTCACAGACTAGAATTTAACAAAATATTCATATAGTAACAATCATTAGAACATTTGTTACGTTAATGCATAACGAAAGAATCTTTGCCTTATTATTTTTGAAACGAATATTTAAAGTTCCGAAGGATTCGTTTTCTTGAACATTATCATTATAAATAAGTTCAAGATCCGATCAATCGGCTTTAATGTCAATTATTTTCGAGGTGCTAGATGACCATCAGCCCACCAGAAAGTGGAGAAAAAAACAAAAAAGTTTTGGAGGATCCTGTTAAGGCAGATCCAAGACCTATTGATTTTGCCAAATTAGATAAGCCAGGTTTCTGGTCAAGTAAATTATCTAAAGGTCCAAAAACTACAACTTGGATCTGGAATTTGCATGCTGACGCACATGATTTCGATGTGCATACAGGCGATGCTGAAGAAGCAACAAGAAAAATCTTTTCAGCTCATTTTGGACATCTTGCAGTCATTTTTATATGGATGAGTGCTGCATTTTTTCATGGAGCAAGATTTTCTAATTATTCAGGTTGGTTAGCTGATCCAACTCATGTCAAACCCGGAGCTCAGCAAGTATGGGCAATTGTTGGTCAAGAAATGCTTAATGCTGATCTTGGTGCTAACTACAACGGTATTCAAATCAGTTCAGGAATATTCCACATGTGGCGTGCATGGGGAATTACTAACGAAAGTGAACTGATGGCTTTAGCAATTGGTGCTGTAGTAATGGCTGCACTTATGCTTCATGCCGGAATTTTTCATTATCACAAGGCAGCTCCAAAAATGGAGTGGTTCCAAGATATCGAGTCTATGCTAAACCACCATATTGCTGGTTTAGTAGGGCTTGGTTCTCTAGCATGGGCTGGTCATTGTATTCATATCGGAGCTCCCACTGCAGCTCTCTTAGATGCAATTGATGCAGGTACTCCTTTAGTTATCAATGGTAAAGAAATAGCAACTATTGCAGATATGCCTATGCCGCATCAACTCTGTGATCCACAAATTATCGGTCAGATATTTCCAGGATTAGCAAGTGGTACAGGTAATTTCTTTAGTTTAAACTGGTTAGCTTTTTCAGACTTCCTTACTTTCAAAGGTGGACTTAACCCTGTGACAGGAAGCTTATGGATGACTGATGTTTCTCATCATCATTTAGCTTTTGGTGTAATTGCAATTATTGGTGGTCATATGTATAGAACCAATTACGGTATTGGTCATAGTATGAAAGAAATATTAGATTCACAACAAGGAGACCCAATATTATTCCCTGCTCCTAAAGGTCATCAAGGTCTTTTTGAGTTCATGGCAGAAAGTAGACATGCCCAGCTTGCTGTAAATTTAGCAATGCTTGGATCAATAAGCATACTTGTATCTCATCACATGTATGCGATGCCTCCATATCCATATATAGCTACTGACTACATGACAGTTCTTGGATTGTTTACTCATCACATGTGGATAGGTGGATTATTCATAGTAGGCGCAGGAGCGCATGCTGGAATTGCAATGGTTAGAGATTACGATCCAGCCAAACATATTGATAATGTTTTAGACAGAATCCTTAAAGCAAGAGATGCTTTAATCAGTCACTTGAACTGGGTATGTATGTGGTTAGGTTTCCATAGTTTTGGTCTCTATATTCACAACGATACTATGAGAGCTTTGGGTAGACCCCAAGATATGTTTAGTGATTCAGCAATTCAACTTCAGCCAATTTTTGCTCAATGGGTACAGAGTATTCAAGCATCTGCTGTTGGAACTTCTCTTTTAGCAGGTACTGCAGAAGCTTTACCTCATAAAGCTTTAAGTGAAGTTTTTAATGGAAGTTTAGTAGAGGTTGGTGGAAAGGTTGCTATAGCTCCAATTCCATTAGGAACAGCTGATTTAATGATTCATCATATTCATGCTTTCCAAATTCACGTAACTGTTTTGATACTTCTCAAAGGAGTTCTTTATGCAAGAAGTTCAAGGTTGATCCCTGACAAAGCTTCTTTAGGATTTAGATTCCCTTGTGATGGACCTGGAAGAGGTGGTACATGTCAAGTTTCTTCATGGGATCACGTGTTCCTGGCCCTCTTTTGGATGTATAACTGTTTATCAATAGTTATCTTCCACTTTTCTTGGAAAATGCAGAGTGATGTTTGGGGACTTACTGGTGGTAATTTCGCACAAAGTTCCATTACTATTAATGGTTGGTTAAGAGATTTCCTTTGGGCCCAAGCTTCTCAAGTATTAACAAGTTATGGCCAATCCATAAGTATGTACGGTTTGATGTTCTTAGGAGCTCACTTTATATGGGCATTTAGTTTAATGTTCCTCTTTAGTGGCCGCGGATATTGGCAGGAATTATTCGAATCAATTGTTTGGGCACATAACAAATTAAAAGTTGCTCCAACTATTCAACCAAGAGCTTTATCTATCACTCAGGGTAGAGCAGTTGGTGTAACACACTTCCTTGTCGGTGGTATTGCTACCACATGGGCTTTCTTCCATGCTCGCCTTTTCGGCCTGGGCTAATTTCCTGAACTTCACCTTTTTAATTCAATGGCAACAAAATTTCCATCATTTAACCAGGGTCTAGCTCAGGACCCTACAACCAGACGAATATGGTACGGAATAGCTACCGCTCACGACTTTGAAAGTCATGATGGTATGACCGAAGAAAAGCTTTATCAGAAGCTTTTCTCTACACATTTTGGTCATCTAGCAATAATCGCCCTCTGGGTAGCTGGTAATTTATTTCATATTGCTTGGCAAGGTAACTTCGAGCAATTTGTACTTGATCCAACCCACGTTCGTCCTATAGCTCATGCTATTTGGGATCCACATTTTGGATCTGGTATCACAGAAGCAATGACTCAAGCTGGAGCTAGTGGTCCAGTAAACATAGCTTATTCAGGTCTCTACCATTGGTGGTACACAATTGGTATGAGAACTAATGAGCAACTCTTCCAAGCTTCAATTTTTATGAGTATTTTGGCTTGTTGGACCTTATTTGCAGGTTGGTTACACCTACAGCCAAAATTTAGACCTTCTCTAGCTTGGTTTAAAAATGCAGAGTCAAGATTAAATCATCACCTAGCAGTTTTATTTGGTTTCAGTAGTATCGCTTGGACAGGTCATTTGGTTCATGTTGCTATACCGGAATCAAGAGGACAACATGTAGGTTGGGATAACTGGTTATCAGTGCTTCCACACCCTGCAGGACTAGCTCCTCTCTTTACTTTAAACTGGGGAGCGTATGCTCAAAATCCAGATTCTATTGATCAAGTATTTGGAACATCTGAGGGAGCTGGTACAGCAATCTTTACTTTCTTAGGTGGTCTTCATCCTCAAAGTGAAGCATTATGGCTTACTGATATTGCGCATCATCATATTGCAATAGGAACAGTTTTTGTAATTGCTGGTCATATGTATAGAAATACCTTTGGTATTGGTCATAGTCTAAAGGAAATTACAGAAGCTCATAATACTAGGCACCCTAATGATCCTCATAAAGGTAGTTTCGGAATTAACCACGATGGAATATATGAAACTGTAAATAATTCACTACATTTCCAACTTGGACTAGCATTAGCATCACTTGGTGTAGCAACTTCTCTTGTTGCCCAACATATGGGTGCACTTCCCTCTTACGCATTTATTGCCAGAGACTACACTACACAATCTGCTTTATACAGTCATCATCAGTACATAGCAATGTTCTTGATGGTTGGTGCATTTGCACACGGAGCCATTTTCTTTGTAAGAGATTATGATCCCGAATTAAATAAAGATAATGTACTAGCAAGAGTTCTTGGAACAAAGGAAGCTTTGATAAGTCACCTTAGCTGGGTAACAATGTTGCTAGGATTCCATACTCTTGGAATTTATGTTCATAACGATGTTGTTGTAGCTTTCGGTAATCCTGAAAAGCAAATACTAATTGAGCCGGTATTCGCTCAATTTGTTCAAGCTGCGCAAGGTAAGATGATGTACGGCTTTAACGCTTTATTATCTGATCCTACAAGTTCAGCAAGTATCGCAGCGAATTCATTGCCAGGTAATCATTATTGGATGGACCTTATTAACAGACAAGATGCATTAAGTGCTTTCTTACCTATCGGTCCTGCAGATTTCTTAGTTCACCATGCTATCGCTTTAGGTCTTCATACAACTGCATTAATCCTTATCAAAGGCGCACTTGACGCTAGAGGAACAAAATTAATTCCTGATAAGAAAGATTTAGGTTATGCATTTCCTTGTGATGGACCTGGTCGTGGAGGTACTTGTGATAGTTCATCTTGGGACGCTATGTACTTAGCTATGTTCTGGGCTTTAAATTTACTAGCATGGGTAACTTTCTACTGGCATTGGAAACACCTTGCAATTTGGCAGGGTAATGTAGCACAATTTAATGAATCTGGAACTTATCTAATGGGTTGGTTTAGAGATTATCTCTGGTTAAACTCTGCTCAACTTATTAATGGATATAATCCATTTGGGGTAAATTCTCTATCTCCTTGGGCTTGGATGTTCCTATTTGGTCACTTAGTTTGGGCTACTGGTTTCATGTTCCTAATATCATGGCGTGGTTACTGGCAAGAATTAATTGAAACATTAGTTTGGGCTCATCAGCGTACTCCGATAGCAAACCTTGTTGGTTGGAGAGATAAGCCAGTTGCACTTTCAATTGTTCAAGCTAGATTAGTTGGACTAGCTCATTTCACGATTGGAAACATACTTACATTTGGTGCATTTGTTATTGCATCAACTTCTGGTAAATTTGGTTAAATTTTCCTTACCTATATAATTTAAATCACCACTTGTGTGGTGATTTTTTTTTGTTTAATTTTAGTGTTCTAAATTAAGTTAAAATTATATAATGATTATTAAATATAAATGTCTGATATAAAACAATTAATCTCTATTATTGTCCCTGTTTTCAATGAAAGTGAGAGTATTGGTCTTTTATTGGATGAAGTTATAAATGTAATGTCATTTCATAAATTTAATTTTGAATTGATTGTTGTAAATGATGGTTCTAAAGATAATACTCATCAAGTATTAAAACAACTAACTTTCAAAATTAAAGAATTGTCAGTTATTTCCCTTCGCAAAAATTATGGGCAAACTGCAGCAATGTCAGCTGGCTTTGATAATGCTAAAGGTGACATTGTCATTACTTTGGATGGAGATTTACAGAATGATCCTAATGATATTCCTAAATTAATTTCTGAAATTAACAATGGCTATGATTTGATTTGTGGATGGAGGTTTGATAGGAAAGATAAATTAATTAATAGAAAGATACCATCAAAAATAGCAAACAAATTAATAGCTCAGGTAACAGGCTTGAAGTTGCATGACTATGGCTGTTCATTAAAAGCTTTTAAGAAAGAAATAATAGATGATATTAAGTTGTACGGTGAACTTCATAGGTTTCTGCCCGTTTTAGCAAATATTGAAGGTGCAAGAATCAAAGAAATACAAGTCAATCATAGAAGCAGGCAATATGGATCCAGTAAATATGGAATCGATAGAACTTTTAGAGTTTTAATGGATTTACTAACTGTTTGGTTTATGACTAAATTTTTAACAAGACCAATGTATGGATTTGGTTTTGTTGGAATTATAAGTATTTTTATTAGCCTTGTAATTAGTTCTTATTTGATAGTTTTAAAAATAATGGGTGAGGATATTGGAAATCGTCCGTTGCTAATGTTCGCATTAATATTAGGAATTGCTGGTGTCCAATTATTTAGCTTTGGGTTATTGAGCGAACTTTTAATTAGGACATACCATGAAAGTCAAAGTCGTCCAATTTACCGAATTAGGTCAATAAGTAATACCAATCAAAATTGAATTCTTACTTGAACTTTCCTATTAATAAAGCTGAAATTTTAACTACGTCAGGAGAAATATCTCTTAAGCCTTTTCGTAAGAGTGGTAATGTTGATTTATCACCCAATTCTTCCGCAATTTTTAATGCTTTTAATTTATTTTCTGTATTACCCTGAAAAAGACTAAACATTTTATTTCTTTGAGAATTTTTATAAAATACTGAGTACTTTTTTTCTTCATGATCGTATAGAAAACTATTTTTATAAGACGCAAATTTATTATTATTTTTATTTTTGTTTAATTTGACACGATATAGATTGTCTTTCTTAATTAACTTTTTAAAGCTTCTTTTTTTAAAAACTAGAAGTAATATTCCTATAAAAATAATAAGTACAATTGCGAAAAAATTTAACATGTAAAAAGTTAATAATTTTTATATCATCCAGTAATAAAATTAACACTATTTCGAAGATAAATACTAAAGTGTTTAAAGATGTTTAAAGAATTATGCCATCTGATTTACCAAGTCTTTTACCACCAATTTTTGTTCCATTAATTGGTATAGCAATGCCTGCTGTTTTTATCGTATTGATTGGAAGATTTATTACAGCAACTGAATAAATTATTAAACTCTAAACTATTAAAAAAAATGAGCGACTTTCAAAAATCATTCTCAGAATCAACAAGTTCCATTAAGTTTGATGAGAAATACATAGATAATTCTGTACAACCAAATGATATTGGTGTTGCAGAACAATGGGCAGTAAAAACAGTTGCTGATCCTTGTGTTGGTAATTTAGCTACTCCAGTTAATAGTGGTTATTTTACAAAAGCCTTTATAAATAATTTGCCTTTTTACAGAGAAGGTATTTCTCCTAATTTTAGAGGTTTAGAAACTGGAGCAGCTTTTGGATATCTTCTATATGGTCCTTTTACTATGACTGGTCCATTAAGAAATTCTGAATTTGCTCTAACAGCTGGCCTTCTTGCTGCTATTGGAGCTGTTCATATTTTGACTGCACTTCTAGTTCTATACAATGCACCTGGTAAATCACCTAATGTTCAACCTCCAGACGCGACTGTTAATAATCCACCAAAGGACTTATTTACAAGAGCAGGTTGGGCTGATTTTACAAGTGGATTTTGGTTAGGAGGCTGTGGAGGTGCTGTTTTTGCTTGGTTACTTGTTGGTACATTACACTTGGATACTATAATGCCGATCATTAAAAATATTTGGACTGCTGGTTAATTCTTAATTACTAAATAAAAATAATAATTAATATTTTAAATTAAACTGTGTTTTATTCTTACTAACGTATAGTTCTGTCCCATCTATAACTTCTAACTACTCTTCCTGCTGATATTAGTTTGGATTTATAATGTAATGAGATTTTATCATTAGACTGTTGTAAGTTATCTAATCCTATTCCATTTCTGCCAAAATCCCTTCCAGAGCAATGGTAATAGAATCCATCTCCTTTGTAGATTCCTATATGATCACATTTTCTTTTATTTCCAAAAAATAAAAGATCGCCTGGTTCTAGAGCTGAATAAGATTCATTAAAATAAAAAAGGTGTTTACAAAAACTTTTTATTTGATAAGAGTCCCGTGGTATATAAATATGATGTTTAAAAAAAGCAGTCTGAATTAACCCGGAACAATCAAAGTTGGGCCCTAATGTTCCTCCCCATAGGTATTCATTAGTTAACTCAGATTGATCTTTGATCCATTTTAAAATTGAGTTAACTTTGTCTTTTATAAAGAACTGTTCATTTTTTGAATCCTCATTTTTCCCCACTTCGTATTTCTCAATAATTAATCCATCTAAATTTATCCAACATACGTAACCATCTTCATACAGTTGAACAAGTATTCTTGAAGATTTATGGATAGTTTGATAAATGTTTGGATAAAGCAATCTAAAAATTCTATTTTTAAAAATCTCAGTCACTAATTTATTTTCTGTTTCATTTTGATATCCAGAAATATTAACTTTTAATTTCCACCAAATAGTTTTTGAAAAATTAGTTTGTTTAAATAGTGAGATAGGCTTTTTATAATTTTCCATACAATGTCCTTTTACCATTTAAGTAAAGAGATGGGTCTAGCCTTAAATAATATTTTAGGCAAAGCATGCTCTTATAATAAAGATTTTTCAAGAGAAGATATTGCCATTACTTGGATTAATTATAAAAGTGAAAATAAAACTGTATTTAAAGGTTTTGGAACTGGTATTAATAATAAGAAATTGGTTTACCCTGCTAGCATAGTCAAGCTGGTTTATGGCCTTGCAGCATATTATTGGATTAAAAAAGGAAGTTTATTTTTATCAGACGAACTTATTGATGCTGTAAATAAAATGTTGTCTTTCTCGAGTAATAATGCAACAAGCTTCTTAATCGATTTACTTACTGGAACTACAAGTGGACCTTGTATTGAAGGTGAATTATGGGACAATTGGAAATATCAAAGAAGAATAATAAACGATTGGCTATATGATTTAAAATGGGATGAATTGAGTGGTATAAATTGCTGTCAAAAGACCTGGGATGATGGCCCATTCGGTCGTGAAAAAAAATTTTATGGGTATGATAATGAAAATAGAAACGCTATGAATTCTGATTCCGCTGCAAGGGTTTTGGAGGAAATTATGATTCATATTGATTATGAAAAAAATGACTTAAATTTACGAAGTTTTTTAAAAAGAAATTTAAATAAAGTTGCTCTTAAAAACGATTCTCTCAATCAAATAGATGGTTTTTTGGGTGAAGGGTTACCAGAAAGCATTAATCTTTGGAGTAAAGCAGGCTTAATGTCTGAAGTTCGACATGATTCAGCTTGGTGGACTAATGGTCAATCTCTGCATACTTTACTAGTTGTTTTTTGTTGTGGAGAAAAATATTCTAAAGATACTTCCTTCTTACCATTAATAGCCAAAGAAGTATTTGAATTTAATAAGAGATATTCTCTTGAGGACTATAGTAACTCGTCTAGGTAATTAGAATCTAATCTATCAGTATAGGCTTCATAAGGTAACATCATTACCTCTTCAAAATCTAAATCATTCATAATCCACTCTCTATATTCTGCTAATAAACTTTTTCTATCCTCATTATCTAATTCATAAATACGTAATGCTGTATCTTTAAAATTTTCCTTAATTAAATTTTCAATTTCTTTCTTTATCATTTTATGATGATTCTCCTTCTAAAATCACTCTTCTTATTGTTGATAATGCAATTCCCGTTTGTGATCTGATTGATCGATATGAATATCCCTCATTGCGCAATCTGATGACTAGAGATTCTTTTAAAGGACTTATTTTGGGCCTGCCTCCCAGATTATTGCCAGATAATTTTCTGCGTAATAGTTGTTCTTTTTTTCTTTCTCCTAAACTTTTGTCTTCTAAATTATCTAATTCATATAAAATCTTAAAAATTGAAGAATTTGCTTTAGTGTATTCATTATCAGCCAAAAAATTAGTCAAAGTTCGCAATTTAATATTCTTATCAATAAGTTTATTGATTGTCCGCAAACATTCTTTTTTATTTTTAAATGCTCGATCAAGTTGAGTCATTATTAATTGATCACCTTCAGATAAGAAATTTATAGCTTTATTGAGTTGGGGTTTAATTTCTTCATCTAAACTTATAAATTCAGAGAAAACTAAACTGCAACCCTCTTCCTTTAAAATTTTTATTTGCTCTTCTAAATATTCATATTCATTTTGAGTAGCTCTAGCATAACCTATTGCTTTAGAGCTTTTATATTTTTCAGATAGTAAAAGACGTTTTCTTTTAAATTTAAAAACCAATGTTTTAATACATATATTTTTTACTGTATCAAAAAATAAATAAAAAAACACTTATTAGTACAAAAAAAGTAAGTAAAAACCCTCTTTAACTTGTGCTTAAAATACTTCAAGTGTTCTATTATCTGTATTAAAAATTACGTTTTAAATACTGTTTTTATTTTAGTTAATGAAACAAAAATATTGTAGAAGTAATGCATTGAATTAGCATGTTTTTAATTATCGATGGACTAGTTAAATGCATTTATTTTTCACTTACATTGAATAGACTTCATTATTGAAATTATTAATAGTTAATTCAAATTGTTTTTAGTAAAATAAATTTATAGGCTAGAAACAATTAAATTGACTAATAATCAACATAGTTTAATTTCAAAACCTGATTGGTTAAGAGTAAAAGCTCCACAGGTTGAAAGAATTGGTAATACTGCAAATTTGTTAAATGATTTAAATCTCAATACAGTATGCCAAGAAGCAAGTTGTCCAAATATTGGGGAATGTTTTGCTAGTGGAACAGCCACTTTCCTCATAATGGGTCCTGGTTGTACTAGGGCATGTCCATATTGCGATATTGATTTTGATAGATCTAAAAGAGAATTAGATCCAACAGAACCATATCGTCTAGCCGAAGCCGTTTATAGAATGAAGCTTAAACATGTTGTAATCACATCAGTTAATAGAGACGATCTTGAGGATGGTGGGGCATCTCAATTCTTTGAATGTGTGTATCAAGTAAGAAAAAAATCTCCTGAAACTTCTATTGAGCTTTTAATTCCTGATTTTTGTGGCAACTGGAAAGCTCTTGAAAAAGTTCTTGATTCAAATCCAAACGTTTTAAACCATAATATCGAGACTGTCCCTTCGCTATATAAAAAAGTAAGACCCCAGGGTAAATATGAGAGAACTCTTGAGTTACTTAAAAAAACTAGAGACTATTCTCCCAAAGTTTATACAAAGTCAGGCTTTATGCTTGGTTTAGGGGAAAAAGATGAGGAGGTCTTAAGTCTTCTTAAGGATTTAAAAAGTAATTTCGTTGACATTGTTACTATTGGCCAATATTTATCTCCAGGTCCTAATCATTTACCTGTTCAAAGATTTGTGAGCCCCTCAAAATTTAATTACTTTAAAGTTTTCGGGGAAAAAGATTTGGACTTTATGCAAGTAGTTAGTTCTCCTTTAACTCGAAGCAGTTACCATGCTGAAGAGATTCAAAAACTTATGAAAAAGTATCCCAGATAGTTATTTTTATTTAATAGAATCTATCCACTTATTCAGTTTCCATTCAACAAGATTATTCTTAATCATTGGATCATTCTTAATGATTTTTAGTGCATTTTGATAATTATTCATTTCAAGAATGAGTAATCCTCCTTCACCTGGCCTATTTAATTCATCTACTAAAAAACCACTTTTTATATTAATTCCCTCTTTTTTTAATTTTTTTATCCAAACAATATGTTCGTTAATTATTTTTCGTTTTAAATCATTATTAATTAAATATTCTTTTTTTATAATTTCAGTTTTTACAAAAAAAGGCATTTACATTTTCTTTATGCCAAGCATCTCTTCTTCGCTTGGGGGAACAATTAATTTGAAATTACTCTTGAAATCAGACCAATTTTCAATTATTTTGGCAGCCTTTAAGCTTTTTGTTTTTGATTGATATTCTCTAATAATTTCTAATAAAATATCTTCCTGCTTAGATGAATTTATTTTATGAATGCTAACTATTTCTTGATTAACTTTATTACTTAAATCATTATTCTCATCGAGTATAAAAGCTATTCCACCAGTCATGCCCGCACCAATGTTTCTCCCTGTGGAACCTAGAATAACTACCTTACCGCCAGTCATGTATTCACAACAATGATCACCCGCCCCCTCTGTTACTGCTGTAGCGCCACTATTCCTTACTGCAAATCTTTCTCCCGATTTTCCTAATGCAAATAATTTCCCTCCGGTTGCTCCATAAAGGCAGGTATTCCCTAGGATGACTTGATCGGAGGAGATTTTATCTAATTTTGGTGGAATTATTGTGAGTATTCCTCCATTCATTCCTTTACAAACATAATCATTAGCTTCTCCGATTAATTGAACATTCATTCCCTTCAATAAAAAGGCACCAAAGCTCTGTCCTGCATATCCTTTGAAATTTAAGTTGAGTTCGCCATTGAATCCGGTATTTCCATGAAGTTCTGCGATTTCGCCTGATATTTTCGCACAAACGCTTCTATCCGTATTTTTTATCTCAATTTCTTTGGTTAATTTTTCGTGATTTTTAATTGAATCTATAAATTCAGTATCAGACAAAAACTCGTCTTCTAATACAGAACCATTACTATGAGCATTTTTTGAATGATTTAACCAAGATCTATCAGTGGTTAAATGTTCATTATTTATTAAAGAAGAAAGATCGATATTAGAAGTTTTTGGCAGACCTATATTTCTTGCAGAAAGAAATTCTTGATTACCAATCAGTTCTTCCATATTAGAGACTCCAATACTACTCATTATCTGTCTCACTTCTTCAGCAATATATAAGAAAAAATTGACAACATTTTCTGGAATACCTTTAAATCTTTTTCTTAATTCTTCTTTTTGAGTGGCAACTCCAACAGGACATTTGTTTGTATGACAAACCCGAGCCATTATGCATCCTTCAGCAATCATCGCTACAGAACCAAACCCGTATTCTTCAGCACCTAGTAAAGCTGCAATTACTACATCCCAGCCTGTTTTAAGACCTCCATCAGTTCTTAAAATCACTCTTTCTCGTAAGTTATTTTCTAATAGAGATTTATGAACTTCAGCGACACCTAGTTCCCATGGTAAACCTGCATGTTTAATAGAACTTAGGGGTGAAGCACCTGTACCTCCGTCATGGCCAGAAATTTGAATTACATCTGCATTAGCTTTGCTTACTCCAGCAGCAATAGTGCCTATCCCAATTTCAGAAACAAGTTTAACGCTCACTTTCGCTTTTGGATGAACTTGGTGTAAGTCATGGATAAGTTGAGCTAAATCTTCTATTGAGTAAATATCATGATGCGGAGGAGGAGATATTAAAGCTACTCCAGGTTTACTATTTCTTAGTTTTGCTATGTAAGAATCAACTTTTGGACCAGGCAATTGCCCCCCTTCTCCAGGTTTTGCACCTTGAGCCATTTTAATTTCTAGTTGTTTCCCACTTCTTAGATATTCAGGTGTAACTCCAAATCTACCTGATGCTATTTGTTTAATAGCTGAGCATGCGGTGTCTCCGTTTTCTAGACCTTTAATAAATGGCAAAGTTGCTGATTGTGTATTTTCATCTATATCATTTAAAACATTAAAACGAGCTGGATCTTCTCCCCCCTCTCCACTATTACTTTTTCCACCAATTCTATTCATCGCAACTGCTAATACTTCATGTGCTTCTCTTGATAAAGCACCCAAACTCATTCCTCCAGTACAGAACCTCTTACAAATTGATTCAACACTTTCAACTTCCTCTAATGGAATGCTTTTTCTGTTTGAATTAATTGTTAGTAAATCTCTTAGAGATGTTGTAGGTCTATTACTAATGAGTTTTTTGTAAGTTTCGAAATGATCGTATCCAGATCCTTGTTTTACAGCTAAATGTAAAACTTTGGACATCTCAGGATTATTTGAGTGATATTCTGCGTTATTTCTAAATTGCACAAATCCTAAAAATTCTAATTTTTTTAAATCGATCTCTGGATAGGCTTTTGTATGTATCGAAAGTGTTTCATTAGTTAATTCTTTTAATGTTATGCCAGCGATACGGCTTGTGGTACCATCAAAAGCAATTTTTATTAAGTCCGATCCAAGGCCTACAGCTTCAAAAATTTGTGCGCCATGATAGCTAGATAAAAGTGAGATACCAATTTTCGAAAGAATTTTTCTTAAACCGTCTTCTAGAGCTTTTTTAATATTTTCTTGAACATCAATTATTGATAATGGATTTATTTTTTTGCTATCAATGAGTTTTTGTGTTTTTGGATGTTTTAACCAGTGTCTTCCAGCTTCGAAGGTTAACCAAGGGCAAACTGCACTCGCTCCATAACCAATCAAACAAGCCAAATGATGAGTGCTCCAACATTGACCAGTTTCAAAAATTAGAGAAGCTTTTAGCCTTATTTCTTTTTTTAAAAGATAATGATGAACTGCCCCAACAGCAAGTAGAGGAGGAATAAAAGTCTTTTTAGGATTAATTCCCTTATCAGAAATGATAATTAAAGAGCAACCTTCTTTTATAGAGAGTTCACTCTGTTTGCAAATTGCTTTTAATTGGTTTTCTAAACCTTGAGCACCTTCCTCTATATCAAACAAACTTGAAATTGTTTGAGATTTAATTTTTGAATTTTTAATGGCAATGAGTTCTTCCTCATTAAGAATTGGACTTTTTAGATGGACAAAAGGTTTAGGATCTTTAATCTCAAATGGTGTGCATCTTTCTCCAAGATGCATCTCTAAACTCATTACAAGTTTTTCTCTCAGAGGGTCAATAGGAGGATTTGTAACTTGCGCAAATCTTTGCTTGAAATAGTCATATAAAATATGGGGCTTTGAAGAAAGTACTGCTAAAGGGATATCGTCGCCCATGCAATAGGTTGGCTCTTTAGCTAATGAAGCCATTGAATCCAGTATAAGATCGTTATCTTCTGCTGAAAAACCGTATGCAGTTTGTTGTTGTAACAACTCAAGGTCTTTTAGTTTGCATTCATTAAGCCATTCACTATGTTCAATTTTTATAGTTCTCCTACTTAGGAGATTTTTATAATCATGCCTTTGAGCTGCTTCAGATTTTACCTCCCAATTTCGAAGTATTCTTTTCTGATGAAAATCAACCGCTAACATTTGTCCAGGTCCTAATCGACCTTTTTCTATAACTCTTTCCTCATCAAGATCAACTACTCCTGTTTCAGAACCCATTATTACAAAACCATCATTTGTTATTGAATATCTTGCTGGTCTTAAACCATTTCTATCAAGCGTTGCTCCTACAAAATTTCCATCAGCAAATACAAGCAGAGCAGGACCATCCCAAGCTTCTTGTAGGCTGGCAGAATACTCATAAAATGATTTAATATCCTCTCTTTGTTCAAGTTCTGGTTGATCTCTAAATGCTTCAGGAACAAGTTTCAATAATGAGTCAGTGATGGGCTGGCCTGAACGAATATTGATTTCAAGAGTTGCATCAAGGTTTGATGAATCACTTTTATTAATGTCTACGATGGGCTTGATTTCGTTAGATAAGTTTCCCCAAAAATCATCTATGTGTGTTTCTGAAGCTTTAGCCCAGTTGATATTACCTAAGAGAGTATTAATTTCTCCGTTATGACCTAAAAATCTCATAGGCTGAGCTAGTGGCCATTTTGGCAGAGTATTTGTACTAAACCTCCTATGGTAAACTGAAAATGAGACTTTAAAACTCTCTTCTTTTAAGTCTTGGTAAAACTCAGATAATATTTCAGAACGGACCATACCTTTATATACAATTGTTTTAGAACTTAGTGAGGCAAAATAAAATTCACAATCGCCAACATGGTTTTTAAAACTTTCTCTTATTTTTTTCTCAATTCTTTTCCTTAATTGAAATAAAAGTCTCTCAATGTCGTTGTTATCTTTTTTATCTATAAATAAAATCCACTGACTTATAAATGGAGCGTTTGCTTTAGCTAAAGGACCTAAGATTTCGTTATTAACAGGTACTGTTCGCCAAAATGTTTTGTTGATTCTTAATTTATCTGCTTCATCCTCACATATTGATTTACATTCTTCAATTTTCTCTTTTTTATTAGGCATGAAAATCATGCCTATACCTTTATCATATTCTTTTTTATTTTTAAGATTAACTTCTTTTTCTAAGTAATCCCAAGGAATTGAACACAAAATACCTGCTCCATCTCCTGAGTCACTATCCCCTCCACAACCTCCTCTATGCTCCATGCAGTTAAGGCCTTTAAGGGATTGTTTTAGGATCCAGTTGCTTTCTACCCCTTTAATATTTGCTACGAAACCAACTCCACACGCATCTTTCTCACCAATTATTCCATTTGGGGAGTAGCTATCTTGATATGGCTCAACGATTCTTTTGATACTTTCTCCCATAGATTATTTAATAATATTTAGTTATTTATGTATTTCTATTATAAAAATAAATATGAAAATAAATCTAAAGATAATGAATATTTACCAAAGATTTTTAATTTCACAAATTTTTTAAAAATAATCATGAAAAACTTTTAGTTGGTGCTCGTAAAAGGTTATGATAATTAAATGTTTATTTTTTTTAAAATATAATAGATGCCTACCATCTCACAATTAATAGGTTCAGAAAGAAAACGTCTGACTAGAAAAACAAAATCTCCTGCACTTAAAGCTTGCCCTGAAAGAAGAGGTGTATGTACGAGAGTTTATACATCAACTCCTAAAAAGCCTAATTCAGCTTTAAGAAAAGTCGCAAGGGTGAGATTAACTTCTGGTTTCGAAGTAACGGCTTATATTCCTGGGATTGGACATAATTTGCAAGAACACTCTGTAGTACTACTTAGGGGTGGAAGAGTTAAGGATTTACCAGGAGTCAGATATCATATAATAAGAGGAACTTTAGATACGGCTGGAGTCAAGGATAGACGTCAATCCAGATCTAAGTACGGAGCAAAAGCTCCAAAAGATTAATTTGTAAACATCACTTTTTAAAAACATGTCACGTCGTAATGCAGCAGTAAAAAGACCAGTTCTTCCAGATCCTCAATTTAATAGTCGTCTTGCTTCAATGATGATTTCTAGATTGATGAAACATGGTAAAAAATCTACTGCTCAAAGAATATTGTCTGATGCTTTTTCTTTAATAAGCGAGAGAACAGGTGGGAATGCAGTTGAATTATTTGAAACAGCTGTGAAAAATGCTACTCCTCTTGTCGAGGTGCGAGCCAGAAGAGTTGGTGGTGCAACATATCAAGTACCTATGGAAGTACGCCAAGAGAGAGGTACCGCTATGGCATTAAGATGGCTCGTTACATTCTCACGTGCAAGGAATGGCAAAAGTATGTCCCAAAAACTTGCTGGTGAGTTGATGGATGCAGCAAATGAAACCGGTAGTTCAGTCAAAAAAAGAGAAGACACACATAAAATGGCAGAAGCTAATAAAGCTTTTGCACATTACAGATATTAATTTCATCAAAAAGGTACTTAAGTAGTTTATTATTATTAAAGTTTGCTTTTAGGGTGAACTATACTTATCAAAAATTATTTTATTTGGAGCTTTAAAATTGGCACGCGACTTTCCCCTAGAACGAGTAAGGAACATAGGTATAGCCGCTCATATTGATGCTGGGAAGACTACAACTACTGAGAGAATTTTGTTTTATTCAGGTGTTGTTCACAAAATAGGAGAAGTACATGATGGTGCTGCCGTAACAGATTGGATGGCTCAAGAACGAGAAAGAGGAATAACAATTACTGCTGCTGCAATATCTACTAGTTGGCAAGATCACAGAATTAATATTATTGATACTCCTGGACACGTTGATTTTACTATTGAAGTGGAAAGATCTATGAGAGTCTTGGACGGCGTAATAGCTGTATTTTGCGCAGTTGGAGGAGTTCAGCCTCAATCTGAAACGGTTTGGCGACAAGCAGATAGATACTCTGTTCCAAGAATGGTTTTTGTTAATAAAATGGACAGAACTGGTGCAGATTTTCTAAAAGTTAATAAGCAAATTAAAGATCGACTAAAGGCAAATGCACTTCCAATTCAGCTACCTATCGGAGCTGAGGGTGACCTCACAGGCATTATTGATTTAGTCGCCAACAAAGCATATCTTTACAAAAATGACTTAGGTACTGATATCGAAGAAGCTCCAATCCCACCTGAAATGGAGGAAGAGGCTTCTGAGTGGAGATTCAAGTTGATGGAGAGCGTCGCAGAAAATGATGAAGAGTTAATTGAAATTTTCCTTGAAACAGGAGAACTATCTGAAGAACAACTTAAAAAAGGAATTAGGGAAGGGGTTTTAAAACATGGATTAGTTCCTGTTTTGTGTGGTTCAGCTTTTAAGAATAAAGGAGTACAACTTGTTTTAGACGCTGTAGTTGATTATTTGCCAGCTCCAGTTGATGTAAAACCAATACAAGGTGTTTTACCAAGTGGCAAAGAAGATGTTAGACCTTCAGATGATAATGCACCTTTTAGTGCATTAGCTTTCAAAGTGATGTCAGATCCCTATGGGAAATTAACTTTTGTAAGAATGTATTCAGGTGTTCTTTCAAAAGGAAGTTATGTAATGAATTCTACTAAAGATGCTAAAGAGAGAATTTCTAGATTAGTGATTCTTAAGGCTGATGAAAGAGAGGAAGTTGATGAATTGAGGGCTGGGGATTTAGGAGCTGTATTAGGTCTTAAGAATACAACTACCGGTGACACTCTATGTAACACAGAAGATCCAATAGTTTTGGAGACATTGTTTATCCCTGAACCAGTTATATCGGTGGCTGTTGAGCCAAAAACTAAAGGTGATATGGAAAAATTATCAAAAGCTTTAACTGCTTTGTCTGAAGAGGATCCAACTTTTAGGGTAAGTACAGATCCTGAGACAAATCAAACTGTTATTGCAGGTATGGGTGAGTTACACTTAGAAATCCTTGTTGACAGAATGTTAAGGGAATTTAAAGTTGAAGCAAATATAGGAGCTCCTCAGGTTTCATATAGAGAGACCATTAGGTCTAGTTCTAAAGGTGAAGGTAAATATGCAAGACAAACTGGAGGAAAAGGCCAATATGGCCATGTAATTATTGAAATGGAACCTGCTGAAGTTGGTAAAGGTTTCGAATTTGTAAACAAAATTGTTGGTGGAGCTGTACCAAAAGAGTATATTGGACCTGCATCTAATGGAATGAAAGAAACCTGTGAATCTGGTGTTCTTGCCGGTTATCCACTCATTGATGTAAAAGTAACACTAGTCGATGGTTCATTCCACGATGTAGACTCATCTGAAATGGCCTTCAAAATTGCAGGTTCCATGGCTTTTAAAGATGGGGTTAAAAAATGCAACCCTGTCCTATTAGAGCCTATGATGAAAGTCGAGGTCGAAAGTCCTGACGACTTTCTTGGATCTGTAATTGGTGACCTTTCTTCTAGAAGAGGTCAAGTAGAAGGACAATCTGTTGATGATGGATTGTCTAAGGTACAGGCCAAAGTGCCCTTAGCCGAAATGTTCGGTTATGCCACTCAACTCCGATCAATGACTCAAGGTCGGGGTATATTTTCAATGGAGTTCGCAAATTATGAGGAAGTTCCTCGTAATGTTGCTGAAGCTATCATTTCCAAGAATCAGGGCAACTCCTGATCTCTAAACCAAAAAACTCTTAAACCCTCGATTCTTTAATTCAAAATGGCTCGCGAGAAGTTCGAAAGGAACAAACCACATGTCAACATAGGTACTATTGGCCATGTTGATCATGGAAAAACAACACTAACTGCTGCTATTACTAATGTATTAGCCAAAAAAGGTCAAGCTCAAGCTCAAGACTATGGAGACATTGATGGTGCTCCTGAAGAAAGAGAGCGTGGCATTACAATTAATACAGCTCACGTAGAATATGAAACTGAAGGCAGACATTATGCTCATGTCGATTGCCCAGGACATGCTGATTATGTAAAAAACATGATTACTGGAGCAGCCCAAATGGATGGAGCTATTCTAGTATGTGCAGCTACTGATGGTCCTATGGCACAAACCAAAGAGCATATTCTTTTAGCTAAACAGGTTGGTGTTCCTGCTCTAGTAGTTGCTCTCAACAAGTGCGACATGGTCGATGATGAAGAAATTATTGAACTTGTTGAAATGGAAATCAGAGAACTATTAGACAGTTATGATTTCCCTGGAGATGATATTCCTATAGTTCAAGTTTCCGGTTTAAAAGCACTCGAAGGAGATTCAACCTGGGAATCAAAAATCGAAGAATTGATGAAAGCTGTTGATGCTAGTATTCCTGAACCTGAAAGAGAAGTTGATAAACCATTCTTGATGGCAGTAGAAGATGTCTTCTCAATTACTGGTAGAGGAACTGTGGCTACTGGAAGAATTGAGAGAGGTAAAGTAAAGGTGGGAGAAGAAGTCGAAATCGTTGGAATAAGAGACACAAGGTTGACAACAGTTACTGGAGTAGAAATGTTCCGTAAACTTCTTGATGAAGGTATGGCTGGCGATAACGTTGGTTTACTTTTACGTGGTGTTCAGAAAGAAGATATTGAGAGAGGAATGGTACTTGTCAAAAAAGGATCTATTACTCCTCACACTCAGTTTGAAGGAGAAGTTTATGTCCTTAAGAAAGAAGAGGGAGGAAGGCATACTCCTTTCTTCGCAGGATATAGACCTCAGTTTTATATCAGAACAACTGATGTTACAGGTCAAATTACAGCATTTACTTCTGATGATGGCTCTAATGTTGAAATGGTTATGCCAGGTGACAGAATCAAGATGACTGGAGAATTAATCTGTCCAGTAGCTATTGAGCAAGGTATGCGATTCGCAATCCGTGAAGGTGGACGAACTATTGGGGCTGGAGTTGTTTCTAAGATTCTCAAATAATATTTTTGAATTTTAATAATTTAACCTCAATCATCTAAGATAAGTAAATGGATTAGGGTCATTGATACCTAATGACCCTCAACCATAAGTTAATTTGAAATCATGACTGCATCAATTGCACAACAAAAAATAAGAATAAGACTAAAAGCATTTGATAGAAGAATGCTTGACCTGTCTTGCGATAAAATAATCCAAACTGCTGATACTACCTCTGCTTCAGCAATAGGTCCAATACCATTACCTACAAAAAGGAAAATTTATTG
This sequence comes from uncultured Prochlorococcus sp., assembly GCA_902576415.1. Lineage (GTDB taxonomy): Bacteria > Cyanobacteriota > Cyanobacteriia > PCC-6307 > Cyanobiaceae > Prochlorococcus_A. The sequence continues at coordinate 74,165 of CACGVZ010000001.1, read as the reverse complement.
TGTTTTAAGGTCTCCCCATGTAGATAAAGATTCTAGAGAGCATTTTGAAACAAGAACCCATCGAAGAATTATCGATATTTATAGTCCTTCTGCAAAGACTATTGATGCCTTAATGAAGTTGGATCTTCCTAGTGGTGTAGATATAGAAGTTAAACTTTAAGAATTCCCGAAAACGACTTTAATTGACTAAAATGACATATATGTTTGAGGTTTAAATGGGAGAACTTTCAGTAAGGGAATTACCTTTATTTCCTTTGCCAGAAGTTGTCCTGTTCCCTCAAGAAGTATTGCCTCTACATATTTTTGAATCAAGATACAGAATCATGCTTCAGTCCGCTCTTGAGACTGATTCAATGTTTGGGATCATAAAGTGGGATCCAACTTCTAAAACAATGGCTAATGTAGGCTGTTGTGCCCAAATAATAAAACATCAAACTTCAGAAGATGGTAGAAGTAATATTATCACTCTTGGACAACAAAGATTCCAGGTTTTAGAAATTATTCGCTCTACACCTTTTTGTACAGCGATGGTAAGTTGGGTTAGTGATGACAATATTGATAATCTTCAAAAATTAGATTCTCTTAAAGACTCTGTTACAGAAGCACTTAATGATGTAATTAACCTTACAAGTAAATTAACTAATACCAAAAAAAATCTACCTGATAAATTACCTATCAATCCAATGGATTTATCATTCTGGATAGGAGCTCATTTGGGAGGTTCCGTCGCTGAGGAACAGCAAAGACTTCTAGAAGAAAGAAATACTTATGCTCGTTTGCAAAGAGAATATGAAATGCTTGATCATACAAGAAAACAACTCGCCGCAAGAACAGCGTTGAAAGAAAGTTTTCCTGATATAAAAGAAAATTAAATGATTGAATTGATATTACCTTTTCTTTTATTATTTTTTTGTATATTAGCTTTAACCATTATTTGGAGATTTAATGCTAGAAAATATATTTCTTCTGGTACAGTGGCATCTGCATATGATGCATGGACAGAGGATAAATTACTTGAGAAATTGTGGGGAGAGCATATACATTTAGGTTTTTATGATCCTGGGGGGGGGAATATTGATTTTAGAGAGGCTAAAGTCCAATTTGTTCATAAATTAGTCAAGTGGAGTGGTTTAGATCAATTGCCTAAAGGTTCCAGAATACTTGATGTAGGTTGCGGAATAGGCGGAAGTTCTAGAATTCTTGCAAAGCATTATGGGTTTAATGTTACTGGCATTACAATTAGTCCTGCCCAAGTAAAACGAGCAAGAGAACTTACACCTTCTTCACTAAATTGTAATTTCCAAGTTATGGATGCATTGGATTTAAAATTTGATGATGGAACATTTGATGCGGTTTGGAGTGTTGAGGCTGGTGCACATATGAATGATAAAGTAAAGTTTGCGGATGAAATGTTGAGGACTTTAAGGCCTGGAGGTTATTTGGCATTAGCTGATTGGAACTCAAGAGATCTTAGAGCATATCCCCCATCTTTTATTGAGAAATTAGTTCTTAAACAGTTACTTGAACAATGGGTACATCCTAATTTTATAAGCATTAACGATTTCAGTAATATTCTTCGAACTAATAAAAACAGTGCAGGAAAAGTTTTTTCTGGAAATTGGAATTCTTATACCAATCCTTCCTGGTTCGACTCTATTATTGAAGGTGTTCGAAGACCTTTTGTTATTTTATCTCTTGGACCTTTAGCGATAGTAAAGTCAATTAGAGAGATTCCAACAATACTTCTCATGAACTGGGCATTTAGAAAAGGTTTGATGGAGTTTGGTGTTTATAGATGCAGAGGATAAATTAATCTAGTTCAATACTTTCAGAATAATAATTTCCAAAATCTACAAACTGCTTACAAAGGGGTTTAAGATTATTTTTTAATTCAAGAAAATCATTAATATTATTTTGATTATTAATTTCTAAATCAATATAAATTATGTATTCTCCTAACTCTCTTTTTGAAGGCCTTGATTCAATTTTACTCATATTGAATCCATAATCTGCAATATATTGAATGGCTTTCAGTAAAGCACCAGGTTGATTTGAGAGTAATGAAAAAGCAAAACTGGCAATATTAGCTGAATTACAATTTGATTCTTTACTCAACAAGACAAATCTAGTGCAATTACCTGGGACATCGTTAATAGGAAATGCTAATTCTTGAAGTCCCTCTATTTGAATTAATGATTTTGAACCTATAGCTGCTCTAAATTTACTCCCCTTTACCATATTTACTGCTTCTGATGTTGAATTTGTAGGAAGAGGGATCGCATTGGGAAGATTTTCAGATAGCCATTCTGAACATTGAGCTAATGCCTGAGGATGAGATAATACTTCCGATATGACTGACATGTCTCCATCACTTATCAATGCATGTTTTATGGGTAAAACAATCGCTTTATTTATAAAAATATCAGGAAATTTCCAAAGTGCATCAAGAGTGGCGGTAACTCCACCTTCAACAGAGTTTTCAATAGGAACTACAGCTGCATCACAATTGTTGTAGGCTATTGATTTAATGACCGAATGTAACCCGTTACATGGTACAAATATAGGTGTCTGAAAATTGGCAAGCTTTGATAATATATGAGCTGCTTTTTCTGCATATGTCCCTTTGGGCCCTAAATATGCAACTTGTTTGCGCATGATTAATCGTAAGAAAAAAAGAGTTCAAAATAGCATTGGAGGAATATAGAAAATGTTGTTGTCTTTTGATGCTAAACAGAAATTAAAGCTTTCTGTAACACGAAATAAAGAATACCTTTCTAAATATCTTTTGGAGGAAGAAAGAGTTGTTGGAGCAATGCTGGACTCCAAAAAATTAGTTCCTGAAGGAGAAGGTAGATACAAGTATACAGTAACAAGTTTTAAGGTTTTTCAATTAGATATTAACCCTGTTGTTTCAATTGCGGTAGAGAATAAAGATGGAATTTTAAGAATGAGTGCCCTTGAAAGTACTTTAGATGGTCTGGGGATGATAGATGACTTTAATCTTATTTTAAAAGCAAATTTGGAAGCAACTGATATTGGATTAGAAGGTGAGGCGCTTCTAGGGGTATCAGTAAGTCAACCTCCTTTATTGAAATTGATACCAAAGAAAATTTTAGAATCTACTGGTCATTCTGTATTAAATGGTATTTTGTTAGGTATAAAGTCAAGAGTTCAACAACAATTAGTTAAAGACTTTTTAGATTGGTGCGAATCAAATAAGATTTGATTTTTTTAAAAAACTTTTTCTATGTAGATTAGTAATTCCATTTTTGTTAATAATTGAAAGATGCTCTGCAGTACCATAACCTTTATTTTTAAATATTAAGTAACCTGAGTATTGTTTTTCTAACCTTTCCATTAGATTGTCGCGAGATACTTTTGCTACTATGCTTGCAGATGCGATTGATATAAATTTGGAGTCTCCCGAAACTACATTATTTTGCAAGTCGTCCCATAGTCTTAATCTTAAGGGACCATCAATTATGATTTCAGATGGTTTTTTTTTTAATTTTTTCAAAGCTCTTATCATGGAAAGTTCTGTTGCTTCTCTTATTCCAAGCTTATCTATTTCCCTGACCGATGATTGACCAATTCCATAATCTGATGAAAGCAATAAAATTTTTGGGAAAAGTAAATTTCTTTTTTTAGGAGTTAATTTTTTACTATCCATCACTCCAATTTGTTTAAGAGTATTTTTATTTTTTTTAGTTAATACTACTACTGCTGAGAAAACTGGGCCAAAAACTGCTCCCTTTCCAACTTCATCTAATCCAACTTCAGATATTTTATTCAATATTTGCTGAAGATCTTCTTCTTTTTTTTCTTGCATTATTTATCTCATTTTCAAATTCAATTTCATTCTTTTTATCTAAAAACTCAACTTGTTCATTCTCATTAGTTTTTTTCGTTGGTTTATCTTGGGAATTTGTATTTGTTTTAATATTATTCTCGACATCTTCTGCTTGATTAGAATTTGAGATTTTCTTTACCTTTTTTGTTGTTTTTTTATTACCTAATGTTTTTTCTTTTAAGTTTTTATTATCTTTTGTTAAACGTACGAAATTATTACTTGTAAGATGTTCTTTACCTAACTTTATTAGTGGATTGATACCTAGTTGACTGAAAACAATTTTTTCGTCCTCAGTAAGATCAATGGTTATTATATTTTTTTCTTTTGAATTGAGTGTATTCAAATCATTATTATCATTTTCTTTTTTGTTAGAAGAATCATCCTTATTATGGTTTTTAAGGTTTAGGAATTCCTTTTCAGTTATGTTTTCCTGCTTATCAGTTAATTGAGAAGTATCAATATCTGCAGGTTTTATAATGTTTGATTTATTAGATTTGTCTTCAACATTTTTAATTTGTAGATTAGAAATTTCGTAATTCAATATATTTTCTACATGGCCTGTACCATTGCACATAGAACATTTTTTACCAAATAATTCATATATATTTTGGCCTTGTCTTTTTCTGGTTAATTCAACTAAACCTAATTCGGTAAGTTGAGCTATCTGAGGCCTAGCAGAATCATCTTTTATTGCTGAAGTAAAATGCTCAAGTAACTGGAATTGATCTCTTCTAGATTCCATATCAATAAAATCTACTACAATTACTCCCCCAATATTTCTTAATTTTATTTGTTTTGAAATCTCAACTGCTGCTTCGCAATTTGTCCACAAAACAGTTTGTCGTGAGTTGGCGGATCTTGTAAATGACCCAGAGTTTACATCGATTACTGTTAAAGCTTCAGTTGGCTCAATAATTATGTAACCTCCCGAAGGAAGATCTACCTTCGGTTGAAGAGCTTTTTGAATTGCTTTCTTGATTTCGTATTTTTCCAAAATATGTTGGTTTAAATCGTTATCATGAAATTTAATATCTACATCAGATTCATTATTTATTAAAAAATCTTTTGCTCTTTCAACTGAAAGTTTACTATCGATAATTATATTTTTTGTTGATGATTTAGTATGATCTCTCAAAATCTTGAGAGAGAAATCATTATCTCTTTTTATTAAATTAGGAGGACTAGAAGTCTCAGAAACTTTTAAAATATTTTCCCATTGTTGAATTAAGTTTTCTAAATCTTCAATAAGAAGTTCTTCTTTTATCTGTTCCGCCTCTGTTCTAAATAGTAGACCTGTGCTGGGTGGTTTTATTAAAACTCCAAGCGCTTTTAAACGATTCCTTTCTGTTTCTGTATTTATCTTTCTGGAAATATTTACACCCATACCATATGGCTGTAGTATCAAGTATTTGCCAGGTATTGAGATACTCCCTGAGAGTCTAGGTCCTTTAGATCCCGTGGGCTCTTTTATTACCTGAACTAGAACTTTTTGTTTTGGCTCAAGTAATTCAGTAATTCCTAATATTCCTTTTTTGAGTCTTAATGGACCTAGATCTGAAACATGGATGAATCCATTTTTGTCACTTTCACCAATATCTATGAAAGCTGCATCAATGCCAGGGAGAACATTTTCAACTGTTCCTAAAAATATATCGCCAATTTGATATTGACCTTGTGCGACGATTAATTCATCAACTCGATCATCTGTGAGTAGTGCTGCAATTCGCGCCTGCTCAGCGATGATAATTTGCTGAGACATATAATTGTGTATGAATGGTTTGAATTTTGAAAATCATCTAAACATAGGAGTTAAATTTTTTATCTTTTAAGAAAGTAATCTCTTAAATTTTTAAAATTGGTATTATTTAGTTTTTTAAATTAAAGTTAATAGCAATTAGATTCGGCTATGTATTAGCTTTAGACGACTTTTAAAGTATTTGAAATTGATTTCATAGCTATGGCCATCTCTTAATCTAACCATAACTTCTATAATATTAACATCTAATCACCACTAAAGCACGTTGATCCATTATCCTAATAATGGGTTAAATTTTATTTAAAGTGGTTCAAGTAAACGAAAATTATTTAAAACTAAAAGCTGGTTATTTGTTTCCAGAAATTGCTAAAAGAGTAAAAATATATTCTCAATCAAATAAGGGGTCTGACATTATCAAACTTGGAATAGGGGATGTAACAGAACCCTTACCTAAATCATGCAGAGAAGCCATGGGTAAAGCTTTAAATGATATGGGAACAACAGAAGGTTTTAGAGGTTATGGACCAGAACAAGGTTATTCTTGGCTCAGAGAAAAAATATCTGAGCATGACTTTAATTCTAGAGGCTGTGAAATTTCTCCTGAAGAAATTTTTATTTCAGATGGTTCAAAATGCGATAGTAGCAATATTTTAGATATTCTTGGCAACGATAATTCAATTGCAGTAACAGACCCTGTTTACCCAGTTTATGTGGATAGTAACGTGATGACCGGAAGAACTGGGAATGCACTCGAAAATGGTACCTATAAAGGATTGACATATCTTGCGATTAGCGAAGAAAATAACTTTTTACCAGAATTGCCTAAAAATAAAGTAGACATACTATATCTTTGTTTCCCAAATAATCCTACGGGAGCAACTATTACTAAAGAAGAATTGAAAAAGTGGGTTGATTATGCACTCCAAAACAAATCCTTAATATTGTTTGATGCTGCTTATGAGGCATTTATACAAGACAAGGATCTTCCTCATTCAATATATGAGATAGAAGGAGCTAAGGATTGCGCAATTGAATTTAGATCTTTTTCAAAGAATGCAGGATTTACTGGTGTTAGATGTGCATTTACAGTAATTCCTAAAAATCTCAAAGGTTTTAACTCAACTAATGAGGCAATAGATTTATGGCCTCTTTGGAATAGGAGACAATCTACAAAATTTAATGGAGTAAGTTATATAGTTCAGAGAGGAGCAGAAGCTGTATATTCTTTTGAAGGAAAAAAAGAAGTTAGAGGTTTGATCGATTTTTATATGGAAAATGCAAAAATTATGAAAAATAAGCTTCAGACTGCAGGATATAAAGTTTACGGTGGAGATAATGCTCCCTATATCTGGATTAAAACTCCTGATCAAATGACATCCTGGGACTTTTTTGATTTTCTTCTTCAAAAAGTTAGTGTGGTGGGAACACCCGGGAGCGGATTTGGATTAACAGGAGAAGGTTATTTTAGATTGTCAGCATTTAACTCCCGGTCAAATGTCATGACTGCAATGGAAAGAATAATTAATATATAATTATTAATATCATCAGATTTATCATTTTTAATGATCTCTATAAAGTTAGAACAAAGTTTAAGTAATAATTCAGCAGTGATTGAAAAGAAACCTGCCGAATTAAAAAATAAATCTCCTAAATACAAGGTTTTACTCCATAATGATCCAGTTAATTCTATGGAGTATGTTACTGTTTCACTCAGAGAAGTTGTACCGCAATTAAGTGAGCAAGATGCTATATCTATAATGCTAGAGGCTCATAATACTGGTGTGGGATTGGTAATTATTTGTGATCTAGAGCCGGCAGAATTTTATTCTGAATCATTAAAATCAAAAGGAATTTCTAGTTCAATTGAGAAAGAAGATTAATAAGATTTAAATTTAATATTTTGAATTAGCTAATTTTCTTTCCGATAAGGGACGAACTTTTAGGGATTCTTTTAAAGGAGACTTACCATACTCTCTCTCGAGAATGTTGATAACTGTTTTACCAAATTCATCTTCTTTATTATCAAAGGCTTCTAAACAAACTTCACCAAGTTTTTTCCCTAACGAGCCTGGATTCCATAAAAGTTTTCTTGCCGTCCAGGGCATCATGCTCATTGGATTATAATTAGGCTTCAAAATTTTATTATCTAAGGCGTACTTCTCAAGGAGAGTATGAGGTTGTAATCCAATGAAAAATATAGCTGGGTCAACTAAGCCTTTCCCAAAAATATTTTCTAACTCTCTATGGTAAGCAATAGTTTGTCTTATTGTACTTGGAGTCTCATCAAAAACATTAAATGAATAATTGACTGAAACATGATTCTTGAAACCTGATTTGACTAACATTCTGCAATTATTTAATACCGTTTCGAGGTCATATGCTAATCTCATTTTTCTTACTAGTTCTTGAGATCCAGAAGTGATACCTATCTCAAAGTAACTCATACCTGTATCCACCATTAACTGCGCAAGATCAGCATCAATATTATCTGCTCTTATGTATGCAGCCCAATTAATGTCTTTCCAGCCTTGATCCTTAATAGCTTGCAATAGCATTTTTGCATCTTCAATATGTTTTTTTGCTGGAATAAACTGCGCATCAGTAAACCAAAATCCTCTAACTCCAAGATCATATAGTTGCTTCATTTCTTTGATAACCTCATCAACAGGATTAACACGAACCTGCTTACCCTCTACAACTGTATAAACACAGAAACAACAATTATGCGGACATCCTCTTTTTGTTTGTACCCCAACATAGTAATCTCCACCTTCTATATACCAATTGAATTCTGGCCAGATGGATTGGATATATTTATAGTTACAAGCAGTTTTAATGGTTCCCGAGGGTTGTTCATGTATTAATTTTTTACGAGGTTTCTGTCCAGCAAGATAACATCTCTCTTCCTCTATTGAATCATCCCTAATTATTTTCTCTATTAGATTTTCTCCTTCTCCAACAGAAATAACAGTTCCTTTTGGAAGTAGATTCCCTAATTGTTCATAGAAAACACTAACAGCTCCACCTCCCAAAATTACTTTTACATCTCTGTTGTATTTTTGGGCTCTTTTAAGTCCATTTCTAACTAAAGAAGTATTTCTGTATATTTCTCCATAATGAGATGCAATTAATTTTAATCCTCCCCAAGAACCTCTAATTTTTTTAAGGATATTTTTTGAATAAAAAACTTCAAAAGAGTTCTGAAGGGGATTGCCACTTCTCCCGTCAACCGGTGCATATATTTGTATGTCTCTCCATGAAAAAATAATTAGATGAGGTCTAAATTTATCAATTTTTCTAGCTAAGAATTTGGAAACTTTATTAGATGGAATTATTGCTAAATCAATAAATTGTTGTTCAATCTCTGGAAAACACTTATGAATGTGGTCAGCTAGATAAATAGGTCCTATTGGAAATATTGGGTTACATGGAAGTCTGACAGTAAGAATTTTCCTATACTGATTTCTATTGCAATTTTTTTTATTTAATTTTTTGAACCTGAAATTAAAATCCATGCGATGAAATTTCAATGAATTTATTTTCAATTAGAATCTAACTACTTTATTACTAATTTGGAGAAATTAAAAATTTTCAGGAAATACTACTGAAAATTTATATCAATTTAGATATCAGAAATCATATAAATCCAGCATACTCTAAGAAGTTTTAATCCATCAATCCATCTAGATATATTTGGAGCTCCAGATTTTCTAGCGTAATATCTCACAGGATAATTAAGTATTTTAATGTTGTTGTTAGCTGCTTCAAATATTATTGTGAAGTCTCCAAATGGGTCAGATTTGGAATCCCAACTCCCGTTTTGTTTCATAAGTTTGAAGAATTTTCTAGAAAAAACTTTTGTACCGCAAAGTGAATCTGATACCGGTTTGTTTATGAGAATTGATAAAAATATTGCAAACAATCTATTCCCAATATAATTAGCCCATCTCATTGCGTCTTTCTCCATAGGGAAAGTTGTGCGGGCACAATTAATTAGAATATTTTCATTTTTAGTTGATTCAATGATTGCAGCAATACTGTCATCAATATCTACTGTGAAATCACTATCAATTATGGCAAGGGTTTCACCTGTAGAAATATTAAATCCCTCTACAACAGCATTTTTCTTTCCTTTAGAAGTTTGTCTTAAAAGATATATCTTGAAGGAATCTGAGAAATTTTCTTTTAACTCTTTAAGCATCTTGTATGTATTATCACTACTATTTCCTTCAACAAATATAATTTCTAATTTATTGGGTATTTTTTTGAATTTATTCAGTGCATTTATTAAAAGTTGTTTATTACCAGACTCATTTCTTGCAGGAATTACAATCGATATTAAGTGATTGGAAATATTTTCATTATATTTGTAGAAAAATATCTCTAGTTCATATGCTAGTTGTTTAATTATTGGAAGTTTACGACAAATATTTTTTACAGATTGTGGAATGTGTTTAGTTGGCAAAGGTGTTAATTTTTTTGCTTTCCATCTAATGGGCCTATAATTATAAATTTCTGCCAGAGATTCAATATCGCATAAAGTTATTCTCGCTTTGATTGTTGTTTCTCTAAAAATTCTTGAATCTAATTTCAGCCATCTAGTTATTGGCTCCCAAGTATTTCCCCTAACTTTAATTGAAATAAATTCGTTATTTTCTTTGAATAATTGATGAAGTTTATTATTCGTTAAATTCCAAGTATTAACAGATTTCATTCCTTTTTTTGTTTGCTAACGACACTTTAGTACATATGGATTATTTTTTTAATATTAATTTCCATGGCTGTAAAACATCGTTTTCGTAGATTATTTCATAAGTAGCATTATTGTTTTTTATTTCTTTAAATTCCGTTGACCATGCCAGTTCTGAATTTTTCAGATGATTAATACTATCCAAACTTTCACCTAATATAGGAGTTAATAAAGAAATCCTTATGATTTTTGATTGAGATCTGGAATTTTTTATCCCACTTTTATCAACCTTTATTGGTTGATTTTTTACGATATCAAGGGATGAAACGTATTCCATTTTTTCTCTTATTTCTCTTGATCTATCAGTGAATAATCCTGATTGCAAAAGAAATGAAGTCAGTAAGTAAGGCCCAATAATGAGTGTTATAAGTATTTCTTTAAATGAGTTTTTATGTTTTATAAGTGACCAAGATAGCCCGAAAAATAATAATCCAAGAATTAGAAATGTATTTTCCTTAGAGTTAAAGTTAATCATATTTTTAAAGAAAAAATAATAAATTAATGTCAGTGAAAGTGATATTAGTGGAATTATTTTCGAAGATATAAATATTAAAATATATTTATATCTTTCAGACTTAAATAAGTATTTAATTCCAACGTAAGAATTTAGCGTCAAAATAGATGAAATTTGTAAAGTATAATATGGAGTCTTTGTAGAGAAAATACTTAAGATTGCAATCAACAATAATGGGAAAACGGCAAGTATATATTTATTCTTTTTGCATTCAAACAAATTATATATTATGCCTATAATTCCAAAAATACTCCATGGTAGATATGTTACGGGTATATTCCAAAAATAATAATAAATAGGATTTGTAAAAGTATTTTTATTAGAAAGAATATTAAACTTTTCGAATAAGTAAAAAATAATATTTTTCTCTAAATAAGGGTTAATAGATAATGACCAAAATAAAAACGGAACAAATCCAATGAGTAGACCAATATAAAAGAATTTACTGAATAAAATTTTCTTTTTTTTAAATAAATAAGGTAAGAGTGATAATAAAGGTACAAATACTAGAAAAGTTTTCATCATAAAAGACAAACCAATCCAAGTACCAAAAAGCAGAATATAAAATTTATTATCTTTACTTTTTATTTTGACTAAAGAAAATACTCCAATTGTAACCAAACATGAATAAATAATATCTTGACTGGCTAGGTGTGAGTAGTCAAACCATAGATATGTAGTAGCAAGTAAGAGTGGAGATATAATTGCATATTTTTTATTAAAAAATTCTTCATGTAATTTGTAAGTTATGAATAGCATCAATATCGCAGCAGTTGTTGTGGGCAGATATGCGGAAAACATATTTCTTCCAAAGATATATTGTGACTTTGCAATTAAAAACTGTAACCCTATAGTCCTATCTAAAACATATTCATCCCACCAAAGGGGAATTGTCCAATTGCCTTTATCTAGTATCCATCTAGCTTGTAATGCATAAAATCCTTCATCAAAGGCAATATAACTTCTTTTGCCAAAATAAAATATGAGAGGAATAAAAATTAATAGTTTAAAAAGATTTTTAGATTTAAAAATTTTACTATTCATTCTTTTTTTTATGCTTTTGAAATGCCGATAATTGGAATTGAACCAATGACCTACTGTTTACGAGACAGTTGCTCTACCCCTGAGCTATACCGGCAATATTAAAATGTTTAAAATTTTCATATAGACTTCATAGTATAAATGAATGAATTTATGTCAAAAATAGATCCTGAATTAAAAAAGAAATTACTTAAGGAATCCCAAGCTCCTTTTAAGGGATTAAGGAAAATATTATGGATAGCTTTTAGTGGTTCTGCCTTTTTGGGACTTCTAATTATGCTTTCCAAAATTGCAAGTGGCAGTGAATTGCAGCAAAACAACCTTATCATTCAACTTGGTGCGTGTATACTATTTCCTGCTTTATTGTTTCTTGATAATAATAAAAATTAAAAGGTTAGGAATTTAATTTTGAGTTAGTGTTCTCTTTTTAGTTACAAATCTGAAGGCTTCAATTATGTCTCCTTCTTTCCACGAGGAAAATTTATCGCAGCCAACTCCACATTCAAATCCTGTATTTACTTCTTTTACATCATCTTTTGACCTTTTTAGAGAGTCTAAATTACCCTCAAAAATGATTTTTTCTGATCTAATAACTCTAAGAGAACAATTCCTTTGCAACTTTCCAGTTTGTATATAACAGCCTGCAATAGCTCCTTTGCCAACTGCAAAAGTTGCTCTTACTTCTGCTTTGCCAAGTGATTCTTCTACAAGATCAGGCTCTAATAGACCCTCCATCGCCAATTGAATATCTTCTAAAAGTTTGTAGATTACTTCGTATTCTCTTATATCAACATCATTTGCATCAGCTGCTCTCTTGGCTCCAGATGCTAATGAGGTGTTAAATCCAATGATTACTGACCCTGATGCAGCTGCGAGATCTATATCTGTTTCAGTTATTTCTCCTGGAGCAGAGAATAAAACCCTCACTTGAACTTCATTCTTTGGTAATTGTTCTAGTGATCCTAATATCGCTTCAACACTACCTTGAACATCAGCTTTAAGGATTAAGTTTAATTCTTTTAATTCCCCATCATTTGCTTGAGTCGATAAGGATGATAGGCTTACCCTCCTGGAAGCCATTTGCTGGGCTAATTTTGTAGCTCTAGCATCTGTAGCTCTATCTCCAACAATAGCTCGAGCAGTTTTCTCATCAGGGTAGACCTCAAATTCATCTCCTGCAGTTGGAACTTCACTAAATCCTAACGCTTCCACTGGGAATGATGGACCAGCCTCTTTAATTCTATTACCATGTTCATCAACCATTGCTCTAATTTTCCCAAGTACTGAACCTGCAGCTAAAACATCTCCAGATTTTAAAGTACCATTTTGTACTAATAAAGTAGCTACTGGACCTTTGGCTTTATCTAGATGGGCTTCAATTACAGTACCTTTGGCGGATCTTTCGGGGTTGGCTTGCAGATCCTCAACTTCTGAAACTAATAAAATCATTTCTAGCAATTTATTAATATTTTGTTTTTTGATTGCACTTACTGGAACCATAACAGTATCTCCTCCCCAATCTTCAGCAATTAAATCTTTCTCCGAGAGTTCTTGCTTGACCCTTTCTGGAGATGCACCTTCTTTATCAATTTTATTTATTGCAACAACAATTGGTACTTTTGCAGCTCTTGCATGACTTATAGCTTCAAGTGTTTGAGGTCTACAACCATCATCTGCCGCCACCACAAGAACGGCTACATCAGTTACTTTGGTACCCCTAGCTCTCATCGCAGTAAATGCTTCATGACCAGGAGTATCTAGGAAAGTTAATTTTTTCTTTTTAGATTCATGCTCAAATTCAACTTGATAAGCTCCTATATGTTGAGTTATTCCTCCTGCTTCTCCTGAAGCTACTCTTGATTCTCTGATGGAATCTAAAAGACTTGTTTTTCCATGATCTACATGCCCCATTACTGTTATAACAGGTGGCCTTTTTATTAAACTATCAACATCATCAGATTCAATCATATCTACCGTTTTTTCAGCAGCTTCTTTAACATCATCCTGCAAAACAGGTACTCCAAATTCTTCTGCTACTGCTTCAATAGTTGCTAAGTCAAGTGATTGAGTTACAGTTGCTGTTATTCCTTTAAAGAAAAGAGATTTAATTATTTCAGAACTTTCAAGACTTAGCTTATCTGCTAATTCTTGAACCGTTAAATTATCCTCGGGAACTATTATCATTTCAGGTCTTACTTGCTTAGCCTCTTTTGCGGCCTTTAATTCCATAGCTCTTCTTTTCTGCCTTTGTCTTGTGGACTCTTTTTTCTTCTTCTTAAATTGTTTTATGGATTTTTGAGATTTAGGTTCAGAAGCTTTATCTTTCTTTGGCCTAGCTAAACTTGCTGATAGTATTGAAATTTTTTCACCTGAGTATCCACTGGTTTCAGATGTTAGTGAATCATCATTTTCTCCGATAATGTGAACTTTCTGTCTTTGTTTCTGTGGATTTTTATTTCTTAATGCTTCTAGTTTCGCGCTATCGTCCCAATCTGTCCTACCTGGTTTTTTTGAACTATTTGAAAATGTTCTATTGGGTGGTTTTTTGGAGTTTAAAGCACTATTTGGACGACTATTAGGAGCCTTCGCTTTCTGTTTAGATGTATCTATAGTCGGTTTATCTTTAACCTGTTTACTAAGTTTGTCTTTCTCGGATTTATTGGTTTTTTGAATCTGTAAAAGTTCATTAGGCGATACAGGTTTCCTAATCCCAGAGGACTTTTGGCTATTGAATTTAGAACCCGGCCTATTTAAATCACCTTGTCTGAAATTACCGTTAGGACGACTTGGGCTTCCAGTTCTATTGGGATTGCCCTGCCTATTGAATGAACCAGATCTGTTTGGAGCACCTGGTCTATTTGGAGCACCAGCTCGATTTGGATAACCAGATCTGTTTGGAGAACCAGGTCTGTTTGGAGAACCAGGTCTGTTTGGGATAGATTGTTTAAAGGAAATGTTTTGTCTATTATTAGTATTTTGCCTATTGGGGTTAAGCTTTGTTTGGTCTTTTCTTATAGGAGCTCCTACGAGCTCAGGAGTATTTTTCCTATTATCAAGATTTTTTGTTTTAGGTCTTGTCTTATTTTGATCAGATTTGTTTAGTAGTTGTCTTTTGTCTCCTGAGTTATAGACGGTCTTATTAGTTTGATTGTTTTTATTATTAATTATATTTTTAGGTTTTTCAATTAATTGTATAGGTGGTTTTGCAGGACTTTTGATGGGTGGGGTTGTGCTATTACTGAAAGAATTTTTTTTATCTTGGTTAAAATTTTGCGAAGGTTTATTATTTAAATTTGGATTTCGAAGATTTGTTTTAGTTTGTGAATTTGTGCTGATAATAGTAGGTTTGTTGACATTTTTGGGTTGATTTAAAATGATACCAGGAGATTCGGGCTTATTAAGAGGTTTTATTAATAAGGGCTTTTTATTTGAATTATTTTTGAGAGGTCGTTCTCCGTTTGGAGAGGAGGACAAAGGAGATTTATCATCCTTCTTTTGCTTGGGGATCTCTTCTTTAGTAGAAGGCTTGTTAATAGAAAGTATTTTTTTATCTGAATTTTTTTTATTAATGAGACTTTTTATTTTATTTGCATCTTCTGCCGTAATAGAACTACTATGACTTTTGACAGAAATTGAAAGTTTTTGAGCAGCATCTAATATATCTTTATTTTCCAGATTTAAGTCTCTGGAAAGTTCATATATTCTTATTTTGTCGCTGATAGTCATTTAATTTGATTTTACTCTTTTGAATTTAAAAAAAGAATTTAATTTAATTATATTCTCTAATTGGGCTGGTCACTGTAGCTTGCAATTTCTTTTTCAAAAATATCAATAAATTCAGGTTCTAAAAATGTTTTTAGTGCTTTTTGAAGCTTTTTTTTGATTTTGGAATCTGAATAACACTTTGCTGACTTACAAATATAAGCTGAACGACCCATCCCTTTTTGAATCATGATGCCTTGCTTATGGTCTTTGGTAATCTTAAAAAGATTATTCCTGTCATAGGTTTTTCTACATGAGATACAAATACGCATGACAGGGGTTTGTTTTATCACCGTTGTCTTTCCTCATTAGCAGGTAGTTCACCACCTTGAGGTGTCTCTAATTGATCATTAGCTGATAAAGACTCACCATCATATTGTTCTTCTTCATATTCTTGATCATCTTCAGGGAGTGGATAAAGTTCTCTTAATCTTGCATCTTCTGCAGCACGTTCGGCTTGTTCTGCTTCTAATCTTAGCTCAGCTTCTCGCTGGAGATTTTCTTCATCTTCCCTTTGAATGATTAATTCAGAGACTGCAGCATCCTCTGCTTCCTGATCATATTCATGGGAGTTTTTAACATCAATCTTCCAACCAGTTAATCTTGCGGCAAGCCTAACATTTTGACCTTCTCTACCAATTGCGAGACTCAATTGATCAGGAGGAACTAGTACGTGTGCATGTTGCCCTGCTGGGTCAACTAGTCTCACAAGATCAACTTTCGCAGGACTTAAAGAGTTTAAAATATACTGAATAGGATCAGATGACCATTTAATAACATCAATTTTTTCTCCTCTTAATTCATTAACTACTTGTTGTATTCTTGCTCCTCTAGCACCAATACAAGCACCTACAGGATCAACTTCTTGCTCGACACTATCAACAGCTACTTTAGTTCTTGGCCCAACAGCTCTTGAAGGAGGGTTTGCTTCTCTTGAAACAGCAACAATTTTTACTGTACCTTCTTGAATTTCCGGTACTTCATTTTCAAATAAATAAACAACTAAACCAGCATTTGCTCTACTTACAAAAAGTTGTGGCCCTTTTCTCGCTATTTCGCTAACTTCTTTCAAAAATACTTTAAAAGTTGCATTTGCCCTGTAATTATCATTTGGTAATTGATCTCTCTTGGGAAGTTCTGCTTCAACTTCAGGTCTACCAATACCTGAACTAACTCCCATAATGACTGATTGTCTTTCAAATCTTATAACTCTTGCTGTTAAAACAGGATCTTCTAAATCTGCAAATTCTTCTTGGATCATTTTTCTTTGTTGATCTCTTAATTTTTGGGCTAAAACTTGCTTTGTTGTTGCAGCAGCCATTCTCCCAAAATCCTCTTTTTCTGGAGTGACGTCTAAAACAACTGTGTCTCCTACTTGAGCATCGTCGGCCACTTGTTTAACCTCTACTAATGAGATTTGATGATCTTCACTTTCAACTTCGTCAACAATTATTTTACTCGATAATATTCGATAACCTTCTTCATCTAGATCTAGTCCAACATCAAAATTACTAAAATACTCTTCATCAAATGGATCTTCGTTAACTCCAATGTAAAAAGTTTTTCTATACTTTTCGTATCCTTTTAATAAAGCTTCGCGCAATGCTGCTTCTACGATATTAGGAGGCAACTTTTTTTCCTCACTAATATCTTCAATGAGATTGTTTAAACCTGGGAGAATAACTAATGCCATCTATGATGGGAAAATTAAGAAATGGGTGAAAATAATTAATCTTTTAATGTAGAAAGACTAATCTTAAGTACTTCATCAAAGGGGATTTTTTTTATCTTACCTTTTATGTTAATGGCTAAATAATCTTTAGACTTTTCATAAAGTAAACCATTCAGAAATTTAATTTTTGAATTCTTCTGGTTTAACTCAACATTAACAGGAAAACCCTTAAAAGTTTTGAAGTCTCTTTCTGAGGTTAATTCATCACTGACCCCTTGACTACTAATTTCTAACACATATGAACAATTTAAAAGATTTGATTTTTCTATTTCTTCAGATGCTGGGGTATTAAATAGCGCACAATCATCAAGTGAAATATCGTCTTCATTAGTTTTTTTTATAATGATTTCTATAACAATTGGATTTTGATTGGTTTTTATTTTAAAACTGCAGATTTCGAAATCCCTAACATTGGCGACTTTTTTTAAAAGAGTCTCCAATTTACTTTGGTTTTCTTTATTCAAATTTATTTATTTAGATTAATTTAAAATAATTTTCACATATAAAAAAGCTTTTTCTATAAAACACTCAAAAATTTGTATTTTATGGATGTAAACAAAAAAACAACAATAATATGTTTCTTCAATTAGATTAATCCAATAACTTTAAAAAGTTAAATATAATGAAAAGACTAAAGATTAAATTTATAAATTTAATTCACATTTCCGTTATTTTTAGTTTTTGTGTATTTAATTTTTTTCAAAATACTGAAGTTTTAGCATTAACTTCTTCTGAAAGTCATAATTTTGTTTCATCTGCAGTTAAAAATGTTGGCCCCGCAGTTGTAAAAATTGATACAGAGAGATTGGTAGAGAGACAACAATTTGATCCCACTTTACTAGATCCTCTTCTGAGGGATTTACTTGGAGAGCAAGGAATTACCCCTGAAAGAGAGAGAGGCCAAGGATCAGGTGTAATTATTAATGAGAATGGTTTGGTTCTTACTAATGCTCATGTCGTAGAAAGAGTTGATGATGTTTCAGTAACTTTGGCAGATGGAACTATTTGTGATGGTCAAGTTTTGGGAACAGACGCAGTAACTGATTTGGCTTTAGTAAAAATTGAGGAATCTACCTTTTCTAGTTATGCTCCACTTGGAAATTCTGAAGATCTTGAAGTTGGAGATTGGGCAATTGCTTTAGGAACTCCCTATGGCCTAGAAAAAACAGTTACTTTAGGGATTGTAAGTAGCCTACATAGGGACATTAATAGTCTTGGTTTTTCAGATAAAAGGCTTGATCTTATTCAGACTGATGCAGCTATTAATCCAGGGAACTCTGGAGGACCGCTTATTAATTCAGATGGCGAAGTAATAGGTATTAACACATTGGTAAGAAGCGGCCCTGGGGCTGGTCTTGGTTTCGCAATACCTATTAATTTAGCTAAAAGCGTTTCTGATCAGCTTCTCAAAAATGGGGAAGTTATACATCCATATTTAGGAGTCCAATTGATTTCTTTAAATCCTAGAATTGCTAAAGAACATAATCAAGATCCAAATTCATTAGTTCAATTACCAGAAAGAAATGGAGCTTTAATTCAATCAGTCATACCTAATAGTCCTGCTGAAAAAGCCGGTTTAAGAAGAGGTGATTTAGTAATAGCAGCTGAAAATATCTCTATAGATGAACCTAAGGCTTTGCTAGACGAAGTAGAAAAAGCTCAGATAGGCAAGATATTTCTCTTAAATGTTCTAAGAGATAATAAAGAAATACAGATAAATATCAAACCAGAACCACTCCCTGGTTTGACATAAATCACCCATTGAAATTTAATAATCTATAAACTCAAAAAAGATTTTGGATTCACAAACTCAGATGAAACAAATAGTTGCTGAAGCAGCAATTAAAGAGGTTAAGAGTGACATGATCCTTGGATTAGGGTCTGGATCTACAGCCGCACTTATGATAAGAAGCCTCGCGGATAATATTCGTTCTGGAAAACTGAAAAATATAAGAGGTGTTGCAACTTCCTTTCAGTCAGAAGTTTTAGCACTTCAACTCGATATCCCACTTATTGATTTAGCTTCTGTTTCTCAAATAGATTTAGCTATTGATGGAGCAGATGAAGTTGATCCAGGGTTTCAACTAATAAAAGGGGGAGGAGCATGCCATGTTAGGGAAAAGTTAGTTGCATCTAAGGCTAATAAATTGCTAATTGTTGTTGACGAAACTAAACTTGTACAAAATTTAAATCAATCTTTTCCTTTACCGGTAGAAGTACTTCCAAATGCTTGGAAACAAGTGCATGAATTGATTTCAGAAATGAATGGTACTTCTACTCTAAGAATGGCTACCAAAAAAGCTGGCCCAATAGTCACTGATCAGGGCAATTTAATCTTAGATGTATTGTTTGATGATGGCATTCAGAATCCAAAAGAGATTGAAATGACTATAAATAATATTCCGGGAGTCTTAGAGAACGGATTATTTGTTGATCTTACAGATAAAGTATTGGTTGGTAAAATTGAAAACAATATTCCAGTTGTTTTTTCTCCATCAAAAGTGGGTTAATCTTTAAACCTTATTTGTACTGAATTGGCGTGACTATGTAATCCCTCACTTTTAGCGAGGTTAATAATATTAACACTGTTAACTTTTAAACTTTCTTCATTAAATTCGATTATTGAAGTATTTTTCATAAAAGTTTCAACTCCTAAAGACCCACTAAATCTTGAATTTCCTGATGTAGGTAAAGTATGATTTGGTCCAGCCAAGTAATCTCCTACTGCTTCCGGCGTCCATTTCCCTAAAAATATTGCCCCTGCATTTTCTATACCGTCAAGAATCTTTTTTGGATCAAAAGCTAAAATTTCTAGGTGCTCTGGAGCAAACTTATTGCTTAGTTCAATGCATGATTCATGATTTTCACAAATAACAATTAATCCCCAATTTTTTATTGATTCCATACAAATTTGTTTTCTTGGATGATCATCTATCTTTTTATAAACGTCTTTTAAAACTTCTTTAGCCTGCTCCTTTGATGTAGTTAAAAGTATTGATGAAGCTAAGGGATCATGTTCTGCTTGTGCAAGTAAATCAGAGGCTATATGTGAACTCTTTGCGGTTTCATCTGCGATGATTAATATTTCACTTGGACCGGCTAGAGAATCAATTCCTGTAAAACCGTAAATTAATTTTTTGGCGGTAGTTACATAAATGTTACCTGGACCTGAAATAACATCGACTTTATCAATTTGTTTTGTCCCAAATGCTAAAGCGCCAATTGCTTGAGCTCCTCCAATTCTAAAAACTTTATTAATTCCTGATAAGTGAGCTGCAGCTAAAACTGTTTTGTCTATCATCCCTTCTTTATTCCCTGGAGATACCATGATAATTTCGTTTACTCCTGCTACTTTTGCAGGTACCGCATTCATTAAAACAGTACTTGGATAAGCAGCTCTACCTCCAGGAATATAAATTCCTGCATTTTTTACTGGCCTCCACCTTCTTTGAACTGTATCACCATGTTCACCTTTTATAGCGAAGGATGATGGAATTTCTTTTTCATGGAATTTCTTAATTCTTTTATGTGCAACCTCAAGTGCGCACTTTAAATTGCTATCAATCTCATTCCATGCACTTTTTAAATCATTCGCCTTAATTTGCATTGGTTTAGGATTGAAACCATCAAACTTTTTAGTATATTTTTCTACAGCTACATCGCCATTGGTTTTTACATCTCGAAGAATTTCTTCGACAATCAAATTAATCTTGGTATTGTTTTCTAAATTAGTTCTATTGGAGATCCGTTGTAGTTCTTTAAAAGCTTCTTTTTTATTATTTACTATCTTCATATTTTTAATTTTTCTTAATCGAAAGGCTCAAGTCCAAATTTATTCCTATCCAAATTATATATGATTGATAAGTTGTCGATTTGTTTGTTATGATTAAAATCTTATATTTATATATTTCCAGTGGCCAATAACAAATCAGCAAAAAAGAGAATTCAAATTGCGGAACGAAATCGTTTAATAAATAAAACATATAAATCTACAGTTAGAACTTTGACTAAAAGAACATTAGAAAATTGCAATAAATATAAGAAAGATCCTAGCGAAGATAATAAAAATTTAGTTAAAACAACCCTTAATAAGACTTTCAGTTTAATTGACAAAGCAGTCAAAAAAAATGTTCTGCATAAGAATAATGGGGCTAATAAAAAATCAAAAATTAACACTATTGTAAAAAATACACTTACCGCTAATTAAAGAGGCAGACCAAAATTATGAGCGATTTTAAACTCATAGATTCACACTGTCATTTAATATTCGAAAATTTTGAAGAAGACCTTGAAGATGTAATCCTAAGGTTGCGTTCAAAAGGTGTAAAAAAGTTAGTTCATGCTTGTTGTGAATTAACAGAAATTCCTAAATTAAAAAAAATATCCCAAAAATTTAATGAGATTTATTATTCAGTGGGTTTGCATCCGCTAGAAGCAAAAAAATGGGAACTAAGTTCCAAGTCCACTTTAAAAAAATCAGTTCAAGAAGATAGAAAAGTTGTTGCGATTGGAGAATTAGGCTTAGATTTTTTTAAAAGTAATAATAAAACTCAACAAATTGATGCTCTTATTCCTCAAATGGAGTTGGCTTATGAACTAGGATTGCCTGTAATTATTCATTGCAGAGATGCTGCAAATGACATGATTGATATATGTAATAGTCTCTCTAAGAGTGGTAAATGTCCTAAAGGAGTACTTCATTGTTGGACAGGAACTCCAAAAGAAATGGAGCAATTCTTGGATCTTGGTTTTTATATAAGTTTTAGTGGGATAGTGACTTTCCCAAAAGCAATTGAAATTCATGAATGTGCCAAAATAGTCCCTAATGATAAATACTTAATCGAAACTGACTCGCCCTTTTTAGCGCCTGTACCTCACAGGGGTAAAAGAAATGAACCTGCATTTGTTGAAAATGTAGCCAAATTCATGGCAGATCTTAGATCTACTAAATTAATTACAATTGCCAAAGAGTCATCTAAGAATGCTGAAGATTTGTTTAAATTTGACTTGTTAATTTGACGTTTAAGCTGCTAGTATTAGGAATTACTGGAAATTTTTCTTAATTTTTAGTTTTAACTTTCTCAGATAACGTTTTTGGTGACCACAAAATCAATTTTTTGTTTTTATTAAATTGATTTTTTGTTGAAATCGAAATTTAATTGTTGATTTCAAATTATAAGAAAAGTTAAACAGATAATTATTGAGTAAATTTAAAGTAAATAGTAAATCTCACAAAATCGCAGGTTTTCTTGGATGAGCAGTAGCGCTTTACAGGTAGCAAAAACAGCTACTTATCTACCAGATTTGGTTGAAGTACAAAGAGCAAGCTTTAAATGGTTTTTAGAAAAAGGTTTAATAGAGGAATTACAAAATTTTTCTCCAATTTCTGATTACACAGGTAAATTAGAATTACACTTTATTGGTGAAGAATACAGGTTAAAAAGACCTAGGCATGATGTCGAGGAAGCAAAAAGAAGAGATGCTACATTTGCATCTCAAATGTATGTTACTTGCAGATTGATTAATAAAGAGACAGGAGAAATTAAAGAACAAGAAGTATTTATTGGCGAATTACCATTAATGACTGAAAGAGGGACTTTTATCATTAATGGTGCTGAAAGAGTAATTGTCAACCAAATTGTTCGCAGCCCAGGTGTATATTTTAAAGATGAACAAGATAAAAATGGTCGAAGAACCTATAACGCAAGTGTTATTCCTAATAGGGGCGCATGGTTAAAATTCGAGACTGATAAAAATAATTTACTCTATGTAAGAGTTGACAAAACTCGAAAAATTAATGCTCATGTTCTCATGAGAGCAATGGGACTTTCTGATAATGATGTAGTGGATAAACTTAGGCATCCTGAGTTTTATCAAAGTTCAATTGAGTCAGCTAATGAAGAGGGGATAAATTCAGAAGATCAGGCTTTACTTGAACTCTACAAGAAGCTACGTCCTGGCGAACCTCCCTCTGTTTCTGGTGGACAACAACTTTTGCATAGCAGATTTTTTGATCCAAAAAGATATGATTTAGGCCGAGTTGGGAGATATAAAATAAATAAAAAATTAAGACTTACCGTACCAGATGAAGTGAGAACACTTACACATGAAGATGTTCTTTCCACTATCGATTACCTAATTAACTTAGAATTGGATATAGGGGGTGTGACTTTAGATGATATTGACCATCTTGGTAATCGGAGAGTTAGATCTGTAGGAGAACTTCTTCAAAATCAAGTAAGAGTTGGACTTAACCGTCTAGAAAGAATTATTAAAGAAAGAATGACTGTTGGAGAAACAGATTCTCTTACTCCCGCTCAACTTGTCAATCCTAAACCTTTAGTGGCTGCTATTAAGGAGTTTTTCGGATCCAGTCAATTAAGCCAATTTATGGATCAAACTAATCCTCTTGCTGAATTAACACATAAGAGAAGAATCTCGGCATTAGGTCCAGGAGGTTTAACAAGAGAAAGAGCAGGCTTTGCGGTAAGAGATATTCATCCATCACATTACGGACGTTTATGTCCTATTGAGACACCTGAAGGTCCTAATGCAGGACTTATAAACTCTTTAGCTACTCATGCAAGAGTTAACGAATATGGTTTTATTGAAACTCCTTTTTGGGAAGTTAGTAATGGCAAAGTTAATAAAGAAGGTAATCCTGTTTACCTTTCTGCTGACTTAGAAGATGAGTGTAGGGTTGCCCCTGGAGATGTTGCAACTGACAAGGATGGAAATATACTTGCAAATTTAATACCGGTAAGATACAGACAAGATTTTGAAAAAGTTCCTCCTCATCAAGTTGATTATGTTCAACTTTCACCTGTTCAAGTGATTTCAGTTGCAACTTCACTTATTCCCTTTTTGGAACATGATGATGCAAATAGAGCCCTGATGGGATCAAATATGCAAAGACAAGCTGTTCCATTGCTTAGACCAGAACGTCCTTTGGTTGGCACAGGTCTAGAATCTCAGGTTGCTAGAGATTCTGGAATGGTACCCATCACAAAAGTCAATGGCACTGTCTCTTATGTAGATGCAAATGAGATCGTTATTAAAGATGATGATGGTAATGAACATTTTCATTATCTTCAAAAATATCAAAGATCAAATCAAGATACCTGCCTAAACCAAAGACCAATAGTAAAAATGGGAGATCAAGTTATATCTGGGCAAGTGTTGGCAGATGGATCAGCTTGTGAAGGAGGAGAAATAGCATTAGGCCAGAATGTCTTAATCGCATATATGCCTTGGGAGGGCTACAACTACGAAGATGCAATTCTTGTAAGTGAAAGGATGGTAACTGATGATTTATATACATCAGTACATATTGAAAAATATGAAATTGAGGCAAGACAAACAAAGTTAGGACCAGAAGAAATTACAAGAGAAATTCCCAACATCTCTGAAGAAAGCTTGAATAATCTTGATGAAATGGGAATTATTAGGATTGGAGCTTTTGTGGAGAGTGGAGATATCCTTGTAGGAAAAGTTACACCAAAAGGAGAATCAGACCAACCTCCTGAAGAAAAACTTTTGAGAGCGATTTTCGGAGAAAAGGCTCGAGATGTTAGAGATAACTCCCTTAGGGTCCCAAAGACTGAAAAGGGAAGAGTTTTAGATGTTCGTATTTACACAAGAGAACAAGGTGATGAATTACCTCCAGGGGCAAATATGGTTGTAAGAGTTTATGTGGCCCAGAGAAGGAAAATCCAAGTAGGCGACAAAATGGCTGGTAGGCATGGTAATAAAGGTATTATTAGCAGAATCTTACCTAGAGAAGATATGCCTTATCTTCCAGATGGAACTCCTGTAGATATAGTTCTAAACCCTTTAGGAGTTCCAAGTAGAATGAACGTGGGTCAAGTTTTTGAACTATTGATGGGCTGGGCAGCTTCAAACTTAAATTGTAGAGTTAAAGTTGTCCCATTTGATGAAATGTATGGTGCTGAAAAATCACATCAGACTGTTCAAGCATTTTTAGAGGAAGCTTCAAAACAGCCAGGAAAAGCTTGGGTTTACAATCCTGAAGATCCAGGCAAATTATTACTTAAAGATGGCAGAACAGGTGAACCTTTTGATCAGCCAGTTGCTGTAGGATACTCACACTTTCTTAAGTTAGTTCATCTAGTGGATGACAAAATTCATGCCAGATCTACTGGTCCTTATTCTCTAGTTACACAGCAACCATTGGGTGGTAAAGCTCAACAAGGTGGACAAAGGCTTGGAGAAATGGAAGTATGGGCTCTTGAAGCATATGGAGCAGCCTACACCTTACAAGAACTATTAACTGTTAAATCTGATGATATGCAAGGAAGAAATGAAGCTTTGAATGCAATTGTGAAAGGGAAACCAATTCCTAGGCCTGGAACTCCTGAGTCATTCAAAGTTCTTATGAGAGAATTACAATCTCTAGGATTAGATATTGGGGTTTATACAGATGAAGGAAAAGAGGTTGATTTAATGCAAGACATAAATCCTAGAAGGAATACGCCATCGAGACCAACATACGAATCACTTGGAACCTCTGAATATGAGGAAGATTAAATACTTGATTAAAACTTCTAATTTAAATTCCCGACTACATTCTCGAAAATGACAAACAGCAACTTAAGAACAGAAAATCACTTTGATTACGTCAAAATTTCAATAGCCTCTCCAAAAAGAATAATGGATTGGGGACAGAGAACTTTACCCAACGGACAAGTGGTGGGGGAAGTTACGAAACCTGAAACTATAAATTACAGAACTCTTAAACCAGAAATGGATGGATTGTTTTGTGAAAAAATTTTTGGGCCCTCTAAAGATTGGGAATGTCATTGCGGTAAGTATAAAAGAGTCAGGCATCGTGGAATTGTTTGTGAGAGATGTGGAGTTGAAGTAACTGAAAGTAGAGTTAGAAGACATAGGATGGGCTACATAAAACTCGCTGCACCAGTTTCCCATGTTTGGTATTTGAAAGGAATTCCTAGTTATGTGGCAATCCTTTTAGATATTCCACTTAGAGATGTAGAGCAAATAGTTTATTTTAATTGTTATGTTGTTTTAGATCCAGGTGATCATAAGGAACTTAAATACAAGCAATTACTGACTGAGGATGAATGGTTGGAAATTGAAGATGAAATATATGCTGAAGATTCAACAATCGAAAATGAACCTTTTGTTGGTATTGGTGCTGAGGCACTAAAACAATTACTTGAGGATCTTGATTTAGATCAGGTAGCTGAGGAGCTAAGAGAAGAAATTACAAATAGTAAGGGTCAGAAAAGAGCAAAACTTATAAAAAGAATAAGAGTTATTGACAATTTTATTGCAACTAACGCACAACCAGAATGGATGGTATTAGATGCAATTCCAGTGATACCCCCAGATCTTAGACCAATGGTTCAGCTTGATGGGGGTAGATTCGCAACTTCTGATTTGAACGATCTTTACAGAAGAGTAATTAATAGAAATAACAGACTAGCTAGGCTTCAAGAAATTTTAGCTCCTGAAATTATAGTAAGAAATGAAAAAAGGATGCTTCAAGAGGCAGTTGATGCTCTCATAGATAATGGTAGGAGAGGAAGAACTGTTGTAGGGGCAAACAATAGAGCTTTAAAGTCTCTGAGTGACATCATCGAAGGTAAACAAGGAAGATTTCGACAGAATCTTTTGGGTAAGCGTGTTGACTATTCAGGAAGATCAGTAATAGTTGTGGGACCCAAATTAAAAATGCATCAGTGTGGTCTCCCAAAAGAAATGGCAATTGAACTCTTCCAACCTTTTGTAATTCATAGATTAATACGCCAAAATATTGTAAATAATATAAAAGCTGCAAAAAAATTAATACAAAAAGCTGATGATGAAGTTATGCAGGTGCTTCAAGAAGTGATTGAAGGCCACCCAATTCTTCTAAATAGAGCACCTACTCTTCATAGATTAGGAATTCAAGCTTTTGAACCTAAATTAGTTGGCGGTAGAGCAATTCAACTTCATCCTTTAGTTTGTCCTGCATTTAATGCTGACTTTGATGGAGATCAAATGGCAGTTCATGTCCCCTTAGCTTTAGAGGCACAGACTGAAGCTCGAATGCTTATGTTAGCTAGTAATAATATTCTTTCTCCTGCTACTGGGGAGCCAATTGTTACTCCATCACAAGATATGGTTTTAGGATCTTATTATTTAACGGCTTTGCAGCCTAATTATCAAAAGCCTGATTTTGGTCAAAATAAGACTACTTTTGCTTCATTAGAAGATGTTATTTCTGCTTTTGAAGATAAAAGAATAAGCTTACACGAATGGGTATGGGTTAGATTTAATGGCGAAGTTGAAGATGAAGATGAAATGGTTAACCCTAACAAAATAGAAAAACTAGAAGATGGCTCAAGATTAGAAATATGGAATTTAAGAAGAGACAGATTTGACCCTCAAAATAACTTAATCAGTAGATTTGTCCTAACAACTGTAGGAAGAGTGGTTATGAACTATACAATCATTGATTCGGTATCAAAAACGTAATCTTTAAAAACTATTTTTTATTCACTTTTAAAACCATGACATCATCTAAACCTAAAAAAACTTCTAGAGTTCGTAAAACTACTAAAAACTCAAAAAAGAATAATCCAGTTATTATGCCTGCCTTGGCCAAAACCCCTCCGTCATTTAAGAATAAAGTAGTTGATAAGAAAGCTTTAAAAAATTTAGTTTCTTGGGCCTACAAAACTCATGGTACTGCTATCACTGCTGCCATGGCTGATAATTTAAAAGATTTAGGATTTAAATATGCTACCCAAGCTGCTGTCTCTATTTCAGTAGATGATTTAAAAGTTCCTGAAGCTAAACAAGATTTGATTGGACAAGCTGAAGAACAAATTTCTGCTACAGAGGAATGCTACAGACTTGGTGAAATCACAGAAGTTGAGAGACATACAAAAGTTATAGATACCTGGACTGAAACTAATGAGAGATTAGTCGATGCTGTTAAAAATAATTTCAACCAAAATGATCCTCTAAATTCAGTTTGGATGATGGCTAATTCAGGAGCAAGAGGTAATATGTCTCAGGTAAGGCAACTTGTAGGTATGAGAGGATTGATGGCTAATCCTCAAGGCGAAATTATTGATCTTCCAATAAGAACAAACTTTAGAGAAGGCCTTACTGTTACTGAATATGTAATTTCTTCTTACGGAGCAAGGAAAGGGTTGGTGGATACTGCTTTAAGAACTGCAGATTCTGGCTATTTGACCCGAAGGTTAGTTGACGTCGCCCAAGATGTAATTGTTAGAGAAGAAGATTGTGGAACCGAACGTTCAATAGTTGTTGAAGCTGAAGATGGTAAATTCGAATCAAGGCTTCTTGGCAGACTCACTTCTGAGGATATTTTAGATTCTGAAGGTAATTTAATTATTCCTCAGAACACTGCTATTGACCCTTCATTGTCAAAAGAAATTGAGAAAGCATCAATTACAAAAGTAAACATAAGGTCACCATTGACATGTGAAGCCAATAGATCTGTCTGTAGGAGATGCTATGGATGGGCTTTGGCTCATAATCATTTGGTTGACTTAGGTGAAGCAGTAGGAATTATTGCTGCTCAATCTATTGGAGAGCCAGGGACTCAATTGACAATGAGAACTTTCCATACAGGAGGTGTATCAACTGCTGAAAGTGGAGTAGTAAGATCAAAGATATCAGGCAAAGTTGAATTTAGTTCAAAAGCAAAGGTAAGAGGTTATAGAACTCCCCATGGCGTAGAAGCTAAACAAGCAGAAGTTGACTTCATCTTAAAAATAGTTCCTCAAGGAAATAATTCTAATAAAACTCAAAAAATTGAAGTTTCGAGTGGATCTCTTTTATTCGTTGAAGATGGTGAAGAAATTAATTCTGATATAACAGTTGCTCAGATTACTGTTGGAGCAGTAAAAAAGAGCGTTGAAAAAGCTACAAAAGATGTTATCTGTGATTTAGCCGGTCAAGTCAAATACGATAAGGTTATTCAACCAAAGGAGGTTACAGATAGGCAAGGAAATATTACTTTAAAAGCTCAAAGATTAGGCAGAT
The DNA here is from genome assembly GCA_902576415.1 of uncultured Prochlorococcus sp. Taxonomy (GTDB): domain Bacteria; phylum Cyanobacteriota; class Cyanobacteriia; order PCC-6307; family Cyanobiaceae; genus Prochlorococcus_A. The sequence continues at coordinate 44,718 of CACGVZ010000001.1, read as the reverse complement.
TGTGGGTACTCGCTGGTGATGTATATAATTTACCACCTAACGCAAGACCAGTTATCTCACCTGGAAAATTTGTAGATAAATCAACTGTTTTAGCAGAGGCAAGTCAATCAAGTGAGTTTGGCGGACAAATTCGATTAAGAGATTCAATAGGAGATTCCAGAGAAGTCCAGATTGTTACCACTTCAATGTCTATTAACAATTTCAAATTAATTGAAGAATCTACACACTCAGGTCAAATATTTAATTTGGAATCTAATGATGGTACTACTTATCGTTTGAACATTTCGCCTGGGAATAAAATCAGTAACGGTGAAGTTATAGCAGATTTAACTGATGAAAGGTTCCGTACAAAAACTGGAGGGTTAGTAAAATACTCCCCAGGATTAAGTGTTAAAAAAGCAAGATCATCTAAAAATGGTTTTGAAGTTAGTCAAGGAGGAACATTACTTTGGATTCCTCAAGAGACACATGAAATAAACAAAGATATTTCTCTTTTAATGATTGAAGATATGAAATGGATTGAAGCAGGAACAGAAGTAGTAAAAGATATATTCAGTCAAACATCAGGAATTGTTACGGTAACTCAGAAAAATGATATTCTCCGTGAAATAACTGTAAGGAACGGAACTTTTCACGAGTGCGACGATGAAGAGGTCTTGAATAGATTTACAGAAGAGGGCAATTTAGTAAATCCTGGCGAAAAGATTTTAGATGGAATTGATAATAAAGAAATTTTATTTGTGCAAAAATTAGAAAACTCTAAATGTAAAGGCTTATTATTAAGAACTGTAGAGGAGTTTAATATTCCTGATGAAGCAGAATTGCCAGAATTATCTCATGTTAAGCAAGAAAAAGGACCGCATTTAGGTATAAAAGCTATCCAACGACTGTCTTATAAAGACGGTGAATTGATCAAATCAGTTGAAGGAGTTGAACTTCTTAGAACACATTTGAGAGTTGAAAGCTTTGATGCTACCCCTCAAATGACAATTGATGTCGAGTCGATTGAAGATAAAAATGATGCATCTATTAATAGATTAAATTTAGTAATATTAGAATCTATTCTTGTAAGAAGAGATACAATATCTGACTCAAGTCATGGCTCAACTCATACAGAATTGCAAGTCAAAAATAATCAAATAGTTAAAGCCGGAGATGTAATAGCTACCACTCAAATTCTTTGTAAAGAAAAGGGATTGGTTCAATTGCCAAATGCTACTGATGATGAGCCCATAAGAAGGTTAATTGTTGAAAGAGAACAAGATAAAATTCAAATTAAGATTAGCAGTAAAGCAGTCGTTAAAAAAGGTGATCGAGTAGTTGATGGTGATCCTGTTAGTGAATCTGAAAAGTCCACTTCTTGTGGAGAAATCGAAGAAATTTCTAAAAATTCAGTAACACTTAGACTTGGCAGGCCTTATATGGTTTCTCCTGATTCTGTTTTACATGTTAAAGACGGAGATTTAGTTCTTAGGGGAGATGGTTTAGCTTTACTTGTGTTTGAGAGGCAGAAAACAGGGGACATTGTTCAAGGATTGCCGCGAATTGAAGAGTTGTTAGAAGCCAGGAGACCCAGAGATTCTGCAATTCTATGTAAAAAATCAGGAATTGTTCAGATTAAAAAAGGTAATGATGAAGAATCAGTTTCTTTATCTGTTATTGAAAAAGATGATTTAGTTAACGAATATCAGCTATCAATTGGAAAAAATATAATGGTCAGTGATGGACAACAAGTTACAGGTGGAGAGTCTTTAACTGATGGACCAATTAATCCTCATGAATTATTAGATTGTTATTTCAGCGATTTAAAAGATGTTAAACCTCTAATAGATGCTGCTCGAGAATCTATATCAAAACTACAAAGAAGTATGGTAAATGAAGTGCAAAACGTCTATAAGTCTCAGGGTGTATCAATTGATGATAAACATATTGAGGTTATTGTAAGACAAATGACAAGTAAAGTCCGCATAGAAGATGCTGGGGATACTACTCTCTTACCTGGTGAACTTATAGAATTGAGGCAAGTGGAAGATACAAATCAAGCAATGGCAATTACAGGAGGTGCCCCAGCAGAGTTCACCCCTGTTTTATTGGGTATAACTAAAGCTTCTCTCAATACAGATAGTTTTATATCAGCAGCATCATTCCAAGAAACTACAAGGGTTCTCACAGAAGCTGCAATTGAAGGGAAATCTGATTGGTTGAGAGGTTTAAAAGAGAATGTTATTATCGGAAGACTAATACCTGCAGGTACTGGTTTTAGCGGATTCGTAGAGGAATTAGCTTCAGAAGCAGGTCCTCATCCTGATATTCTTGCGGAAGAATCTGGTGGATATAGAAGAGCACAGAACCTAAGACCAGATTATACAGTTGATATGCCCCAATCACCTGCAGTAAATTCTAGTGCAATACTTGATGATCCTAGTGATGAAGATTTGGAAACAACTCGTAACAGACATGGGATAGATCCTTCTTCCAGTAATTTTGCTGCTTTTGCAAGACCTAGTGCTGAGAATCAATTTTCTGAAGATCAATTACCCGATCCTGCAGCATTAGAGGGATTACAGGAGGAGGGTCTTCTTTCTGATGAATAAATATTATCTATTAATATTTTTAGTGACTAGAATGAATTTTTAATTTGTAAGTGATGATTAAGCCAGAAATTATCCCCAAAAGAAAATTACCTCGTTATGGATTCCATTTTTATAATGAAAGACTAAATGGAAGATTGGCTATGATAGGATTTATTGCCCTTATTCTTACAGAATTCTTTTTAAAACATGGTTTGCTGTTATGGTAAAAACAGTTTCGAACTAAAGACTGCATAATTTGAAAAATCTTATTGGAAGAAGTATCAAAGATTTAGAAAATATAGCTTTAGATTATGGTCAGGCTGCTTTCAGAGGACGGCAAATTTACAGTTGGATCTACAACTATAAAAATAAAAATAAAAATATAGATCAAATAGAAGTTTTACCTTTAGATTTTAGAAAAAAATTAAAGGATGATGGCTTTAAAGTAAGCGAACTTTGTTTTCAAGAAAAAAAATTGGCTAATGATGGCACTCTAAAGTTATTACTTTCTACAGGTGATCATGAAAGTATTGAATGTGTCGGCATACCAACTGAAAAAAGACTAACTGCATGCCTTTCTAGTCAAGTTGGATGCCCTATGGACTGTAAATTTTGCGCAACTGGCAAAGACGGATTGAAGAGATCTTTAAAAGCGAGTGAAATTTTAGATCAAATTTTATTTATTGAAAATGTAATGAATAGAAAAGTGACTAATATTGTGTTCATGGGCATGGGGGAACCATTGTTGAATATTGAAGAATTACTTCTTTCAATAAGATCCATTAATGAGGATTTTCAAATTAGTCAGAGAAAGATAACTGTAAGCACAGTCGCTGTTCCAAAAATGATACGTAAATTATCAGAAAAATCTTTTCAAATTTTAGGTAATTGTCAATTCACACTAGCAATAAGCCTACATGCTTCAAACCAAAAAACAAGAGAAACGATAATCCCAAGTGCAAAAAACTATGAGATCAGAAATATAATTGAAGATTCTAAGCAATTTGTGAAAGATACTGGTAGGAGGGTAAGTTTTGAATATTTAATGCTTAGTGGAGTTAATGATAAGTTAGAACATGCCAATGAATTGACAAGTTTGCTGAGAGGTTTTCAATGTCACGTAAACCTGATTCAGTACAATCAAATTGATGAGGTTGATTTTAAACGAGCATCTTTAAATAATCTTCAATTATTTCAATCCAGACTTTCTGATAATGGCATTGCTGTTAGCCTACGAAAAAGCAGAGGTCTAGATAAAAATGCTGCTTGTGGTCAGTTAAGACAAAATGCAAAAAATTAGTAATATTATCTAAGAAAATTTTTTTAAAAGTATATTAAACAGGTTATTATTGACTTAATTAATTTTGAATCTTTGGGTTTTATTAAGACAAAAGTTTTACCTTTCGCTATCGTTGCACTTTTTGGGATTGCTTTCTTTGCAGTTAGTGCAAGAATTTGGTTGCCAGGAGATATGATGTCGCCTGCCCCAATGAATTAATATTTTTAGTATTTGAAAATGACTCAAAATAAGGATCCTAAAAAAGAAAGCCTTGCTGAAATTGCAGTTGATCCAGATGTTTTGGCCAAAGAATTGGCTTTAGAGATTGAAATAGATCCTTTAGAGCAAATTGATGAAGATGCTTTTTCAAAAGGTTTAAACATAACTCAAGAGTGTAATGAAGCTTTAAAAATGCTAGAAGGAAAGAGAGAAGAAAGAATACAAGGCTTAAGAATATTTTGCGAATATAGAGATAAAAGATCTTTTCCCCTTTTGTTACCATTACTTGATCAACCCTGTCCTGTTGAGAGAATGAGTGCAGTATATGCTTTAGGTCGTAATCCATGCCCTAGCGCAGTTAAGAAACTTGTCAGTCTTCTGAAGACTGATGATAATGCTTATGTAAGAAGGGCGACTGCGTGGAGCTTAGCTAATTATGATGACCAAATTGTTTTAAAGCCATTAATTAGTGCTTTAAAGAATGATGTAGCTGCAGTCAGGTTATGGTCATCTAGTTCTTTAGCTGAAATTGGAAGTGTTTCTTTGGAAAATGCTCAATTAGCAGCAGAACAACTTTTAATAAGTTTAAAGATTGATAATGAATCTGGTGTAAGAAGTAATTGCATATGGTCATTATGTAGATTGTACGAAAAATTAAACAATACATTACAAGAAAGTTTCGTTGATGAATGTACTAAAATAGCCCTTTTCGATAAGGAGCCATCAGTTATGGAAGAAGCAAAAACTGCCCTGGATTCAATGGGCATGCAAGGTTTTTATAATTGAATATCTAAAATTTCTTAATAGAACTCTACCAAAAAATAAATTTATCAGATATTCAATATAAAAATTAAAAATATTTAACTTGTACCAACTGAAACAAAATATTTTCGTTATTCTATATAAAGTAAAAAGTACTTAGTACTTGAATTTAATGCCTCAAAAAACATTGAGATTCAAAATTCATCAAGATGGAAGAGTTGAAGAGACTGTTGAAGGCTTCACAGGTAATTCATGCAATGAAGCTACTAAAAATCTTGAAGATTCTCTCGGCAAAGTAACTGTCAAGAACAAAACTTCTGATGCTTTCATCTCTAATCAAAATGAAAACTTTAAACAATTAAACAACGAATCTAATGTCACATTTTAGTACTATTAAAACCCAGCTTAAAAAAGCAGAGCCATTATTCAAGGCTTTAAATATTCTAGGATACGAAATTGATCAAGAAGAAAAGTTTGTCAAAGGTTACAAGGGCAAATTTACAGCAGTTGATATAAGCATTAATCTACCTGGTGATACTAAAGTTGGATTTAAATGGGATCATAATTCAAATACTTATGAATTAGTTACTGACCTTGATCTATGGAAATTTGAAATTCCAGTAGAGAGATTCATTTCCAAGGTTACTCAAATGTATGCTTACCAAACTATTATTTCCAAAACTAAAGAAGATGGTTACCAAATTGTTGAAGAAAAAAATACTAATGACGGTGCTATTGAATTGGTTTTAACCAAGTGGGATAATTAATATTAGAATATGGATTTTAAAGATCCATTTGATACTTTTGAAGATGATATTGAAATTACTGGCTTTGAGCCCGTACTAGGTGGTAAATTAGCCGAAAAAGCTGTTTGGGTGGATGAAGCTAAATGTATAGGTTGTCAATATTGCGTACACGTAGCTTCGAACACGTTCATGGTTGATGAATTTCATGGTAGAAGTCGAGCTATTAGGCAAGATGGAGATAGTTGTGATGTAATACAAGAAGCGATAGACACATGCCCTGTTGATTGTATTCACTGGGTCAAGTTTGAAGAATTGGATGATTTGGAAAAAAGTCTAGATAGGGATATGTTTCAATCATTTGGAAAACCACCAAGAATGAATAAGCATTAATTTTATAAAATGGAATATCGGAGATTTGGTCGAACCAATTTAAAGATTCCTGTTTTATCTTTGGGGGGCATGAGATTTCAAAAAAGTTGGGATCAATTAGATTTTTCTGAAATTTCCTATATAGAACAAAATAAAGTAGAAAATATTTTGAATTTGGCAAACAAATATGGCTTAAGTCATGTCGAAACTGCTAAGTATTATGGAACTTCTGAGGTGCAATTAGGAATGGGTTTTCACAATACCAAAACAATTCCAAACATTATTCAAACAAAGATCCCACCAAATATTGATCCAGAAGTTTTTGAGAGAGATGTTTTAACAAGCATTGAAAAATTGAAAGTTAAAAGAATTGATTTGCTAGCAATACATGGCATCAATACAAATGAACATTTGTACCAGGCTGTTAAAGATGGAGGTTGTATTGATATTTTAAGGAATTTTCAAAAAGAAAATTTAATTGGTTCTATTGGATTTTCGACCCATGGAAAATCTTCGCTAATTGAGAAGGCTATTTCAACAAATTTATTTGATTATGTAAATTTGCACTGGTATTTCATAAATCAAGAAAATGCAAAGGTTATAAATTTAGCAAATAAGTATGATCTTGGGGTTTTTATAATAAGTCCTACTGATAAAGGGGGACATCTTCATACTCCCTCAAACAAAATGTTGGAACTTTGTAGACCACTTCATCCTATAGTTTTTAATGATCTTTTTTGTTTAAGAAATAAAAATGTTCATACCCTTAGTGTAGGCATTGCAAAAGAGGCAGATTTTGACCTTCATTTAGAAGCTGTTTCGTTATTATCAGAATCCGAGAAGTATCTTCCAAAGATATTAAGTCGATTAAGGCAGGAATCGATTAATGTTTTTGGTTTAGAGTGGCATCAAAATTGGGATAGAAATCTACCGAGTTGGGAATATACTCCTGGTAATATTAATATTCCCGTTTTGCTATGGCTTTCAAATTTAATAGATTGGTTGGATATGGAAGGATTTGCAAGAGCTAGATATCAACTGCTTGGGAATGGCAGTCATTGGTTCCCAGGATCTAACTCTAATTTACTCGATGTGGATGTTTCTGAAGGCCAATTATTGAAAGTTTTAGAAGGCCATATAAATCCAAAAAAAGTTATAAATAAATTAAGAACTTTAAAAGAAAAGTTTGGAGATAACGTTGCTAAAAGATTATCAAAAAAATAATTTCATAATGGATTTTTCTCAGGTTTACCAACTTTTCTTGGGTAAATTTCGGGGCAATAATTTTTTGGTTGAATAAGAATAATATTTCGGGTGCCTTTACTTTTTGGTAATAAAATCTTTTTTTTCTCTTTAAATTTTCCTTCTAATATTTCTAAAGTTTTATCAAGATTTTTACTTTCCTCATCAGTCCATTTCCCACAATATAAAACTCCAAATCCTTCTTTTTTTAGCATTGGTATTATATATTCTGAAACAGTTGATGGATTACTCACCGCTCTAGTAGTAGCAATATGGAAACTATTTCTCATTGACGATTGATGAGCTAAATTTTCAATACGATCATTGATTACATGAATATTATTTTTGAAATTGATCTCTTTAATTAAGGCTTTTAGTGCATCTGTTTTCTTTTTGGAAGAATCAACTAGGTATATTTCTGAAGTAGGATGAGTTATGGCATAAGCTAAACCAGGGAAGCCACATCCAGATCCAATATCTAAAAATTTTTTATTATCAAAATTAATATTCGGGAAAGTTTTAAATGGCCAAATGCTGTCAAAAACTTGAGATACCCAATAATCATCACCATTAATTAATCTCGTAAGATTGGTTTTATTATTTAATTCTTTTATTTTAATTTGCAATTCTTGAAACATAATTATCTCTTCTTCATTTATTAAGGCAGAGATTTCCTCTGGTATGTCTTGTTTTTTCATTTAGTTATGATTATAAATTTTTTACCATTCATAAAATACATTCTATTTATTAAAAATTTATTAGAATTACAATGTTTATAAAAGATTATTTTGAAAGGGGAAATTTCTTATTACAAAATTTTAGGTGTAGATGAAAATGCGTCAAATCATGAATTAAGGAAGGCATTTTGCAAACTCTCTATTGAATTGCATCCTGATACAACTTCTTTAGAAATAAACGATGCTAAAAGTAAATTTCAAGAAGTTTTGGAAGCTTATGAAAATTTGAATAATAGTAATTTGAGAAAAATATATGATGACAAACTAAAGGAGAAATCTAGAAGTAAGAGTGATACTAAAGTCTTAAATAATTTAAAAATCGATTCAAATAATCAAAATTTAGTAGGTAATAGAAGACCTTTTTCAAATGGGGAATTGTTTTCGTTATTTCTTTTATTTATTATCATATTTATTAGTTTGATTTGTTCAATTTTTGTTGCCTCTTTTACTGGTAAAGAATTAGATACAATACCCACATGGTTATTAAAATAATACCTAAAAAAGTCTGTGAATCTCCCTAAAAAACCTATCAACCAACATTCACTACATTCATTAGAATTGTGGCTAACCGATTTAGGGGCTGTAAAGGATGTTAATAATCCATCTAAATGGTACCTGTTACTCTCTAATTGGAATGCAACTATCATGTTTGAACGAGAAGATTTAAGTGTTATATGGGAAAGCGAAGGACAAGAAACTAAAAGACTATTTTCCTACTGCATTAATAGAGAAGATGTGGAAAATGCAATACTGCAGGGACCATAAACTTCTTTCTAAAGATTGTCTAAGATTTGCCTTATTATCCAGTAACTTTTCCCCAATTGATCATCTGTTATACAGAGAGGCGGCAAGAGGTAAATAACGTTCCCGAGGGGTCTAATGAATAAACCCTGCTCCATTGCAAGACTCTTTATTTCTTTCCCAATATTATTGAAATAACCTTTTTTGTTCCCAATATCTAAATCGAAGGCAGCAATTGTGCCGGATACCCTTACCTTCTTTATATAAGGTAAGTTTTTAAATTTAATTAGATGAGATAAATGTTTTTCTTCAAATGAAAGGTATTTTTGTGGTTCTTTTTCTAATAAATCAAGGCTTGCGTTTGCTGCAGCACAACCTAAAGGATTAGCAGTAAAACTATGTCCATGCCAAAAAGTTTTTCTTGGGGAATCATCAATAAAGGATTGAAAAATTTTTTCTTTACATAAAGTTATTCCCATCGGTAAAAATCCACCAGTTAAACCTTTTGAAATACTTATTAAATCAGGAATGATTTGTGCCTTTTGAAAAGCAAAAAGGGTTCCACATCTTCCAAACCCAGTCAATACTTCATCGGCAATTAACAAAGAATTATTATTTTTTATAGTTTCTGAAACTTTTTTTATAAACTGAGGCCTAACCATATTCATCCCTCCTGCTCCTTGAACAAGTGGCTCAAGGATTACTGCTACTGTAGGAGTTTTAAGCAGAGTTTCTAATTTTTGGATCGCCTTATTTTCTTTATTTTCTACTTCTTCATCGTTCATCCAAGTTGAAGGCCATGGGACTCTTCTAACTGGGAACATAAGATTATCGAAATTCTCATTAAAAATATTTCTTTCACCTAATGCCATTGCGCCAAATGTATCACCATGATAGGCGCCATCAAAAGCTACTATTTGAGTTCTTGTCTCTCCTCTATTTTGCCATGATTGGAAGGCAATTTTTAAAGCGACTTCCACTGCAGTAGAACCGTTGTCAGAAAAGAATAATCTTTTTAATTTTGTTAATTCACTAAGTCTTTCCGCTAATTTTTTTGCCTGTGGATGCAAGAAATCAGCAAATATAACTTGCTCAAGTTTTTTTGATTGATCAAAAATGGCATCCGCAATATACTCGTTACTATGACCATGAAGAGTTACCCACCAACTACTAATTGCATCTATTAGTTCTTTTTCAGGATCTTTAGTAAATAGGAGGGCATCTTTACCATGAGTTACTTCTATCTGCGGTTTACTGTTATTGATTTGCGTAAAAGGTGGCCAAATATTTGGGTGCCAATCTTGATTTGGAGTTTTTGAATCCAAAAATTTCATTTAACTTATTTTTGAGTTTAATAGTGAGATCAACTTATTCTTGATGTCTAGTTCTTTCCATAGTATATCTAAATTATTTGAGTCCATTTTTTTGATGTAAGGAAATTCAGCAATTAAAGGAATACCACTAAAATCAACTAGAGTTTTTGGATTATCTAGGTGTTTTTCGCCATTGACTACTAAACCTAAAATCTCAATATTTCTTCGTTTTAAGGCCTCAATACTAAGCAGCGTATGGTTAAGAGTGCCAAGTGAGCTCTTACATACAAGTATTACCGGAAGATCCCATTCTTTTATTTGATCTATTTGCAAAAAATTGCGTGTTATTGGAACCATTAATCCACCTGCAGTTTCTATAATTAGTGAGCCATGCACTTTTGGCAATCTCAACTTGTCAAAATTAATAGCTTTTTGATCTATTTCAGCAGCCCAATGCGGAGAAAGAGGTTTTGTAAAGACATAAGCTTCTTTGATTATTTTCTCTTTACTTACTTGTGCAAGTTTTTCAACAGTTTGACTATCAGTTTGCGATTCAATCCCACTTTGAATAGGTTTCCAATAAAAGGAATTTAATCCCTTAACGAAAAAAGAGCTTATTAAAGTTTTCCCAATATCAGTATCTGTTCCACAAATTATAAATTTGAAAATATTTTTGTGAATTCTCATAGTTTCTTTATGATTTGAATCTCAATTTGCCATGCAAGGTTCACTGTATTATTGTAATTCTTTGGCCAAAACTTTTGAATTTCCTTTAACTCTTTCACCGTTTTGCGTTTACATTTTGTTGATTGTGCTCCTACATTTTTAATGCTTTTAAAAAGTTTATATACATCTTCAAAATTTTCAAGATAATTAAACTGTTTTGAATAATATATTTCAGTTGATTTGAAATCTTTTAATAATTCTTTAGAGCAAAGGAAATTAAGACCACTATATTCAATATCAATTTTTTTACAAGTATCTTTCCATTCAGGAAAACAATCCTTTGTTGGATATGAAATGATTAAAAAACCTCCAGGTGTTAATTTGCTAAACCAATTTTTTATTATCTTTTCTGGGTTGTTTAACCAATGTATGCAAAAGTTAGATGTTAATAGAGAACAGTTATTTATTTCAGAAGGTAAATCATTATTCAAATCCCATAAAATTTTTTTTCTAGATAATTTATTCGCAAGAAGCATTTTCTTGCTGAAATCAATTCTGGATACTTTTTGGGAAGAAATTTTTTCTATTTCATCTGCTAATAGTCCTGGTCCTGATCCAAGGTCTATCCATTCACCTTTTTTTTGGGGATTTAATTCTTTGATAAGATGAACAATCTTTTTTGCAAAAAATTTCTGAATATTTGAATGCTCTAAATACCTATATGCAGCATCATTAAAATTATTTTGTATTTTCTCATTCCACTTTTTACTATCCATTTCAATCATTAAGTTTATTATGTAAGATCTCGTATAAATTAAAATTATTCAAGCAATGACCTTGTTGAGCTAATTTAATTAAAATTGGCTTCCTTTCAAGTGTTTTATTTAAGTAATCTAAAAAGTTATCATTTGATTCGTTATCAAGAATCAAATCATTTTCTGATTTTATAAAAATAATTTTGCAATCTTTTTTTAAAAATACTGGAAAATCTCTATTGATGTAAAGTTCTTTTAAATCATTTAAAAGAAGAGTTTTATTTAAACTCTCTAGACTTTTATAAAAGATATTTTTAAAACTATTATTCATACGATTTGGCATAAATGACCTATATATAAATTCTTTCAACATATCCTTAGGTTCATCTTTTATGATTTTTGTTTCCATTCTTTTTAGAGACCTCAAAATAAAGTTTCTCTTATTACTTAAAGGAAGAAAATTATTAAAAGAATTTATAAGAACAATATGAGTTGCTTCTTTTAAAATATTTTTTGGCATTAAATGAAAACCAAATGAATGGCATAAAGTCATTCTGATTTCTTTTTTAGATTCGCTTTGAATCCATTTTGCTTGATAATTATTTGTGGAAAAATAGCCCCTTTCATTATCTTGCCAATGCCAATTATTATTTAAAAAATTAACTTTATAATCATCCCAGAAATATTTATTTAGTCCCCACCCATGTTGAGTAATAATTTGTTTCATTTAAACTCTTTTAATACTGCAATGAAATTATTTAGCAGATTAAAATCTAAGTTTCTTCGTATTGTTATTCTGATTCTTGATTGCCCCACTGGAACAGTTGGAGGTCTTATCGCAATTGCTAAAAACCCATTTTCTTCGAGATATTTTTGTAGATAAATTGCTTTCTCTTCTTGCCTAACAATAATTGATAAAATGTGAGAATCTCCCTGAACTGGAAAACTAAAATTTTTAATAATTTCATCTTTCCATACATTCGCAGAAGATAACAAATCATTACCCCATTCTTTATTTTCTAAAATTTTTTTTAAACCTTCTAGTGCCCCAGCAGCTAAAGATGGCGCAAGTGCGGTTGTATACCTAAATGCACCACTTGTTTGGATAAGATATTCTCCAATTTCTGAATTGGAAGCTATAAAAGCTCCACCGCTTCCAAATGCTTTTCCAAAAGTTCCAGTAATCATAGTTATATCTGAACGACAATTAAAACTTAAACCCCTGCCTTCAGGGCCCAAGATCCCAATCGCATGAGCTTCGTCAACTAATAATTGAACACTATTTTTTTTGCAAATTTCCGTTATTTTTCTAAGCGGAGCAATTGATCCCTCCATGCTATAAAGAGATTCAACAACAACTAAAATGGAATTTTTTGTGGGGTTAGATTTAATAATTTTATCTTCTAAATCTTTTAAATTATTGTGTGAGAATCGAACTAGTTTTGCTTGAGCAGCTTTGACTCCAACCAATAAAGAGTTATGGATAAATTTATCTGCTATTACGATACTATTTCTGTTTGCCAAAGCCTGGATAGCGGCTATATTTGCTTGAAATCCGCTTGGGAAAAGTAATACTTTCTCTTGATCAAGCCACTTGGCAAGTTCTGTTTCTAATAATTTATGTATTGGTCTTGAACCTGTAATAAACCTAGAGCTTCCTGAACCAATGCCTTCTAACAAACTTATTTCGTAAGCAGCTTTTATTAAATCCTTGTCCCTGCTTAATCCAAAATAATCATTACTGCATAAGTCTATAAGTTTTTTGTTTTGCGAATTCGAACCTAGAAGTTCGAATGGTTTTTTACCTAAAGAAAATGTTTTTAATTTACGGATTCTATTTTTTGGAATTTTAATTTTTTTCATTTTGGTAAAATAAAATATAGTGGATTTAATTAAAAAGATTTAGATTTACTATTAAAGTTTGCAAGGTATTTTTTGTTTATTAATATCTATATAGATCATATATTAAGAAGTTAACTCATCCTCTCTTCAATCACAATTATTGCTTAATTTAGAGGAATATTTCCCATTTCCGCTAGATGACTTTCAATTAGAGGCAATACGAGCTATTAATAGCGGAAATTCTGTTGTTTTAACAGCACCAACAGGTTCAGGAAAAACATTGATAGGTGAATTTGCCATATATAGAGGTTTATCTCATGACAGTAGAGTTTTTTACACAACACCTTTAAAGGCCTTATCAAACCAAAAGTTTAGAGATTTTGCGAAACAATATGGTGAGAATAAAGTTGGTCTTTTAACTGGAGATATAAGTATAAATAGAGAAGCATCAATCTTGGTTATGACGACTGAGATTTTTAGGAACATGCTTTATGGTGAATTTGATGAATTTGATGATCCCCTGGAAAATTTAGAATCTATCATTCTTGATGAATGTCATTACATGAATGATCCCCAAAGAGGCACAGTTTGGGAAGAAACTATAATTCATTGCCCTACTAGAACTCAAATAATAGCTTTATCAGCAACAATAGCCAATGCAGATCAACTACAAAATTGGATAGAAAAAGTGCATGGACCCACAGAACTAATTATTAGTGATAGAAGACCAGTTCCACTTGATTTTATTTTTTGTAGTGTTAAAGGTCTTCATCCACTTTTAAATAATAAGGGTAATGGAATTCATCCAAATTGTAAGATTTGGAGAGCTCCTAAAGGGCAGAAAATGAGAGGGAAAGTGGGCAGGATAATGCAACCAAAGTCCCCCTCAATTGGCTTTGTGATCTCGAAACTAGCTGAACGAAATATGTTGCCAGCTATTTATTTTATTTTCAGTAGAAGAGGATGTGATAAGGCTATTGAAAATATAAAAGATTTAACTTTGGTAAGTTATTCAGAAGCAAATATGATATCCCAAAAATTAGATGTTTATCTTAAAAATAATCAAGAGGCAATTAAAGATAAATCTCAGTGCGAGGCCTTAAAACGCGGAATTGCATCTCATCATGCTGGATTATTGCCAGCATGGAAAGAATTGGTTGAGGAATTGTTTCAGCAAGGTTTGATTAAAGTTGTTTTTGCAACTGAAACTCTAGCTGCAGGAATTAATATGCCCGCAAGAACAACTGTTATTTCTTCTTTATCAAAAAGGACAGAAGATGGGCATAGATTATTATTTAGCAGTGAATTTTTGCAAATGTCAGGAAGAGCGGGAAGAAGAGGAAAAGATAACCAAGGATATGTTGTTACATTACAAACAAGATTCGAAGGTGCCAAAGAAGCAAGTGCACTGGCTATTAGTAAACCAAATTCTTTAGAGAGTCAATTTACTCCTAGCTATGGAATGGTGCTTAATCTTTTACAAAGTTATACTCTAGAGAAGTCTAAAGAATTAATTAAAAGAAGTTTTGGTAGTTTTTTATATTTAGGTGAATCCTCAGGTGAGAATATAATACTCGAAAATTTAGATAAGGATTTAATTGAATTAAAAAAAATTACATCTAATGTTTCCTGGAAAGATTTTGATGCTTACGAAAAGTTAAAAAATCGTCTTAAAGAAGAGAGAAGACTCTTGAAAATTTTAGAAAAACAAGCAGCAGAAAAATTATCAGAAGAGATCACTAATGCACTCCCATATATTAAAGATGGAAGCTTAATTTCAATCAAAGCTCCTCAAATTAAAAGAAAAATTGTTCCAGGATTAATTTGTAAAAAAATATATGAATCCCAAAAAATTAAGAGTTTATTGTGTTTGACAATTGATAATTTATTTATTCTTATAAAACCCTCATATATAGTAAGTATTTTTAATGATTTGGATGCAATTGATGTCTTAGGACTTGAAGCACCAAAGATGTATTTTTCTGGAGAGGTATTTAGGGGAGATGATATGTCGCAGTTTTTTGCGGATCAAATTTTAGAAGTTTCTAAAAAAAATGATTTACAAACTCCACAATATGATTTGACAATGGAAGTTTTGGCACAACAACAACAAATTAAAAATTTAGAAGAAACAGTCACTGATCATCCCGCACATAGATTTGGAGATTCCAAGAAATTAAAGAAATATAGAAAAAGAATTGTTGACGTTGAACAAGAAATAAATATGAGAAAAAAACTTCTTGAGGATAAAGAAAATCATAACTGGAGAACTTTTACCGATTTGATTAAAATTTTGAATCATTTTGGTTGTTTGAATGATTTAGAGTTAACTGAAGTTGGACAAACAGTTGGTGCAATAAGAAGTGAAAATGAATTATGGATTGGTCTTGTTTTAGTTAGTGGTTATTTGGACGATTTAGATCCTCCTGATTTAGCTGCAATTATTCAAGCTATATGTGTTGATGTAAGGAGACCTAATCTTTGGTGTAATTTCAAGCCCTCTTTAAAGTTAATAGATGTTTTTAATGAATTAGATGTTTTAAGAAAATTAGTTGCTTCTCAACAAAATAAATTTCATATTGAAATTCCTATCTATTTAGAAACAGAGTTGACTGGAATTATTTCTGAATGGGCAAGGGGAAAAAAATGGAAAGATTTGGTTTTTAATACTTCATTAGACGAAGGTGATGTAGTGAGGATTATTAGAAGATCAATTGATGTCCTTTCTCAAGTGCAATACTGTATTGGTGTTAGTAATAAATTAAAGAGCAAAGCAAAGCTAGCATTAAAGGCTATTAATCGTTTTCCTGTTTCTGAAACTAATGATCTTATAAAAGTCTCTGAAGACATTAATCCTGCAACAAAAAGAATTGACAATAATTCTTAAATTTTTTAATCAAATCATTGAATTAATATTCATCGCTTCATTAAATTCATCTTCGTTTAAATAACCTAATTTAAGTGTTGCCTCTTTTAAATTTAATGATTCTTTGAAGGCAAGTGTTGCAATTTCAGCCGCTTTTTCATAACCAACTTTTGGCACTATAGCTGTAACCAACATTAGTGAATTTTCTAAATTTAACTTCATTTTCTTTTGATTAGGTTCCATCCCATCAACTAATTTTATTCTGAAGTTTTCTATTGCATTTTTAAGTAATTTTAAACTTGTAAGAATATTAAATCCAATAAGAGGCTTATATTCATTCATCTGTAACGTGCCACTAGAATTTGCCATTGAAACTGCATATTCAAGACCCATTATCTGAGTGCAAACCATTGATAAGGCTTCGCATTGAGTCGGATTCACTTTCCCAGGCATGATTGAACTTCCAGGTTCATTTTGAGGGATAATTAATTCATATATTCCTGATCTTGGCCCAGAAGATAGAATTTTTATATCATTTGAAATTTTAAATAATGCACCTGCTAATATTTTTAACTGACTCATTACTTGAGCTAGACGATCATGCGAGGCCATGATAGAAAAATTATTTTTTGATTTATAGAAAATTAGATTAGTATCATCGGAAATTGATTTTATAGACTCTTCACAAAATCCTTTTGGACAATTAATCCCTGTACCAACTGCAGTTCCTCCTAGAGGTAAGAAGTACAATTCATTCAGACTCATAATAATTGCATTTTCAGCATCTTTAAGTTGCTCTGACCATCCTGAAATTTCTTGCCCAAAAGTAAGTGGCACTGCATCTTGAAAATGAGTTCTTCCTATCTTTATAAGGTCTTTCCATTCTTCACTTTTTTTATCAAGGATCTTCGTAAGTTCTCTTATCGTTGGGACTAAATTTTTGATTATTTCATTTACAACAGATATTTGGATAGCAGCAGGAAAAGTATCATTAGTTGACTGAGATTTATTTACATCATCATTTGGATGAATTGGTTGATGACTTCCAAGCTCCGAATTTGTTTTTAATGCTGCAATATTTGAAATTACCTCGTTAATATTCATATTTGTTTGCGTGCCACTACCTGTTTGCCAAACTTTTAAGGGGAACTGTGAATCATGAAGCCCATCAAGTATTTCTGTACATGCCTCTACAATTAAATCTTTTTTTCTTTGATCTATTAACCCTAAATTGAAATTTGCAATTGAAGCAGCTTTTTTTATGATGGTGAGTGAATAAATTAACTCAATTGGAATTAATTCTTCTCCAATAGAAAAATTTATTATCGATCTTTGTGTTTGAGCACCCCACAAAGCATCGCTGGGAACTTCTATTGTTCCCATACTATCTTTTTCAATCCTAAAGTTTTTTGTCATTATTCCTCTGAAAACACTGGTTTAATTAAGATAAGGTTTTCAGTAATCCTAGATACCTAACTTCTCCCATATTACACTTAAATTATTGAGATGAATTGAAGGATTAAAACATTCTTCTAAATCACTTTGATCAATACAATCCATTATTTCATTATCTCTTTCTATATTTTGTTTGAAATTTCCATTCTGAGTATTCCAGGCCTGATGCGCATTTCTTTGTACTAAGCTATAAGCTTTTTCTCTAGACAAGCCTTTCTCTACAAGCAAAAGTAAAACTTTCTGACTAAAGATTACACCACCATATATATTTAAATTTTTGAGCATATTTTTTGGATAAACTTCTAAATTGCTTATTATATCTTTCATTTCCCTGAGCATAAAATGCAAACAGATTGATACGTCAGGTAACATGATACGTTCATTTGAACTATGGCTTATATCTCTTTCGTGCCAAAGTGGAACATTTTCCAGTGCTGTTAAGACGTAACTCCTCAAAATTCTTGCTAAACCGCTTACTCTTTCACTACGAATAGGGTTTCTTTTATGAGGCATAGCAGAACTTCCTTTTTGCCCTTTTGTAAAGCCCTCCTCAACTTCTAAAACATCAGTTCTTTGTAAATTTCTTATTTCTGTTGCGAATCTATCTAGAGAAGCACCAACTAGTGCAATAGTTTGCACATATTCTGCATGTCTATCTCTCGATATAACCTGCGTACTTGCAGTATCTGGTTTTAACCCGAGTAAATCACAAGTTATTTGTTCTACTTTGGGATTCGTATTAGCGTAAGTTCCCATTGCTCCACTTATTTGTCCAATTGCTATAGATTCTTTTAGTGTTAGCAATCTTTTTTTGTTCCTTATTATTTCTGCTAACCATCCAGCAAGTTTAAAACCGAAGGAAATTGGCTCTCCATGAATTGCATGAGATCTGCCAATCATTAATGTATTTTTATGCTTCCTTGCTAATAATCTGACTTCATTTTCTAGGTTCTCAATTTCTTCTAATAACAATTCGCAAGAATCTTTTAACTGAAGAGATAAGCCAGTATCAAGTACATCACTACTGGTCATACCAACATGTATGTATCTTCCAGAATCTCCTACAAATTCATTAACGCTTGTAAGAAATGCTATGACATCATGTTTAACTTCTTTCTCAATTTCTGTAATTCTAGATTCATCAAACTTTGCATTTGAGCGAATCTCTTTCATGGCATTCTCAGGAATGTTTCCAAGGGAAAAATTTGCTTCACATGCAGCTATTTCAACCTTAAGCCAACTCTGGAATTTTGCCCTTTCAGTCCAGATTTTCCCCATTTCGGGTAATGTGTAACGCTCGATCACAATTTTTATTTATTATCAATTTAAACTTTATAACAAAATCGAATTATTGCCCTATACCTTTAAAGATGTACTTGCCATTGAACATATTTGACTGATTATTATTTTCCTATGTGACATTTTACTGGCTAATAAAGAAAGCTTAAATATAAAAATGTTTGTATATTTCCCTTCGTTAATCATGGGTAATTTTTTAGTTCCTAATTAAAATTGAAAGGTATTAAAGAATTTGGATCTTAATCTTATAGAAGTTCATTATTCAGTCTTTTTTTATTGATTAATATATGATTAAAAAAAGTAGATTAGATCTTTATCTTCTAAATAAAGGTTTATGTGAAACTCGTCAAAAAGCCCAAGGTTTAATTCTTGCGGGCAAGGTTAGAGATATCAATGGGAAAGTGTTTGATAAACCTGGACAACAAGTATTAATTGGATCTGAGTTTTTTATTGATTCCGCGCCAATGTTTGTATCAAGGGGCGGCGAAAAATTATTGGAGGCATTTAAAAAACTTGAAATTAAAGTAAAAGACAAAATATGTATTGACGCAGGAATCTCTACTGGGGGATTTACTGATTGCTTATTGCAACAAGGCGCAAAGTTAGTTTATGGGATAGATGTTGGTTATGGACAAACTGCGTGGAAGATTAGAAATAACCCAAAAGTTATACTTTTTGAACGAACTAATATTCGAAATTTAAAACCTAATGATCTTTTATCTAGAAGTAATGAATTACCAAATTTTGTTGTTGCTGATTTGTCTTTTATTTCATTAAAGTTAGTTTTTAAATCTATTGGTAATTTATTAGCAGGTGATTGTATTGAGGGAATATTTTTAATTAAACCCCAATTTGAGGTAGGTAAAGATAAAGTCAGTAAAGGAGGTGTTGTTCGCAATCCTAAATTCCATATTGAGGCTATAGAGTCTGTTATCTATGCTGCTAAGAATTTCCAATGGAATATAAAGAATTTGATAGCTTCTCCGCTGGTAGGTCCTGCTGGGAATCATGAATATCTAGCTTGGATGACCTTAGGAAGTCAATCAAATAAAAGTATTAATAGTGAATATATAAAAAATTTAGTAAAAGAAACTCTATGAATTAAAGAGCTTCTTCGTCTTTGTCGCCAGTTCTAATTCTTACAACTGAATCAATTGATGTGATGAATATTTTTCCATCACCTATCTCCCCAGTTTTTGCTGCTTCAGCAATCGCATCTATCACTGAATTAACCTTTTCATCTTCTACGACAACTTCTACTTTAAGTTTTTGAAGAAATTCAACAGTAAATTCAGAACCTCTATATCTTTCAACTTGTCCTTTTTGCCTTCCAAAACCTCTAACTTCACTAACTGTCATTCCAACTATACCGGAATTTACTAATGCAATTTTTACATCCTCTAGCTTAAATGGACGTATGATTGCTTCAATTTTCTTCATAATTAAGGATTGAACATTCCTATTTTAATTGTTTTTTGGGAAAACATCCAACATTGAAATATCAGAAAAACATTCAACATTAAGACCTGCATTCTTGGCGTCTTCAATTAATAGTTGGGAATTTTCTTCAGAAATTATTACTGTACTATTTGACAACGCTTCCCACTGATCATTCTCAAAGTGTGTTTGAAGCCATAACATCCCAATTGCAGTTTTTGGTTGAAGGGATTTATTTAAGTTGTTATCGATAGTTATCAAACAAATGTCCATTAACTTTTACATTGAACTAAACACATATAAACCTTTCGGCGGACATTATGAATGTTACTGTTGATACAAAAATAAGATTTAACATCTTTTGACTTAGTCAATTGTAATACTTAGATTTGTTGATACTTTTGCGAATTTTTATCTTTATATATATTTTTTATATAGGTTTAGTAAAAAAGTTCTACTAAAAATGAGTACAGCTAAATTAGAAGATTCCACTCAAAGTCCGCTATATGGTGAAAGAATTATTGAAGAATCAAAAATAATTTGTTTCGATAATCCAAATAAGAAAAGAATTTATGAAATTTCTATTCAGTTACCTGAATTTACATGTAAGTGCCCCTTTTCTGGTTATCCAGATTTTGCAAAGCTAAATATTATTTATCAACCTAATTTGAAAGTCTATGAGTTGAAGTCTTTAAAGCTTTATATTAATAATTTTAGGGATATAAAAATATCACATGAGGAAGTTGTGAATAGAATTATGGATGATTTAGTGAATGAAGGTTCACCTCACTGGATACATTTAAATGCTGCATTTAACCCCAGAGGGAATGTTTCTATGCAGTTAGATATTTTTAATGGGCATAAAAGAAATTAAAAATTTTTTATTTCGTCTGATAATTTAAAAAATTCTTTTTTAAAACCAACTAGATTTTTATTACTAAGGCCTCCAATAGATAACTTTTGTGATTCTTTATTTACCAGAATCCATAATTGGTTAGTTGGTATAAGACTTATTATTGTTCCAAAAATTATTAAGAAAAAAGAAAAGTAAATAAATGGTATAGACGGATCATTTTTAATTATTAATCCACTGCTGGGGATTATTTTTTTCAGAGATACTTTTGAAGAGTTGACTTCTAAAGGATCGTCATTGATATAGAGATTATTTCCGGAAAAATTTTCTATATTCGAAATTTTAAGTGGACCATTTTCATTATCTATTGTTAAGAGGAAATTTTTTTTAGTCTCCGATCCTAATTCAACTAAAACTCCCCAAACTTGATTATTTATTTCTGGAATCTCCTTTAGTTGTAATTGATAAAGGATATTATCTATTTCTAAAACAACATTTGATATTGCCCAATCTGCTTGATAAATAGTTAATCCTTTAAACCTGATTGGGTGATTAACTTTGGTTGTTTTTATTTCATTTAAATTTAGATCTTCAGAAGAAAAATTTAATTTTGAAATAAACTGTTTGGGCACACCATCACTTTCACGTTCTATAGAAAAATCGACTAATTTTATATTGGCTTTTGAGTTTGTGCTCTCATTAACAAGATCTAAAGTTTCTCCAGGCAGTAAATATTGTTCTTTTGATTGACTTGTAAAACTTCCATATGCTGAGCCTATAAGTAAGACAATTAATCCGATATGTACAACTAAAGGACCGATTTTTCCAATTAACCCCTTTCTTGCAGAAATATGACTATTAAATTTGTATGTTTTCCATCCTTTTTTTTTAAGTAATAAATCTACTTTTGATATATGTTCTCCATCTTGATTGATTGGATGACTTGTAGTTAGTTGCAGTTTGCTAAATTTTTTTTCGCTTTCATATTCAATCCATTTTAAAGAAGCTTTTAACGAAGGAATTTGCCTCCTGAAACTACAAGCTGCCAGAGAAATGCAAAGAAGAATTAATGTAAATAAAAACCAAAAGCTTGTATAAATATGATCCAATTGAAGTTTTAAGACTTTTTCTCCATCTAAAAATCCAAAAATGGGAGCTCTATCGAAATTATCAATATAAAATTTATTATTATTTTCTTGAGGTATAAAAGTACCTATGCCACTGGTAATAGCTATGAAGATTATCAGTGATATTGCGAATCTTAAACTTGATATTTTTAAAATTAGATTCTTAAAAATAATCATTTAAATCCAATTTGAAAATAAATTTAATAATCCTAGTGCTACTAAAAATATCCCACTTAAGGTAGGTATTATTTGACTAAATTTTCTAAGCTCTAAAAATCTTTTTAAGTTTTCTGCCGTGGCTCCCGCAATAATTAGTGGAGTGACTTGTCCTATTCCAAAGAAAAATAAAAAAATAATTGAGATTATAGGGTTTTTAGATTGCGATACCCAAGCTAGAAGAGTTGCTAAAACTGGAGTAATGCAAGGTGAAGAGGCTAGTCCAAAAGAAGTTCCTATCGCAAAAGGTGCTATGAGGGATGGTATCTTGTCCTCTATTTTTTTTAGATCAGGACCATTCGGGAACTGAAACTTTAAAATTCCTAGTAAATTTAAACCCATTATTATTGCTATCAAGGCAACAATCGAAGTGTAATAAGCTGGAATTTGCCCGTATATTTTACCTAAGAATCCACTTGCAGCCCCCAGTGCAACAAGCGAAAAAACTACTCCTCCTGAAAAACTAATAAGTTTAAATTTATTTTTCTCTGTTCCTCCTATATAAGCAATTGTCACTGGAAGTAATGATAATGAGCATGGTCCAAGACTTGTTAAAAGTCCTGCGCTGAAAACCAAAAATATAGTAAATGGACCAGGACTATTAAGACCATTCTGCATAAGCAGATTACCTTTTTGAGATAATTCTGAAATAACTAAATTAAATGATTCGATAGCTTAGGGTAAATTTTTTTAAATTCTAACTAATTAAGAGTCTTTCGTGTACTAATCATACCAATCAAACCTGTTGACTCTAATGAACATCTCACTAACATCCCAGCAATAAAAAAAGATGCGATTAATGAATTACCACCATAACTAATAAAAGGTAGTGGTAAGCCAGTAGTTGGCATCGAACCTGTTGCTACAGCAATATGCATTATTGATTGACTAGCCAACAATACACCACATCCGATAGCAACTAATTTTGTATAGTTATTTCTGCACTTAATAGCAATTCTCAAACTTATATAAGAGAAAACCGTTAAAAATCCTAAGAATAAAGTACAGCCTAACAAACCAAATTCTTCAGCAAAAATGGCAAAAATAAAATCTGTATACATAAATGGTAAATACTGTAATTTTTGTATAGAAAGCCCAAAACCTTGGCCAAATAGACCACCTGAGCCTATGGCTAATAAACTCTGAACTAATTGAAACCCATCACCTTGCTGGTCTTTCCAAGGATCAATAAATGAGGTAACTCTTAGTTTTTGATATTCGTTATTAAAGATACTAATACATCCAGTTATAAATCCTAATGATGCAAATGAGCATAGAGTAGGTAGTCTGACGCCTCCACACAAACCCATCACCCAAAAAAGTATCCCTGTTAATGATGCAGTACTTAAATTTGGCTGCTTAAGTATTAAAAAAATTAACAAACCATAAGAGATAACTGAACTAAATTTTTTATCATTTTTTATTAAATTCCAATGAGCAAATAGGTTAGAACACTCAAGAATTAAAAAAGGTTTTATTAATTCGGATGGTTGCAGACGTAAATTTCCTAGTAAAAGCCATCTTGAAGATCCATTTACGGTGATTCCAGAAATATTGGTGAGAAAAATTAAAAAGAATAAAAAATAAAAAATAAATCTTGAAAATTTTAAAAGATCTCTAATCTTTGTATTTATAACGAAATAAAAACAGCCCAATCCTGGTATTGTCCAAATAATTTGTTTTTTTAAAAAGTAAGCCCAATTTCCCATCTCCCTGCTAGCAACCCACCAGCTAGAAGATCCTAAAATAAATAAACCAAGAATTGACCAAATTCCGACCAGGATTATTAGAATTTTTGCTTCATATGGCCATATAGCCCAAGGTAAGGGAAATATAGATACTTTCAAAAATGTTGGTTTCTTATGGTTTTTAGAATTAAGGAAATTTTTTCTATTAGAAATATCTTTATATTTTATTTTTTCTTGACTTATCTCCAATTTTTTAAGTGTACATATACTATTGAGACGTTAAATTCAGACTTTGCAAGTTTTTATGAACGTTTTAATGCATAAACTAACTAAAAAATTTAAATTTATATATTTTATTTACAAGCTTAAGACAGAAAAACGGTATAAAGATTAATCATAAATCTTAAGAATTAATTTTTTATAAATAAAAACTAGCTAAAAGGTACCTCTCCGTGATAGATTCCGTGGGTTTATATACTTACTTCAAACCAATTCCGAGGGGATCTTAAGCTATGTTCACATCAGTGGACCAAAATAAAAAAAAACTTGAGCATCCTTCTATTAAGAATGTTCAATTCCCTCAATCCCTAGATAATTCAATCATCAAAGAAAGTAAATATGGCATTGCCAATCAAATAAACAATTTTCTTTCTCACAATGATGAATACACAAAATTGCAATTAACAATTTTTGGAATTACTTTTATTGTTTCTATTTTGGTAGCTTCAATAACTGGAATTTTTCTCGGATTTACTTTTGGTTTTAGTATTTTTATAGGTGCAATTGCTGGTATTTTTTACTTACGTTTGCTTGCTAAAAGTGTAGGGAAACTTGGTAAAGAATCAACAGGTGTATCAAAATTGCAACTATTAGTTCCAGTTTGCCTCTTTATTTTTGCGAGCAAGCTAGGATCTTTGGATATTTTTCCTGCAATGATAGGTTTTTTTATATATAAACCTTCTCTCATTCTCTATTTTTCACTTTCTTAAGTAAATTTTTTTTATTCAAATCAAATGTTCTTTAATTCCTTGGTAACAAATTTTGCAGCATTAGAAGTTGGTCAACATCTTTATTGGAAAATTGGAAATATCAGACTTCATGGGCAGGTATTTTTGACATCTTGGATTTTATTGGGAGCGTTATTAGTTTTTATTTCTTTAGGAACTAAAAAAATGGAAAATGATCCTAAAGGCCTGCAAAATTTGCTTGAGTTTCTATGGGATTACATTAGAGATCTTGCTAGGACTCAAATAGGTGAAAAAGTTTATAGAGACTGGATGCCGTTTATAGGTACTTTATTTTTATTCGTCTTTGTTAGTAATTGGGGAGGAGCCTTAATTCCTTGGAGATTAATTAAGTTACCAAGTGGAGAATTAGGAGCCCCTACTGCGGATATCAATACAACTATCGCCTTGGCTTTATTAGTTTCACTTTCTTATTTCTATGCAGGTTTAAGCAATAAGGGTTGGAGATACTTCGAATACTATGTTCACCCAACTCCGATTATGCTTCCTTTCAAAATTCTAGAGGATTTTACTAAACCTTTATCGCTCTCTTTCAGGCTATTTGGGAATATTTTGGCTGATGAACTCGTTGTTGGTGTTCTAGTCTTTTTAGTTCCGCTAATTCTCCCAATACCTGTTATGTTCTTAGGATTGTTTACTAGTGCAATTCAGGCATTGATTTTCGCAACTTTGGCGGCCTATTACATTGGAGAAGCTGTTGAAGAACATCATTAGCTGACTTCTAATACATTCAGACACTTTTACAAAGAGTCTGTAATCTGTCAAAATATCTAATCGCGTAGGTCTGAATATATCAGACCCATTCTTAAAAGAAAGAATGTCCAAGCGTGTATGACAACAAAGATTATCAAAAGTATTAAGCTCTTTATTTCAAAATTATGGATTCGATTACTTCCGCTGCATCAGTTGTAGCTGCTGGTTTAGCAGTTGGTCTAGGTGCTATTGGCCCAGGTCTTGGGCAAGGTAACGCAGCTCAAGGTGCTGTTGAGGGTATTGCCCGTCAACCAGAAGCTGAAGGTAAAATCAGAGGAACTCTTCTTCTATCTTTCGCTTTCATGGAGTCATTAACAATTTACGGATTAGTTGTGGCTTTGGTACTACTTTTTGCGAATCCTTTTTCCTAAAAGTTAATATTGCTTCTAATTCTTATTAGCAATATTTAAATTTAATTTTTTAACTTCAACTGAATCATATGTTGGCCTTTAATTTTTTTGGTGCTACAGAAGGTGGATTATTTGACATAAATGCCACTTTGCCACTAATGGCGATACAAGTAGTTGCGCTTACTTACATATTAAATTCTCTATTTTTTAAGCCTGTTGGCAATGTTGTAGAAAAAAGAGAAAAGTTTGTAAGTAATAATATTATTGAGGCCAAAAATAAACTTTCTGAGGTTAAAAAATTAGAAGCTGATTTATTAAATCAGCTTCAAAGTGCTCGTACAGAAGCCCAAAGAATTGTGAGCGAAGCTGAGAATGAGTCTGACAAGCTTTATAAAGAAGCACTAGAACTTGCCAACAATGAAGCAAATGCTTCAAAAGAAAAAGCAAGACTAGAAATTGAAAGTCAGACGTCTGCTGCTCGTGATCAACTTTCTAAACAGGCTGATGATCTAAGCGAACTTATTGTTAATAGATTGATTCTAGAAAAATGAATTTAACTCTTTTAGCTACAGAAGGTTTTGGATTGAACTTCAATGTATTCGAAACCAATATCCTTAATTGGGCTGTAGTAGTTTTCGGTCTTTATAAATTTTTGCCTGGTTTCCTAGGTAAAATGCTTCAAAAAAGGAGAGAAGGAATCCTTCTTGAATTAAAAGATGCTGAAGATCGACTCCTAAATGCAACTCAAGCTTTAGAAAAGGCGAAGAAAGATTTATCTTCAGCAGAAGAAAAAGCTTCTCAAATAAAAGCAGATTCCCTTAAAAGATCTGAATCAATCAGAATGGAAAGTGAGAAAAAAGCGATAGAGGAGATGGCACGAATTAAACAAAGTGCAATCTCTGATGAGAGCTCTGAAGCATCCAGAGCAATTTCTCAACTTCGAAAAGAAGCTGTTGAACTGGCAATTAAGAAAGCTTTAGATTCTCTCCCAAATCGACTTGATAAAACAACGCAAGAAAATTTGGTAACTCAATCAATTAACAATATTGAGGTGAACTAATGCCACTTTTAAATTCAGTTACTACACCATACGCAGAGGCATTACTTCAAGTTGTGAATGAAAATTTGCAAACTGAAGAGATGGTTTCTGAGGTTAAACAACTCTTGGAATTAATAAATGATTCCCCTGAACTGGAGAAGGCACTATCCTCTCCCATTTTAGAGACAGATGCTAAGAAGAAAATCATCAATGAAATTTTTTCAAAAAAGGTTAATTCTTCTTTACTGAATTTCTTAAAATTATTGGCCGATAGGCAAAGAATTGGAATTCTTACTTCAATTCTTGATAGGTTTTTAGAGATTTACCGAGAAAATAGTAATATTGCTTTGGCAACTGTTACTTCTGCAGTCGAGCTTACTGATGAACAGAAAGGTTTAATTACCAAAAAGATCATCAATATTGCTGGAACAGAAAAATTAGAACTTGTAACTAAAATCGACCCATCTCTTATTGGTGGTTTCGTCGCCAGTGTAGGATCAAAAGTAATTGATGCTTCTCTTGCTTCACAAATAAGAAAACTTGGCTTATCCCTTTCCAAGTAACTTTTAAATCAACCTTAAATTCTTAAATCCATGGTATCTATACGCCCTGATGAAATCAGTTCAATCTTAAAACAACAAATAACTGATTATGACCAATCTGTAAGTGTTAGCAATGTAGGAACTGTTCTGCAAATCGGTGATGGCATTGCAAGAATATATGGCTTAGATCAGGTCATGGCAGGTGAGTTATTGGAATTTGAAGATGGTACCGAAGGTATAGCTTTAAATCTTGAAGATGATAATGTTGGGGCCGTTTTAATGGGGGAGGCACTTGGTGTCCAAGAAGGCAGTAACGTTAAGTCCACAGGTAAAATTGCATCTGTTCCAGTTGGTGAAGCAATGCAGGGGAGAGTTGTTAACCCTCTCGGACAACCAATAGATGGGAAAGGGGAAATTCCAACAAGTGATACTAGATTGATTGAAGAAATGGCTCCTGGAATAATCAAGAGAAGATCAGTGCATGAACCAATGCAAACAGGTATCACATCTATTGATGCAATGATTCCCGTTGGAAGAGGTCAAAGAGAATTAATTATTGGTGATAGACAAACTGGAAAATCTGCAATTGCTATCGATACGATAATTAACCAAAAAGGTCAAGACGTAGTATGTGTTTACGTAGCTATTGGTCAAAAGTCAGCATCTGTAGCAAACATCGTAGAGGTATTAAGAGAGAGGGGAGCCCTAGATTATACAGTCGTAGTTAGTGCAGGAGCTTCAGAACCAGCTGCTTTACAGTACTTAGCACCTTATACTGGTGCGGCAATTGCTGAACATTTTATGTATCAGGGTAAGGCAACACTTGTTATTTATGATGATCTAACAAAGCAAGCTCAGGCTTATAGACAAATGTCTCTTCTTTTAAAAAGACCACCAGGAAGAGAAGCTTATCCAGGAGATGTTTTCTACTTACACAGCAGATTACTAGAAAGGGCAGCTAAACTTTCTGATGCCATGGGAGGGGGCTCTATGACAGCTCTTCCAATCATTGAAACTCAGGCAGGAGACGTTTCGGCTTACATTCCAACTAATGTTATTTCAATTACAGATGGACAAATATTCTTGAGTGCAGATTTATTTAACTCAGGATTAAGACCAGCTATTAATGTTGGTATTTCTGTTAGCCGTGTTGGAGGAGCTGCTCAGACAAAAGCAATTAAGAAAATTGCAGGAACCTTAAAATTAGAACTTGCACAGTTTGATGAACTAGCTGCTTTTTCTCAATTTGCATCTGATCTTGATGAAGCAACTCAGCAACAGCTTGAAAGAGGCAAAAGACTAAGAGAGTTATTAAAGCAACCCCAATTCTCTCCTTTAAACCTTGCAGAACAAGTTGCAGTTGTTTATGCAGGAGTTAAAGGTCTTATTGATGAGGTTCCTGTTGAAGATGTTACTAAATTTGCAACTGAACTTAGGGAATACCTAAAGTTAAATAAAGCTGAATTTATTGAAGAGATCCTAAAAGAAAAGAAATTAAATGATGGATTAGAAGCAACACTAAAAGAGGTTATAAACGAAGTTAAATCATCAATGCTTGCCACAGTTTAAATTTATTTAAGGAGATACCATGGCAAATCTTAAAGAGATTAGAGATCGAATCGTTTCCGTTAAAAACACAAGAAAAATAACGGAGGCCATGAGACTTGTTGCAGCTGCTAAAGTTAGGAGAGCTCAAGATCAAGTTCTCAAGAGTAGACCCTTTGCAGATAAACTTGCACGGGTCTTAGAAAATATTCAATCTAGAGTACAATTTGAGGCTGTCGACTCTCCTCTATTATCCAAGAGAGAAGTAAAGAGTATCTCCTTGGTTTGCATAACTGCAGATAGAGGTTTATGCGGTGGTTACAATACAAATATTATAAAAAAGGTAGAAATAAGATACGCAGAATTAGTCAAACAAGGGTATCAGCCAAATTTAATTTTGGTAGGGAAGAAAGCTATTGGATATTTTCAAAATAGAAAGGATAGATATGTAATTAAAAGTACTTTCAAAGAACTAGAACAGGTTCCCACAGTTAAGGACTCTGAAGGTGTTACAAATGAGATTTTAGCCGAATTTCTTTCAGAAAATTCTGATAGGGTGGAAATTATTTATACGAAATTCATCACTTTAGTTAGCTGTGCCCCTGTTGTTCAAACACTATTGCCACTTGACCCTCAAGGAATCGCTGAGGAAAACGATGAAATTTTCAGGTTGACTACAAAAGATAGTAAGTTACTTGTTGAAAAATCAAATATTGAAAAAAGTGATTCAGAGAAGTTGCCATCAGATATTGTTTTTGAACAAAGTCCTGATCAACTATTAGATTCCTTATTACCATTATATTTACAGAATCAGGTACTTAGAGCTCTTCAAGAGTCGGCAGCTTCAGAACTCGCTTGCAGGATGACTGCTATGAATAATGCAAGTGATAATGCTAAAGAATTAGCAAGTACTTTGAATCTAACCTATAACAAAGCCAGACAAGCAGCTATTACACAAGAAATATTAGAAGTTGTAGGAGGTTCAGCAGTTTAGCAATAAGATTTAGGATATGCCTGAATACAATATCAAAGTTCAATTTGAGCAAAAGACTTTTAGTTTTTTATGTTCTGAGGATCAAGATATTATTTCAGCGGCAAAAATGAATGGAATAGATTTACCAAGTAGTTGTTGTTCAGGAGTTTGTACAGATTGTGCATCCATGATATTGGAAGGAAGCGTAGATCAAGAGGATGCTATGGGATTGAATGATGATTTAAGGGAAAAGGGCTTTGCACTTTTGTGTGTAGCATACCCTAAGTCAGATTTAAATATTGTTATTGGTAAAGAAGTCGAAGATGATTTATATAATGATCAATTTGGTAAATATCAAAAATGAAATTAAGTTCAGTTGATTATTATTTAGATTGGCCAATTTCAATCAAATTAAAAAATTTAAGGGAATTCATCATTATAAATTTAGAAAAAAAAGGAGATTTAATTCGATGGTCAATTGTTGATATTCAAGATTCTATTGACTCTTTCGGAACAAAAAAACTTAAAATTAAAGCTGTCTTAGCTAATTAAAAAATATAAATTGAAATATTTTTAATGATGGAAAATTCACCAACAATATTCATTGTTCCAACTGGTATTGGTTGTGAAGTGGGAGGTTTTGCTGGGGATGCACTTCCTACCGCTAAATTATTAGCATCCGCAAGTGGATGTTTAATTACTCATCCAAATGTTATGAATGGAGGTACTCTTTCCGAAAAAGATAAAAATATTTTTTATGTTGAGGGTTATAGTTTAGACCGACTTGCTAAAGGAGAAATCGCTTTAAAGAAGGTAAAGCAACAGAAAATTGGGATAATTTTTGATTCAGCCATTCAAAAAGAAATATTAGTAAGACATTTACAAGTTGCTGATGCATGTGTTTCTACTTTAGGGATTAATGTTCATTCTTATGTGATTACAAAAAAACCATTAAACATAGTTATTGATTCTGATTCTTCAAAAATCAGTGGTGGCATAATTGAAAATCCTGATACTCTAATTGATGCTGGAAAGTGTTTAATAGAAAAAGGAGTTACGGCAATAGCAATTGTGGCAAAATTTCCAGATGATCCAGATTCTATAGAAACAAATATCTATCGAGAGGGAAAAGGAGTTGATCCTATTGCTGGAGTCGAAGCAGTAATAAGTCATTTAATAAGCAAATTTTTTAAAGTTCCCTGTGCTCATGCACCTGCTTTAAATCCAATTGAATTTAATGAAAATTTAGATCCTCGTGCAGCTGCAGAAGAAATAGGATACACTTTTTTACCATCTGTACTGATTGGGTTAAGCAATGCACCTGATATTGTTGAATTGCCTGCTAAAAATGAATCAATCTCACTACACCCTGATCAGATTGAATCGATTGTTGTTCCTAATGGTGCATTAGGAGGAGAAGCAGTACTAGCAGGGATTGAAAAAGGTTTAAATATTATCTCTGTAAAAAATCAAAATACATTAAAAGTGACAAATGAGTTTTATGATTATCCCAATCTTTTTGAAGTTGATAATTATTTAGAAGCTGCAGGCATAATTCTTGCTATCAAAAAAGGTATCAACCTTGATTCAGTTAAACGGCCTTTAAAAAAAATCCAAGAGTGTTCTTATAATAATTAATAAGATATTGCAATGGGAACTCTCCAGTCACTTCCTAATGATTGACTGCTTAGTTTTAGGATTGGAGGAGCCTGCTTTCTTTTAAATTCCGCTTTTTTTATGAGTGAGATAATTTTTAAAATTAAATCTTTTTTATAACCATCTTCTTCTAGTTGTTGTAAATCTTTTTTCTCTTCAATAATTCCTTTAAGAATTTTATCTAAAATAGAGTAAGGTGGGAGAGAATCAGTATCTAATTGATCAGGACCTAATTCGGCACTTGGAGCTTTCGTACGTATATTTTCTCCAATTATATCTACAATAGTATCTAACATATATAACTTTCTACTATTAATTGAATCTTCACTATCAAGCCAATTGCATAATTTAAAAACATTAGTTTTATATAAATCCCCAATTACAGATAATCCTCCATTCATATCACCATAAAGTGTGCAATATCCTACGGCTAGTTCTGATTTATTTCCTGTTGAGAGTAACAAATGCTTTTCTTGATTTGCTAAAGCCATAAGAAGTGTGCCTCTTATCCTTGACTGAATATTTTGATTTGTTATTTCAGCCATCTCGAAAGATATGGTTTTTAAAAATGATTCTTCAAAAGAGGTCATCAAGTTTTCAATTGGAATGCTCTTGAAACTTATCTTTAATCTTCTTGCTAAATCTTTTGCATCACTCTTTGAATGAGATGAGCTCCACTTAGAGGGCATTGAAACGCAATAAACATTATCACTTCCTAGAGCCGCTGTGGCAATTGCTGAGACAAGTGCTGAATCAATACCACCACTTAATCCAATTAAAGCTGTTTTAAATCCACATTTTTTTGCATAATCTTTAACACCAAGTACTAATGCATCAAAAATTGATGACATTTCGGATTTTTTAAATTCATTTTTTTCAGGTTTTGTTTGCTCAATTTCCCAGCTGGAGAGATCTTCCGAAAAAGATTTTAATTGCTTAATTTTAGATCCATTCTTATCAAGAATAAAACTATTTCCATCAAAAATTAAATTATCATTTGCTCCAATCTGGTTTACATAAATCAGCGGTACTTGAAGATATTGTGCAGCAAAACTGGAAACCTTGGATCTTAGCTCTAACTTTTTCAGAGTATATGGGGAGGCTGATAAATTTACTAAAATATCAACTTTTTTTTTCTTTAAATCAATAATGGGATTTTTTCTATGGATTCCTCTACCTTCTATATCTTTGTTGACCCATAAATCCTCACATATAGTAAAGCCAAGTCGCCAAGTTTTATTTTTAATTTGTTTATTTAATATTGACACTTTTTCTTCTGATCTAAAGTATCTTTTCTCATCAAATACTTCATAAGTGGGAAGAATAATTTTCCGAGCAATTATTTTCCATTCACCTCCCTCAACCAACGCAATAGAATTATAAAGATTAGGAAAAAAAGAATCATTTATCTTCTCAGCTATTCCGATTGAGATGCTTAAGTTGCCATATTTTTTATTAATATCTAAAGCTAATTGATCAAGAATTTGGCATTGATTTTTGATTAAATTTTTTTTAAAAAGTAAGTCATTTGCAGGATATCCCCATAATGATAATTCTGGAGTAAGAACAAAATCAGCAGCAATTGAGCTAGCTTTCGAAGCAATATTAAGTATTTTTTTTGCATTACCCTCTAAATCTCCAACAACTGGATTTATTTGGGCAAGTAAAAATTTCATTCAACTAATTTGATAGATTCATATAAATTATTCCTCTTAACTATATCTATTAACGACGACGGTAAATTAGAACAATTAAAATTTAATCTAAACTTAGAACTTGAAATGTTTGGGGTTTTGATGGTTGAAATCTTAAATTTCACTCTATAAGTTTCTAACATTTTAAGAGTATTTGATTCAACAGGATATCCCTCTCTCAAAATTATAAAAAAACTTACCTCCATAATAATTTTGTCGAAATTTTTCCAGTAGAAAATATCTTTAATTAAATCACTCCCAATTACAAAATCTAAATTATTAAATTTATAAATTTCTTTACATTTTTTAATTGAATCTACTGCCCATTGGCTACTTATTTTTTGATTAAATAAAATTTTCGGATTATCTAAATCATCAATGAGAGTTTTTAATAAATGGCTACGAATTGAGATATCCTCTATGTGCTTTTTTTGGGGGTTGTTGCTCACATAGCTAATGGTAAAAGCATAAATTTTGGATAATTCTTCAAGAATTTTTTTGTGTCCAATTGTAGGTGGATCAGCACTAGTACCAAATAAAGCAATGCTTTTTTCCATTTAAGTTTTAAGGTAGAAAACTAACAAAATTATTATTTAAATTTCTACTTGAAAAATAAATATTTATGTAGTTAAAAATCTCTGGGTCATTAAAATTCATATTTTGGATAAAAATAGCAGGCTCTAAAAAAGAAGCTTTGCTTCTTACAAATATCTCTTTTGCTGCTAATTTCCCTAGAATTTTTGTAGAGTATATAGCGATTGCAGCTTGAATTATTGCTATGGGTCCATAGGGTAATAAAGAAAGCCCGTTAGTAAAAGGTGCTGTTAAAAGAATTAGTTTCTTAATAAGGTTGAAAGAGGTATTAACGCCGACTTGAGTGATTCCCAAACATAAATTATTAATGGATATATTTTTAAATATTTTTCTTGTAGATTCACCTTTCAACTTTAAGCCGTAAATCTTACTTAATTCGTTAATCAATGCAGTATCTAGTGCAAAACTACCAGCAACATCAAATAAAATAAAAGGATTAAGAGCTACTGCGGATGCTTTTATAGTCGAAAATTTACCAATAGTTGATTGAGCTAATTTCTGCCTTCTTTTCAATCTATGCTCTTTTATTTTTAGAAACAATTTGTCTGCTAATTGAATAGAATTTAGTGTTAATAATATCTCACCATATTGATTGATTAATTTTGCTATGTAATTTTTAAGATTGTTTTCGTTATTAATGATTATTGGAATATTTAAATCTTTTGGAAGCTTAAACTTTATATTTTCAATTATTTCTTTTAATTCATTTTTATTAAATAGATCGATTTTGTTTAAAATTAAAATAATTTTTTTTCCATCTTTTATAAAAGAGCTGATTTCGTTTAACTCATTTCTATTTAAATCTCCCGAAATTATAAATAAAATAAAATCTGAGTGATTTATAGAGGAGTAAATTTTATCTGGGAATTTAATATCGCAAAAATCAAATCCTGGAGAATCTAGTAACTCTATACTGTTGAGTGATTGATCTTTAAATTTCCATTCTTCAGCCTGAATTTCTCTTGTGGTCCCATTGATAATATCTGTCTTAAATATATCTTCTTCTAATAAAGAATTTAAAACAGACGATTTCCCTACGCCTGATTTACCATATGCGCCAATTCTTATTTTTTTTTCTTTGAGCCTAAAAAGTTGCTGATTAAAAGAAATTATGTCCCTATTAAAATAACTTTTTTCATAGTTGGTAAGATCAATAGTCTCCCACCAATTTTTTAAAAGTAAATAATTTTTTTTAATTTTAAATTGTTTCATGATTTATTTTTCCACCAGCCAGCTAAAACAGATAACACAGCTTCTGCACCAATAATGCCCACGAATCCTCCAAATTCATCTACTACTACTTTCACTCCTTTATGATTCTTGTCAAATCTTGTTAATAATTGATCTGCCTTAATCATTTCGGGAATGTAGTCCACAGGTTCGCAAATTTCTGACAATAACTTTTTATTTTTTCCATTAATTAATTCTGCTAGCATTCTCTCACGGGGAACTACCCCCTGTATTTTGTCAACTTTATCTCCCAAAATAACCCACCATGGAGAGTTATCGCCCATTATAAGCTTTGAAATTTCTTCAAGATTCGAAGACCCATCAAGACAAGGTGCTGATACTCTAGGGATCATTAAATCTTTAGCTTTTAAATCATTTAATTGAAAAACCTTAAATATCATTGCTGCTTCATCAGCTTCTATCAAGCCTTTTTGGCTTCCAATTTTTGCCATTTGTCTAATTTCTTCTTCATCTGTTGAAATTTCATTTTCTGCCGTAATAACTGGAAATATTTGTTCTATTAATACTAAAAATGGCCTCATTAAAGTATGCAATATTCTCAAAATAGGAACTGATAATAATGCTATTTGAACTGAGAATCTTGTACCAAGAGCCTTAGGTAGTACTTCGCCTACTAGTACGACTAATATGTAAAAAGAAATTGAAAACAAGGTTAAGCCATAACTACTATTAATAACCAATGCTCCATACACACCTAAAATAAGACTTCCAATTATGTTAAATCCATTATTAGTAATAGTAATTACAGTTAATGTTCTTCCAAGATGTTTTCTAAGTTTAAGGAGTTGATTTGCAGAACTCTTTGGTTTTTGTTTAGAGGCTATCTCTAGAATTCGAATCGAATTTACAGCTAAAAAAGCAGCTTCTACTCCCGAACAACATGCTGACCCAATTAAGATAATTATTATAAGAACAATTAAACCGTAAACACTTGGTTCCATTAAAATAGGTTAGTTACTAAATCTGTATTAATTCATTCTTCCATTTTTTTTAAAACACGCCAATACACAATCTATGTTTAAACCTAAAAATAAAGTTTTTGAAGAAAGAAGAGAAATCTTCCTCAATAAATTAAATGGAAAAGCTGCTATTATCCCTGGTGCTAGTCTCGTAAAGCATCATGCTGATTGTGAATATCCTTTTAGACAAGATAGTAATTTTTGGTATTTAACCGGTTTCGATGAGCCAGATGCAATCGCTCTTTTCTTATCGCATAAGCCAAAAGGAGAGAGATTTATTATGTTTGTTGCTCCTAAAGATGTTATTAGCGAAGTCTGGCATGGCTTTAGATGGGGTTTAGAAGGCGCTGAAAAAGAGTTTAATGCTGATAAGGCTCACTCAATAAACGAATTAAAAGATTTACTCCCAGCCTATATAAATGGTTCTGATGAACTTGTTTTTTCTATTGGTAAGCATCCATCAGTTGAGAAAATAATTCTGGGAATTTTTTCACAACAACTTGAAAATCGCTCAAGATTAGGCATTGGTGGAAATTCTATAAAATCTCCAGAAATTTATTTAAATGAGATGAGATTAATTAAAAGTGAATTTGAAATTAAGAGAATGAGAGAGGCTATACAAATTTCAGCAGAAGCTCATGAACTAGTAAGAGAATCTATTTCATCAAAGAAAAATGAAAGACAAATTCAGGGGCTTCTAGAGGGATTCTTTTTGGAAAAAGGGGCGAGAGGACCAGCATATAACTCTATTGTTGCTTCAGGAGATAATGCATGTATTTTGCATTACACCTCAAATAATTCACCACTGAAAAAGGAAGATTTATTGTTGATAGATGCTGGCTGCTCACTAACTGATTACTACAATGGAGATATAACAAGAACTATCCCAATAGGTGGAAAATTTTCTGAAGAGCAGAAAGTAATTTACGAAATTGTATTAAGTGCCCAGAAAAAAGCAATTAAAAGTGCCATAACTGGATCTAATTCTAGTGCTGTGCATAATGTTGCTTTAACAATTTTGATAGAAGGATTAAAAGAAATTGGTTTATTAGCGGGTAGTACTGAGGAGATAATTGAGAATCAATCTTATAAACATCTTTACATGCACAGAACTGGTCATTGGCTCGGCTTGGATGTTCATGATGTTGGAGCATACAGAATGGGAGACTATGAAGTGCCATTACAAAATGGCATGATTCTTACAGTAGAACCCGGTATATATATAAGCGACAGGATACCAGTCCCCGATGGACAACCTCTTATTGAAGAGAAATGGAAAGGCATTGGGATAAGAATAGAAGATGATGTTCTGGTCAAAGATAAAAACCCAGAAGTTTTAAGTATTGCTGCACTAAAAGAAATTTCTGATTTAGAGTTTTAAATTTGACTTATCTAGTTAATAGATTTATTTTTATAAAGTTCAATGTTTAAAAATGAATAAGTCAGATTCATACGATTCGAAACTATCCCAGGCAAGAGGCTTAGCTAGTCAGCTTGGGATGTTTGCAGAAGAAAACGATATACCTAAAGATCTTTGGGATGCATTAGAAGCTACAATTTATGATTTTTATCAGGTTTCGCATGATAGATAAACATTTTGTTTAGAAAGCATCAATAACTAAAATCAAGAAATTTTAGATAAATCAATCAAAATGTGACCATAAACTGATAAATTGTTAATTAATCATAAATATGTGAATGACTTCATCAGATAAATTAAATCAAAATTCAACAGAAAAAAAAGAACAAAAAAGTGATACGCCAAACTCTAAAAATTCTTCACCCAATACAGGAATGATGGGTGCTACAGCTGTTTTAGCAGCAGCAACAATAGATGAAGATGGCGTACCTACTGGTTATACCCCCAAACCTGACGAAGGAAGATTCATTATTAAAGTTTTGTGGTTACCTGATAATGTTGCTTTAGCCGTTGATCAAATAGTAGGGGGGGGGGGCCAAGCCCCCTAACTGCTTATTATTTTTGGCCAAGAGATGATGCTTGGGAAAAATTAAAAAGTGAATTAGAAAATAAAGGTTGGATTACAGATAATGAGAGAGTTGAGATATTGAATAAAGCTACAGAAGTAATAAATTATTGGCAAGAAGAGGGAAAGACCAAAAAATTAGAGGAAGCCAAGTTAAAGTTTCCAGAAGTAGCATTTTGTGGAACTGCTTAAGAATTAATTAGTTCTTTGCAGCTTGAATTCTTGCCTCGGCCTTAGAAATTTCCTTCAAAGCTTTTATTCTCTCTGAATTTTTTTCATTTTCAGAAAATTTACTAATTTTTAATTTTGCTTCTTTGAGATCTTGTTCAGCATTTTGAACATTAATTTCAGATCCAATTTCTGCGTTGTTAACTAGTACTATGACTTCATCTGATTCGATTTCAGCGAAGCCGCCCATTAAAGCTATTGATTTCCACTGAGAATTCATTCTTAGCCTTAATACGCCAATATCAATAGCCGTTACTAAAGAAATATGTCCAGGGAGCACACCAAGTTGACCGGTTGTACTAGGTAGGATTACTTCTTCAGCTTCGCCTTGATAAACATTTTTATTTGGAGCTAAAACTTTAAGAGAAATTGCCATTAATTTGAAATTATATAGAGTTTAGTTTATAAATTTAGAAATTTATTTTTCTGACTTTATTTTTTCAGCCTTTGCTTTTACTTCATCAATGTTACCAACTAAGTAAAAAGCCTGTTCGGGTAGGTCATCTAATTCACCTGATAAGATCATATTGAAACCAGCTATGGTGTCTTCTAATTTTACGTATTTCCCTGACATCCCCGTAAATATTTCTGCTACGAAGAAAGGTTGAGAAAGGAATTTTTCAATTTTTCTAGCCCTGTCAACCGTTAGTCTATCTTCTTCAGAAAGTTCGTCTAAACCAAGAATTGCAATAATGTCTTGTAGTTCTTTGTATCTCTGCAAAGTTGATTGAACGGCTCTAGCAGTTTTGTAATGCTCGTCGCCAACCACTGAGGGTTGAAGCATTGTACTTGTTGAATCTAATGGGTCAACTGCTGGATATATCCCCTTAGCTGCGAGAGCTCTCGCAAGCACTGTAGTAGCATCTAAATGAGCAAAGGTTGTTGCTGGAGCCGGGTCAGTTAGGTCATCAGCAGGTACATAAACAGCCTGAATTGATGTTATTGATCCTTCTAATGTAGATGTGATTCTCTCTTGTAATTCACCAACATCAGTACCAAGAGTTGGTTGATATCCTACCGCAGAAGGCATCCTTCCAAGTAAAGCTGATACTTCAGAGCCTGCTTGAACAAATCTAAAAATGTTATCAACAAAAAGTAGAACATCTTGCTTATTTACATCTCTAAAATGTTCAGCCATTGTCAGAGCTGATAAGCCAACTCTCATTCTTGCTCCGGGTGGCTCATTCATTTGTCCAAAACACAATGCAACTTTTGATTGAGTTAAATCATCTGCATTGATAACTCCTGATTCTTTAAATTCTTCGTATAAATCGTTCCCTTCTCGTGTTCTTTCTCCAACACCTCCAAAAACAGAAACTCCGCCATGTTCTTTCGCGATATTATTAATTAATTCTTGAATAAGAACAGTCTTACCAACACCAGCGCCTCCAAATAGTCCAACTTTC
Source organism: uncultured Prochlorococcus sp. (assembly GCA_902576415.1). Classification (GTDB taxonomy): domain Bacteria; phylum Cyanobacteriota; class Cyanobacteriia; order PCC-6307; family Cyanobiaceae; genus Prochlorococcus_A. Next base: position 4,533 of record CACGVZ010000001.1, on the reverse strand, counting down.
CCTCCTTGTCTGTAGGGAGCTAGAAGATCAATAACTTTAATTCCAGTTTCAAAAACTTTTGGCTTAGTTTCTAGGTCAGTTAACTTTGGAGCAGCTCTATGAATTGGTGCAGTATCTTTAGTCTTTACTGGACCTTGTTCGTCAACTGGTTCTCCTAAAACATTGAATATTCTTCCTAAAGTTGCCTCTCCTACAGGTACTGATATTGGTGCTCCTGTATCGATTGCTTCCATGCCTCTGACAAGACCGTCTGTGCCACTCATTGCCACTGCTCTTACTCTATGGTCTCCAAGTAGTTGCTGAACCTCTGCAGTAAGCGCTATTTCCTGTCCTGCAGGATTTTTTGCTTCAATTCTTAAAGCATTTAATATTTTAGGTAATTTTCCCGCTGGGAATTCTACATCTAGAACCGGTCCAATTACCTGACGAACTACGCCCTTTGTTTGTGAAGAAGTTGATGGAGTTGCTACCATTTTTTATTGTTTGGTGGTGATTAGCTGATTTTATACAGCTTATAATCCGAAAATACTACCATCTCATGGGTAGATTCGTTAAATCGGTTCGGCCACCCGCACAGTTGAAGTATGGTTTAATTGCTGCTTTGCGGATTATGTTGTTGATGATAAGGATAGAGAATCCCTCTTTCCATTTTTATGACGCAAAGCGTCTCAATTATGATCCTCCATTAATCTATGGCAGCTGTTTCACTTACAGTCTCTACAGTAAAACCACTGGGAGATAGAATATTTATTAAAGTTTCCGCATCTGAGGAAAAAACTGCTGGGGGCATTCTTTTGCCTGATTCAGCTAAAGAAAAACCACAGGTTGGAGAAGTTGCTCAGGTAGGTCCTGGGAAACTTAATGACGACGGTTCTCGACAAACTCCAGAAGTGAGTATTGGCGATAAAGTCTTGTACAGCAAATACGCTGGAACAGACATTAAATTGGGGGGAGATGAATATGTCTTACTCTCAGAAAAAGATATTTTAGCTGTAGTTGGCTAAATTATTTGTTTCAAAAATTATTAAAACTTATTACTAAATTACTGCCTAAACATGGCTAAAAGAATTATTTACAATGAGCAAGCTCGAAGAGCGCTCGAGAGAGGAATCGATATCCTTGCTGAGTCTGTAGCTGTAACGCTAGGACCAAAAGGAAGAAACGTTGTACTGGAAAAAAAATTTGGTGCTCCACAAATCATTAATGATGGTGTAACAATCGCCAAAGAGATTGAATTGGAAGACCACATTGAAAATACAGGAGTTGCATTAATCAGACAAGCCGCATCAAAAACAAATGATGCTGCTGGAGACGGCACTACAACTGCCACTGTTTTAGCACACGCAATGGTTAAAGCAGGCTTAAGAAATGTTGCTGCTGGAGCTAATGCAATCACTTTAAAGAAAGGAATTGATAAGGCTACAGAATTTCTTGTTGGTAAAATTCAGGAAAATTCCAAACCTATCAGCGATAGCAATGCTATTGCTCAATGTGGAACTATTGCTGCTGGTAATGATGACGAGGTAGGTCAAATGATCGCAAATGCAATGGATAAAGTTGGCAAAGAAGGTGTTATCTCCTTAGAAGAGGGAAAATCAATGACTACCGAATTGGAAGTCACTGAGGGGATGCGTTTTGATAAAGGCTACATTTCTCCATATTTCGCAACAGATACAGAGAGAATGGAGGCTGTTTTAGATGAACCATATATTCTTTTGACTGATAAAAAAATTGCCTTGGTGCAAGATTTAGTTCCTGTTTTGGAACAAATAGCTAAAACTGGTAAGCCACTAGTGATTATTGCTGAAGACATAGAAAAAGAGGCTTTAGCCACTCTTGTTGTAAATAGACTAAGAGGTGTTTTAAATGTTGCGGCAGTAAAAGCTCCTGGATTTGGTGACAGAAGAAAAGCAATGCTTGAAGATATGGCTGTTCTAACTAATGGTCAACTCATTACTGAGGATGCAGGCTTAAAATTAGAGAGTGCTACCATTGACATGCTTGGAACTGGTAGAAGAATAACTATCAACAAAGAGACTACAACAATAGTAGCTGAGGGTAATGAGCAAGCAGTAAATGCTAGATGCGATCAAATTAAGAAGCAAATGGATGAAACAGATTCCTCATACGATAAAGAAAAGCTTCAAGAACGTTTAGCAAAATTAGCTGGAGGAGTAGCAGTCATCAAGGTTGGAGCTGCAACAGAAACTGAGATGAAGGATAAAAAACTTCGTCTTGAAGATGCTATTAACGCTACAAAAGCTGCCGTTGAAGAAGGTATTGTACCTGGAGGAGGAACGACTCTTGCTCATTTATCTCCAATACTAAAAGATTGGGCGGATAAAAATTTAGAGGGAGAGGAATTAATTGGTGCTAACATTGTTGAGGCTTCACTTACTGCTCCTCTCATGAGAATTGCAGAGAATGCAGGTTCTAATGGTGCTGTGATTGCTGAAAATGTAAAATCTAAACCATTTAATGATGGATTCAATGCTGCTACAGGAGAATATGTAGATATGTCCTCAGCAGGTATAGTTGACCCCGCAAAAGTCACTCGTTCAGGATTACAAAATGCAGCTTCAATAGCTGGAATGGTTCTAACTACAGAATGTATAGTTGCAGACTTACCTGAGAAAAAAGATTCATCTGCTCCAGCAGGAGCTCCAGGTATGGGAGGTGACTTTGATTATTAACTATACAAATTGTCAATAAATTAACTTTTAATAGGGGATCATGAAAATGATCCCTTTTTTTGTTAAAACTTTATGATATCCAGCGAGCACTAAGAATAATCGCAAGAGATAAAAATATAACTAAAAAAGTCCAAGTTATTTTGTTTAGAGATGCTTCTGCACTACTTGCACTATTAAACATTGAGCTTCCACTAGCAGCTATTCCTCCCATTCCATCGCCTTTGGGACTATGAAGTAAAACTAGAAGTATTAGAAGAACCCCAGAAAATACCCATATCCAACTCAAAATTTGAATCATCGCTATTGATTTGTATTAACTTTAGACGTGTTGTACAACCTTATTATAACCTTTTAACTCGATCTCTTTAATAAGAGATTTTCCTGTCATTTCTTTTGGGATTGGTAGGTTTAATAACTGTAATAAAGTTGGAGCAATATCTGCTAAGCCAGCATTATCACGTAAATTAATCTCATTCCCCATATTCGGGATTTTTCTTTTTTCACCCTCAATAAAAATTAATGGAACTTTATTTATAGTATGTGCCGTCCATGGTTCTCCAGCTGGCCCTCTCATCAACTCTGCGTTACCATGATCGGCTGTGATAAGAATACTTCCACCCATTTTCCCCGTAGCATTTACTATCTGACCTATACATTTATCCACTGTTTCTATTGCTTTAATTGTTGCATTCATATTGCCTGTATGACCTACCATATCAGGATTAGCAAAATTTATTACAACAAAAGCATAGTTTCCACTTTTAATTGCTTTAGAGCAACTAATAGTTAATTCTTCAGCAGACATCTCAGGTTGTAAATCGTAAGTTGCGACTCTTGGAGATGGAATTAAATGTCTCTCTTCTCCAGGTAAAGGAATTTCTACTCCTCCATTAAAAAAATATGTAACGTGAGGATATTTTTCTGTTTCTGCAGTTCTGTATTGTTTAAGTCCGTTTTCAGAAACTATTTGGCCGATAAAATTATTTAGAGATTCAGGTGGAAATGCAACTTTTACTGGGAAATTAATGTCATATTGAGTAAAAGTAACTAAATCAATATTTGGAAAAGTTTTCCTTTCGAAATCTGAGAAATTTTTTTCTGAAAGAGATTTAATTATTTGTCTGGCTCTGTCAGGACGGAAGTTAAAGCAAATTAAGCTATCACCATCTTTTAGATAGTTTTCAGACATTCGTATTGGCTCTATAAATTCATCAGTTATATTTTTTTCATAACTTTTTTTTATGTAATCCTGAGGAGAAATATTTGTTACTTCAATACCTGGATCAGTTAAATTAGCATAAGCTTTTTCTGTTCTGTCCCATAAAAGATTTCTATCCATTACCCAGTATCTTCCGCATATAGAGGCTATCTCACCTGTTTTGAATTTTTTTATGCATGACTCTATTTGATTTAGATATTTAGATGCACTTTTTGCGGGAGTATCTCTTCCATCGGTAATAATATGGATTGCTACTTTTTCGATGCCATTATCAGATGCCCACTTTATTAAACCTAATAAATGATCTATGTGACTATGTACTCCTCCATCAGAACATAATCCCGTGATATGCAATGTTGAATTGTTCTTCTTTAATGAATCAGCTAAGTCCTGGAATTCATTAACCATATCTAATTGATTATTTTTTATAACATTTGAAATTCTTACAAGTTCTTGTTGGATTATTCTCCCAGAGCCAATGGTAAGGTGACCGACCTCTGAGTTACCCATTTGCCCATCAGGAAGTCCTACATCAGAGCCACTAGCGCTTATTAAAGTATGAGGGTATGCATGCCATAATGAATCCATGGTTGGAGTATTTGCACTTTTTATAGCATTGTC